>NZ_ABCQ01000032.1 GCF_000170855.1 Moritella sp. PE36 | reverse complement strand
GCATTAAATGCCTGGAATCCCTGGACTGATGACAGGCAAGCAAATCAGTTAGGTTTGATTGCCTCACTGTTAACACACCAGGTCTATAAAAAAGGCCAGCCAGCAACGGAATTATTCCCATATTTACAGCCTGGCGTACCTGATTTTTTAGAAGACGAGAGAGTTAGTAAAGCCCGTAAAATTTTAAATTCCACAATAAACATGCCAGATAAACTGCGTGAATCAAACCTGAAAACATTTATTACCGCTATCAAAGAAGAAATTCAGATAGAGGGTGATTTAGACGATCCTGATTATTACGTTATCCGTCAATTAAAAAAACTAATCGCTTAATGGGGGCGCAATGGCTCAACAATTATCAAGCGTAAACGTTGCGCTTAATGCGTCAACCGCGCAATACGTCCAGGCATTAAAGAAAGCTCAAGACCAGACAGATAAACAGCTTAAAGGCATGGAGCGTAGCTATAAAAATCTAAGTAAAAGCGTAAATAAAGCAACAAGCGCCATTAGTTCTGCAATAGCTATCGGTTTTTCAATCAGTGGCGTTTCTAGTTTCGTTAGTGAAATGGCTAGCGCAAGTATAGAAATAGAGCGGTCAGCGTACGCGGCTGGAATATCAGCATCAAAGTTTCAATCAATGGCGTTCGCCGCTCAAACTGTTGGTATTAGCACAGAGCAACTAGGTTCGATACTTGGTGATACTGATGAGAAAATTGCTGATTTCCTCGCTACTGGCGGCGGTGGTTTCCAAGATTTTGCAGATGTTATGGGCTTAACCAAAGAACAGGCAGAGGAAGCGGCTAGATCGTTTAAAGACTTATCCGCGCCAGATGTATTGCAAGCGATGGTAAACCAGATGCAAGCGGCGGGGAAATCCGCTGGCGATATGAATTTTGCATTAGAGGGCATGGCTAGCGAATCACGATACCTAATACCGTTGCTACGTGATAACGGGACAGAGCTAAACACCTTAACTGGTAGGTTTGATGCGCTTGCTACAACGCTTGAAGATGACACGATCAAACAGTTAAATTTAATGTCTACTTCATCAAGTATATTAGCTAACAACATTACAAATACACTAGCTACCGCATTAGCTGGTATTAGCGATAGTTTTATAACTGCCACTGAGAACGCCGCGTTTTTTTGGGCTTCACTGCAAGAGGGAACTAAGCAAGCCGACCTTTCAGAACTGGCAGATCTAAATGATGAAATAAAAACATTAGAAGAAAATATTTCGCGTGTTGAAAGTGGTAGTGATGGCGTTCTAGATAATTTGTTTAAATCATTTCGTGGTGATGAGCTTGCTGATTGGAAGAACGAACTAGATATTGCAAAGAAAGCCTATGAAGATTTACAGGCTTCTTACAATAAAAAGAATAATCCATTAACAGATTCTAACGATAAAGGATCTGATACAAAGAAAAAACCAGCCTCAACAACACCAACATCGTCAACCGATTTCTCAGTTCTATTCATCACCCCCGAACAGATAGAAGCTGAAAATAAAATCATAGCGGCGGAACGTGATCAATACCTGGCAGATCAAGCGGTATTTAACCAGGCGAAAGCAGACCTGGCAGCAGTGGCATTATCTAACGAGCAAACAGTTGCCCTGGCAAGTGAAGAAGATATTTATGAGCGGTTAGAGCTGATGCGTGAATTTGAGCTTGAAGCACTAGCCAATTCAACCAGCGAGAAATTACAGAAAACGGAAGAATACGAAGCCGCTAAAAAATCAATCGAAGATAAATACCGTCAACAAAAAGAACTGTTAGACAAGATCTCAGGCGATGCAGAAGTTAATACCGCACTAGGCAATATTGATCAAATCGGCGCGGCTTTCGGTGTTCAATTTAACGCTAAGAAAAACCTAGTGTTAGCAGAAGCGTTATTAAACGCACCCGCCGCAATCAGCACAGCGGTAGCATCCGCCCCTTTCCCGTATAACTTGCCCGCCATTGGTTTTGCAACATTAGAAACAGCGGCAACCATTGCAGAGATTAAGACAGTTAACTTCGGCCAGTTTCACGGCGGCACTGATTCTGTTCCTATGTCTGGTGATAACCAATCATTCCTATTAAGCGCGGGCGAGCGTGTCGTACAGCCTAAAGCGAACGAAGACCTAACCGATTATCTCAAGATGCAAAAGCAGGACGGCTACACAGGCGGCGGCTCTACAAGCATCAGCGCGCCCGTAAATATCACGGGTAACGTAACAGATGAGAAATGGTTTAACGCTCAACTGGTGAAGCAGAGAGAAACAATTTACGCGGCTACTAAAAAGGTAGAACGTGAACGACCGAGGCAGCGAAAATGATAATAACCCTACCTAGTGAAATAGTAATTTCAAATGTCGAGTTAACAGAAAATATACCTAACTTTGTAACCGAATCTTTAAACATGAAAATAAAATCCCGTTCGCGCGGGCTTCATCGTTTAGAGGGTTCAATGGATATAAACATAGGTAAAAGCGTACAGGCGCAAAAAGCCTGGCGCGGTTTCCTGGTAAACATCCAGGGACGTTTTAACGAGTTTCAGATTGATTTACCTTTGATGTTTAAATCAGAAATAATAAGAAATCCAACAATGCAGTTAGCTAACGGTATAGGTTCAAATGAGATCGCATTATCCGTTTTCGTTGGCACGTTGTACGCGGGTTCAATGATTACGTTTTTAAATGATACAAAAATATATACGGTACTTGAAAACGTTATTGGCGGCGGGACTATGAAAATTTACCCCGCTTTAAGACAAGCGCAATTATCAAACTCAACAATTGAAGCTGTTAACCCCGTTATAACTGCAAAATTCACTGATGATTCACAGTCTTATTCACTTACTGAAAACGGTTTCCAGTTAGAAAGTTCTATGGAATGGGTGGAGCATTTAGCATGAGTTTTGTACTTTTATTAGACCTTGATTTACGCAAGACAGATTCAGGCGGTAATCCTATCGGTTTTGTTTACCAGATAACCACAGCCGCGTTTAACGTCATATACGAGGGCAACGAATACATGGCCGTAGGGGATCTTTTGGAGATAGACGACCTGTCAGAATCGGCTGATCTCTCAAGTATCGGAACGACAATAACACTAAGCGGTATAAATCCGAGTTTTCGCCGCGAGATTGATAACGGTTCATTCTTAAAATCCCCGATTGATTTAAGAATTGGCGAGATAACGCCAGGGACAAACATCATACCAGATGGCACAGCAGGTTATGTCCATCGAGGTTTTTGCGATACGCCTAACAGCGAGATAGACCACTCGAACGGATCGCTAACTATTGCCGTTGCAACTGAAAGCGTTTTTCAGTCATTAACAAAAACCCCCGACCTTTGCCGCACCTCACAATCAAGCCATGAAGCCAGGCACAACGGCGACAAGTTTTTTACTTATGTTGCGTCAACAGCCCAGGAAGAAACATGGAAAACATAGACAAGGTAAGGATGACCAGGATATTAAGAAAGTATCTTGGTAAACCTGTTGATTACGGCCAGTTAGATTGCAACCTGGCGTTTTTAGAAATACATGAGCCTGAAATGTACGAAACATTATCAGGCCGTTACACAACCACCAAGGGCGGCGCGCGCGTAGCTAAAAAAGAATATGGCGTTTATTCAATCCTTGAATTCGTTAATCACTCTTTTAAATACGATCAAATACCCGTTGAGTTTGCACAGTATGGCGATGTGATTATAGATGATGTTTCGGTGGCAATTTGCCTGGGTAATAAATCGTTTTCAATGCACAACGACATATTTTGCATCGTAAACACACACGCATTATTTAAAGCTAAATGCTATAGAAAGGTGATCAGATGACAGGCGTTGAAGTAGCATTATTAATATCAATTTTATCTGTCGGTGTTTCGTTATACACAGCATCACAGATTGAAACAGATAACGAGGATAACGGCGCACAGATTGGTAAATCTGGCACATCAGGCAGTCGCCAGCCTTGTTACGGCATGGTTCGTACAGGTGGATTACCTGTTTATTCAAACGTTCAGAATAATGATTCATCACAGCTATTAAATGTATTCGCTTGCGGTGTTGGTGTAACTAATATTCTACAGGTTTATATTGATGATGTAGCAGTGTTAGGGTTTCAATCAAGATATAGAGAAACACCTACAGGTGGCAACAATCAGCTACGATTTTCAGGTAACAATTTAATAAATGGTTTCGAAAAGCAATGTGAAGTTCAGATTAGATCTGGCTTAGACACTGGCATACCAATGCAGTTAGCTATTGATTACGGCGATGGCGAATGGTCGGCATTAATGAGAGGCGATAGAGTTTGCTGCGTAGCTATTAAGTCAGAGAGAATTGTTGATGACGAGGGAATTAGAATTTTATCTGACAGTTTCTCTGTCTCGCTACTTGTCGAGGGCTTACCTGTTTATGATCCACGTTATCATTCTACAGGTGAAAAAGAGTATATACACAGCGATCCTAGCGTACCAGTAACCGCGAGAGAGTGCGGAAGAAATCCCGCCCTGGCTATTTTGGATTATATGGTAGACCCGTATTTCGGGATGGGATTATCTTCTGATTATATTGATTACAACTCAATAATTGCAGCGGCAAACTATTGTGATGCTAACAAACTTTACATTGATGCTGTTGTTGATAGCTCTAGCGATTTCGCTACAGCGTTAGACAATATGTGCAAATGTGCAGACCTGGCGCTATTTATTGAAAATGGTTCTATTGTATTAAGATTTCAAGATGTGGCAATGCCATCATTTGACTTTGATGAAAACAATATTCTAAATTCTGGCGGCGTTAAAATAACAGAACAGAACTCATCAAATTATTATAACTGCGTAGAGGTAGAGTTTAAAAATACGCTGCTACATGATGCACAGGATACATTCACGATCCCTGAAAATGTTATAAATGATCCGCTTGTTATACAAAATGGATTTATAAACGCACAAACTTTATCAATGCCATTTACCAGGTACAACGGTAATAACAGAAACGATTCAGATTCGCCTATGAAATTTTTAGCTAACCGTATTCTACGCGCTAACGAATTTCAAAAGCAGGTAGAAATTGATATTGATTTGATGGAATACCCTGTAAGAATTTATGATGTTATAACCATCACAGAGAATAATATAGGCTGGAATAAAAAAGAGTTTCGCGTAACTTCTATTAAAAGCAGCATATCTGATGACCAGCTAAATATAGCTACAATTAACTGTATTGAATATTCTGACAGCGTATACACCGGCATAAAAAACGGAGGCGGAGGCGGTCAGCCTTTACCGATACAGCCTGTAGTATCACCGCCGACTAACCTGGTATTTACACAGCATATTCTAACAGATACGGCAAGCGCAACGCTTACCTGGTCGCGCACATTTTACGCCAGTGATTCTGTTTTTGATGTTCAATACAAAAGCGATGCCTCATCAGCCTGGACACCATTAGGCCGCACAGATAAGTTATTCTGGGACTTTCCAAGATTGTACCCTGATGTATACGATTTCAGAGTTCGCACAGTGTCGGCGGTAAATGGCACGTCTAACTGGACAGTATTAGAAGATCAAGAGGTATCACAGTCTGCAACGCTACCGCCCGTTACAGGTTTGAAATGTGACACGACCACTCAAGATTTTAAATGGTCGTGGGATGATATGTTAGATTCTGCTGTTGCAGTTCCAGACCCAACCAACCCAAACAACCCAACTAACCCAACGGTCAGGGATTTTTTTAGTCACTACGAATTAAATATTTTTCAAGGTGATGACGTAAGCACCCCCGCTATATTCCAGGCCGCAACAAATGAATTTAATTACACTTACCCGACAAATGTTGATAATAATTTAAACCGTAAGATCAGGGCGCACGTTTACATAGTTTCTAAAGACGGTACACGGTCACAGCTTGGCGCTGCAAACTTACAGGTAACTAATGATCAATGCTTTGCACCTGGCGGTGTAGATATATACGGTAAGATTGGCGCTATTTGGTTTGAGTTCGCGCCAAATATTGAGAGTGATTTCAGAGGAACAGAAGTTCACATATCAACAACGCCTAATTTTATCCCTAGCGATGCAACGTTAGCAACATTACTTGGTAATGAAACGTTACATGTTTGGTATTTTCCAGACGGAACGCCAGATAATGATCTTCGATATGTAACAATGGGTCATTACGATTTTTTCGGTCGTGACAATATAAACTACGCACCAGAAGAAACAGTTTTATATAACCCTGCTGCTGCTGCTGTAACAATGAATATTCAATCTGATGCTCAAGCGTTTAAGTATGATTCAGATAGTAATCTAATTGAGCCAACAGAAATTGTATTTAACGCACTTAAACAGAATATCGACAGACCTGTTACATGGACTGTAATTCCTGACGTTATAGGTGCGCCCGTTGTTGGTGATGATTTTACTTTAAGCTCTACACAGTTTGGCGCTGAATCATCAGTTGCAGTAACAGCAACTATGACAACTAACACACACGGCACATTTACTGACACTATTACTATTCTACGCTTACAAGATGGCGGGAATGGCGCGGGCGCTTTCACGCTAGAAAATATTGCGAATACATCAATCGGCACTAACTCTGTAACGTCTACAGGCGGCGTTAATGGTGTATACGATTCTGGTGCTGTAGCTGTAGAATATTATGGTTCTGAATTTAGTTTCTCAGGTCGATTTATTCACAATCCTAATGATATATCAGTATTCGGTGCAAGACGATTAATTACAGGCGGAACACCTTTACCACAATTTGATTACGCCATCCAGCGAGGCGGTTCAGATGTAATTCGTGTATATGAAAATGGTACACAGATTGGTTCTGGTTATGGTTCGGCAGATAATACAGATGTGTTTGCTGTTGCCCGTATCGGTAATAATATTTCATATCGTAGAAATGGTGATGAGTTTTTAACTACAGCAATTCCGCCATCAGAGCAAGATTTTGCTTTCGCTTTCGGTGTTGGTTTCCAGCATACAGGAACAACGTTTAATGCTATTGCTATTAGCACAGGCATTGCAGGAGGTAATGGTGAAAACTCTTTAGTTGCTGCATTAAGTAATGATGCTCATAGTGTCCCTGCTGATTCAGGCGGTGTAGTTCCCGTTGACGTTTACAATGGTTCAGGAACAACCGTTAGAGCGTTTGACGGTGTTACTGAATTACAATACGGCAATGGTACAGACGTGGGTACTTATACGGTTTCTGCTAATGCAACAAGTATCACAGCAGGTACGCCAACGTTAACAGGTTTGTTTGTTACCTATGGCAATGCTTCTGGGTTTGTTGCTGGTACTTCTGTTCTAGGTGCAACGATTGATTTTACTGTTAGTGGTTTAACACTTACAGGCGCACCGTTTAGTTTTGTTAAACGTCAATCATTCACTAAAAGCTTAGGCGGTGTGGGTGGTGATGATGGTAATCGTGGTGCTGGTCAATTTACAGTTTCAGATTACCCTAACGTTTGGAATCCTAATTTCCCTGCTGTTGGGACTGGCTCACAGGAAATGCTACAAGCATGTATCAACGCGACAACGAACAGAACACCATCACCTGATGATGCTGTTACTATTTTTGGTGATAACCATGTAACAGAATTACCTATATCAGTTCGTTTCACAGGTGGCACACCAACTGATTTAGCAAACTGGAACAGATACGAAGTTGTAATAAACGGGGATCTATTAGTAGATGGAACAGTAACAGCAGATCATATTGCAGCGAATACCATAACCGCTGACCAGATAGAAGCAGGGGCGATTAAAACAGACGAGTTAGATGCTTTATCAGTAACGGCAGAAAAGATCGCAGTAGGAACAATTACAGCAGACCAAATATACGCTAATACAATAACTGGTAATGAAATAAGTTCAGCAACTACTATCGTTGCTGGTTCAGGTAATGCTAGCGTTACATTGGATGGCGTTAGCGCAGACCGTATATATGCAGGTCATGTTAATGCAGCATCAGCACCATTTAGAGTAGATCAACTTGGTAGATTGTATGCGAGTAACGCTTATATAACAGGTGAAATTAACGCTACATATGGAACGATAACAGGTGATCTCACGATAGGAAGAAATACATCAGTTAGTAATTTCGTTAGATTCAACGGCGGTAGTAATGCAGGTTCAACGGCTCCGTTTATGCAAGTTCAAGATGGTGGTTACAATCGGGTTCAATGGGGTTATGACGGACGCTTGAGAATGTATAATCAAGCTGGCACTGATACAGTTTTAGATTTTAATCCTGCTGCTAATACATATATTTTTAAAGGCACAGTACAAGCAGATCGTATTGATGGTGATGTTGTTAGTGCTAGGACATATACCACATCCTCTATATTCGATATTCCAACTGGTGCCTGGTTCGTAGTATTAACATTTAATGTTGTGAGTCCATCAATAAAGAATAGAAACATTTTCTTATCGAACTCAATTAACATGAAAAGTGTGTCTGGCTCCCCTCCTGGTAATATATCAAGAATTAGAATAGTAAGAGTTCGAGATGGTATGCAAATGTCCTACGTTGCAACCCCTGCTGGATCTGGCACTAGTGGAACACTTGGGTTTCAGT
This sequence comes from Moritella sp. PE36, assembly GCF_000170855.1. GTDB lineage: Bacteria > Pseudomonadota > Gammaproteobacteria > Enterobacterales > Moritellaceae > Moritella. Next base: position 42,122 of record NZ_ABCQ01000032.1, on the reverse strand, counting down.
TGCCTAGCTTTCAATTGGCAGCTAACACTATTGAGTCGTATCAGATACAGGTAGGGCAAGTGGATAGTTACTTTACTGGTACGGGTTGCTCTGCATCACCAGTAAAAGTTGATCTAATCCCAGAAACATCCGTATTAAGTTAGTAAATAAAAAAACAAACCAGGCCGCTAAATTAGCGGCTTTTTTTATGCCTGAAATTCAACAAGGAGTTTAAATGGCTATCCAACGAGGCACGTTAAATTTTTCACATTATCGCGGTGACGCATACAAGATCCAATTTACAATTTTGGATTATGACGAGCAGACAGACGTTTATACACCTGTTGATATAACCAACTTCGATTTGTTAATGCAAATCAGGTTAACCGCCCAATCAGCGACAGTTATCTATGAGCCAGTTCTAGAGAAGACAGACGCAGCAAACGGTATTTTCCAGTGGGATATTAAACCAAGTATTTCAGAAGCGTTAGGAGTTCAGTCAGGCGTTTATGATATTCAGCTACGGACACAAGAAACTGACGAAGACACAGAGCAAGTAATAACATTTATGTCAGGTTCTTGGACAGGCCAAAATGATGTTAGCCGTGTTGCTGTTCCTAAATCTGTTGTAGTGATGAGTGATATGTCAGTAAACATGGCAATTGATAAAGCCAGAAAAGCAAAGCGAGGCTATTAATATGAGCACTGAAATTGTAGTTGATTTTATACACCCGCTTGACTCAAACATGGGTACAGTTGAAACATCGACACAGGTTGTTGTGGTGGAGGGTTTACAGCTTGTTAGTTTCTTAACTGGTTTACAGGATGTTGAATCATACGCTGGCAACGCTAATAAGTATTTAAAAGTTAATACAGCAGCAAACAGTACAACATGGGAAATCGTAACAGCCTCAGAGGTTGTAGTAACGCCATACGCAGACATTGAAGCCGTAACCGTACAAGCAGCATTAGAAGAACAGAAAGCAGATCAAGACGCGATTGAAGAACGCCTAACAGCAGAAGAAATCAAACCAGTATTTCCTATGACCGCAGACTTTGAAGCGCGTAGAGAATTACGCAAGCGCGAATATGCTGGTTCAGGTATGGCGGAGTGGGGTAAACATGCTAGTGCCACTGCATTTGAAAAAGTAAATCAAGGAATATGGACACTTGAATCTGCAACATATAACAACGCATTAAGAATAGGTCGAGGACAAAATTCAGTAAGTGGGGATTCAAGAACTCATGAGCCTATTGCTATTGTTGATGGTATCGAGCATCACATAGAAAACGTGGCTACTGGAAATGAAGATATATTTAACCTAGTACAATTCCCTGATGCACCAGACGGTACAAAAACACTTTCAGATACAGGTGCAGTTCATAAGTACACAGATAAAGCGGGCGTTGGCGAATTTTACGACGCGCTAACAGTAGACTATGACGGTTCTACTTATGCAGAGATTCCAACTTACAACATGGCCGTTGGTTCAAAGGTAAGTTTGAAAGTTAAACATACTGCACTTGATAATCAATATATTATTGATGCAGAAGCACCAAGAGCGTTTATCTATCTTACAAGTGGTGTTTATAATTTCGTTGGTTTCTCAGAACTAAAGATTAACGGAACAACAGTATTAAGTGGATCGTTCACACCAGTAACAGGTGTTGAATATCACATGGAAGCAATTTCTTCTGTTGCAACATCAATAGAACATATCGGCGTTAGATACTCATTAAATAACGAGAGAGTTCAGGGTGAAATATACGACATACAACTTCAAGATGATACGCTCCCGATACCTAGCCGTTGGTACAAGTCGTTAGAACATGGTGTAACAGGTGAAACGTTAGATACATCAGTATTACGTGATTACAATCATACAGCGTTACGTGATGGTTACATGCCTGATTATGATGGAACAGGTTATATTACTATTCCTGAATTCCCGTTAGCAGACAACATGAACATTAGTATGATTGTTAGACTTGATGATGTTAGTTCAGTCTATGCTTTTGGGCATCAGGAAACAGGTAGTAATGATTTCTATTTTGCATCACACCCATCTACAGGCGCTAACACTTTACAGTTCGTTATAGGCAATACTATTTTTGATTTTAATACGGCTATTACAGGACGTATTTACTTTTTTGGTATTAATATTACAAAGAATGTAGGTGCAAACTACACTGTTACAGGTACATGCAATCAACAGACTGTTACAGAAGTAAACGTAGACTTAAGTGCTCTTAATGGTTCGATTAGTAATTTTGCTTTAGGTGGATATGGTCATGGTGCTAGCCCTGCTATACGTTGGGACGGTGCAATCTTTGGTTTTGGTATCGAATATCCAGACGCACCAGATCTTAATCGCGTATACGGTTCTGTTTCACTTACTGATCCAACTGGCACACCTGATGAATTAGTTTTACATGACGGTGTAGGTTATGGTTCAGAAGATTGGACGCCTAGTTTCACTCCTAGTGCTGATGTAATCACTGTACCGCCTTTTACTGTATCAGGTGATTTTGATTACGAATTTACTTTTGTTACTGACATAGTTTCTGCTAATCAATTATCTGGTCAGTTAAACAGTTCAGCTTTGGGTAGACTGTATGCTGGCATTCGACCAGACGGTAGTGCTTGGTTTGGGTATGGCTCAGTCAATGAGATTATTGCAGGGTATAACATTCCCGCAGGTGAAACGAATGTATTTAAAATAGAGGCAAGAGGGGTTACAGCTAGTTGTTATATTAATGGTGTATTAGTTACTACTTTAACTAGTGCTGTACCAGTAACAGAACTTAATAATTTTGCTGTTGGTGCTGTTGGCGATATTTTTGCAAACCCTGATAACCATATGAACGGTTCTATAACAAACGTACGCCTAACAGACTTAACAAACCATGCTAACTCTAGACATTACCCGTTAGTAATTAATCAACCTACTCAGCCTACAACGTTAGTAGCCACTGATACGCTTTACGATAAAGACACAGCACCGTTTTATACTCCTGCTTATGGTATTAATAATACTTGCGGTGTAACTATACCAACATGGACACCATCAACAGATAATTCGTTTTCTGTTAAAGCAAGAATTGATTCATTCACTAGTACGTCATCGTACATTATTGAGGGAAGACTAACAGGTTCAGACCCAGTGCAAACATCACTATCTTATTCTAATACAGGTATTGTATCTGTTAGGGGTATTACTGAACTTACAGTAACACCACTTCATAACCCATTACAGACAGGTGTTGAATATACATTTACTGGTAAAATACCTGTTAATGGTTTCGTTAGTAGATTTGGTTATACATGGAATAGTTCAGCGGTACACAATGGTAAAATATGGGACATATCTTTAACAGATAACACAGACCCTACTAACTCACGTTTCTATGGAAGTATTGAATACAGTCCAGCGGGCGCGTTTAGTGGGACGGTGTTAGAAGCAAGTGAAGATTCAGCAGTGTTATCTGATACGTTTGCAACTGATTGGACTAGGAGCGCACAAGGGAGTATTTCTGGTAATACGTTAACAGTAACAAATGCAACATCTGGTATTCAAGCAGGATTAAGTACAAGAGCACTTGATATAAATGTACTAATAACAATTGAATTCTATGTTGATTCGTTCAGTGGTACAAATGCAGAGTTAATAGTATATCGTCAAGGTTCAGGTGATGGTTCTATCCAATTCGGTACTGCTAACGTAGGCACTACATTCTCTATAACGTTTAATGGTATGAATGACTTTGGCACTGATAATAGATTTTATTTCTCAGCAAACGACAACCAAACGTTTGAAATCTCTAATATCCGTATTTGGCAAGAAGTAGACGGTACTCTAGTTAACTTCCCTAGCGGCAACGAATGGCAATTATTGCAATCAGAAGAAGCACAATCAAACGGTGAATTAATCGGGTTTACAGGTGGATCAGAATGGGCGGCAGATTTGCCCGTGACAGATGGATCATTTATCGGATTCACGCAACCGTGGCATTACGTTACATCTAGTACAGACGGAACAATCGTAGGTACAACAGCACATAAGATCTCAAGTCTACAACCATCACAGAAAGCATTCTATGAATACGCTGATTACATGGGTAACGGTCACAACGTTATTACATCACGTAAAGATTTAGTATTCTTGGAAACGTGGCGCGAGAAGATTACAACCTTTGTTTGTCCGTTCGGTAACGTCCAATTTGGCGGTACTTCACATGATGGCGTTCCACTTGTACCAGTTACTAACTTTGTTGGTCAGGGGTATTCAGCGTTCGGTGAATGGGATATTTTAACCGTTGGCCGTGTTGCTGATTGGGTTGGTATGTCTGATACTCAGAAACTAACTTGGTCAAAGAACGAAAAGAATAATATTCATTACGATGAAAGTACTGATAGTTTCTACATGGAAAATTATCGTGTTAGAACGATTGAGGGTTTAGGTGATGATTGGCTAAAAGTTCGTGATAACGGAACTAGTGACGGTGCAAGACTTGCGTTTGATGGTTCACATAAAGTATTGCCGCAAGGTAAATTAGATACTTCTATCGAGTATGATAATACTAACTGTTTTGCTGCATCCGATTATGGAACTTGGAAGACAGAAGATAAAGGTTCGATGCACGTTTACCCTAAGTCTTATAATGATTCTATTGGTGAATCTACAGGTTACGCTTTACCTATCGCACTGGTTCAGAGACTTAATCAAGGTGCTTATCACCCTGTTTATAATCAAGGTGGATGTAGAAAGTGGAGAGATGGTTCTCCTACATTAAGTAATTCTGAATTCTGGTATCAGGATAAGTTTGCTGGTGCTGGTGAGTACTCAACCCCTAACGCATTCAAGATTTTACCTACTGGAATACCTACAGAAACGGCTGCAAGTTCAACATCTGGTTATATTGGCGCTTCTGCTGGTGATGGACGCTCTGATCAATATGATTTCTATGATGCTATCTACGCAGGTCAAGTTGAAGATTTACGCTTGAACGCCAATAAACTTGATTACAATCGTTTGTTAGAAGATGCTACACGTTCAGCGGTTGGTGGTACGACACGGGGATTAGGGAAAGTTCCGTTTACTAGAAATACTGGTAAATCAGTAACCACACTTTCAAGCGGAACATCTGGGTTTATTCCTATTGGAAAAGCCAGTCTAACTGGTAACTTCGATTGGATAACTGCAACAAATAATCTAACTCCTGATGAAGCGCATGGCTACATGATTATTAACGGTTCTGCATACGCCATAACAGGTGTAACAGTATCTGGTTCTGGTGGTATTAATGTTGGCTTCAATACTACCTACGTAGGAAATCCACCTATCTTTAATAATGTTGATGTTGTATTTGGCGATTATCTTTCGGCCTCTTACGACTCATTACCTTGGGTAGATATTATCGGTGATCCTGTTCGCATTGCGGCTACGTTCCCTGATGGTGTTGTCGGAATGTGGCAACCACAGATTCCAGATGGTTCTACTAAAGATTGGTTTATGAATCGTAAGGTTTCAGATTCTTCTCCTAACAGCAACAGATTGGTAGATACTGATGATAACGGTGTTACTTGGAGTGAGAAGCCATGGAGTAGTAGTTTTTCGTTTAATTCGACTGCTAACGGGTATACCAATGCAACACCAACAGGACGAGTTAGATTGCTTCATTACTCTAACCTATCAAACTTCACGGAGTCTGATACTAATCGAAAAGTTGAGGGGCAGTTGGGTGATGTAGTCGGTACACAGATAAACCTAATTGGTTATGGTAATAGGTTAGCACCGTCACTTATTAATAAGGTACTTACCAGTAGCCAAACTCCACCACTTTCTGTAAATAAGCGTGCAACACTTACACATACAGGAGAATTAACAACAAGTGGTATACTAATTGGCAATAGAACGTTACCGACACATAACCCGCTTGATTTAAATGCGCCTGATAACAACAGTCCAGCAGTTAAAGCGCTTCCTCACTTAGTTGAGAAAGATGGTTTGTTGTATGTTCAATATCATGGTTCAGAGTTGGCTTGGGCAACAACAGCAGCAACACCAACAGAGGTTGCAACTAGTGCTGCATTTTCATATGAGATAGGTAAATCATACTACTTAAATCATGCTGATTTTGGTGTTGTCAATCAAACATACTGGCAGTTTAAAGTAGACACCACAAATAACGCATCTCAGATTCTTGCGACACTAGACCACGTTGTTAACAATCCAAGTCTAAAAGGTGAAACTACAATTGCACGACTTTGGAACGGTTCAGGTTGGGGTGACAACCAGACTATTCCAATTGTGGATAACGAAAGTGTACGTGATGATCTTAACGGTAACAGTGTTAAGACGTTTACTCACACTGAGCAAATACCTGTAGGTATCGCAAATCAGAATAATACTCTGTAAAAGCTTTCCCAGGGACACACTTTTACAACACAAAATATCGGCCTCCTTAATTGGGGGCTTTTTTATACCTGAAATTCAAGGAATCAACATGGCTAACTTACGCGAATTAATTATCACAGCAAACGGCACATACGAAATTATCGAAGTATCACCACAAGGCCGCGAGCGTTTAAGCCTGGGCGGTGAATTTTCAGGTGCAACTATCACGCTATCACAATCATTAACAATCGGCGGCGTAACAGAGCCAGTGTCGGCAATCGTTGACGATCTAGCGGTTGTATCTAGCGCGGCAGATTACGAGCTATCAATTGGTAAAAAACGAAACTTGATTTTAGTTGTTACGGGATCAACTGGCGCGACTCGAATTGCTTGCGTTGCGGTTTCACTATAAGGAAATCACATGGCAATTTTAAGCGCAATAAAAACAACAATACAGCGAGTTATAAAACAAGCTATCAGTGCTACTGGTTTGTCGTTAGACCAGGTTTTAGTTTACCAGGAACGCTGCACAGACATTCCTGTTCACTCAGTTGATACGCAAATAACAAACATACACCTCGAATATAACGGCCTGTTCAGGCTTACCAGTACAGGTTCACACACAATGCTGTTGCCTACCCTGTTGCTTGAATCAGTAGGCACTCGCGTAATCGTATTCAATCCTAATTTCGTGACTGTAACAATCGTAGGTGACAGATCAGTTTCTATTGGTGATGAACATCAAACCACTGTTTCATCCCCATATTTTGAAATCGTAGTTGATCGCCAAGTCCAGGGAACAACATCAGGAAATTTCATCGTAATACCTCTGATCTAAGGATAATCAATGACTATTCAATCAACAACACAGAGGCGCTTTCGCGCCACTGGCGTTGATATTGTGGGTTATAACTCATATATAAACGACCGCGCAGGGGTTAGCGTAAACGATCATTTATTACCGCTTGGCTGGACAGGTGACTTCACACTAATCGAATACCTCAATGCTAAATCTGGAAATCCTGATGTAACAGGCGCTTCATGCTTATATCTAAACGATACGTCAGCCAGCGAAAACCCACAATTCCAGCAACCAATAGACGCACAGTTTATCAGCAAGATTTTTAATTTTGGCGGTGAGATTGTCATGGTTAATAAATGTGACCAATCAGAAGGTGACTCAATAACAGGATCTTGCGCTTGGACTTGGGGATGGGGTGACGCAGACGATCCCCGCGCCCCGCTTGCTTATTTTGCACCTAGCGTTGGATCAGGTGTAACAGGTACTTACATGGCATTACAAGGTGCTGATATTGAAGTTGTAGCAGGTGGTTACGTTGAATTCGATGCTGCTGGCATTTCTTCTAGCGTAACTAATAGCACATTCTTTTTAGGTGAAGCCGGTAACGGTGACGGTATTTTTGTATCGAATAATCCAAATAATCAAATGTCTATCAGGTTAGATGGCAGCGGTTCAAATGCTATAGCCTCAAGAAACACCGCTAACACCAGATATAAAATAGAGATATACGATGTTGGCGGGAATATGTTTGCCCGTATGAGTAAAAACAACGGCGCTTTTTCTGGCGGTGTAAACATGGGCGTACCATCAAGCGGATCGTTAAACATTAATAGACTGTTAGGCGGTATTTCAAGTTCTGGCAATAGATCTGGTTCACCGATAGCGATTATCAATCTAAACATTAAAGAAACCCCTACCTCAACTGTTAGATCATGGGATCTAAACCCTAATATATTTTCAGATACATTAAACGAAATAGATAACGGCGTTGATACTCCTCAAGAATGGATTATACAGAATTACGATGAGTCAAATTGGCTACGCGCAGGATCTAAAGGCCGTATGTTGATTTGGGGCGGCAATGACGGGACTAACTACGGTTGGAGCGTTTCAAATTCAACGCTAGCTGCAACCATGACAATTGATAATAACTTTCATGATGTGCGCGTATTAATCAAACCTAGTCCTGATGGCCTTAATTGGGGTGACGCTGCATTACGTGTGGATGGTGTTACAAGTTCTTATGAAAGCAACTGGGTAAACGCTGCCTCCAATTCAGAGTCAACGTGGTCAATTCAGTCGGGAAGCGGCGGCGGTGTAAATCGTAAATCGAAGCACATTTTAGCTCAGTTGAGCGCATATGAGGACAACCGCCATTACGACCTAAACGAATTGGGTTTTCACCACAACGCAATTACGGGAATCATTGGCCTTGCTGATGTGACCATTGATCTTGCAACCGCAGAATTATCAACAGACTGTTCGATATTCGAAATAGACCTACTGGAAGATACGCAAATAACCATTACCGGTATGGCTGGCCCTAACGTAATTGTTAACGAAAATAATGTAGGCGGCATTCGCAGAATTTACATGATCAAAGATCCCGTCACTTCTGAATTCACTATTATGCAATTACAAGGAGCGTAGATATGGCCTTAAAATCACAACACAAATTAAGATCTGAACCAATCGAAGTGCGAGAGTTAACCAGCTCGGGTTCAGCGGCTCTAATAGATCATGGATACATAGGTAACGGACGGTTCGAGCCTGTTCGTTATAACTTCGGAACGTCTAACACATACGGAAATTTTATATTCCCGTTGCCTGACGTGTTTTCAGGCTTTATTGAAATAACCGTTTCAGATTGGACCGTAAACACAGAGCAATACATTTTAGATAGTTCGAACGGATTAAATCTAATCAGATTAAATGCTGACAACTCAGTTTCAATGGCTATCAATGGTGAAGTGGTTACATGGTCTGCAATTCCTGAATTCAATGGTGATCAGATAACATTACACTTTGAACGAAATGACGCACAGTTATTAGTTTTATCGACTAGAACAATGTTAGGTAAATACATTGATCACCCAGACGCTAAAACAATACCTAACGCACCTTTCAGAGTTGAAACGGTAAGCACGATTCAGGGCGCTATTAAGCACTATTTTAATGGTGTTGATAACCATCTATTAAAAGTTTCAGGCGGCGATTGGAATTGGCGCGGAAATAATGCTGACTCTTATATTCAGTGGAAGACTGAGAAAATGTTAGTAGATACAAGCTGGCGTTCATTTCTTGGTAATTCAGATTCAAGCGGCAATGATGACGGTACTCATATTAGCTTTAGAATGAACGGAGCTAATTTAGAATTTCAAATTGGTTTTAGACAATCAGATAATAGAGCGCATTGGTCAATTGATCCAACAGGCATAAATTTTGATAAAGAAATTCAGTGGCAACTAAATAGAAAGCCGTCAGGTTTATACGAAATGGTAATTAATGGCGCTGTATATTCTACAACTGGTAGTAATACGGGTTTAGATATGCGTATTGATCAGGTCGGTTTTGCAAACGGATTCACTGGTACAAGCCGTTTTCAAGGTTTTATATGGGACGTTAACCACACAGGCACAGTTCATACACCTAATAATCAAGTTTTACTTATAGACGAGGGAACAGGCAACACTTGCGTATCAACTGGTAACTATGCGGGTAACTGGACAATTCAAAATACCGCAGAATGGAAAACATTAAGACAGTCATTTACTGGGACTATGATCGAATTGTATATGGGGCAACTTCATTGGTCTATGAATGAGGGAACGAATACACTAATCGAAGATCATCAAAACACTGGCCTTTCGATTGTTCTACAAGCCCCTAACTATGATGTAAATGATTGGGTTATCACAAATGACGGATCAACAATATATCACATAGATAATGATGGGGCTTTAGGTTCAGCGTTTGAAATGATTGATAACAACACTCTGTTAAACCCGTCAATTGTTACGCCTGTTTCTGAATCAGATATTAGTGACATATTAGAATTCGGCGGCGCTTTAAATTCTACATTCAGGTATGGAAACGCAGCGTTGCCGAATGGTCAAACGCATGGCAGTACCTCTATGAGTTATCGCGCTGATTGGGGCGTTGCGCCTAATATTCAATATCTCAACTGGAACGGCGTAGACCAAACAATTCAATATGAATTTGACTTAACTAATAGTGGTTTATTCGAGTTGTCATTTGACTGTTACATGATGGCCGATCCATCAATAGGCGACCCGCAACCTATTTGGGCATCAAACAGATCTAACCGTGATTCGTTTATGGGGTTCTTTCCAGTGGATGAGGGCAGCGGCCAGTTATATCAATTTTTCGTTATGAACCAGGGCGGATATTTTGGCGGCGGGACGTCTACTTTCTCATGTAACCTGGCAATGGGGAATTATAACGTTGTATATACCCAACCAGATCTAGGCGATTCTGCCCCAGGTCATTTAGTTGTTACTGATTTAGACACGTCAACAATCGTATTTGACGCTGATTCTAACAGCAATATTAGCGGTTCATTCGCTGGCATGAACTCTATAGGCCACGCAAGCGCACAACCTAACGGATCAGGTTTGCCCTGGACGCTAGCGAGTCACTTTGTCGGCTCAATCAAGAATTTCAGCCTAACCGAGAACAGCAGCAACATTATCAACGCGCCCATTAATGAGGCATCAGGTACATTAATCACTAATAATGGCACAGGGGGCGGTTTGCTTGCTGTTAACGATGATTGGACTATCTACGATCAACCAGAATATCACGGCTTACATGTTGAAACATTCGCCACTGCAAACGCAAACGAAGTTAGATTAGTGTTAAAGCGAGATCTATCAGACGGCGGTGACATTGAGGTTATTAAGGATTGGGACTTTACTGTTTATCATGATTGGGTATTGTTTATTGATTCCGATAATCAGGAAATTACAGCGCATTTAGATGGCGTTATAATTCCTGAATTTAGTATCCCCTGGTTTGTTTATAGCGGCGACAGCGTACAACATGATCCGTCCTATTCTGATACGTGCGGGATACCAATAGAAACAGGCAGCACCAAATACGTTAAGCAATTAGGTTTAAGTATCTTCACAGGTTCGAATGTTATCACTGTAACAAACGAAGACATGGTTCGTAACACGATTTTTAAACTGTCAGGATTGCGGGATATAATCTTTTTGTTACAACGCAATGATTCGCTCGCTGCTGGCGCTACGGTTACGTGGGAATCAACCTATCCTATAGACGTATTTATTATGCGAGAGGCTACAGAATCATTTGTATTAATAAATCTAGAAGGTACGACTCAGCCGCATTTTGGCACAAATAAAGGGACCATTCTTTGCGGGAATGTCGATTCTGTTGAGGGATATACGGCCTATTTCACAGTGGGCTTGAGGTCCACATAACAAAAAGCCCGCTTAAATGCGGGCTTAATTTATTTAATCTTAATCTTTGTTAGTTCGTTACAATTAACGCATTTCCATATTGAACAGTATGACCAGCGTTGTATCCATGTTCTTCGAACTCTTACAACTTCACGATCTTTGCAGCAATGCAATTAGAATGAAACTTTTAAGCCAATTTCAGAAAAGTCTAGGTTTGTATCGAACACTGTTACAACGCCAGTATTGAAGTAAATACCTACAGTGTCAGCAACTCGAAATTCAGCACCAACAAATAAACGTGTTAAAAATTCAGTGTCAGAAACAGTTGAATTACGACTTTCTATTTCATACATAAGAACACCAACAGACGCGCCAACATAAGGAATGAACGCAACATCCTCACCATTGAAAGAATAACCTATCTTAGTTTCTAGGTTGATAATCTTTTCTGAAATACCGCTTGGCGCATCAGATAGAGTCGAAAACTGGCCGCCTATCTGAGTATATAGCGCGTTCTTTTCGATTGATTGACCACCGACACCAAACGTTAAATATTCTACTGAGTCTTCGATCTCAATGTTAGAAACAGTTAGGTATATTTCTCTTTCTGCTGATTCCGCTTTTTCTTCAACTTGTGAAACTTCTTTAACTTGTGAAGATTGATTTCTAGTATCAGGCTTTGCAAATACTGATGATGACGCAAGAACGATTGATAGTGCTAATATTGTTTTTTTCATTTTTATTTTCTCAGTTTGATTTATTGATTTATTGATTTATTGATTATTTTAAATTAACTATTATTAAAAAAGTATTTCGTTTAGAACAAAAAAACCCGTAACGAAATAAATTGTAAAATTATTTTTAATGCTTAAATTTATTCTTGTTATAAAACAATGTAGGTGATATTGTCGCAATCATAATCTTCTATTTTATAGATGATTATGATTTATTGATTTAAGCCCGATGTTCTCAGCATTGGGCTTTTCAATTTAATGTTCAAATAATTCATTCAGCATAGGCGTTAAAATCTTAATTGATGGTGTCATGTATTTATCACCTGTAAACATGTTAGCTGGCTGTTGGAAATATAAACTACCTTTAACAACCCCATTAGCTTTAACCGTAACCCTTGCCTCTGCCAGTGGCGCGTGAAAATCAAAATAACGAAGCGCGGTGTAGGTAACAACAGCTTCACAATCTTCTCTATCAATAGAGTAGCCGTTGTCGTTAGCTGCTATCTTAATCCAAGTGCCTAACGGTATTTCAACTCTAATATTATCTTCAATACAAATAGAGCTTATGCCTGTTACTGGTGTAACTTCACTTATATTTGATTTAAAAGTTTTCGCGCAACCTGAAAGCGCAACCGCTGCTATTACTACTACTATTAATTTTTTCATTTTTTAAGATCTCTATGGTATCCGCAAACTATGCAGAATTTATTATCTATATCGCCCTGGCTGTAACTCTTACGGTCACACTTAGGGCAAGTGATGCTTTGCGCTTCATCGTTCCACTGTCCGCCTATCCTGGTTGAAAGCAATTCACCCTTTGCCGTTGCCTCGCGGATATAAATAACAGTATGTTTATTATCTGCGTTTCTAGCGGCTTTAGATTTTGCCTTTGATAAGTTTTCGGCAGTGTAAAACTCATCAAATTCTAGCTTAACTTTATTTTTAACAACTATGTCGAATTCCATTTTAAACCTCTAATATTTCTATTTTATACTCGTCTAGGATTAACTTTGCAGTAACCCAATGAATATAAGGTATTTGTCGCCGTCCGGCGCACCAGTGCTTTATATTCATAGCAGAGCCAGCGTTAGGCTTCATGCCGAATATACAGGCAACACCAGACCACCCTAGCCCGTACTTGGCCTTGATCGTATTCATAACCAGCGTAATTTCTTCGGGCGTTGGCTCTTTAACTTCTCTAGTCACAACACGACCATCAATCGTAATTTTCATTTAACCCTCTTTATTTACATTTAATCAACTCCATCTTTGCTGATTCAAAAAGACGCTCTGCAAACGCTGGGTTAATCTTCATCATGCTAATTGCACGATTCATTAAATTTTGTGCTTTCTCTAAATTTGTCATCTTATTCGCCTCGGCTTAATGCCTGTCTGTGTAGATGCGTCTAATATACTATGTCACCGTGACATAGTATAGTTTTATTTTAATTCAGTATGCTAATTAACCTTTCAGTTCCACAAGCAATCTTTTACGCTGTAAATCTGTTGGTATTTTGTGAATTTCAAAATATTCATCTTTAGATAGTTTTTTAGCTAATCTAGGTTCTAACCACTCTTTAAATACTTTCTTCTTCTCAATTATACGAACATCACCAATATTGAATATTTTATACTTTCCCTTTTTCTTTGGCTTGCCTAACCACTGCTCTATAGCCTTATCAGTCCATAACCTATCTGATTTCAATCGCCACACGGTTATAAATTGTAAGTCCCATATTTCGCGCTGATCTCTAAATTGCTGATCTCGCATATCTCTAAAATCATCTTTTTCTTTTTGGCTAAATACAAATTTTCTATGTCCTATAAAATAACCCATCGTAACCCCTATAATTAAGCATATTTCCACCCGTTCCCATTTCTAGCCAATACCCCTGCCTCGCCTAACTCTGACAATACCGCACTAATGCGCCCGTTGCTAATGCCGTTAAACGCGGCTCTGACACCTCGCACACTTGGCTTAACTACCTTTACAATAACGGCCTCTTTTATTTCCTGTTCTACGTTCTGTTTAGCCATGAATGTAATTTGTTGTTTAACTGGTTCAGCCTCGCGTACCACCTCAACCGTTGCCAAACCTGGCGCGGACGGGGTACGTGTAACGCCCTGTTTCTTATTGTCCTGCGGTGTAACGTTAGGGACGCTTGACGATAAAAGGCTAATTGCAATCGTTGTCGATACAGTTAACAGTTCGATTATCACGGCTGATGCAATCGCAATATATTCGCCGTATAGGTCAGCTATGCTGTCAGTTTTTAATGATGCCCGATCACCAATTAACTCAGATATATTGTTTTCAATATTAACAGCCTGGTCGTTTAGTTGTGATCGCTTGGTGATGTAGTCAAAGGGTAGGGATCTAGCCTGGCTTCGAATCTCATAAGCCTGGACGGTTAACAGGTCTATTTGTTGATTAATCGCTAGAAACTCGGCTGATTGTTTACGATTCTCATCAAAACCAGCATCAACGGCAATAAATGACGCTGTAAAGCTCATAGCGACAAGCATTAAACCTATTGAAGATAACGCATAACCTCGAATGTTTTTGTTTGTCTTGAACGCATACAGAGCGACCATCGGAAGAAAGAATTTAATAAATTCGAATAATACGCCGATTTTTCCCAGGGTAGGGGATAGGCTGGACATAAACTGATATGTAAGCGTTGCGCTATAATAAGCAACAGCAGCGCCAGTAATAAATATTAATGCTTTTAAAAAATTCGTGTTGTGTGTATTATTCATTTTGTTAATTGTCCATCAGATTATTAACGGTACACGCGCAAGGATTGCGCCGATTAGCCCGCGAGTCTGTTCACTTGCGGGCTTTTTTGTTATTTATTTCGTTTCTTTCGTTTATTACCAACTCGAACGTTCATTTCATTTAAGTTTTCTATTCGCGTTAGCCAGATGCAATGATCAGGAGAATAAAACTTATTTCCAATTTTAACGCTATCCTTATCTAAGCAGTATAGTTTTCCGTCTTTCGGGTATGTCTCGTTAAACCACTTTAAGAAGTTTTCAAAACATAGCCACTCTTTACACACTAACGCACCTTTATACGTTGGTTGCCTGTTTTGCGTTGCCTTGTCATAGCAACGTTCTATCATCTTCTGCCAAGCCTTATAAGCTCGCGTGTCTTTTATTTTTTTATGATCCCACGCTGCGCCTTTGGGTATTACGCCAATACAAGCAACGCCACAAACAATCTTTTCATATGGATCTTTAATGCTGCCATTTCTTACATGATAAGCCTTTACAAATGTCTCGAATCCAGTATTTAAAAACTTAATCCTTATTCTTCCACTGCTTACATATTCTAAAATTTCAAACTTTCCATAACGCTTTGAATCAAAAATATTGCCGACTTGAATATCATTTGGGACTCTAACCCCTAATCCTTTTGGATTACTCGGATCAGTAACCCTGCCTTTACGCAGAGATTGAGAGAAAGTTGTTCTAACAATCCCAGAATCAATAAATTTAACAATAACTTCCGTTGCAGATTTGTATTGCAACAACTTAGCTATTCCGTGATTAGTTTTAAACTCGCTACCGATCAACATGTCTTTCGGTGTTCTATCCATAAAAAAAAGCCTCAATCCAAAAGATGAGGCTATTATTACCGTTAGCATGGTAAATGTCAACAATAACGAGATTGCAACATACTACAAACACACTAACTTAGTATGATTATAGTATGTTTGTAGCACTGCATATCAACCTTTTACTATTTCTTCACCATCATTTTTAGATGCTATCTCAAGCATTTTTTCTTCTATAAGCTCATTTATCAAATGAACTATCATTCCGTTTCTAGTTCTTCCGTCTTTAGCTGCTATGTAATCTAACCATTTACCGTGATGCTCACTTAATCTACATTCAAACTTGAAACCAGCATTACCATCTTGAGGTTTTATTTCGCCTTTGGTATTTGCTCTTGGTCTAGGATCAACATAAACATCGTTTAAATCCTGTTCCCATATTGGCAAGTCTGCAATTTTTACAGTTTTACCACCATCAGCAGACGACATATTAACCTGTCGATCTCCTTCTGTTTTTTTTAGGTGTTCAGCTATTGGATCAATGTGCTTATGTTCTTGTGAAGATTTATCATCACTAGGTCTATCTCTTTTTTTTACTGCCATTAGTCAGCCTTTAATATTTCTTTAATAAAATTATTACACTCAATAATTCCTTTTGAGTCATTCATTTCAATTACGCCTTTACCCTCACTGGCAGAATGTCTGTAAACAACCCTTTCTTTTACTACATTTTTCAAAACTGTCATTTCGTCATAATCTTCTGCATATTCTCTAGCTTCTATGACTTCTTTAGAATTTGCATTAGTAGGGCATTGAGTAAACAATATATGAGCGGATAGATCATTAGGGTTAATCTTTTTAGATCTTCTTATTGCTCTATCCATTGTTTCCAATGTATCTAAATCGACTTGGCTAGGCCTTATGCTTACAATTGCTTTGTGTGAGATAGCAAGTGCAGAGTATATTTCTGGCGCATCACGGCCAGCAGTATCAACAATTACATAATCAAAAATCTTGCTCATATCATGAAGCGTTGCCGCTATATCATCATAAATTTGAATTATAGTTGGTTGAGGTAAATCTTTTTCTAGCTTTCTATCCTGCCCCCACCTTGCAAGCGTACCCTGCCTATCTGCATCAACTAAGCAAACGGTTCTCCCACTCTGAAGAAGAAATGATATTAACTGCATCGCAGTTGAAGATTTACTAGATCCACCTTTTTGAGAGATGATAGCAATAATGTTTTTTGATTTCTTTTCGCCTCTAATAGCGACTTTTTCTATGTTAGACATTCGATCTCCATCACAAATATATTAAATGTAGCATGTTTTACACGCTGAAAGCATACTACAAACATACTACAAACACACTACATTTCAAATAAAATTCACAGAAACATAACAGTTAATGATTGTAGCATGTGTAACACGCTATCTCAGTATGTTTGTAGTATGTTTGTTAGGCTTGGTGAAATAAAGATCTTGATCTGATCGGAAATGATCTATAGAGTGAGTTTCGAAGTCGAAAAAAAAGCCGACTCGTTAGAATCAGCTTTTCTTTTCAATCATTTTTATCATTCAAATAACTCTATCTTGGCGGACTGGTTTATTTGAATGAATGTAAGAACGTCAGGGAAAATAAACGTTTTCGTACTCCTTAATTATATAGGACACTTCGAAAAAATTCCAATTTATTTTTCCCTGCCTTAACTTGTTTATATGTCCGATCGCCATTCGGGGTAAATATCGTGCTAGCTGGATAACCAAACCCAGAGCGATACCCAGATGGATGCCAACGAGGGTTTAAAATCCCCGCTTGATTTCACGGTTCGACAAGTTGAGTTTTAAAGTCAGCTAGAACGCGATGCTATAGGCCACGGCTAAAGCGGAGTGAAAAGCTAGTTAAGCTGACCAGTTAGGGTAATTTAAGCGAGTAGCTACGCCAGGATGTTTGCGCGGTCTGTAATGAGTCGCCCCTGGTAGGTATGTTAAGAAATACTATACGATGACCTTAAAGCATGTGGGACTGACTTAAATCTTTAATTAGATTAATACCACAACCTCCTCCTACGCCTTGAAAGCATTTAATGATGCTACGGGCTAGGGGGTATTGTATGCTGCGCAAGCCTTACAACACACACATTGAACTTAATCACTTGGTTTTATGTTTAGGACGCTGACCGCGAGGCAGCCCTTACAGTTTTTACAAAAAGCCGTAAAAGCTTTCAGTGCTAATCATCTAATATCCATAATAATAATCATTCTCAGCTAACAAAATAGGTACTAGACTGCCTGAGAGTGTCGTGATTAGCGTGTCTTTGCTAATCTAGGCGACACGGTTTAGGCAGGATGCAAGCGGAGCGCGTTAGTATTAAATGGGTATTGACACTATATATTTTATAAGTATGTATAGTCTTTTTTTTATAAATCATAGTCATACGTTATATACATGACATTTGATCAGATTGTGTCACTATTACGATCAGATAGTGATCACATTTTATGAGCTGGTATAGCTTATTATCTGATCGCTTATCAGATCACATTCTATACATAATGCAGTTAAGTCGATTATTTTGCTTAATTTTTTGCGTATGTGTCACAAATTCTCTATGGTGCTTTCAACTAACACCCACTGAGTAAAAATGATGATTGAAGTAAGACCAGCAATTTCGACAATATTTAGAGAAGCAGTATTGTTATCAGGCGACCAGCTAACTAGCATATTTACCAAGTTTGATAAGTCACAGCTTGAACACTTCAAAACCTCTATAGACTCAGCTCAGAATAAAAACACTGATATAGAAACCGTAAGAGATATGCTTAAAACTCTAGGCTTATCAATTGGAGATATATCATCTGATATAGTTACCACAGAAGCCCCAAAGGTTGACGCTCTATCTGCTCACATAGCAAAGACAAAGCTAACACCTACCAGAAAGCCATACGCTAAAGCTAAAACGATACTAGAAAAATTCGAAATCGGCGGTAAGGCACTTAATATGCATAACAATGGTATATCTAACAAAGAGATAGAGGTTAAATTAAATATAAATGCCTCATTACTTCATTATTCTAAATCTTTTTTTAAAGCCGCATCAAAATTAAATAATACATTTTCAATTGAAACTAAAAAAATAGAGATTGGGAAAGGCGTTAATTTTGAAAATTCTATTAAGTTAATTCAAGCAGTTAACTCTGATTCACTTAGAAAACTAAATTGTAATGATGAGTATAGAGTTGCAGAATTCAAGACATTCAGAGCTGTTCTAATTGAAAAGTCTGGATTACCTGCCAAATTAAAGCTAATGACTCACGAATCTTATAATAAATTTATAACTCAGTAAGGCTTTATAATTGATAAGATTTTGACATATTATGACGTTGCTGTTCCGATAGTTGAGGTAAACCATTTTTAATAACAAAGTTAATGTGTTATACATAGACCATGATATTTAAATGAGTCCACAACATGACAGACTGCAACGTTATTTTATATAGATATTTTATAGATAGTTCTAAAATATCTAAGAAAGAATCAAAATGGGTTAAAGATAATAACGCCAATATAATAAATATAGATATAAATAAAAGCAGATTCTTTATAGATTCAATTTCAGATATAAAAAGGCTAGTTTTCCAGGGCAAGCTTGGAGCACTTTCTGATGAATCAACACTATCTAAACCTATCGTATTGTTATTCGGGGATATTAACGAAATAGATAGAGAGAACGTCCATAATTTTTATGCTGACATATATTTACTTATGAGCCTTGGAATTAACATGGCTACCACAGATTGCGATCATATTTATACTAAAGATGAACCGAATGCTATCCATAATCTAATTTTTAAATTTATTGAATTATGGGAAGCAAAGAAATCATCACTAAAAAAATCTAATTCAGCCGCAAAAGTTTGGAGTGTAAAAAGGGAATTAATAGAAAGCGGTGAAACTCCAAAACTTAAAAGTCCTGCCTGGTTTACCTATGACGAACAGAACAAGAAATATATATTAAATGATTTATCAAAATCAGTTAAGTTATGTTTTGAAAAGTACCTCGATAATAAATCAATGTCTGCAACTGCAAGACTGTTAAATGATATGAACATTAACACCCTTGGATCTGCTAAGAAATGGGGTCAAACATCAGTTAGGCAAATATTAGTTAACAAGGCAACTTATGGCCTATTAGACGTTAGAACGTTCCAGCACGAAGACTTTTACCCTGGCGTAATATCCAAAGACACCTTTTATTTAACCCAGGCAGAGATTAAAAGGCGCAACTCTACTAACTCAGATCCGATACTATCAAATCTAAAAACATCAAATATCCTTACTAAAATTGCTAAATGCGGCGTTTGCGGCATGAACCTCTATCTGCATGGAAAAAAGCAATATCCAGCAAGCGGAGAGATCCAGGACTACAGATATTTAACATGCTCTAGCCGAAAGTATAATAATGAAAAATGTAAGCTTCCTAGCTTTCGTTATAAGTACGTTGAGGCCATCGTTATCGTTGTTGCTGGACTGCTTGAGAACATGCCACACGAACACGAAGCTGTAGAGCGCGTTGCTTACCTTAGGGGTACGCTAGGATCATTGAAGAACGACAAAGCAGCCCTAGAAATTAAGATCGAACAGTTAGCGGATCTAATATCTGAAATTGGTATTGATATTATTAAAGATAAAATAAAATCATTAAACGTAGATTTAGAAAATATTAACAACAAAATATATAAGACGCTTGAGGATATATCGACCATTAATAAGTTTGGCGGTATAGAGGGCGCGTATAAAAAAATTAGCGAACTGTCTAAAGATCTATCTAATGACGATAACCGCGCAGAATTCATTATTAATCTGTCAACTATATTAGACGTTTGTGATTTTAATCAAGATGGTTCTATCTTTATGAAATCAATGAATAACGATATATTTATTAATCAAACTAAAGGTGAGGTTATAATTAAAATGCCTCATGTAGATGTAACTCTCGATATATCTTAAAAAAAATACTTGATTGAACACCGATAATCGGAGTAGTCTGTTTGCGAACTTACGGATTAGGTGTTCTTTTAAAATATGGATTGTTTCTCAAAAAACGAGGGGATAGTTATATCTCACCTCGGCATTAAAATTAAAATTATTAAATTTAAGATTAAATAAACACCGCCAACCAGTAACCTAGTTACTGGTTTTTTTGTCGGTATCATTCAGTTACCAAAATAGCAGGATATTAAATGGCCGTACTGTCGTTAATTATTGGCGGGTCTGGTAGTGGTAAGAGCGCGTCATTAAGAAATCAAGATGCTAAAAAATCACTACTGATACAGCCAAACAAAGGAAAATCATTACCGTTCAAATCTACGCCCTGGCGCAAGAAATTCAGCGCGCAAGACACAAGCGGCTCACTGTATATCAGCGACAACTACACAACCGTTCACAAGGTGATTGACGCAGCAGTTAACGCGGGTAAAAAATGCATAATCATTGACGATTCCAATTACTTTATGCAAAACGAATCACTACGCCGTGTAGACGAAACAGGGTATACAAAGTTTACCGCTATGGCTAAGAGCTATATCGGCCTGATAGAGCACTGTAGCGCCTTGGCTGATGATGTGACCGTTTATATTATGTCGCACATCCAGGAAGACGAGCGCGGCAACGTTAAGCCTAAAACGGTAGGTAAACTGATTGATAGCCAGGTATGTCTTGAGGGTTTATTTACCATCGTGTTTCGCTGTTACGAGCGGGACGGAAAGCATTATTTTAGCACCAAAACGAACGGCCTGGACTGCGTAAAAACGCCGATGGGTATGTTTGAATATGAAGAAATTGATAACGATTTAGCGGCAATTGATGCCATCATTCGAGAATACGAAGGAATTTAATTAAATGAAATTTAATCAAGAAGAAGCAGTAAAAGCAGGTCAGATGGGCTTTCAAACTGGCAAGCATATTGGCAAGCTAACAGCTAAAAAGATCATTGCTGGCACAGGTACGAAAGGCATTCAGTTTTCATTGTGGCCGACCTCTGAACAGTCGATTGATTATCTAACTGTCTACTACGAAAAAGCAGATGGTAAAATAATCAAAGGCGGTCACAATATTATAATGGCAATGATGGGCTTGCTTAAACTAAACGAAATCAACATTGATAACCTGGGGCATGAACAGGCCGTAAACGAATTTTTAGGGCTTGAAATCGGCCTGGTGTTACAGAAAGTATTGTATACAAAACAAGACAATACAGATGGTTACAAGTTCGATATTAAAATGCCATTCTCAGCACGAACAGGTGTTACATTTAAAGAAGCTATCAACAAAGAAAGTGCATTACATATTGATGAAATGGTTGCTGCACTGGAAGACAAGGACGAACGAAACCCCGTTGATATGGGCGCAGCGTCAAACCAGGGTTGGGGCGCACAACAGCCAGCACCATCAAACAATTTTGCTCCGGTTGATGATTTCTAATTCAGTTACCAAAATAGCAGAAAGCCCCGATACCAGGGGCTTTTTTTATAAGGTGGATTTATGAAGCTCAGAAGATACCAGGAAGAAATGGTAGAGAAGTCGTTAGACGCTTTATTGAAGTATCAGGGCGTTGCTTGCGTGGCCGCTACAGGCGCGGGTAAGACCTGCGTTTTGTCATATATAGCAGCACAGTTTAATCGAGTGTTAATACTGCAACACCTGGACGAATTGAAACAACAGAACGCCGAGACTTTTGGATGGGTAAACCCTAAGTTAGATTATGGTTTCATTGATCCAGACAATAACGATTTTAATAAGCCTTATGCTTTCGGAATGATGCAAACCGTTGTACATCGCCTTGATGATATGACGCATTATGACCTAATTATAATTGATGAGTGTCACCGCCTGGGGGCTATCAGTTACGAAAAGATCATTGAACGCGCCAGGGTAATAAACCCTGATGTAAAAGTTTTCGGTACATCAGCAACTATTGAACGTAGAGATCAAAAGTCACTATCTAAATACTTAGATGTAGTGGCGCACCAGGTACAACTTGATGATCTTATTCGCCAGGGTTATCTAGTCCCGCCCAGGGCTTTCGTTATCAAAGTTGATGGCGTAGAAGCAGCGGCCAACGCTAAAGACGATGAACAAGTAGAGGCCGTATTAAACACTGATGTAACCAATCAACGAATAGTTAACGAGTGGAAAGAGCGAGCGAGTACCAGGTTAACTGTCGCTTTCTGTCAAACCGTTAATCACGCTAAAGATGTAGCCCAGGCATTCAACGACAACGGCATAGCAGCAACGCATGTTAGCGGAGTAATGAAGCCCAGGGAACGCAAAAAAAGATTGAAAGCGTTTGAGCGTGGTGAGTACCAGGTACTAACAAATGCAACGCTATTAACTGAGGGCTGGAATTGCCCCCCGGTAAGCTGTTTGCTTATCCTCCGGGGATCATCTAGCAAAGGCGCATTAATCCAAATGGCGGGGCGCGTACTCCGAAAGGTTAACCCATCAGATTATCCCAACGTAATTAAACATGATGCTTTGATATTAGATTTTGGTGTCTCGTTAATACGACACGGCAATTTGAACGCGGGCGACCGCCTAACGTTTGATAAGCATGATTATGATGCTGAGATAGACGCGGCGTTACAGTGTCCGTGTTGCGGTGGTGCTATCGAACCAAAGGATAAACAATGCCCTCAATGCTTATACATGATCGAGAAAGACAAGAACGGCAAGATCATTGATAACGGCAAAGACAAAATAACAAACTTCACGATGACAGAAAAAGAGATATTCGCCCTAGCGCGGTTCTATTACGAACCATTCCGGCATGGTCAGATTTTAGTGTCACATGGTTGGGATGCCTGGGTGCTGGTCTACAACATGAAAGGCGTATTTTACACGGTCGGCGCTAAAAAGAAGTGTAAGCATAAATTATTAGGCTGCACACAAAATAAGGTTGAAGCCCTGGCAACTGCTGACGATTTTGTTAGCCAATACGGGCAACCAGATTTAGCAGGTAAGCAGCGTAAATGGTTACAAGAACAGGCGAGCGAGGCGCAACTATTGCGACTACCTGAAAAGTATCAGTTTACACGGATGAGTAAACACCAAGCCAGTTGCTTAATGGTACTCACTAACGAATCAAGATGGGATAAAATTTGTGAAGAAATCGAAAGTCACTATGAAAAAGTCGGCAGATTTAATGCTTAATACAACGCATCATAAAACGATAGAAAAGAAGATCGAAATACAAAAGATGACCGATCACATTAAACGAGATATTGGCGCTGATACGCTTAACATTTCAGTGACATCAGATGCTATTAAATTTGTTATGACTAAGGGCAACCGCTACAGAAAATACACGTTAGATAACGAGTACATCAGCAAATATAGATTGTTCTGCCTGGTAGGTAAAATTAAAAACGCCCTGGTGATTAGCTAATGATAATTCATAAAACGTTAAAGCAAGGATCTGATGAGTGGCTAAAAATACGCCTGGGTAAAATTACAGGGTCTATGGTTCACAATCTTATGTCAAACGGTCGAGGTGGTAAACCATCATTAATGACTAAAAACTATATGATTCAATTGATTGCGGATAAGTTGACAGGTAAACCAGTTGAGCAATTCAAGTCAAAAGAAATGCAGTGGGGCAACGATTACGAAGACGAAGCCCGTCAGCGGTACGAATTTGATTCAGGTAATACAGTGACAGAGATCGGGTTTTTTGAGTTAAATGATTATGTCGGTTATAGTCCTGACGGGGTGATTTATGGTGATGGGTTATTAGAGATTAAATGCCCTAAATCAACAACTCAGGTTAAGCGATTCTTTGAATTAGTTGTTAAGCAAGAAACTATTCATGATGAATATAAACCGCAAATACAATTCGGTTTATTAGTCACAGGCCGCAAGTGGTGCGACTTTGTTTCTTATGATCCAAGATTACCAGAACGCAGCGGTTATTTAACTGAACGTGTTTATCGTGATGAAGAATATATACAGGATATGCAGCAACGAATAGACGTTTTTATGTTTGAAATGGCACAGGCAATAAGCGTCATTCAGTCACCAAAATAAAGCATAAAAAAGCCCGACTGCTTAACAAGTCGGGCTATACATTAATTTACTTACAGGTTTTTACGCATGGATATACTAGCAAATAACTACATAATTGCAAAGGGGCTTAATAAGCTCAGTATGTCCCGCGTTTCATTGCGCGCAAGCGATGCAACCAACGACCACCGAACAGATCTTTCAGGCTGTTACATAGCAAGAGAAATATATACCCTAGCATATGGCAAATGTGGGGAGGAATGGATATTTATAGACGGCAAGCGAACGATGCTTGATGCAAAATATAAAGCACATCAAAATTCAGCGCCACGTTTTACCCCGATTGGCTGCACATTCAAACAGGCCGCACAGTATAACGACTTCATCATTACTGGTGGTTTCGCTGATGGGGTAACGGTCTGGAACGCCCTGGGCTGTCCTGATGATGTTTGCATCCTGGCAATTGTAGGCGAGAAAAACGCACCCAACCTGGTTAGGCAGTTGAGGCAGATTAAACCTGGTTGTTCTGTTGTGGTTGCCCTGGATAACGATAGCAAATCACGTACAGGCCAACGGGTTTGCATGGAGTCCGTCACGCGATGGGTTGTACCTGGTAAACCTGGCGATTGGAATGATATTTATGTTAGCCAGGGATTAAATGCTGTAGCCCTGGAACTGGACAACGTGCGAGATCCTTTACCTGACTTTAACATGTGGCAGGTTAAAGCACTGGACACGGAAGATGGCCGACAGAAAAAAAAGATGATTCAACTGCTATCAGCATTATCACCAGACGCACCCGAAGCCATAGCCCGCACTGCAATTACATTATTAACGCGCTGCCAGTCGGATATATTCACGGTACATGGTGGTGAACGCCCGTTCTTTAATTGGCTAATCTGCCTAAATCCTTTTATGTCCGTTGAGACTTCGGAATCATTAAAACGCCGCATTGAAATAGTCAGCCGTGAAATCGCGCGCCAGGCAAAAGATCAAATCAGTATCGACAAGCAAACAACAGGCCGCCACAACTACAAACGATATAAAAAAATATCAGAGGCTGTTAATTCTGCCCTTAATCATTTCGGCGTAACAGTTGTAAAAGCACCTCACGCAGGCGGCAAAACGTCCGTGTTAGGCATACCGTTTTTTAACGATGCCAAGGCCAGGGGCGAATATATAACGGTGCTTGCTCATCTTCGAACGCTGGTTGCTGACTTGGTTAATAAGTTCAAGACAAACCATTACGACGATGTAAAAGAAGAATCATTAATACTTGGTTTGCAGTTAAACGAAAGCACCAGGCAGTACACAGAATTAGCAACGTGTTTACCGTCAATAATCGGTAAGCTTGAAAGCCTTGTTGATAGAACACAGGTTTTAATCATTGATGAGGTTAGCCAGGTAGTAAGGATGATCACTGCCAAGCTAAACGGCATGAATAACGTAGCTGTTTACGAAAAGCTTAAATACATAATAAACAAAGCCGCATCAGTCCTGGTACTCGATGCAGATCTAGACACGGCAACACTAGAATTTTTAGAATATTGCCGACCAGGTGAACGGTTTAATATTATTGCCGTACCTAACCCGACAGCATTAGAATCTGGCATGACGTGCGACTGGTTTTACGGTGATGGTTATCGTGATTATGTTACCAACAGTATTAAATTTGCATTAGAGAATGATCAGCGTTCTATCGTGGCGTGTGATTGGTGCGGTAATGCTGAAAAGCTTCACGCTATGTTAGTTAAAGAATATCCCGAAAAATCATTTCTACTCATTACCAGCAAGACCACCGACAAGCCATACAAACCAGCCAGCAAATTCATGGGTAACGCTAATGTAGAAGCGGCTAAATATGATTGCATAATTCATAGTCCATCAATCCGCAGCGGCCTAAGTATTACCGATGTTAAATTTGATATTGGCTTTGGCCTGTTTGGTGGCGGTTCAATAATTCCACAGGATTGTATTCAAATGTTACGGAGGGCGCGAATGGTTAAGCATTGGGTAATCGGTGTAGCTGAGATATTTAGCGCATTACTCGAAGACGAATGGTTGCTGAACGAACAACAACAGATCTTATCAGATGAGTCTAAAAATAATTACGGTGTTACGGCCAGCTCGCACGACTTCGACACGCTGAAAAATAAAATCGAGTCTAAAGAATCCCGCGCTAAAAATAACTTTTCGGCGTACCTATACGTGATGCTTGCAGAATATGGGTTCAAGGTAAACATGATCAACATAGAAGAAATAGACCAGGCTGATTGTTTTGAGCAATTCAGCAAAGAATATAACGAAGAATTCAAAGCGGCGATCATTGCGGCTGATATGCCAACGGATGACGAATACGACCGCTTAACTGATTTAGGTAATCCAACCCTGGCAGACGATGCAGCAATAGCCTGTTATGTGATTTGTAAATCGTGCGGGATCGAATCAGTTTGTGAAACCTGGTTGTCGTTCTATAAAGATCGTGGAGTTGTTAAGGCTAAACGAATGATGTGGGCTAAACACCTACCCGAATTATCAGAAGACGATAGCGAAGCATCAAGCCTACACGCATTCAAGAAAGTGCGAGGCGCGGAAGTTCGTAAGCTTATGAACTCGATTAATTACGCGTACCAGGAAGATTTTGAGCTAACCGAATCAAACGCCGAAAAGCTAATAGATCATATGTGGTCACGCAAAGACCGTTTGATATTCCTGGGACTGTTATCACCTCAGTATTCCACTAAGCGATATTCGAATAAGCAGGTAGATAAACCACGACCAACAAAGCCTATTAAGTTCGCCAAGGAAACGCTAATCAGGTTTGGTGTTATGACAAACAGATCACGCAGACAGATAAGCGGCGACAGACAGCCGATTTTATTAACGAATAACGAGAAACAAAAAATGATCAATCACGTCATTGAACACCAGTTCAGTTACCATAAACATTAACTAAGATGGCCGAATCCTATGTATATACTTATAACTAATATGGAGGATTCGGCCACATATAGGACATAATATGTCAGGACTAGAAACCAGAATTCAGGCGGATATTATCAACTTTTTAATCAGGGATGATCGCATCGCTTGGGTGCATAGATGCAATACAGGTAAATCCCTGGTTAACGGTCGGATGGTCGAATTCGGATTAGGTCGTGGAACGGCTGATATTATCGGGATGACGTGCAACGGTAAATTTTTAGCTATTGAGGTTAAGACACCAACGGGCAGAATTAGCGATCATCAGCGTATGTGGTTAAAACGTGTTGCTATGCATGGCGGCCTGGCTGCTGTAGTTCGTAGTATTGATGATGTTAAAGCCTCGTTAAACGCTGGTTGCGGGGTTGTGTATGG
This sequence comes from Moritella sp. PE36, assembly GCF_000170855.1. Classification (GTDB taxonomy): domain Bacteria; phylum Pseudomonadota; class Gammaproteobacteria; order Enterobacterales; family Moritellaceae; genus Moritella. Next base: position 13,787 of record NZ_ABCQ01000032.1, on the reverse strand, counting down.
GCTTTGAAGATGAGTTAGATCTATTTGCTTACTGGTTACTGAATGATAAATGTATCTCAAGTCGTGAGGCCAGCGGATTAAACCAGGGCGATCAGATACAGTCAGGCGAGAACAAAGGAGAACGCAAAAAGGGTACGTGCGGCTTATTCTTATCAGACCGCCTGGATTTTATTTACCAGGTATATGAGAATGAGATCAGCAAAGGTCAGCGCCAGGTATTTGATATTGAGTACGGGTTAACCAGGCAAACATTCAGGAGTCAGATAGAACGTGCCGAACATATAAACATTAGTATTATGGCATATAAAAAACGGCTCTATTTATGTAGAATAGTATTTAAGAATCAGTTAACAAAATAACTGTTGACTAAAATAGTCACCTTATGTAAGATTATTTCGTAGCTTGCAAGAGCGACAGCCCGCAATAGATAAGCGGGTTTTTTATTGAGTGCTAAAAGGGTTTACGATGTTGGATAAGAGGTGTTATAGCTGTAAATTAACCAAGCTGGTAACTGAATTTTATAAGAATAAATCAACATCAGACGGCTATCAAGGTTCTTGCAAGACGTGTAAAAGCACTGAGGTTACAGCGTTTAAGGCTGCAAACCGTGAAACGGTAAGGCAGGGACAGCGTAGAGCTTACCTTGAGTTATCGCCAGAGAAGAAAGCAGCACGTTTATCCAAACAGAAATTATGGCGGGCTAACAATCAAGACAAGGTAATAGCTAACAGGAAAAAATGTGTTAAGCCACAGGTTATTAAGCCGGTGTTTAATCCACTTTTATCAATGCCTGTTATGCGATGAATAATGTGGGGGTAGCTCAGAAACGTTAGAGCGCATAAGGTTTAAAAGATTTCCTTATGAGGTCATAGGTGCAATACCTATCCCCCGCACCAATATTTTTATGGTGTCACTGTTTTTTAAATTTGAATGTTTCCGATTCTGTATTTATGACGAGTAGCAGTGACACTTTAAAAATAACGAATTATGGCGGGGTACAGGGGTTTTTGATCATTCCTCTGGGCAACTATCCCGCCACCCAATTTATGGGACAGTATCAAGGTGTTATTTGATCGTTTCTTGCCTTGTTAATCCGCTGCGTGGAACTGTCCCGCCAAATTTAGAAGACGGGATTTATTATAGGGCTGTTATGTCTCAAGTATTATTTCTCTGTTTAGCCTCGTCTTCTATCTTAAATAATGCGCCGACCTGGTTTGTTAAGCCTTTTTTTAAAATGGGGGCTGAACAGCACGATTACAGGTCGGCGCGCCAAATTATGCATTCCCCAAAATCCACCAAGATTGTCGTATTAAAACGCGAGGGGAGTGCGCCAAGTTCGGTTCTGTAGCTCAGTTGGTTAGAGCGTCCCGCTCATAACGGGAGGGTCATTGATTCAAGTTCAATCAGAGCCACCAAAAATTAAAGAGTGACGCATCATATATCTTAAAACGATGTATAAATTAAAAATCAAAGCGCGTCACTCTTTAATAGTTTTTTTAGTAGGTACTAATAGCAGCAACTTATGTGGTGCTTTTTATTTATATTTTTAGGTCGAGCTATTAGTACCTGCTAAACGAATTAAGGTATTTTATGGATAAGATGTGCAGTAAATGCAACCAGGTTAAGAACGTAACCGAATTCTATAAGCGTATCAGTAGGCCAGACGGCCTACAAAGTAACTGCAAAAAATGCTGTAAAGTATCTGCCAGGCTTAACAGGATTAAAAACCCGCAAGACCACACTAAGCGTAATGCTTACCATAAAGAGTATCAGCGCAAGCTAAGAGCCAAGATAGCTAAACCACCACGCAAAAACGTTATCTCTGATGGTTCATGTAAATATTACATCAAGCTTAAAAATGATGAGGCTAAGTTGCTAAATCACAGTGAGCTATACCGAAAGGTTTTAATGATGATGCCAACACTATGACCAAACCATGCAATACATGCTTTGAGTTTAAAGACGATTCAGAGTTTAGCAAAGCAACTAAAAACATAGACGGCCTGCAGAATAAGTGTAAGCCGTGTTGTGCTGCTTATCATCAGTCACGTTATGGCGCTGGCGGTGATAAGACCAGGAGCAAATATAATCCCGAAGTTGCAAGGCGATCACGGATTAAAAACGCGGTAAAAATAGCTGCGTATCAATTACAGTATAAAGCAAAGCAGCGAGCAGCTAAGTTAGCGGCTCAAGCGCCAAAGGTTGACAACTCGCCGGAGTCTAAGCACAGCAGGCTATACCGTTCTGTTCTGCTTAATATGTCAGCTTAAACCAAGGAAACGATCAAATGATTAACCCAGAATTCGTTGAGTTCTTAGAATCGAACCACTATTACCAAATCGTACACCACAAAGAATCGGATACTTACAGTTGTTTAACTAGCTTAATGTTCACAACGGCCATACTGCATGATTTAGATGGTTCTGGTTATGGTTCGCGCTTCTGTTTCGAGTCAGAAGAACGCGCATTGTTTGAGCTTGGTAAATGGTTAGGTAATGGCTTTGCTGATGATAAAGAGCCTACTGGATGGATTGCAAGACGATGAACACACTGAAACACGTTGAAGAAGTAGAACGGTTAAATAACTCAATAAAATTACGTGATGAAATAATTCTAGGCTTGAGCCAGGACAATCTAAAAATTTATGAGCGAATGTTCGCAAGCAATAAGCGTTACGTTAAGTGGCTGTTGATTAACGCCTCTGTTTACTTCATAGCGTTAGGTTTAAATATCTGGATGAGCCAATGAACAAGGATGAATTGATGCAAGAGATCATCGAGCATAATAACAGGCTTATAGAGCGTATTGCTGAACTAAACAAGCGCAACAAGTCAGACCGAAAGCTTTATATTTCTTGCGTGTTAATCATCACCATTGTTTACGGTATATCACGCTCAATGCTTTAAACAAAACATACTCACATACACAAAGGCTATCCCTAATCGGATAGCCTTTTTTTATGCGTGGAGAAAAATAAAATGAACGAATTACAGAAACAATTTCATTATGTAGAACTAAAAGTTGCCAGGCAAGATGAGAAGATAGAAGAATTAGAATACATTATTAGACAGTTAATTTTAGTCGTTAACGATATTGGCGATGGTAAAAAGCTGGTTAGATTATGATTAAGCTGCTACTTGAAACAAAGACGATACCAGGCGTGGCAACATTCGGTCAGTTATTCGTAAATGGCCGTCACTTTGCTTACAGTCTCGAACTTGAATGGGTGAACAATGCGAAAAATATTAGCTGTATTCCTGCTGGTACTTACGATTTACGCTGGCACAGCTCACCTAAGTTCGGAATGGTGTTGGCCTTATATAATCTTAACTTAGGCGTAACGTTAAACGGCAACAGCCAGCGTACCTATGTTTATTTTCATGCAGGTAATACAACTGCTGATACCACAGGCTGTATTTTACTAGGTAAATCATGGAATCCCAACTTGTGGGGTTTAGATGATAGTGACACGGCCATAAAAGAATTTTACCGCCTGGTAGACAATAACCCAGGTGTAACGCTTGAGATCAAACGACTCTAGCTAACCATATTTGCTGATAGGTTCTCGCTGGACTGATAAGGCTTTCCCTGGCGCTGCCTAATGGGATTGCTTTCAGCACCTTAATTAAAAGGAATTAGCACATGAAAGCGTTTATCTTAATGTTACTTAAAACTGTTGGCTCTGACATTCTTCTCATGCTGCTAGATAGCATCGTTGATATGATTACAGAGCGTAAAGATACGTCTATGAATAAAGACGGTGAAAAGATCAAAGACCTGGTTAAACATAACTACAAATTAAGAACCAAGCTATGACAGACAGCAAATTTAATAACATTGTATTGACGCTATTTATATCATTGCTATTAGCTATGTCTGCGTGGATTGCTAATACAGTGAGTAACAATCAGTTGATGCTAATCAAGCAACAGGTCGTTATAGCCCAGGTACAAAAAGACCTGATGTTATTTAGAACTCAGCTATCAACTATCCGCACTGAATACGTCTATGAATTCGATAAGCGATTAACTCGATTAGAGGACAAATTAAAATGAGCCATCAGCTAGAAGTAACCCACATTAAAACAGGCCAGGTGCTAACTATAGCTAAGTGGCTATATGAGCGTGATCCTAATAAATACGAGGTTATCGGCCAGGGCATTATTAATAAGGCCATGCACATAGATAAGCCTAAGCGGAAACGAAAAACAGTTGAATAGGTGCTGTTCCTATGGTGGCTGTAAGCAGATAGCCACTAATAGAAGCCGTTGCGAGAAGCACAAATTAATATCAGCACCATCTAAGGTGCTAGACCATCACCGTATGGGTAGATTAAACAACATATATAACAGTTCTAAATGGCGCGCCCTACGTGAGCGTAAAATACAGAACAGCCCTATATGCGAGCTATGCAATACCATTGATATTCTTACCCCTGCTGCTGAGATAGATCACTGGTTAGAGATCATTGATTTTAGGATGCTTATATGGGACTTAGATAATCTAGTGTCTCTATGTGCCCCATGCCATAGGCAGAAAACAGCAGAGTACAGGCGCATACGTGCTACACCACATAAGCTCATACACTGGTGTATGGACTATAAGCCTAGCCCTATGAGTGATGCACACATACATATATTAAGACAATATAAATAAATTAATTGTCTCTGTATGCAATTCTAAGCGAATAAATAAATAAATCTATGCCATGACATGCCTCCGACCTCGAACGCAAGGGGGGGAGGTTCTGAAAAACCCTCGATCATGGTTATAGCTGCTTGAAACCTTTACTCACGTTAAATCACACTTTTTGACCTAAAATACCCCACTTTTAGCCACTTTTGGACGGTTTTTGCTATGGAATCATACCCGATTGAGATCAAAGGCAAGAAGCAAAAAAAGGTATATGACTACTTTTTGAAAATATATGTCGAGGTAGTCGGAGATCCCACGTTATCTAACCGTGAAGCGATCGGATCTTATGCCGTTTTGTTTATTGAGATTGATAATTTAAAGAAATTTTTAGCCCGCGAGGGTAACACATACGACAGCGATACAGATCGCGGTAATGTCAGTGTTAAAGCGCGCCCAGAGGTAAACCAACTCGACAAGATGGAGGCGCGACTATTCCAAATGAAAAAGCAGTTAGGCTTTTATCAAAACAGCAATGTTAAGGACTCTCCGACATTCGGCGGCCTTGAGCAATTCATGACATAAGGGTTTAGATGGATATAGCAAAATATGCCTATCCTGAACTCACTCTGAAAGACCAAACCTTTAAATGGTGTCACAGATACGCGTATGACGTTTTAAACGGCCTTATACCTGCTGGAAAGTGGGTAAAACTAGCCGCTGAACGTCATTTCCGCGATATAAACAGCGAAAATTGGTACTTTGACGAAGAATCGGCGCAAGAGATAGTCGATTTTTTTGGTTTCATTCCTTGCAAGATGGATAACGTGGTTTATCCATCGACAACGCTGTTACCGTGGCAGATATTTATGCTTTGCTGTCTGTTCGGGATGAAATCAAAGGAAGACGGCTTACTTAAATATAACTACTGTTACGCGCAGATCGCCAGAAAAGGTGGAAAATCCACATTGAGCGGCGGGATAACCCTTTTCAAATTAATTAAAGGCGGTTACGCACCCCAGGCGTTTTCTGCTGCAACTACCCGCGAGCAAGCCGCTATTCTATGGAATGCGGCAAAAATAATGATCTCACAATCACCAAAGCTGAGAACAATATTTAAAGTCTTACAGAACGAAATTAGGCTACCACATAAGCAGGGAATCTTTCGCCCTGTTGCTTCTCAAAGTCATACGCTTGACGGAAAAGAGCCTACGATCTCAATTTTAGACGAGGCACACGCTATCGTTGACAGAAATTTGTATGAAGTTTTAGAGTCGGCAATGGGAACAATTCCAGATCAATTATTCCTAATTATCACTACAGCCGGATTCATTTTAGATGGTCTTTGTACCCAACTTAATCGGGATGGCAAAGCCGTACTAGAACAGCAGGTAAACCAGGACTCATACTTTTATTTGATCGCTGAAATTGATGAGGGCGATGATCCCTGGTTAGAAGAAAACTGGTACAAAGCAAATTTAGGCATGGCACACGGTTTACCCAACATTAAGACCCTACGCGCCCAGGCAGAAATGGCTAAAATTTCAGTCGAGAAAAAAGCGGGCTGGTATACGAAAAGGTTAAATATTTTCGTGACTGGTACTGATTCCTGGCTGGATATGGACGAAGTAAAAGCTTGCAGAGATAAGAGCTTAAACATTGATGATTTCAGGGGTAAAGAGTGTTACATCGGAATCGACAAAAGCCAAAAAAATGACATAACAAGTTTCGCATTATTATTCCCGACACCTGACGGTGGTTGTTCTGTATTTCTTCGAAACTATCTACCCGAATATGCCGTACAAAATGCCAGTGTCCTACAGCAACAGATATATAAAAAATCTGCTGCCCTGGGTAACTTAATTTTAATACCTGGCAAGACCATACGCGACGAATACTTGATTGAAGAAATCAGGCGCTTGAATAAAGAGTTTAAGCCCAAGGTTATTGCGTTCGATCCCTGGAAGATGGGCGAGATTGCAGAAGACCTGGAATTTGAAAGCGTTCCTATGCTTGGCATGGGGCAAATGATGTCGAATATGTCAGAGCCTAGCACCAAGCTAGAAGCACTGATAAAAGAAAATCGTTTTAAATACGATTGTAATATTTTTGAATATTGCGCAACAAACGCGATTTTAAAAGTAAACGGCCAGGGTAACGTTCGCATTGAGAAAGAAGTTTATCAAAACAAAATTGATGCAATCGTTGCAACTGTTATCGCGCTTTCCTGCGCAACTCTAAACAAAGCCCCCGAAATTAACCCGTACCTATCACGGCCTGTCCTAGTGTTCTAAGGAAATAATAATGATAAAAGAAGCAATACGGGGCTGGTTATTTCCTGACGTTCCCGCGAATCTAAAGAAAAAAGAAATACTAGATTTACATCGTTATTCAACGACAACGAAAGAGGCTGGTTTACCGATTAATTTCGATACAGTGGCAAAAAATGGTGATGTTTTTAGCTGCGTGAGAATCCTATCAACCGCAATCGGCCAGCTACCAATCGTACTTAATAGAAAGGTTGATAACGTATTAGAGCCTGTCGAAGACACGGTACTAGCTAATATATTTACTGTTCAGCCTAACTTTTATCAAACGACCCAGGAATGGCTAGAACAGTGTATTAGTTGCCTGGCGTTATCTGGTAATTTCTATGCTGAGATTGTCCGTAACCGCTACGGAAATATAGCGCAAATAATCCCATTTTATCAGCAAAATTCTGTAGACGTGATCATGTTAACTGATGGCTCAATTCAGTATACCTACACAACCAACAGCAGCGAAACAGGTTTAGTTGTTAAACAGACGTTTGCCCCGTTCGATATTCTTCACATAAAAATGAATTCATACGATGGGTATATAGGCACATCAATATTAACCCACGCGCGCAAAGAACTTGGTATTGCCCTGGCGACAGAGAAACATACCGCTTCAATATTTGAGAATGACGCAACGCCGCGAATGGTGCTTGAAAGTGATCAGACATTCGGTGATGACCTTACAGCGTTTAACCGTATGCGTGACAGTTGGAACGAAGTCCATAAAGGATCTGGTAATAGCGGAAAAACTGCATTGCTTGAGTTTGGTTTCAAGGCCAGGCCACTACAGATGACCCCTGTTGATTCTCAGCTTATTGAGCAGCGAATTTTATCACGCGGAAAAATCGCTACGATGTTTGGAATACCGTTGCACCGCTTAAACGATGCTAGCGGCTCTAAATATGCCAGCGTAGAACAGAATAACAAATCATTTTATACCGACACCCTAGCCCCATACATAACCCGTATTGAGTCACATCTAAATCTACTAATGCCACGCGGTTTCAAAATAAAAATTGATGATACGCATTTTATGCGCGGCGATAGTGCGACTCAAACCGAGATCATTAGTAAACAGGTTTCAATGGGTTTAATCACCATTAACGAGGGACGAAAAGCCCTGGGCTTTCAACCTGTCGAGGGTGGCGAGGTATTTGCCACAACTACGAATAATTTAATGTTTGGAACGTGGGCGGAATACGAAAAACCAGAGTTACCAGATCCAAACGCAAAACCAACCCCAGCGGAGAATAACAACAATGCAGAATAAATATTTACAGGTTGGCTTCGATGTTAAATACATTGATCAGGAAAGTATGACGTTTAGCGCCTACGGAAATACGAAAAATTTCGTGGATCACGCAAAAGACGAAACGCAAAATAACGCATATCAGAAGTCGATACAAAACCATATTGAAAAAGGCACTATGCCGCAATTGCTTTGGTCACACGATGGCCGAGAAATGCCCGTAGGTGTGATTACAGGAATGAAAGAAGATGAGCGCGGCCTGATGTTCAAAGGCAAGCTTTCAAAGACTACAGCGGGCTTAGATCTCTATGAGCTTATGAAAGACGGCGCGGTTAATTCTTTTAGTATCGGCTACACGGTACAGAAAGAAGAATTCGACCGCGAGAAAGGCATTAACAAGCTAATAGAAATCGACATTAAAGAGATCTCAGCTTGTAACTTTCCATGTAACGAAGAATCAGTACTGATCGACATAAAGTCTAATGAAGACCTGCCAACACAGCGCGAAGTACAAGACCTATTACAGTACAAGTGCGGTTACTCAAAGCGCACAGCCGAAAAAATCATGAATCAGTTTTCTAATAAGTCAGCAAATGACGATAACGACGAACTGAACTCAATCTTACAAAAATTCACATCTAAATAACTAAACAGCTTTTTTATATTACGAACGTTGGGGATCAACGGGCGCGATTTCGTGTGTGTGGGATATACGCACAGGAGCTAAATCACCCAAACCCAAAAGGTAATATCATGGACACTAAAGCACTAGAAACAGCCGTAGAAAAATTTGACGCAGTTGAAACAGAAGTTAAGCAACTAACGGAAGTACAACAAAAGCAAATCGACGCAATCGAAGAACTTAAAAACGAAATTGCTAACTTTGCTACTCGCTCAACTCAACACGTAGAGACTAAAACAGAAAAGCAAATCTTAGAATCTGCTGACTGGGCTACGATGTTCAAAGAGTACGGCAAGCTTTCAGGCCAGGAAAAAACATACGGTTTCGAAGTTTTCGCTGAAAAAATTCTTAACCTTACAACATCTGCCGAGGGTGGTAACGCCGTTGCTGAAATTCTAGATCGTAGCATCCTAAAACGCGCGCGTGAAACTACCGCGATTATCGGTAATGTTGGTTCGCGCGGTATGACTCGAAATACACGCCGTACAGTGACAACATCTTTCACCAGCGTAGAGGATGGTTTCGAAAATGTTGCGGGTAGTTCATGGCCTGAATCGGATACACCTAACACTGGTGAGATCCGTTCTCACGTATTCAAACGTCATGGTAAATACCCAATTACAGACGAGGCGATGGTAGGTACTGATATTAATTTATGGTCGGATTTGATGTACGAGATCCAGATCGTTGAAAATGAATATCTAGAAAAATCTATCCTGTTTGGCGATGGTTCAGACACAGGCTCTAAGCGTTCAATGCGCGGTATCTTATCTAGCAACCGTTTAGATATTACCAACACAACTGGTCAATCTTGGAAACCAACATACGGCGCTGACTCGCGCGATCTTGATTTCTATCCTGCTTTCGCCACTGGCGTATCAACTGGCTTACCTGTTGACGATCTAGATATTGTAAATTGGCTTATAGATTTAATGTATCAGATCAAGATTCAATATCGTTCTGGCGCGAAAATGTATATGCACGAAACAACGCTACAACGCTTTAAGAAAGTACGCGATGCTTACCAGCGTCCGATCTTCATGGATTCTTTCCAAACTAACAGTATTACCATTCTTGGTATCCCTGTTGTTCTGTCTGATTTCATGCCCGCGCTTAACGGCACTGATACTAACGTTCCATTCATTATGTATGGTCAGCTTTCAGAAGCTATTAACGTTACTAACGGCGATGTTAACAAGACTATCCTGGACGAAATCACGGTTGATGGTCAAACAATCCTGAAAAAATCTATGGAATACTTCGAAATGGCGGGAGCTAACGACAGTATTGTTATGGGTGTTGCCACTACTAACGGCGCGTAATTAATCAGGGGGCTTCGGCCTCCTTTTTTATTGGGGGATCTGATGAGAACCAAAGTTATAAGCCGTGAAGAATTTTATGCTTTCCAGCCTAAAGAAATGCGTGATCATTTACGTGTTGATGATGATTACGACAACGATTTAATAAACGCTTATTACCTGGCGGCCATTGATACGGCAGAGAAAGAAACAAACCGATTATTAACCCCGTCCGTGGTTGATGCTTACGTTGCTACATACCGCGAAAAAATATACCTGCCTTATGGTGAGGTATCCGCGATTGTTGAGGTGTCAGCAACAAATACATCAGATGAAGTTGAGATTATAACTGGTTATAAATTTAACGAAATTGACGAAAGCATTTCATTAAATGAATCGTTATATCGAAACCATACAGATTTTGTAATTCGTTATGAATGCGGTTATGCCATAGGCTCACTGCCTAGTGCTATTAAGCAGGGCGTATTTATGGCAACAGCTAGCATGTATAACGTGCGCGAGGATGTTACCTACGGCGTTCAGGCGTTTAAAGTTCCCATCACATCAAGACGTTTATTTAACCTCCATAGAATACCGTCAGGGGGCTAGAAATGACTGTAAGAGCTGGAAGATTAAGACACAGAGTCGAAGTTGTTAAACCCTCCCAGGTGAAAGACGAATTCGGCGCTATCACTAACGAAACCGAAAGCATTGGTGTTTATTGGTGCGAGTCAAATCACCTATCAAGTAAGACAGCAGACGGTACGTTACGACAGGTTCAAAACGTTGTCGAGTTCACTACCAGGTATAACAAATCGCTGGAAGATATAGATCCAACGATGTATATCAAATTTAAAGGCAGTGAGTACGACATTGGCTCTGTCATTAACCCTAGATTGTTAAACGAGTACCTGGTTATAACTGCTACAAGGCGGTAATTATGCCGTTACAAATAACCTCTAATGCTATTGGTGTTGATCATCTTAATAAAGCCTTAAAGGGCATGACAGATGAGCGCGGCCTAAATTGGAAGCGGACCGCAATGCTTCGCGCCGGTAAAGACGCTTTTAACGTTGTTAATTATGCCGCCCGTAATAAATCCCCGTTTGCTACTGGTCTAACAAAACGAAGCCTAACGCTTACTAAGGGTATTTATAACAAGATAGGCGGAAAGGTTAGCCCTATCTCTAAATCTGGCAAGGTTAAGAAAGGTAAGAAGCAGGAATACCGCATAGCTACAACGCTAAAAGAATCTTTCAATGACTCCGCACCAGAAGACCGAAAAGGTCGCCCCGTTCGCTATCCGTTTATGAATGAGGTTGGCGTTGCCCCTCAAACATACGCGAGAGTTAGCACTAACGGAAAGCTTCACCTTGTTAAAAGAAAAGCCCCACGAAAACAGCTTTTATTCCAGCACAGAGCATTAGGCCAAAACGCTGACAAGGTGGTTAGCATTTGGATTCGAAAAATGGATTATTACTTATCGTTTTATGCGAAATCCACTTACGCAACTTTAAAAAGTGCGGAAAGAAATTTCAGAAGAACAGGAGGCCAAGGTAATAGATGGCGCTAACCCTAATACACCCGCAATTCAAAACCCTAATAGATAACCTCACTAATTTAGATTCATATCCCGTTTACATACCAGAAACCGCAAAGTATCCCGCTATTTGTTATTCGATGGAATCAGTGGCGCGCGATGTTGACAGTAACCAAAACGGAACGACTATTTCAGCCCACGTTTTTAACGTGTACCTGGTAGCGCATGAATTTAGTGAGGCGCAGCTATTAACTCAGAATTTAATAAGCACATTAGATCAATATTCTGATTCAAGTTTTTTACTCACTTTAGTAGAGGACGTAGCAGACGAATACGATCCAGATAAAGACGTATTCATTAAAATTTTAACCGTGACAGTTCGTCTGCGGGAATAACAAGGAGTAATAACATGGCTGGTTTAACCGATATTTCAGTAGGTAACTTTACCAAAGTTTACTATGAAAGCGCCACCCCGGGCACGTTTGTAGAAATTGCAAATATACAATCAATAACACACCCGACAGATGAATTAAATATTGTTGAAGTCCCGCAATTCGGCCAGAAGTACCCGCGAAAACTACCAGGCAGTTCAACAACTGGTAACGCTGAGATCGTAGTTAATTTCGATCCTGCTGACGCTTCTCACATCTATCTATTAGCCAGTTACAAGGCTGGTGATAAAGAGTCATTTAAAATTGAGATCTTAGAGGCTGCTGGTTCTGCTGTTGGCACATTTATTACCTGGAATGGTTTTGTTAGTTCGCGCTCAAGTGCTGGCGAATTTGACGCTGTTACAACATTAACATTTAGCCTTGCAGTCGATGACGCTCTAGGCGATTGGGAAGATAACCCGACTTAACAGAGTAAACCCCCAAAAACACGCGCACCGGCGATGGGTTTTACAGGATAAAAATCTAGCCACGCGAAATGCGTGGTTTTTTAAAAGGTATTGAGTATGAGCATTAAAGAACGTTTATTAAAAATTAAAAACAAAATTAACACAGTTGAATGTATGGGTGAAAAAATTCATTACATGCACCTTAAAGGTTCGCAATCACATTTATTGTCAGCATGTAAATCAGGTGATATTGACGCGACAATTTTTGCATTATGCGCGTGTGAAGAAGACGGACAATTAATGTTTACAATTGATGAGCTGGAAGACGTTAAACAATTACCTAACGTAATTATTAACACGGTTTCAAAAGCAGCGTTGATGGGTGATGAAAAAAAGCCGCGCGGGCGTTAATAGAAAATCCAGAGCGTAAATTTATTCTTCAACTAGCACTGAAAACAGGTTGGAGAATACAAGAATGTGAAGATCTACCCTTTGAAGTCCTGGCAGAGCTTAAAGCATTAAATGCCTGGAATCCCTGGACTGATGACAGGCAAGCAAATCAGTTAGGTTTGATTGCCTCACTGTTAACACACCAGGTCTATAAAAAAGGCCAGCCAGCAACGGAATTATTCCCATATTTACAGCCTGGCGTACCTGATTTTTTAGAAGACGAGAGAGTTAGTAAAGCCCGTAAAATTTTAAATTCCACAATAAACATGCCAGATAAACTGCGTGAATCAAACCTGAAAACATTTATTACCGCTATCAAAGAAGAAATTCAGATAGAGGGTGATTTAGACGATCCTGATTATTACGTTATCCGTCAATTAAAAAAACTAATCGCTTAATGGGGGCGCAATGGCTCAACAATTATCAAGCGTAAACGTTGCGCTTAATGCGTCAACCGCGCAATACGTCCAGGCATTAAAGAAAGCTCAAGACCAGACAGATAAACAGCTTAAAGGCATGGAGCGTAGCTATAAAAATCTAAGTAAAAGCGTAAATAAAGCAACAAGCGCCATTAGTTCTGCAATAGCTATCGGTTTTTCAATCAGTGGCGTTTCTAGTTTCGTTAGTGAAATGGCTAGCGCAAGTATAGAAATAGAGCGGTCAGCGTACGCGGCTGGAATATCAGCATCAAAGTTTCAATCAATGGCGTTCGCCGCTCAAACTGTTGGTATTAGCACAGAGCAACTAGGTTCGATACTTGGTGATACTGATGAGAAAATTG
>NZ_ABCQ01000033.1 GCF_000170855.1 Moritella sp. PE36 | reverse complement strand
ATTATCATTACCTCTTCCAGAGGCGACACTGTTATCGAATCAGTATTACAGAGATTACGGCGGGACTGTTAAAGGGTTAGTCAAACACCATAATGTTAATCGTGATGATTTCATTCATTATTGCCACGACATTAATATGTCGTCGCTGAAAGCACAGCCAAATTTAGGTCAACAGATTGACCAATTGGCTGGCCGTAAAATGATTTACACGAATTCACCAAAGCATTACGCGACAAAAATTCTGACTGAATTAGCACTTATAGACTGCTTCGATGCTATATTTTCATTAGAAGACGCCAATTATGAGCTAAAACCACACAATTCAAGCTATCAAACACTCTGTAATAAACACGCGATTGATAGTCATAACACCGTCTTCTTTGATGACCAATTACGTAACCTAAAACCGGCTAAAACCCTTGGTATGACTACTGTCTGGTTAACTGGTTCAGAGCAAGTTGTTCCTAATCTGGACTACAAAGCCGATTATGAAGCAAATAATTTGACTCAGTTTTTCAACTTGTTACAAGCAAGCTAAATATTTATTGCCACTTTTAATCGCAAAAGACGTTATAAGTGGCTATAATCCGCCCTCAGTAACGGCTGGCTTCTCTTTATAGTATTTATTCCAGTCGTGAAAATAGCCTTCGCAATTAACTTTGCGCACTAAAATTAATACCCAAGAGTACTTTATGCAACAAACTGCCAAAGATCTTTTTTCATACCCAAAATATCAGAATCGGGTGACAAAACCCGCACCATTTTTGCCAATGACACGTGCAGAAATGGACCAACTCGGTTGGGATAGCTGTGACATTATTGTTGTTACAGGAGACGCATATGTCGATCACCCGAGTTTTGGTATGGCTATTATTGGCAGAACCTTAGAAGCACAAGGTTTTCGTGTGGGTATTATCTCACAACCAGAGTGGGAAGATGCAGAAGCGTTTAAACAGTTAGGCCGTCCAAATCTGTTCTTCGGTGTCACATCGGGCAACATGGACTCAATGATCAACCGCTATACCTCAGATCTTAAGTTACGTCATGATGATGCTTATACCGCAGGTGATATCGGTGGTAAACGTCCAGATCGTGCAGTATTAGTATATACCCAACGTTGTAAACAAGCATATAAAGAAGTACCCGTTGTGATTGGTGGTATCGAAGCCAGTCTACGTCGTATTGCGCACTATGATTATTGGTCAGACAAAGTTCGTGGTTCAGTATTACCTGATTCAAAAGCTGATATGCTGATTTACGGTAATGCAGAACGTCCATTGATCCAAGTTGCACACCGTCTTGCCAGTGGCGAATCAATTAAAGACATCAAAGATGTTCGTGGTACGGCAGTTATGCTAAAAGAACCTCTACCCACTTGGAAAGGTATTGATTCTCGTACATTAGATACCCCGGGTAAAATTGAACCTATTATCAGTCCGTACACAGAAATTGATGAAACCTGCTCGAAACAAGATAAAGAAGAGATCATCGATAATTCTGATGCGGATGTAGCGAAACCTATCGTGATGCAAGCGCCTAAGCAAATGCCTTGGCACGAGACCTATATTCGCCTACCCGATCTAGAAACGGTCAAAAAAGATAAAATGTTATATGCGCATACATCGCGTGTATTCCATCTGGAAACAAACCCTATTTCATCACGTGCCCTGATCCAAAAGCACGGTGCACGTGAAGTATGGTTAAATCCACCAGCGGCACCGCTTGCAGAAGGTGAAATGGACGGCGTATTTGATTTAGAATATGCGCGTGTTCCGCATCCAAGTTATGGTGATCAAAAGATCCCTGCCTATGACATGATCAAAACATCGATTAATATTATGCGCGGTTGTTTTGGTGGTTGCTCTTTCTGCTCGATTACCGAACATGAAGGTCGCGTAATTCAAAGTCGCTCAGAAGATTCTATCGTAAAAGAAATGGAAGCCATTCGCGATAAAGTACCTGGTTTTACCGGTGTTATCTCCGATCTTGGTGGACCAACAGCAAACATGTACAAACTCGGTTGTATGAGTGCAAAAGCAGAAGCGACTTGTCGCCGCCTGTCTTGTATCTTCCCGACCATTTGTAAGCACATGGACACAGATCATACACCAACAATTAACTTGTATCGTCGCGCACGTAAAGTACCGGGCATTAAGAAGATCTTGATTGCATCGGGTGTACGTTATGACTTAGCGATTGAAGATCCACGTTATGTAAAAGAATTAGTACAGCATCATGTTGGTGGTTATTTGAAGATTGCGCCAGAGCATACCGAAAAGTCACCGCTTGATATCATGATGAAGCCTGGTATGGGCACTTACGATAAGTTTAAAGAAATGTTTGATCGTTTCTCTGCTGAAGCGGGCAAGAAACAATACCTTATTCCTTACTTCATCTCTGCGCATCCAGGTACCAATGATAAGGACATGCTGACGTTAGCCTTATGGTTAAAACAGTATAAGTTCAAGCTTGATCAAGTGCAAAACTTCTACCCTTCACCACTTGCTAATGCAACAGCCGTGTATCACACAGAGCTTAACTCATTACATAAAGTACGTGAAACAGATGAAAAAGTCGTGGTACCAAAAGGTGCGCGTCAACGTCGTCTGCACAAAGCGCTTTTACGTTACCACGATCCAGCTAACTGGCCAATCATTCGCGAATTCCTGCTTAAAACAGGTAATCGTCACCTGATTGGTCGCGGTCCAAAACACCTCGTACCACCAGAGAGTTTGGCCGAAAAACAAGCCCTACGCAGCAATGCGAAACCGCATCTTGGTAAAGGTGGCGCTAACAGTAAAAACAAGCCGAATACCGGTAATAAAGGCGTTAAACAGCAACGTGCTCAACCTGGTACTAAGCAGTTCACTAATGCGTTAACTAAACACACAGGTCTTGCTCCACAAGAAGGCGTTGGCATTAACGAAAACGGTAATAAAGGTGGTAACAAACCTAACCGTAAAAAACTAGCTGTAGGTGGCAATAGCAGCACCAACAGTAGCAAGAATGCGAACGGCAGTACCAAGGGTGGCGGATTCAAGAAACCATCAGGCAACCGTCCAGGCGGTGAAAATAAGTCAGCCAATAAAGGTGGTCAAGGCCAGCAAGCTAAGCGCAGTAACAAACGTTAAGCATTAGTACGCTTTATTGCCTAACTTAAATAGATAGTTAAATATGTAAATACTAAAGGGTAAAATGTTTATGCATTTTACCCTTTTTTTATTCCCCCCCATCGAGCAATACTGCATCATTTATTTTACTGAGATTGTCCGTAGTCCATCATTAAAGCAATTAACAACTATAATTAAAGCTCCTAAACATTCTTAATAAATGTATTAGCGCATTAACCGCTAGGGAGGTTGATTATGCTCATGCGAAAAATCACCCATTATTTAGATCAGGCTTATATAAACTACCAAAGTGATCATCACCCACCCGGTTATACTGCGCAGCATGTTGCTGAATTAAGTAAAACCAGTGGTATGTCTTTTGCTAAAACTGTCATTATTACCGCAGATACAAGACTCGTTATGGTTGTTATGCCCGCCCCTTACACCATTGATTTTGACAATATTGCTTTTTCTATTGGTGCTAATTACGTCAACTTAGCATATGAACATCAGTTCAGTAGTATGTTTCCCGACTGTGAAACCGGTGCCATGCCGCCTTTTGGTCATTTGTTTAACATGCCCGTTTATATTTCAGACACGTTAATACAGCAAGATGAAATCAGTTTTAATGCAGGTGACCACGCTGAAACGATTAAGATGAAAACGTCAGATTTAGTTGATCTAGTACAACCAATAATAATTAGTTGTGGCTTTAACAAAGCAGGCAGTGGTTATCATCATGAACATGCGAGACAAGGTAAATTAAGGCATTAACAACAGGTTATGTATTGCCATTCACTATCAGAGGATCTCAGACATATGCGAATTAGCGACGCGTTATTAACAAGCTCAGAAAGTACCTTAACAAAAATTAAAGGTCAGTCTGATTGGCGACAAGAAATCAATGCACTTGAGTTAAATTCTGACGAGCAAGCGGTAATAGACATCATCACCGCAAATATAGTGCTGACAATTCAATGTAGCGGCATCACTATGATTGGTGAGCTATACAAAAATATTGATGTCTATGCCCAAGACGCATCTCAACATATCAACATTAATGTAGATGATGTCATTCACAAGGTAATGCGTAATCTATAGGTTTGATTATAGCTTTTCATCGGCCCAGCTCATTGCAGCCATAACACAGGGAAAACCCAATGTGCTGGTCAGCAGCAGTAATGCATGGCGAATTTCATCAACGCTTGCCCCTGCTTCAAGCGCTCTTTTGGTATGGCTATGAACAGCCCCTTCTGAACGAATAGCGGCGGCGGCTGCTAATTGGATTAACTGTGCGGTTTTTTCATCGATTGGTCCTGACTGCTTTGCTGCTTTACCAAGTGATTCGACGGCGTTGATCAATTCAGGGTGTCTTTGTTTTATCTTCAGATATTGTGTGGATGGAGTTGTAGCCATAAGTTGATCCTATATTTAGTCAGAAAAATGTTTATGTATTTATTGTAATGGGTATAACTACTAAATTAGTTCAAGATGTGAAAAGCGCTAAACTCAGATGCATAAACAGCTTTATTCCCCCCTTAATATTGGTATAGCATGTTTATGCTATACTCTGTGCGTGTTATTCGTGGTTTTTAGGAGGTACATGATGGCCATTGCAATCACATTAAAAGAGTATTTTGAACACGAATTTATTCACTATGACACGATTAAACATCGCCGAACATTCACCACCCTAGATTCATCTCGCAGCGCTCACCTTCCCGCAGGAAATGTCGCGAAAGCCGTTGTACTAGAAAGTATAACGGGTGATTATCTTATGGCTTCGCTGCCCGCCAATAGCCGAGTATCATTGACTGGCGTGAGTCAGATTATGGGTAAATATTATTACTTAGCCAACGAACAGAGATTGCAGGCGTTATTTCCTGACTGCGTAAAAGGCGCGATCCCAGCAATGGGCTCTGCATATGATATGAGTATGATTGTTGATGATAGTCTGCTCACTGCCGATTCAGTCTATATTGAATCAGGCGATCACCAAAACTTTCTCAAACTCAGTAATCAGGAATACAGTGATTTAGTTGAGGATATGTCACACGGTGATATACGGGGTAAAACGATGGGGGCCCCGAGGATCTGGGAACGAACAAATATTAACTGGCGTATATGAGCAATCAATAAATAAGCCATGTATTATCATCATGTCAGTGAAAATACATGGCATCCATTATTTATACCAACCGTATTCACTATACCAATCGCAACAACTGTCCCATTGGATTAAACGAACGAGCGGTTATTTCGCTTTTGGTCTAAACACTTTAATTACCGACTCATCGCATTCAAGGAAAGGACCATTCATTAAGTCAATGCAATAAGGGATAGCTGGGAATACCGCATCTAAACATTCGCGGATTGATTTCGGTTTACCCGGTAAATTCACAATTAATGTGTCTGCACGTAAACCTGCTGTTTGGCGTGATAAAATTGCAGTTGGAACAAATTTTAACGACTCTGCACGCATTAACTCACCAAAACCAGGCATCATACGATCGCAAACCGCCTCTGTCGCTTCTGGTGTTACATCACGCTTAGCCGGGCCTGTACCACCGGTAGTAACAATCAAACTACAGTTTTGCTCATCTGCCATTTTGATTAATGTTGCTTCAATCACATCTTGCTCATCAGGAATTACTTCATAAACAGGTTCCCACTCAGAAGTCAGGTACTCGTTTAATACATCGATAATGGCTTTACCAGAAAGATCTTCATAAATGCCAGCACTGGCTCTATCACTTACTGTCACAATCCCGATTTTAGCTTTAGTCATGTTTATTCCATATGGCCTATTTGATTAATGCAGCCATTTTAGCCGAAGCGATGTGATGTGTAAAATCAACGAGTTGATCTACCTCAAGCTATATTGTAACTAAAAGTAAAAAACTTGGCTACCTCGCTATAATTATAGTCATCCCAACTCACGGCTACGACTGTATTGTGGCCTGTTTCACTTAGCCACAATACAGAATATTACTATGTATTAGTCAACAACTTTGACTTGTCAGTATTTTTATTTAACGTAAAAACGCGGATTAGCTGAACCCCATAATGTATAAAGTTCTGGGAAGATAAGGTCTGCATTTTTTTCCATTTCAGAAATCGTAATTCGTTCTTTGTTTTCAGCACCAAAAAGCGTGACTTCTTGCCCCGGAAAAACACCTTGAATATCTGTAACATCGACCATAGTTGTATTCATTGATGTCATGCCAACAACTTTTGCTCGTTGACCATTAATAATCACTTCACTTTTATTACCCATCTTACGAGGATAACCATCAGAGTAGCCTACAGGTAAGTTTGCCAGGATACTTGCACGTTTAACGGTATAAGTGCTGTCATAACCAACCGTTTGGCCTTCAGGCAGGTGATGAATCGACGCAATACGTGTTTTAAACGACACGATTGAAGGGTATTCTAGATTAGTTGGTAAATCACCATAAAAAACGCCGCCAGGTCTTACCATATCAAGCTGTGCTTCTTTCACATTAAGCGCTGTATAAGAGTTTGCAGCATGCAAAAGAATATCATCTCGATTTAGCGATGCATTCTGCATTAACCAAGCACTGTGCTGCTTAAATCCCACCAACTTATCACGGATATATTCCGCATCGTAATTAGGAAAATGAGTCATAATGCCAACTACTTCAATACCTTTTGATGTAGCGATAGCCACGGCCTCTTGCTTGCCAGCTGCAGATGACATATCAATACCGTTTCTTCCCATACCACCATCATTTAATGCTATATGAACCTTAATCGATTTACCTGTTTTCTCATAAAGTGCTGCCAATTGTTCCGCTTGACTTTCACTACCAATTAACTCTTCAATATTCAGTTCTAAACTCTGTTTAATTTCATCTATACTCGCAGAACGAACACGCATAAGCTGACCATCAAAACCACTTGAGCGAACTAATCGAGCTTCTGCATTACTTGTAATAGCAATACATGGTATCCCCTGAGCGATAACCGTTGGCATCAGACCACGGATCCCATTTCCATATGCATCGGCCTTCATAACCGCACAAATCTTAGTACCGGGTTTAATATGTTTTTTAAACTGTTGAATATTTTGTTCAAACTGACCTAAATTAATCTCTAACCAAGAATTAGATTGCTGGATCTCTTGTCGAGACGGAATAGGATCATCTAATAACAATGGAGCTGAGGTGGTTAAAAACGACGGAAACAAAAGAGAAGCGATTGATAAAGATAGTAATGATTTTTTAAAGGTCACAAGGAGTCCTATATAAATAAAGCCCTCAGGACGAGGGCATAAAATTAACTAAAGTTTGAAACGTCCCATTGCATCTTGCAATGTTAGAGATAACTGGCTGAGTTCTCGACATGACTCTGCCATTTTCTCTGCGCCATTAGCAGCATCCTGAGAAGAAACATGAATATTTTCTACGTTTCTACTTAGCTCATCAGCAACACAGTCTTGTTCACTACATGCACTCGCAATTTGCGCTCCCATATCAGCTATATGTGCAATGGATTCTTCAATTGACAACATAAACTGTTGCGAATTAATACCTTGCTCTACACATGTTTCGATACTGGCACGAGAACGAGCGGTCGCATCACTGGCCTCTTTAGACATTAGTTGTAGCTTTTCAATAATGGCCGTAATCTCTCCGGTTGAAGCTTGTGTACGTCCTGCAAGGGTTCGCACCTCATCCGCCACAACAGCAAAACCTCGACCAGATTCACCAGCTCGTGCAGCTTCAATAGCAGCATTCAGCGCCAATAAATTAGTTTGATCGGCGATATCACGGATAACGTCGACGACAACATTAATTTGTCTAGACTGCAGTTCTAACTCCGAAACAGAATCACCAGCTAAGCCAACAAGATTAGCAACTTCTTGAATGGAATTAACCATGTCTTCATTGTTACGCGCACCTGCTTTTGATTTGTCATTCGCGCTAGATGCCTGAGAAGCAGATTGCTCAGTATTACTTGCCACCTCAGCCACAGCCGCTTTCATTTCTGTCATTGCTGTTGCAACTTGAGTGATTTGACATTGCTGATCTTTCATTCCATCCGCAGATGAATTGGAAACAAGGCTCATATCTCCAACCGCATGACTAAGTTTAGTCACTGCAGAGTTAATCTCATGAATCAACTGACGTAGATTACTTTGCATTTTAAGTGATGCATCGGCCAAAGTACCTAATTCATCATTACCAATACAGTCTCGATCTAGCTTTTGTGCTAAATTGCCATTTGCAATTGCGTTGGCTTGCTCAACGACTAATTTAAGAGGGCCACAAATAAGTCGAGTCAACATCATGGTCATCCCCACCATAAGCACTAAAATCGTAATATTGCCGATAATAGAGGTAGTATTTAAACCCATAACCGAATTCAAAATTGAATCACGATTCTGGTCTAATGCTTCTTTTAAGATCTCGATAAGCTTATTAACATCTGATTCAATACTTTCAAATTGAGTAAGAGACTGTGCCAATATTGGATATGCGGCAGCATTCTCCATCGCAAGCATTTTATTGTTAAATTGGTCAATACGTAAAAGATACTGGTTCCAATTATTCATCAACCGATTGAATGTTCGAGCTTCTTCACCCGGCCACACTGTTTTACCATAAGCTGACAAACCCACTTTAATGGTTTTACGAACCTGTTTATTACGTTGGATAAACTGTTCTATCTTGATTTTATCTTGGAGGGGGATAATAGCAAACTGGCTACGACGCAAAAGAGACATTTTATCGCGTATTTCATCCACTTCAAATACCGCGGGTAAAGTATCATCGGTGTAGTTCAGCAGCTCACCCTTGATCTTTCCTAGCTCAGTAATAAGAAATAGGCCTAACGCTAAATTGATCATCGCAATAATAGTAAAAGCAAGAGCAATTTTCTTACCAATAGAAAGGTTTTTAGCAAACATAAGTAATTACCTGTATATACATTTCTGAAACCAGCAAAGAAACTCAATGTGTATGATGGCTGGTGAAATCGTACTTTAAAAAAACGGTACGCTATCATTTCGATAAGTCATTGACAATAATAATATTTATATTATTTTATACAACAATATCACTGTTCAATTAACACTCGAATCCGGTGTTAATTAGCAACGTTTTGACTCCGGGAATTTACTTGCTTAACGATACATATAAAGGTTAAATTTAGGCGGAAACACAACCATCACATTCAGTTTACAAAAAAAACCACGGCAGTTTCAATTAATTAACACCCCCAATAAAAACCCTGTTTTAGATCATTGATTACGTTATTAACAATCGTATTACCTCCCCTTTTTGGGTACCTTGTCCGTTGCGATATCTAAAAATTATTTTTTATATCACACGATTTTTTCACTAATTTTTAATACAATAAAAAGGGTATTTTCATGTTGGAATTATTTATTGGTCTGGCGGTGACGATCGCCGTAGGATATTTCATTGTAAAAGAATACAAAGCAGCTGGCGTATTGTTAACCGCAGGTATAACACTACTTATCGTCACCGGTATTCTCGGTAAACAAATTCTACCATCTAGCATTACAAGCACAGGTAACAGCCTGACAGACTCATTAGAGTTTGTTAAATACATGTTGCAACATCGTGGCGGCGGCTTAGGCATGCAAATTATGTTGCTATGTGGTTTTGCAGCTTACATGACTAAAATTGATGCCAACAATGTTGTTGTGAAACAATTCTCAAAACCACTGTCATTTATCAAATCACCTTATACCCTACTTGTTGCTGCTTATATTGTTGCTTGCTTAATGTCACTAGCGGTAAGCTCCGCGACTGGACTTGGCGTATTGCTCATGGCTACCTTATTCCCAATGATGACGGCAATGGGTATATCTCGACCAGCAGCCGTTGCAGTTTGTGCATCACCTGCGGCGATCATTTTGTCACCAACGTCTGGTGATGTTGTTGTCGCAGCCGAAAAATCTGGATTGCCACTGCATGTCTTCGCTGTTGAAACAGTACTACCAGTATCAATCAGTGCCATCATTGTTATGGCTGCAGCGGCATTTTTCTGGAATCGTTATTTAGACAAAAAAGAAAATACGCCTATGGTAAAAACTGATATTTCAGAAATAACGGTAACCGCACCAGGATATTATTCAATTCTGCCGTTTTTACCTATCGTGGGTGTATTCGTATTTAATGGATCTACAATTGATGGGTTGAAACTGGATATCTATACCATCGTGGTTTTTTCTATCTTTATCAGCGCAGTTGTCGACTTCATCACTAAGCGACTTAACGGTAAGGCAACCTTAGAAGACCTAGAATCTTGTTACGAGGGTATGGCTGATGCATTTAAAGGTGTGGTGATGCTGTTAGTAGCTGCTGGTGTATTTGCACAGGGCTTAATGTCTATTGGTGCGATTGATAATTTAATCGGTCTAGCAGAAGCCGCTGGAGCTGGTGGATTTGCATTAATGCTGATGTTGACAGGTTTAACTGTTGCGGCAGCAATAGCGACAGGTTCAGGAAACGCACCTTTTTACGCATTCGTTGAACTCGCCCCTACCCTTGCCGGTAAAATGGGTTTAAACCCAGCTTTCTTAATTATTCCAATGTTACAAGCATCGAATCTTGGTCGTACAATATCACCGGTATCAGGGGTAATTGTAGCAACCAGTGGCATGGCTAAAATCAGTCCATTTGAAGTGGTAAAACGGACTTCAGTCCCCGTGTTAGCAGGCTTAATAACCGTTATCGGTGGTACTATGGTACTTGTCCCTATGTATGCTTAGTTTAGTTTCATAAACTCAGTACAATATTCATTATGTAAAAGGTTAGAATGAAAATCCTAACCTTTTACATTTGGCCGTAGACGAAGCCAACCTGAACTAAAATTAATTATTTCGATAAGACTTGTTGCACTTATGACTTGAATCCAGCACCAAGTTACTTCAAGATTCTGATTGTGCATTTTTAAGCAGCTTGGGTATACTAGGCTCATTAAATACCTTGTGGTGAATATAGGATAAACAAAAAGTGAATTACCAAGCAGCTATTTTTGATATGGACGGACTACTTCTCGACACAGAGCGTGTATGTAAAGGGATCTTTGAGGAAGCATGTACATCGTTATCTATTCCTTTCTTAGAGGATGTTTACTTAGATATTATTGGCCGTAACTCTCAAGGCATTGAAAAAGTCATTCGCGCAGGTTATGGCAGTGATTTAAATTACCCAGTACTACATGAAGCGTGGCGCATTCGCTATAACGCCGTCGTTAAACACCAAGCCATCCCAGTCAAAGACGGTGTTGTTGAACTCTTAACTTGGTTAAAAAATAACAATATCCCGACGGCTGTTGCAACATCAACACAACAAGATGTGGCTAAAATCAAATTAAGTCTTGCCGGTTTAGACCACTATTTTGATAACTTAACCACCGGGTGCGAAGTTAAAAATGGTAAACCAGACCCTGAAATATATTTACTTGCTGCAGACCGCTTAAATATTCAGCCAGAGCAATGCTTAGCCTTTGAAGATTCTAATAACGGTGTACGCGCTGCTGTAAGCGCGAATATGCAAACATTCCAAATACCTGATCTTGTCCAACCAACTGCAGAAATATTGACATTAGGTCATACTGTAACCCATTCTTTATCAAACGTTTTAGCTACTCTAAAGAAAAATTCACAAGCAGCATAATAGACAACAACACGATTATCATTCCACCTCGAGTAACGTTTCTGCCAAAAACAAACTAAAATTATTGATATGCGGGTTATTAGAGGTAATCAATATGTCTGTATTTAACGAAACCATGCGCCAGAGAGGCAAAGCTGAAGAAGATATATTCTTTGCTAAGTTAGATCTTGAACTTATCTCGGCGCTACACAAAAAATTAGATAAAGAACAGCAACAAGAATTACAGCAAATACCAACGGACTCAGGTTACGATCGTTAGCGCTTAAACCTGCAAGTCAGATGCCTAATCAAAAAATAAAGAGACCAGCGCCTTCAAAGCACCATGATCAACTAATGTAACACTACCAACAACAAAAATGATCATGCCTGCAATGAAATAACGGAATAATCTATGTATTCCATCATCTAAAATAGCTTCCGGTGAGCTATTGCCGAATTGTATATCAGATTGCTGCCTATCGGCAGGCACTAGGATCTTTTTCTGTTGAAAATACCGATGTAAATTAAACCGAGCAATTGCCGCAAACAAAAAACCCGATAACATAATTACGCCCAACATCCACTCTAATTCAGTCATTACTCTTCCTTAAGTATAAATAACAACAATTCAATAAAATATATTAAATAATATTATCATTGAGTTATAACATCATTGAATTAAAAAAGTATGACACTAGGACTAATTTATGACTAATCGTCATTTTATAAGTAAAAAAAAAGCTGAAATGAATAATCATTCCAGCTTTTACTAATAACATGTTATTTACGACTAGTTAACGGTATAAATAAAGTGGTTAAGCTCTGAATTTACAATGCGGTCTCTAGAATTTGACGGCTTACTTCCAAGGTGATATTTTTACGTTCACCCAGTGCTACCATGCCGTGTTTCTCTAACTTCGCAATCAAATTATCAATGTCACTCGCTGTAATACCCGCTTCAGTAAGCGTTGTAGGAACTTCCATGGCTTTAAAGAAAGCTTCTGTTTTTGCTATCGCTTGATCGATTTTATCATCTTCATCAGCAACAGTAATATTCCAAACACGCTCTGCGTATTGCAGGAGTTTACTGCGTTTATCTTCACGAAGTACTTTCATTACTGCTGGTAATACGATAGATAAACTACGCGCGTGGTCAACGCCATGTGCAGCAGTCAGTTCATGGCCAATCATATGAGTTGCCCAATCATGTGGAACACCAGCACCAATAAGACCGTTTAGCGCCATCGTTGCTGACCACATAATATTACCGCGAATGTCTAAGTCGTCTTTCGTTTCAGGCTTTAATGCCTTTGGCCCTTCTTCGATAAGCGTTAACAATAGCCCTTCAGAAAAACGATCTTGTACTTTAGCGTTGATGCTATAAGTCATGTATTGTTCCATCGTATGAACAAATGCATCAACAACACCGTTACTGATTTGGCGATCAGATAGGCTTAAACTCACCGCAGGATCAAGGATCGCAAAAGCAGGTCGAACTAGCGGACTACCAAATGATAACTTGCTACCGTCACGCGTAATGACCGCACCACCATTTGACTCAGAGCCTGTGGCAGGCAAAGTTAACACAGCACCCAACGGCAATGCTTTAGTAATGGGTGCGCATTTACTTAAGATATCCCAAGCATCATCGCCTTCAAACACAGCGGCTGCAGCAATAAACTTACTGCCATCAACAACAGAGCCACCACCAACAGCAAGGATATAATCAACATTGTGCTCGTTAATAACGTTAACAGCTTTAATTAATTGGTCGTATGTTGGATTAGGTTCAATACCTGAAAATTCAACCCAATTATGCTCAGACAATGCCGCCACAACCTGGTCATAAACGCCATTTGATTTAATCGAACCGCCGCCATAAGTCACTAACACTTTAGCGTCTAATGGGATTTCTTTGCTTATCGCTTTAATTTGATCATCACCAAAGTGAATGCGAGTTGAGTTTTGAAACGTGAAATTCAACATGTTTGTTTCCTAGTATTAAGCGTGTGCGATTAGTTTTTCAGCTACTAATGCAGAAGACGCTGGATTTTGACCTGTAATGATCAAGCCATCTTGTACAGCAAACGGCGTCCAATCAGCAACCTTCTGATAGTCACCGCCACGCTTTACAAGCTCATCTTCTAATAAAAATGGTACTATATCAGTTAATTGTACAGCATCTTCTTCTGTATTTGAAAAACCTGTTACGGCTTTACCCTTAATTACATACTCACCTTCAGGTGTTTTAACATTCAGTAGCGCCGCACTTGCATGACATACCGCTGACACAGGTTTGTTATTTGCAATAAACGCAGCGAGTAAATCAATTGATGTTTGGTTATTCGTTAAATCCCAAAGTGGACCGTGGCCGCCTGGGTAAAATACGGCATCAAAGTCTTGCTCGTTTACATCAACGAGTTTCACTGTTGTCGCAAGCGCTTGCTGTGCGGCATCATCAGCGTCAAAACGACGAGTGGCATCTGTTTGCATGCTTTCATCGGCACTTTTAGGATCAATCGGTGGCTTGCCACCAGCGGGAGAAGCCAGCGTAATGTTCATACCGGCATCAAGGAACACATAATAAGGTGCAGCGAGCTCTTCAACCCAAAAACCGGTCTTTTCGCCTGTATTACCTAAATCTGCATGTGATGTTAAAACCACTAAAATATTCTTGATCATACTGTTGTTATTCATCATAGTTTCTCTCATTTTAAATTTAGACATCAATTCATGTCAAAACTGTTATGCAACTGTTTATTAACCGTTACTTGGTTTATTAATCGTTACTTGGCTTATTAATAGCTGCTTGTTAACAGCGAATAGAAACAGTCTATACCTCAACATATAATCTAACAATGCAGAGTATATTGACTACACTGTTCAATTTTTTGATACAATGCAGCGATTAGCATTATCTGGATTAGTTATGAATGTTTCATTTGAACAATTAAAAAGTATGGTTGTTTACGCACAGATTGTCGAACAAGGTACGCTTTCCGCGGCGGCTCGGCATTTAAACCTCTCACGTGCAGTGGTCAGTTACCATCTTAAAAAGCTGGAAACCCAGTTAGGGCTAAAATTACTTAATCGCACCACACGCAGCTTTACGCTCACCGAAGCTGGACAGCAATATTACCAGCACTGCCAAGAAATTGCCCACCAGGCTGAAGCCGCAAATCAACAAATAGAAAATTTAAAACACGAACCTGAAGGCTTATTAAAGATAACCTGTCCGGTCAATGTTGGATTGCAGATAATTGTTCCGGCATTAAACATGTTCAAGATCCAGTTTCCGAAGATTGAATTGGACATAATACTTACTGATGATATCGTTAACATCATGCAAGAAGGAATTGATCTGGCGATCAGAGGCGCACCATTGGTTGATTCAGGCTTGCAAGCACTAAAATTAATATCAATGAAAACCTGCTTATGTGCATCACCTGATTACTTAAACAAATATGGTAGACCCGTTTCACCAACTGAACTTAATGAACATAATTGGGTATTATATAAATTAAGCTCAAGTACCTTAACGCTATCCAAAGGCACTCGTGCTTATAGCGTTAGGCCAAAAGGGAGTATAAATACTAACAATGCAGCAGCACGTACAGCATTTGTTGAAGGGGGCCATGGTATTGCAAGGATCCCGCTTTACGATGCCGCCCCCAAGATTGCCTCACACAAACTCGAACAACTGTTGTCTGATTATGAGTTATCAAACATTGAGCTATACGGCGTTTTTCCACCGGGAAGCGCGGGTTCGAAAAAACATCGGGTGCTATTGAGTTTCTTAAAGGAACATTTCAATCACTTAGCGAAAATTATGTGACCACGATCGAACTATTACTTTTTAGGCATTATTAATCAAGTCTAAACGTCTCTAAACTAGGGTTTGAGGCTAGACTTAAAATTAGTTTTAAACAAGTGGAGATAAACCAATGCAAGCAGTCGCATTTATTAATGAGAAATCAGCACTATTAACAAACAATATAAATCAATTTCTCATGCATAAAATCAGTTACAGCGTTTTAAGTAACTTGGTATGGGATGTACTACAGGATTGGCAATCTCTAGATGTCGTAGACGAAAAGGTCTCAAGTGAAAAAGAGCAGATTTTTTGGTTTCTCATTTTTGAATTACATTATTGGGGTAAAGACAAATTAGAAAGTAATACCGAATTACGTAAAAATCTATATAACTGCGCATTATACTTAGAGCGTGAGCAAGACATGCCTAAACATTGCATTGGTTTACGACCAAATAGATTGGTTTCTGAAGAAACGTCAACAAACATGGAGCAAGATATCGTTACATCGCGTTAGCCCCTAAATTTATAGGCTATTAAGAAACATGGATAATAATCAAATCCGCATTTCAACATTATAAAAAACCCCTTAGAAATTAACATCGCTAAGGGGTTCATCATTTAACTTCAAATTATGACTTATCTAACATTCACTAATTCTGGTTATTCAACCTCTTCCGCAAATTGAATACGTGCTAAACGCTCCAGTTCTTCTTCTCGTGCTGCATTAATCTCGTCTAAAATACCTTCTACATCCGCAGATTCGGTACTCTCAACAAACTGACCGGTCAATTCAACGTCAACAGTGAGCTCTGCAGCTTCGTATAAAGCCCACATCTCTTTACCATACTTTGTATGAAGTAACTCAGGTGCATATTGTCCGTAATATTGAGTCATATTGTCAACATCACGTTCCAGCATCCACTTGGCATTATTGTTTGCTGACGCATCAACCGCTTGAGGCAAATCAATAATAACAGGTCCATGTTCATCAACAAGCACATTAAATTCGGATAAATCACCATGGATAAGTCCATCGCAAAGCATTAGCCTTACATAATGGATCACTTTATCATGATCAATTAAAGCCTGTTCAGGGCTTAATTCAACATCCGCTAAACGCGGCGCAGCAAAACCATCAGCATCGGTGACTAACTCCATGAGTAAGACACCGTCAAAGCAACCATAAGGCTCAGGAACGCGCACACCTGCATTATCTAAGCGATATAACGCATCAACTTCGGCATTTTGCCATATTTTTTCTTGTTCGTTACGCCCAAAGCTAGAGCCTTTTTCCATTGCACGAGCACGTCGACTGTTACGAACTTTACGACCTTCTCGATATTGCACCGCTTGTTTAAAACTGCGGTTCTCTACGTCTTTGTATACCTTCGCGCAACGGATCTCCTGACACAACGCACAACGTATACCGTTGCTTCTTTACCACTCATTAACTGACGTAATACTTCGTCAACAAGCCCGTCATCAACAAGAGGTTGTATTCTTTGAGGCACTTTCACTAGTTATTATTCCCTAGTTAACCGTTACATGAACCGGGGATAATAACATTAAGTGAATTTGTTTTAAAAGACTATCGCCTAATTTATGAACGGTCATCATTGAGTTTTTCAGTGATTAGTGGCTTTACCACTCAGATAAAATAGCTACTGGCGTGAATTGCGGGCCAAACTGCTCACACAATTGCTCTGCGCGCTGCTTAAAATCATCTACGCCATGGTGATCTATAAACTGTAAAACGCCACCCGTCCAAGCAGGAAATCCTAACCCTAAAATAGAACCGATATTAGCATCGCGCGTACTTGTCACAACACCTTCTTCATAAGCTCTAAGTGCTTCGAGTGATTGCACAAACAACAAGCGGTCTTTGACTGTTTCTATATCCCAGTTATCTTGGGTCGGAAATACATCAACTAACCCAGCCCATAATTGCTTGTGCCCTTGCCCGTTGTAATCATAAAAGCCTGCGCCCGCTAGTTTTCCACGTCGTTTTAATGCCAGAAGCTTATCTAACACAGCATCAGCCGGGTTATCAAGCAACTCTTTACCTTCGGCTTTAAAATCTAATCGGGCTTGATTCCGCACATGATCAATCAATGATAGGCTCACCTCGTCAGTAATAGCCAAAGGCCCCACTGGTAATCCGGCTTGAATAGCGGCATTCTCAATAACTTCAGCGGGAATGCCCTCACTTAACATACGCATACCTTCCGAAACATAAGTAAAAAACACACGCGAAGTAAAAAAGCCACGACTATCGTTAACCACAATGGGCACTTTACCAATTTGGATTACTAAGTCATAAGCTGCTGCCAGTGTCGCAGATGATGTTTTATCGCCTTTAATGATCTCGACGAGCGGCATTTTGTCTACCGGAGAGAAGAAGTGTAACCCAATAAAGTTTTCAGGTTTTGTCGACGCAGTAGCTAAACTTGAGATCGGTAATGTCGACGTGTTTGATGCCATGATCAGCTCATCTCCAACAGCTGTCAATATCTCAGTGATAGCTTGATTCTTAACCTTACGGTCTTCAAAAACAGCCTCAATAACCATATCACAACCGATTAAATCTGCTGATTCTTTGGATGGCGTAATACGCTGCAAAATTGTGCATTTTTCTTCATCTTCTAATTTACAGTTAGCTAATATCGATGCTGTATATGACTTAGCAAAGACCGCTTTTTCCAAACTAATATCTTTTAAGATCACGGTAATACCATGACTCGCTAATGCATAAGCAATACCCGCGCCCATCATACCTGCGCCTAATACCCCGACTTTACTAAATTTCTTCACCGGCAGATCAAGAGGACGAGAAGCCCCTGCTTTAATTTCATTATGCTGATGCCAAAACGTATTAATCATATTCTTAGCCACTTGACCACGAATGATACTAAGAAAATAACGTGTTTCTAACCTTAACGCTGTTTCAACATCCACTTCTGTCGATTCAATCATGACTGATAAGATAGCTTCAGGTGCGGGAAGGTTGCCTTGTGTTTTTTTCTTTAATGTAGCAGGCGCTTGAACAATCATGCTGACGACATTAGGGTCACTCATATTACCACCCGGTAGCTGATAGCCATTTATATCAAAACCTTGGCTAACCGGATGCTGCTGCGACAAGATCCAATTCGTTGCTTGCGCCATCATTTGAACATTTGATGTTGCGGTTTGATTTATCAAACCTAGTGTAAAGCCCTCTTCACTATCAAATTGTTTACCTTTAAGTAGATAAGGCATTGCCGCTTTCAAGCCGAGTAATCGTGTCATTCTAACAACGCCACCGACACCAGGTATTAAACCTAACGTGACTTCAGGTAAACCTAATAGCACATTTTTAACCAGCGCTACGCGATAATGACAGGCTAATGCTAACTCCCAGCCACTACCAAGTGCTGCACCATTAATACAAGCCACAACGGGTTTGCCACACGTTTCGAGCCAACGCATTGCATCTTTAAGCGAAGACAATAGTTGAAAGCTTTCCTCAATACCTTGTTCGGCACTTTGACTCAGTTCGGTTATATCACCACCAGCAAAAAAACTTGTTTTCGCAGACCGTAAAATGACACCGGTAAACGTCATCAGCTTGAGCTTGTTAACAGTCGTGACATAGTCATCAATAAAACTGCGATCAAGTAAATTCACCTTTGAAGCGGGTTTATCGAAAATTAAATGCACTATCCCTGCATCGTCTTGCTCTAAACGGATTGATGCCATACTTTACCCCTCCACACGTTCAATAATTGTTGCGATCCCCATGCCTCCACCGACACACAAGGTTACAAGGCCACGTTTCAAATTACGCGCTTCTAATTCATCTAACAATGTTCCTAAGATAATTGCACCAGTTGCACCGAGTGGATGACCCATGGCAATAGAACCACCATTAACATTGACAATATCAGGCGAGACATTAAGTTCACTCATAAAACGCATCACAACAGCAGCAAACGCTTCATTAACCTCAAACAAATCAATATCGGCTATGGTTAATCCAGCCACTGCTAATGCTTTTTTGGTGGCTGGTACAGGCCCAGTCAACATAATCGTAGGATCGGCACCAACCACAGCAGTAGCAACGATTCTTGCTCTGGGTTTTAAACCCCATTTAACACCCGCTTCAGCACTCCCCACTAACACTAATGCTGCGCCATCGACAATCCCAGACGCGTTACCCGGGGTATGGACATGTTGAATTTGTCCAACTTGTGGATAATGACGTTTAGCGACGCTATCAAACGCAGTTTGACCAAGGCGAGCAAAAGCAGGATTAAGTTTGGCTAATGAACTAACCGAGCAATCAGGGCGAACAAGCTGATCTTTATCAAGTAATAACATGCCGTTGCGATCGCATACAGGCACAACAGATTTATTGAATGCACCACGTTGCCAAGCCGCTGCGGCACGTTGATGGGAACGTGCTGCAAAAGTATCTACATCTTCGCGACTATACCCATCGAGTGTGGCAATTAAATCCGCACCAATACCTTGCGGCATATAATCAGTCGCTAAACTGGTTTCAGGATCCATCGACCAAGCGCCACCATCACTGCCCATTTTCACCCGCGACATGGATTCAACACCACCAGCGATAACAAGGTGCTCCCAACCAGAACGTATTTTCATCGCGGCTATATTGACTGACTCTAGCCCTGATGCACAAAATCGATTTAAACTCACCCCAGCTACATTGTCTTTCCAACCCGCCACTAACGCCGCTGTTTTAGCAATATCAGCCCCTTGCTCGCCAATAGGTGTAACACAACCCAATACTATGTCATCCACCGCGTCAGTATCAAAGCCGTGTCGTGCATGTAAATGGTTGAGTAAATCTGCTAATAGATTAACGGGTTTCACTTCATGCAAAGCACCACTGGGTTTGCCTAAACCTCGCGGCGTTCGAATTGCGTCATAAATGAAAGCTTGCGGGATCATCAATTACTCCTAAATACTTGTTTAAGTCTTACTATACGCGTATACATTAACAATACGTTAAGACCTACCTCAAAAATAGCACAATACTTTATCAATTTCCGAACAAGCTATTAACACCATGAATTTTCTAACAAACATATATACCGTATATACCTTTGCGTTATACTGTATCTCACTTGATGTAATAACCTAACAATGACAAATCTGATATGCCTCTTCGCGATTACCAACAAGCAGCTGTCGACGCTGCTTTAGCTCACTTTAGAAAATCGGATCTTACCAGCAGTCATTACACTGCCAACTGGTGCAGGTAAAAGTCACGTATTGGCTGAATTAGCCCGTCTAGCACGACACCCAGTCCTTATTCTTGCCCATGTAAAAGAATTAGTTGAACAAAATCACAGCAAATTTGAACATGATGGTTTTAAAGCCGGTATCTTTGCAGCCGGGTTAGGCAAGAAACAAGACGGTTTCAAAACAACGTTCGCCAGTGTTCAATCATTAAGCCGAAATCTGGATAAGTTTGACGGTTTTTACTCCTTGTTGATTATTGATGAATGCCACCGCGTTAGTTTAAGTGAAGATAGCCAATACCAAAAAGTCATTAGTCATTTGCAAAAGACCAACCCAAAGCTGAAAGTACTGGGGCTCACAGCGACGCCTTACCGTTTAGACAAAGGCTGGATATATAAAAAACACTATCAAGGTTATGTGAGAACAGAAGATGATACGCCTTTTGAAAGCTGTATTTACGAACTGCCGTTACGCTATCTGGTGCAAAAAGGATTCTTAACGACACCTGCAGTGATTGATGCGCCAGTTGCCCGTTATCAGTTTGATGATTTACCACGGGAATACAATGAAGTACAGTTAGATCAATTCTTAGCAAAAAGCCCACGTGTGACACAAGCGATCTGTAAGCAATTAATCGAGCTTGCCGCCAATCGTCAAGGCATCATGATCTTTGCTGCCAGTATTAAACATGCACAAGAAATATTTAAACTATTGCCAGACGAGCAAGCCGCTATCATCACAGGTAAAACAGCCATCAAAGAACGTGATGAACTGATCCGCCAATTCAAAGCCAAAGAAGTCAAATATCTGGTCAATGTATCCGTATTAACAACCGGATTTGATGCGCCACATGTCGATGTTATTGCCATTTTACGCCGCACCGACTCGGTGAGTTTATATCAACAAATCGCCGGTCGAGGATTACGTCTCGCAGAAGGAAAAACCGATTGTCTGATCATTGACTACGCCGGTAATGGATTTGATTTATACCAACCTGAAATCGGCTCAACCAAACCAAACAGTAATAGTGATTTAGTACAAGTCCCCTGCCCAAGTTGTGACTTTGCCAATCTTTTTTGGGGGATCACGGATGCAGATGGTGACATCATCGAACATTACGGCCGACGTTGCCAAGGTTTAATCGCACTCAGTAACGGCAGTGAAGAACAATGTAATTACCGTTTTAAATACAAGCAATGCCCACAGTGTAATGCCGAAAATGACATTGCCGCGCGTGAGTGCCAGCAGTGTCATGTTGATTTAATCGATCCAGACAATCAATTAAAAAAAGCCCTACAACTTAAAGATCGTAAAGTACTGCGTTGCTCCGGTATGTCAGCGCAAGTAGATGGCGAAAAAATAAAACTAAATTACCACGATGAAGACGGCGATGTTGTCAAAGAAACCTTCTATTTCAGTAATAACAAGCAACGCCAACGGTTTTACAGCATCTTTTCAAGAACGATCACAGGCTCACCTATCATCGCGACAACAGCCGAACAAATCGTTACCAATATTCAACAGCTTGTCGCACCGGATTTTGTCATTGCCAAAAAAGAAAAGTACTTCTGGAAAATTGAACATCGTATATTCGACTATAAAGGGAATTATCGTAAGGCCAATCAACAGTAACATCATTAACAATAAAATAAGCGCTCAATTCAGCCATAAATGCTTAATTTTAGGACAATCGACTGTCACTATTTTGGGTTGGTTGTCAACAAAAAAACCTGTAAACCTACCTCTTTGGTAAATATACGTAAATTAACTGTTTAAAGTTGTAAAACACTTGATTGAGTCCATTTACCCTCTAAAATGGGTAGAACGAATACATCATCTGAATGAGCTTTAATAAGTATTTATTGACAAGCTTAGTCTCACCTCAGAACTTATATAATTTTTATATAAAACCCCCGGAGTTTATCAATTCATGAAAAAGTGGACCTTTGCCATGTTACTAATTGCGCTGGCCTTATTTGGCAGTGTTATTGGTTTTAATCTTTTCAAACAAAAAAAGATAGCCGAATTTATGGCCAACAGACCAGAACCGGAGTTTCCAGTGACCGTTGTCGATACTAAGACATCAGATTGGATACCCACAATTCAAGCGATTGGTTTCATCGAACCTAATCAAGGTGTCAATATTGCCAATGAAGTAGCGGGTAAAATTGATAGCATCACTTTTGATTCTGGTACTAAAGTAACGAAAGGCCAACTATTAGTAAGCCTAGATTCTGACGTTGAAAGAGCAAACCTGAAAAGCTCGCAAGCAAAACTGAATGCCGCGAAGTCTAAATTCTTACGATACGAAGCGCTTTATAAAAAGAACGCCGTATCAAAAGAAGCATTAGATGAATCAGAAGCATCTTATTCTTCGCTACTTGCTGATATCGAAAGCCAAAAAGCAACGATTGCTCGTCGTCAAATCTCCGCACCATTCGATGGTGAAATTGGTTTACGTAATGTATTTTTAGGTGAGTATTTATCTGCTGGTACATCAATTGTTCGTTTAGAAGATACCAGTGTGATGCGTTTACGTTTCACCGTGCCACAAACACAAATCTCTAAAGTTTATTTAGGTCAAGAAGTTGAAATTTTTGTTGACGCTTACCCTGAAACAGCATTCAACGGTAAAATTAGTGCCATCGAGCCTGCTGTCAACTACCAAAGTGGTTTGATTCAAATCCAAGCGGATATTCCAAATAACGAATCACAACTACGTTCAGGTATGTTTGCACGCGCTAATGTGATCCTACCAACAATCAAAGATCAAATTACTGTTCCACAAACAGCAATTACATTTACGCTTTACGGTGACAATATTTACATTGTTCGTGAAGATGAAAATGGCGTTCTACGTGTAACACAATCTGTTGTTAAAGTCGGCGAGCGTATTGATGCAATCGCTCATATTTTAGATGGCGTTAAAGCAGCGATAAAATTGTTACATCTGGTCAAGTACGTTTAAGTATCACGCTAAAGTGCGTGTTGTTGAAACGATACATTGAATGTGCAGCTGAACACCAATGCTTTAATCCGGAGGATACATGCGCTTTACTGATATTTTTATTAAGCGTCCTGTTCTAGCGGTATCTATCAGCTTTTTGATTGCATTGCTTGGTGTACAAGCAATTTTCAAAATGCAGGTTCGAGAATACCCTGACATGACCAATACGGTTGTTACCGTATCTACTGGCTACTACGGTGCCAGTGCCGATTTGATCCAAGGCTTTATTACTCAGCCCTTAGAACAAGCGGTTGCCCAAGCCGATAATATCGACTTTATGACTTCATCGAGTGTATTAGGTAAATCAACAATTACCATCACGATGAAACTTAATACCGATCCCAATGCGGCATTATCTGATATTTTGGCTAAAACGAACTCAGTTCGTTCACTATTACCAAAAGAATCTGAAGATCCAACCGTAACTATGTCTACGGGTTCAACCACTGCGGTAATGTATATTGCCTTTAGCAGTGATGAGCTATCTTCAAGTCAGGTAACCGATTATCTTGACCGTGTGATCAATCCACAGCTATTTACCATTAGTGGTGTATCTAAAGTTGACATGTATGGTGGTATTAAATACGCACTACGTGTTTGGCTAGATCCATTAAAAATGGCTGCATATGATCTGACCGCTACCGAAATTATGGGAGTACTGAATAGTAATAACTATCAGTCGGCAACAGGTCAAGCGATTGGTGAATTCGTTCTTTATAATGGTAATGCCAATACGCAAGTATCAAGTACTGCAGAGCTTGAGCGTCTTGTTGTTTCTACTGACAAAGGCCAAGTTATCCGTTTGGGTGATATTGCTAAAGTTACGCTAGAAAAGAGTCACGACGTATATCGTGCATCCGCCAATGGTAAAGAAGCCGTTGTTGCAGCCGTAAATGCCGCGCCAACAGCAAACCCTATCACCATTGCTGCTGATGTATTAGCGATATTACCCGAACTTGAACGTAACTTGCCGACTAACATCCACATGAACGTTATGTATGACTCGACAGTTGCGATTAATGAATCAATTAAAGAAGTAATTAAAACGATTATCGAAGCAGCGCTTATTGTGATCGTGGTCATTACTTTATTCCTTGGTTCATTCCGTGCCGTCATCATTCCTATCGTCACTATCCCGCTCTCACTGATTGGTGTAGCGATGATTATGCAGTCATTTGGTTTCTCGTGGAATTTAATGACACTACTGGCAATGGTACTGGCAATTGGTCTGGTGGTAGATGACGCGATTGTTGTATTAGAAAATATTGACCGGCATATTAAACTCGGTGAATCGCCCTTCCGTGCCGCCGTCATTGGTACACGTGAAATCGCAGTGCCTGTTATTGCAATGACAGTAACACTGGGTGCGGTATATGCGCCGATTGCGTTAATGGGTGGTATCACGGGTGCGTTATTTAAAGAATTTGCCCTTACTCTAGCGGGCGCGGTATTTATTTCTGGTATTTTAGCTCTCACATTATCGCCGATGATGTGTTCTAAAATCTTGATAGCCAATGCTAAACCAAGCAAGTTTGAACAAATCGTTCATGCCTTCCTTGAACGTATGACTAATACCTATGAAAAAATGATCAGTGCAGTAATGCAAAAGCGCCCTGTTATGATCGCATTTGCAATTATCGTATTTGCTGCTTTACCTATGCTGTTTAAATTTATTCCAAGTGAACTTGCACCGTCTGAAGATAAAGGTGTAATGATGATGCTGGGTACTGCGCCATCAAATGCGAACTTGGATTACATTCAAAACTCAATGGATGAAGTTAACGCAAAACTAAACGAACAACCTGAAATTGCCTACGCACAGATCTTCTCTGGCATACCTAACTCAAACCAAGCACTTGGTATTGCGTCTATGGTGCCTTGGAGTGAACGTGAAGCAAGTCAAGCTGAAATAGTTAAACGTGTTACGGGCTTAGTTAAAGATGTACCGGGCATGTCAGTTATTGCTTTCCAAATGCCTGAATTACCAGGTGCAGGTTCGGGTCTGCCTATTCAGTTTGTTATTACTACACCGAATAGCTTTGAAAGCCTATTCCAAGTCGCTAGTGATGTATTAACTGAAGTGAAAGCTAATCCACTCTTCGTTTATTCTGATTTAGATCTTAACTTCGATTCAGCAACAATGAAGATCAACATCGATAAAGACAAAGCTGGCGCTTACGGCATTACCATGCAAGACATTGGTATTACGCTAAGCACGATGATGTCTGATGGTTATGTTAACCGTATCGATTTAAATGGTCGTTCATACGAGGTTATTCCTCAAGTTGAACGTAAGTATCGCTTAAACCCAGAATCAATGAATAGCTACTATGTTCGTGCAGCTGACGGTAACGCAGTTCCTCTGGGCAGCTTGATCAGCATTGATGTTGTTGCTGAACCACGCTCACTTCCTCACTTCAACCAGCTAAACTCAGCAACCATTGGTGCTGTACCGAGTCCTGGTGTTGCTATGGGTGATGCAATTGCATGGTTCGAAAACACAGCTTCATCTAAGCTACCAAAAGGTTACCGCTATGACTTTATGGGTGAATCACGTCAGTTTGTAACGGAAGGTAGTGCGTTATACATGACCTTTGCACTGGCACTGGCAATCATTTACCTCGTACTGGCGATCCAGTTTGAATCGGCACGTGACCCTTTAGTTATCATGGTTTCGGTACCGTTAGCAGTATCAGGCGCGTTGGTTTCTCTTGCTTGGGGACTATCAACCATGAATATCTATTCTCAGGTTGGTTTGATTACCCTCGTCGGTCTGATTACTAAACACGGTATCTTGATCTGCGAAGTAGCAAAAGAAGAACAGCTACATCATGGTAAAAACCGAACCGATGCTGTTATTGAAGCAGCTAAAGTACGTTTACGTCCAATCCTAATGACAACAGCAGCAATGATTGCGGGTCTTATCCCGTTAATGTATGCAAGTGGTGCAGGTGCTGAGCAGCGCTTTAGTATTGGTATTGTGATCGTATCTGGTCTTGCAATCGGTACGCTGTTTACCCTATTCATCTTACCTGTAATTTATTCATTCCTTGCGACTGAACATAAACCATTACCGGTATTCGTTGAAGATGAAGAGCTTGAAGAAAGTGATAAACAGCATGCAATCGCATGTGCGAAAGCAGCTTCTGAAGAAAAACCAGCAAGTTAGTTTACACATATAATCGGCAGCTAAATCATGCCGTAATCAGTTCTAAATCAATATCTATGTAGAATTGATGTAAAGAGGTCGCTTATGCGGCCTCTTTTTTTACCTATAACTTAAATTAAAAGGTATATTAACTTCCCCCCATTAACTTTATCATCCTGTAATTGAGTATTCAACATGACTTCTTTAGAGCACTTCCCTATCCCGTTACTTGGTTTTGCTGCGTTTAGTGGCACAGGTAAAACCACATTAATCACCCAACTATTACCAAAATTAACCGAACGCGGTCTACGTATCGGCAT
The DNA here is from genome assembly GCF_000170855.1 of Moritella sp. PE36. Classification (GTDB taxonomy): domain Bacteria; phylum Pseudomonadota; class Gammaproteobacteria; order Enterobacterales; family Moritellaceae; genus Moritella. The sequence continues at coordinate 23,293 of NZ_ABCQ01000033.1, read as the reverse complement.
GGTGAAACACAGCCATCATGATATCGAAATGGATAACCCAAAAAAAGACAGTTATAAATTGAGAAAAGCGGGTGCTTGCCAAATGGTACTTGCATCGCCACATCGCACAATTCTGTTTGCGGAACAAGAGTTGGCCGAACAAGATGAATCTGAAGAGCCTAAACTGATCACCCAGCTGAATTGGCTTAACACTGATGAATTGGATTTGGTGCTAGTCGAAGGATTTCGTCATGAAGCCTTTACTAAAATAGAGCTGCATCGGCCTAGTTTAGGCAAACCGATATTAGCAAATGAAGATAAACACATTATTGCAATCGCTACGGACGCGGTAATTGATCAAAAGGCATTATTCGACAAAGGGCTGACTTATTTAGATTTGAACGACATTAATGCCATCACTGACTTTATCGTCCAATACAGTCAACAAGGATGAATCCAACAGCCTATCACTCAGCCTATGACGTTAAAGACTCAGGTTGGTCTTTATGAGTTAATTCATCAAGGTAATCTTGATAGCTTGATTCAATGTCGATATTGCATGCGGTTAAATCTTTCATCGCAATATTTTCTAATGCCTCAAGCTCTGCAATATTTTCTTGCAAGGCAAGTTGCTGCTCACGTAGCTCATCTAACCGCGTACGGCTCTGATGTAACATGTATAACATACGTGGCGGACTATCTGGTTTATCATCATACAACGCCAAATAATGCTTTGCTGACTCCAAGCTAATACCTAGACGCTTACTGCGTAAAATAATAATTAAACGGGCACGTTGACGATAATCATAATACATAAACCGTCCACGACGTTCAGATTGTAATAATCCCTTCGTCTCATAAAAACGGATAGCTCGTCGCGTGATCGAGAATTCATTTGCAAGATCTGCCGCGGTATAATACGTCGTCATTTAGTGTAACCCTTATTTAACTCTTACTGATCTCATATGGAACGAGGCTTTTTACTTAGCAATGAATAATTTACCACAAATTTAGCCTATTACTTAATTTAAACCATAATTAGTGTTGCAATGCTTCGTCATTCTAAATAAACATAGCAATACAGCGGGGTTAAGTATGCGTATTCCTAAATTACAATCAAGCCAGTATTCGTGGTTTATACGCCCGTTCTTATGGTTATTAGAAAAAAAACAAAATAAAACCTTAAAACCTGCACAGCTGCTGGGGCGTAGACCTAAATTATTTATCGCAATATTCTTATTATATAAAACAATTAATAGAAAAAGTTCCCCTATCCAGCCTTATATTCACGCACTCATGAGTGTACGCATTGCGCAGCTAAACCAGTGTCAATTTACCATCGAGCATGATTCTAAAGTATTACGAAGTCTCAAAGAAAGGTTAAATAAAGATAAACTATTAGATTGGCAGCATTGCAGTGATTTCAAGCCACAAGAATGTGCGGTACTGGCCTATACAGATGCGATCACCAATACGTCATTACATGTAACCGACAGGCATATTGACCAATTACGTTGTTATTATAACGATGATGAAATTGTTGAATTAACGACGATTATTGCATTCCAAAATATGACTACAAAATTTAACGCAGCATTTGATGTGTGTAAAAAGACAGTTTAGTAATGAAATTAATCCTAAACAAAAAAACGAGATATTTAATACTTGAATTAAGTACTAAATATCTCGTTTCAATAAGCAACTCACTTACTCACAGTTGCTTAATCATAATATTCAGGGCAGATTAACGACCCATACGTTTTAGCGCAGAGGTAGAGAAGTCTTTACGTTTAGCTTTAACGTCGAACTGAATACCTTTACGCTCTTCATTATTCAGGCCTGTCACTAGGTAACGACCTGCGATGATGTCATATAGAGTCTCAGCAGCAAACCAGTTCACATCTGCATTATAATATTGAACAGAGTGCGCTTCGGCAACACGCCACAAGTTACCACGTGCATCATAATGATCAATCACACCTGCTTGCCAGCTATCTTCATCAATAAAGAAGTTACGCTGTGCATAAACATGACGTTGGCCATCTTTCACTTTTGCTTGCACTTCCCAAACACGATGCTTTTCATAACGCGTATAGTCTTGATTAATATGACCTGGCTTCACAATATCTGCATATTCAAGATCTGTAGAAGAAAGATTGTAAGAGTTATATGGAATATACAGCTCTTTTTTACCTATCAGTGTCCAGTTATAACGATCTGGTGCGCCATTGTACATATCATAGTTATCTGACGTACGAGAACCTTCTACGCCGATACCTTCGCCATCATACGACACGTTAGGTGCACGACGAACACGACGTTGACCAGAATTATAGATCCATGCTTTACGTGGTTCCTTCACTTGGTCGATAGTTTCATGCACAAGGGCAATCGTACCCGTTAAACGTGCAGGGGCAATAATACGTTGCATGTAATAGAACAAAATATTGTCATCTTTCTTAGCATCACGACCGCCTTTCAGCGCTTCAGGAATATAGAATTTATCTTCTACTTTCACCGCAGTATACGCACCATTACGTTGTACCGGAATAGTCGTGATAACACGTTCAGCATGACCACCACGATAACGGGTAATGTGATTCCAAATAACTTCTAAACCATTTTCAGGGATTGGAAATGGAATTGATATTTTAAAATTATCCAAACCATTACCACCAGCCGATAACGTCGTATTTAATGCATTGCCTTTAATCGTCTCATAGATGTCATCAGATTGCGCAAAACTACGGCGCGTTTCATATACTGGCATTTTATACGTTTCAGGATACTTCTTAAACATCGCCAACTGGCCAGGTGTTAAGTTGTCTTTATATTGATCAACATTCGCCGCAGTAATAACAAACTGAGGTTTGTCCGCTGCAAATGGATTAGTTACACGATCATTTTTACCAATGTCAGTACCAAGAATGGCATTAGTAATACCACCCGTCCATGCCGGAATAGTTCCGTCTGCATTACCGGCCGTGACAGCGCCTACCGGTGTTAATTCTTTACCTAATTTGGCCGCATCTGCTTCACTTACTTTCGCAAATGTTGATGCCGAGAATGCCATCGCCACTGAAATGGCTGCTACGCTATATGCTTTATTGAATACTTTCATAATTAAAATCCTTTTCTAAAACTTTTATTCGTTCTATCCGTTTAAATAATATAAAAATAAATTATATTTCTATTATTTATTAGAACGATATACCAACTGCTGCAGAAACATAGTCACGGTCTGATAGTGGATTAAAATCACCGCCGAACTGCGTGTAACTAATCGACATAGAATACGTATTTAAATAATTAGCTTTAAGTGCTAGATTCACACCTGTACGACCTTCTTGGAACGTGCCTTGTGGTTCAGGGCTGTAACCATATACGTCATGTGACCACGCTACTGATGGTGCTAAATCAACACCAGCGAAAGCATTACGATAATCGGCTTTAACGGCTAAGCGATAGCCCGCACTGTCAGACGTTGTAAAACCGTCCTTATCATCACCTACGCCATCATAACTAACGCCATAAACCGTTGCACGACCGTATTTAATTGCATCGTCTGATTCATCTAAATCCCATACGTGGCCATAACCAAGTTCAGCAACCGCTGTAATTCGATCCGTACCTAATGCTTTATCAAAGAACTTAATCAATGTCAGTTGTGATTGGGTGTAATCAAAACGATGGAAACCATCAACGGTCTCCCCTGCCCCTGCTTGTGAATACTCTGGTGTTAATGGTGAATTAGGATCTGCACTTAATGCTGCAGCTAATAAATCTGCGCCATTAATCTGTAATGGCATATCCAGACGGTGGCTGACTTCACCTGATACCGCCCATTCCGAAACAGTCGTATTGAAACTTAGACCAAATAACTGAATATCTTCAGGATAAGCCGTATGGTATTTCGGATTATAAGCGGCAGCACTTGGATGCGTAGCAGGTAAAAATGGTGTATTTGGTATTGCACCAGCACCATTAAATTGACCTGTTTCAGGACTAGCATAAGGCAGGCGAGAGTGGTAATTCATATAATAAAAGCCGAATTCAGTTGCATTCAGACTTTCAGCGTAGTACTTAAATGCCACACCAAACTGTCCATCATCCGACGCATCTTCATCGGTACCACGTTCTGCGTAAAAACCACCAGCATGCAGTTCACTATCAACTAAACTTGGCAAAGGTGCCCCTGGTTGGATAACTAATTTATCACAGCCCTCAGCTAAATAATCGGCTGTCGAGAAATAGGTACCACAGCTATCAATCACTGTTGATTCAAATTCTAATTGATAAAATGCTTCTACACTTAAATTATCTGTTAAACCGATATTGGCAAACATCATGTTTACCGGTAGTAAACCCTCCTTCACTTCAGCACCAGGGCGGCGGAATGCAGCAGCATCAACCGGGTTAACCGCGTTAATACCACCTTGAATGAATGAGCTTTCCCCCCAGTTAACCACTTGCTTACCAAGGCGCAAGTCGACTGCTACTTCACCCAGGTAGAAGCCTGTAAATATATAAGCATCAAGTAGTGCGACACCTTTCGATTTTGTTAAATCGTTAAAGTCATCATCATTGATTGGTTCGTTAGCAACATAGCCATTAGTAGCACTACCGTGAACAACATCATTTTGATCAAGTGCGTAATCGTACCAATATTTACCACGGACAAAAGCACCAAAGGTGGTACCCTCCTCAGTTTCATAGGTTAGCCCAAGATCATGGAGTCCCTTAATAGTTTGGGTGAACGCATCACCTTTCTCGTAGTTTAAGTTACCATCGTCGCCAGTTGGGGTACTACCCGGTAAGCCACCGTTACCGACACCGACGTTTTTTGCCGCTGCTTCTTCGACACGCCAGCTTGAACCGGCTGTTATTTGAGAGTTAAACGACCCTTCAACATCGCCCCAGTTAAACTCAATCGCTTGAGGAGCTGCGGTATAGCCTGAAACCATTAGCGCCAAAGCAATTGGTGTTGCTTTAAAAAATTTCTTATGAGTTGTGTTTTTCATTTTAGTATCCATCCTATACCTTTAATTTGTTTTCATTCCATTAACAATTAGGTCTTAGGTATTATATTCACATAATACTTTTGTCACACAGTGTCATATACAGGCCAAACGTGCCAAATTATTGTCAATCGAAGCCATCGCGATATTTTATGCGAGCTGTGTCAAAGATTTACACTCAACCAAGAAACTTAATATCGGCGAAGTTAGCCCCCTAAAGAGGTGGTAAACAGAGGAATAGTACTAGATCGGTAGGATAAACATGAATTGATTGATATACAAACTTGTTAGTTTTTTGTTGCCTGATGAAATTGAAGTCGCCATTGTCGGTTGTAAAAACGCCAAATTGAACTACGTAAACTGCCTGTTTCTTTTACTACGCCCGCATTAATCGAATTAGCCTGATAACAAACCAACATGGTATCGGTTGCCAATTCAACAATTTTAAATTGGGTCAAGCTCCAACGTTGCATTGGAGATTTTGCTAATAACCAATTTACAATTTCACTGCGAGTGGTATAGCTTCCTATTGGTGATATCTCAAATAACTCAGGATGTAAGAAATCATCAAGCTGCATCCCGGGTTTAGAAAAGTCAGTATGTAATAACGTTTCTTCACGTTGTTTAAACTGTTCAATCAGTACGGTTTCTGATTTGTCAAAATGGGTCATCCCTAGTCCTCTATTTATTTATACCAATTGTCTGTTAATTCCAATTATCTATTCATACCAATCGGTTCTTGCAGCCAAGGTCATTATAAATCTTCTCATGCGTTATCGCGCATACCTTCAGCTACTGATAAATAGAGCAGAAGGTATACGAATAGAAACAAATGCGGATACAGTTTAATCGATAAAGATATATTTGTGCATTTGAACAGACAACTTCCAATTACGTTCAATACACAGTTTGATCGCTAAATCAGTTGCACGTTTTTGCTGCGAGATAGGTTGTAAACACATGATCTTGTCTGACGTATCAATATCAGCGATTAGCGCATCAAGTTCTTCAATGTGCTTTTCCATTGCGATCACATGTTTTATTTCATTAGCGCGGCGCAATGCACTTTGTAAGACTGGTAACTGACCTTTCATTTGGATCTTTGGTGATACCGTCACCCAAGTCGAATCTGTTGCACGTACTTCCGATGTACCAGATGTTTCAATCTGGCAGAAATACCCTGCTTGCTCCAATTCACTTGTCAATTCAACAAGATCATATTGGCAAGGTTCACCGCCCGAGATCACAATATGCTTTGCAACAAAACCATTTTTTTGTATCATAGTAATGAATTCTTGTGCAGTAAAGTTCGCCCAATGTGGTTTATCATCGCAAGCTTTGTTCACCGTTTGTTGTGACACTTGCATCTCAGGGTCGACCGTCCAAGTTTGTTTGGTATCGCACCACGAACAACCAACATCGCATCCTTGTAGACGAATAAAGATGACGGGATAACCAGTAAAATGGCCTTCACCTTGTACTGTTTCAAAAATTTCATTAACCGGATACTGCATTTTTATAACCTAATAAACTTCAAGTAACGTTTATTGTATCATCTGCCCTATATATTATTAACATTTATATGGGACACTTTCGATCGCACCGTAATTGCTTAGCAATCGCATAATTAGTAGGTAGGTAATCAATGAAAATATGGCTGTACAATATTTTCACCATTTTTTGTTTCGTGGTTTTAGGGCGTGGCATCAGCATGCTATTACCCGTTGCATTTCCCTCAAGTATCATCGGACTGTTGTTACTCTTTGTAGCACTTAGTAGTGGCATGTTGAAACAAAAATATGTCGAAAAAGTATGTGAGCAACTTAACCGCCACATAGGTATCTTATTTGTACCAGCTGGTGTTGCGCTCATGGGCTACTTTGAGTTAGTACAACAAAATCTAGTCGCGCTTATCATGGCGGGCCTGATTGGTACTGTCGCGATCTTCTTTACCGTTGGCCATACCTATTGTTATTTGAATCGTGCCAGTGCAGCGAAAGACAAAGCAGCGTTAACCAAACAGCCAGGTGATGATAAATGATCTTATATTTAGCAATTCCATTGACCCTTGCAGTTTACTTCCTTGCTCAATGGTTTTATAAAAAAACCACACTAGCAATATTCAATCCGATTTTATTAACGATTGGCGCATTAATCAGCATCATGCTGATATTTGGATTTGAGCTTGAAGAATACCAACAAGGCACAAATATCCTGACTCGTTTACTCGAACCAGCCGTAATTGCCCTTGCCTTCCCGCTATATCAACAGTTTGTGCATGTGAAAGCTAAAATTGTGCCTGTTTTAATAGCTTGTAGTGTTGGCGTAATTGTCGGTTTAGTGGTGACGACGTTTGTTGCAATCAGCTTTTCCGCCTCGCCAGAGATCATAGCCTCACTTGCACCTAAGGCGGTAACAACACCTATCGCAATGGCAATCAGCCACACCATAGGCGGTATTCCTGCAATTTCAGCAATCATGGTTATTATGGTCGGAATATTCGGCAACGTCTGCGCACCTTTCTTGTTAAAGCATTTGCGCATTAGAACACCAGAAGCACAAGGTCTTGCTATCGGTTCAGGTTCTCATGTTATTGGTACATCTAAAGCGATGGAACTAAGTCGTACCCACGGAGCCTTCAGTACAACGGCCCTGTTGATCAGTGCCGTGTTAACCTCGGTCATTGCCCCTGTGCTTTATCCATACCTACTAATTTGGATGCTATGACCGTTATCAGTTAACTCTCGACTGTCTATTAACACGACATATGCTCCAAACAGGCAAAAGTGTAATCTTCAGCTAAAATAAGCTTAGAAGATGCGATATATAGCCTATGGAGGTTATCATGAAACAGTTTTCGCATAGGACAATTGTGTGTCCTCATTGTGGTCAATTTGTTACCGCTGATATTGATGCCAGTAATGGCGCGCAAGATTATTATGACGAGTGCAGCTCCTGCTGCAATAGTATTCATTTTAAGTTATTGCATGATCAGGTTCATGAGAAGTATGAATTATTCATTGATGCGGATGATGAGCAGATCTTTTAAATACTTAGTTTTAATACAGAGTAAGTACATCGTTTTAAATGCACAGCTTTAAATGAAAAGTTTTATATTAGATTTTACATAAGGCCGGTTTAAAAGTACGTGTTAATTTAAGAGCGATACGCCATGTTTGAATAAACATCTAAGCTTGAATATCGCTCTTATATTTGTAATTGAAAGCGCTAGTTACTTTTTCAGCATCATACGTTCTACCGTATCAACAATCGCCTGGGTCTGACTGTCAATTTCGATATTTACATACTGGCCCACTTTGCGACCACCTAAGTTAGTAACAGCCAATGTTTCTGGTATTAAGTGTACCCAGAGTTGTCCGTCAGCAACATCACCTAAAGTTAAGCTAATGCCATCAATCGAAATAAAGCCTTTTGGTAACACGTATTTTTGCCATTCAGGTGCGATTTTAAAGCAGATATCACAGTTAGTTTCAGTACGATTAATCGTCACGATTTCAGCTTGGGTATGGACATGACCCGATAATAAATGTCCGCCAATCTCATCACCAAATTTAGCAGCGCGTTCTAAGTTAACTTCGTCACCTACTTCAAGGTCGATAAGGTTAGTCACTTTGAGCGTTTCTTCAATAACATCGAAACACACGCTGTTGTCATTTATCTTCACTACCGTTAAACATGTACCATTGTTGGCGATACTAGCACCGATAACTAAACCGTCTTGATGTGCTTTATCAAGCGTTACTTCTAATGTATGTAATTGCGCTTTTTTATCGATACTAATAATCTTTGCTTTTCTTTGTACAATGCCAGTAAACATAAATGACCTTTATCACTACTTAAACGAATATGCTTTACTATATCGCGTTAATTTAGATAATTCATCTAGTTAATAACCTGATGTTAATATCCAATAAAATATTTTTAAATACATCTTTAAAAACTAGCTATAAAGGATTAATATGCTCCTAGCTGGATCAGGTACGTCCTCACGAACGCGAATATCACTACATTCATAATCATTTCTTTCGTTTTCAGCAACATCAAATCTTAGAATACACAACATAACAACCCTAATATATCCGGAGTATCAGTGCAGAAATATCGATCTGAGGTTTCTAACTTATTTAAATTAATGGTTCCAATTCTGATCGCACAACTTGCGTTCACTGTCATGGGCTTTGTTGATACCGTAATGGCTGGTGCAGTAAGTGCGACAGACATGGCGGCGGTCGCGATTGCCAACAGTATTTGGTTCCCAGTATTAATGTTCTTAGTGGGCATTTTAATGGCGATCACACCGATCGTTGCGCAGCTTTACGGCGCAAAAAGACAAAGTGAAATTGCGCAAGTCGTATATCAAGGTATCTGGTTTGTACTAATCATCTTCCTGCCAATGATGGCGTTGCTATATTACAGCCCGATGATCCTAGAATTCATGCATGTTGAAGATAGATTAGCCGAGCTAACAACAGATTATTTACGCGTTATTTCATTAGCATTACCGTTTGCATGTGGTTATCAAGTGATCCGTAGTTACCATGAAGGTTTAGGTATTACCAAACCAACAATGGTGATTGGCTTAATCGGTATCATGGTAAACGTACCAGCAAACTACATCTTCATTAACGGACACTTTGGTATGCCAGCACTGGGCGGTGTTGGTTGTGCTGTAGCGTCTGTATTAGTATTTGTGGCGATGTGTTTTTCGATGATTGCTTATAGTTATTTCCATAAAGACTTTAAAGAGATCAAATTATTTGATCAAGTTTACGGTATCGATAAGAAAGAAATGTCGCACATGATTGGTGTTGGTTTCCCGATTGCCGCGTCGATGTTCTGCGAAGTAACCCTGTTTGCTGTTGTGTCTATCCTGTTAGCACCACTTGGCGCAATCACGGTTGCAGCGCATCAGGTTGCATTAAACTTCTCATCAATGATATTCATGTTACCACTTAGTCTGGGTATTGCCGCGACAATTATCGTTGGCCAATATGTCGGTGAGAAAAAACCGTTACAAGCGAAGTTTGCCAGTATCACAGCGATGTGGATGGGCGTTGGTCTATCTGTTATTACAGCAATCTTAACTATCCTACTGCGTAATGAAATTGCAGAAATTTACACCGAAGACATGACCACCATTAACATTGCAACAGGGTTAATGTTAATTGCAGCTGTGTATCAAATCTCGGATGCAGTGCAAGTTATTGCAGCGGGTGCATTACGTGGTTATAAAGAAACAAGTGTGATCTTTTACATCACCCTATTCTCTTATTGGGCTGTGGGCATGACAATTGGTTATACGCTGGCGTTAACAGATTTAATCGTACCTGCAATGGGCGCAGCTGGTTTTTGGATTGGCTTTATTTCGGGTCTAACAATGGCGGCAATATTGTTATCGATTAAACTAGCGAGTGTGTATAAGAAAACAACGCAAGGTCATACACCTGAGCTAACAGCAATTTAATCGCGACAAGTACTTTGGCTCTATTTTATTAAGACTCCATAAGACAGTCGTGAATAAAAAGGCGGTAGTGAACCTCATCACTACCGCCTTTTTGTATTCACATTTCATTCAGTAAGTAAGTAAAATGAATTATTGAATGTCTAGTCGTTTCATCAATCGGTGTAAATTACTTCTATCAACGCCTATCGCACGCGCCGTTGCAGCTGAATTACCGTTATGTTCAGCTAACACCTTTTTGATAAACTGAGTCTGAAAATCATCGGTTATTTGTTTTAAATTATTGTCATTATCAGCAGTACTAATTACGATGTCATTTTGCCCTGCTACATGACCCACGCTAACCATGCCTTTTGCGATAACGTCAGAATCCGTGTTCATATTAGTATGTAAGCTAGCATTTGACTCACCAATTGCAGACTGAATGTCCAAGTCACTGCTTTCTAACACAACAACCCGATCATTTTTCCGGTTACGAGCAGCGGCTCTTAATGAAGCACGGCTTAATAGATGCTCTAACTCTCGGACATTACCCGGCCATTCATATGCCAGTAATGCACGTTCAGCGTCTTTGGCTAAGGTTAAGTTATTAAGACCAACTTTACGTTGGATCTTGGCAAGGAAGCTGCCTGCTAATAACAAGATATCATTGCCGCGTTCACGTAAATTTGGCACTGTTAATGGATACACAGTTAACCTGTGGTACAAGTCATCTCTAAATCGTCCTTCTGCAACTTCTTTAGCAAGATCTCGATTGGTTGCAGTAATTAATCTTACGTCCACTTTATGGGGTTTATCACTGCCTAAGCGTTGCAGTTCACCAAACTGAATAACCCGTAATAACTTGGCTTGAATAGACAAAGGTAGTTCACCTATTTCATCCAGAAATAATGTACCACAGTCTGCAAGTTCGAATTTACCCAGACGGTTTTTAGTTGCACCAGTAAACGCCCCAGCGACATGACCAAACAACTCACTTTCGACCATCGTTTCGGGTAATGCGGCGCAGTTCACGGTAATTAATGCTTCTTTGGCACGTTTTGACGACATGTGAATTCGACGCGCAACTAACTCTTTACCTGTGCCAGATTCACCATATATCAATGCAGCCAAATCTGAATCAGCAACTAAATCAATTTCTAAATTAAGCATGTTCATTGCAGGACTAGAGCCTATCATTTTTTCGCTGAATTTATCACTAATTAAGCTGGCGGTTACCTGCTCTTGTCGTTGCACTTTTTGGTCTAATGAAAAAATTAAGTTGGCGGTTTTAATCACCACTTCAGTCAGGCCAATCATAGAGTTTAAGATCTTTGGGTCGAGTGAGTCGAAGCGTTGTGGATTAAGTGCATCCATAGTGACGATCCCCCACGGCTTATTATCAATCACTAACACCGCGCCCATGCAATCATGCACATTAAGTTGGCCGTCAGGGGTTTGGATCAAGCCATCATAAGGATCGGGAAGCTCACAATCAGTATCAAAACGGTGTACCTTTTTTTGCACTTCATTGTCATAGTGGGCTAAGATCTGCTCAAATCTTGGATGTTCTGCGATGGGGAAATGTCGCCCCATTGCTTCGATTTGTAATCCATTCGCCGCTTTAGGGATCAAGTTGTCGCCTTCCAGCTTTAGCAACACGCATGCGTCACATGAAAAGATATCCCGCCACGCCTGTAATAGTCGGTTATATCGTTGATATTTAGGCAACTCTCTAGATAGATCATAAATAATAGTATCTATGCTCTCGATAAAGCGCAGGTTTTCCATGTAACAGATCCTTAATAAGGTCATTCAATAGCGATTAGTTATAGCATTGCGTGGTCAAAGTGACAACAGGTTAAATCATCACCGTTGAATTATATACTGCGGCTTATTGTTGATTTGTATCAACTATTTTTATTGATTTACTAATATTTTTGAGCCGATTATCTAACATGTGGTAAAGTCACCTACTAAATATTTAATAGATAAATCTGCCGGGTTAAGACTCGACATAATAAGGAATTCTTTGTGTCATCAACACAAGCACATGTCGTCATTATTGGCGCAGGCCCTTCAGGTTCACTTGCTGCTGCACTGCTTAACAAACAAGGCATCAATGCAACTATCATCGAAAAATCAACATTTCCACGTTTTTCAATTGGCGAAAGCTTGCTACCCGCGTGTATGGAATCGCTTAAAAAAGCGGATATGTTTGATGCCGTCAACGCTGCTGGTTTCCAGTTTAAAAACGGCGCGGCTTTCCACGCGAGCGGTAAATATACTGAGTTTGATTTCACCGATAAATACACGGCTGGTGAAGGCACTACATTCCAAGTACAACGTGGACACTTCGACAAACTGCTCGCCGACTGTGCAGAGCAACAAGGCGTCACCATTAATTATGAGCACGAAGTTAAAAGTATTGATGTTGATAAAGATAAGCCTTTATTAACTGTCCTGGATGAAAACCAACATAGCTATGAAATAGAAGCTGATTTTATCCTTGACGCCAGTGGCTTTGGTCGTGTTTTACCACGTTTACTCGGACTGGAAGAACCATCGACCCTGCCACCAAGACGCGCTATCTTTACTCATATTGAAGACAACATTACTGCGGCTCACTATGACCGTAATAAGATCTTAGTTTCTGTGCATCCAGATGACAGTAAAGTTTGGTACTGGTTGATTCCATTTAGTAACGGCACGTGTTCGTTTGGTGTGGTTGCTGAACCAGAGTTCTTTGCTAACTATCCAGATGACCATCTTGAAGCGCTAAAGCAATTAGCCAGTGAAGAACACAACCTCGCGACGTTACTTGCACAAGCAAACTATCCTAACCCTTGTGGTTCTATCATGGGTTATTCTGCCAATGTGACTAAGCTGTTTGATCGTAACTTTGCCTTGCTTGGTAATGCCGGTGAGTTTTTAGATCCGGTGTTCTCGTCTGGTGTCACCATTGCGATGAAATCCGCTGAGCTTGCAACTGACTTATTAATAAAACAGTTCAACAATGAAACCGTTGATTGGCAAACTGAGTATGCAGATACGCTTATGACTGGTGTTAACGCATTCCGTTGTTATGTTGAAGGTTGGTACACCGGTGAATTCCAAGACGTGATCTTGCACGACAATCCTAATCCGAAGATAAAACAGATGATCTGCTCTATTTTAGCGGGTTATGCGTGGGATGAAACCAATCCGTTTGTTGCTGAACCAGAGCGTCGATTGAAAGCTGTAGCAGCGCTTTGTAAGGCTTAATCGATTTTTCTAACAACCCTGTAAATCAATTTATGAATTACAGGGTGTTTAACACCTATACGATTGTTTATATCACTGCATCTCTTTTGTAATAGTAACGATAATAACCAACTAAATTACTAGTAATAAATAAGGCTTCCATGATCACCGCCGTCGGTGAGCCAATCAAGTAATTGTGTACTAGCCAGAAACTTGTTCCCACTACCATCAACTCTCTTAAACGCTTATCGTCTTTATTAAACGCAGCCACAGTTTGAATGCTTGAAGCCAAGAAACTCAAAATACTAATCAGCCCAGAGTAAGTCAACACAGTCGCGATTAAAGATGCTGAACCAAATAGGTACTTTAGTTTTGGTGACGTCGTAAATATACTGACTAAATAACGAATCGTAGCGATAACCATCAAACTCGCAGCTGTCCACTGTTCAAGTAGAATGAAATGACTCGAAATAAGCGCACCCGCACAGAACAAACAAGCGACAATCTTCTGTCTCTCTTTAAATTGAAAAGACATTAAATCAAAACAAATAGCGATAGCGACTAATACTTGAGATATAAAAAATAGCGACACTGCGATCTCCTAAAACGTAGCCATCGTAACAATGACCTTATCATTCCATTTAAGAGCCACAGTCTACATGTTCATTCTTAGTGAGAAAAGCCGGTAACTATATCTATACTTATATTTACAAACGGCTAAGCACTAGCCACTATAAACACTTCGCCACTGAAGTTACTTTTAAATGTAAATGCAGCAGTAAAGTGGTATCTGCACTCTGCATAAATAAGTAAATTCAATTTTCATTACAGATGTAATTAACTCTTAAGGTGTCGGTTGCGTGGCCCCCATTCTTATATGTTTACAATTGCAGTTAGTATATATGTAAATCCTGACTTTCATTGTCTGTTTTCATATAATTAGGTATTAAATCAACGAATTCAGCCCCAGACTTTTTTGCCACACTAATACTCGCGGTATTATTTTCAAGGCACCTAAATTCAATAATTTTTGCATCTGTGTTTGCTAACAAAAAAGAGGGTAACTGAGCAATGATTTAAACGATAATGCCATTGCCATGTGCAGCATGCGACAGCCAATAACCGACCTCAGCAATACCACTCCCAACTGAAATAGACTTGATACCAAAGACTCCAAAAACTTGCTTGTTGAATTGTATTTTGAACCATCGCGAGCCTGACAACCCACTATTGATACGTTCTACTATGTATTTATAAGCGGATATCTCATCTCGAACGCCATCAACCCAATAGATATATTTTCCTAATTGGGGTCGGCTGAATTCAACTAAATCTAATATATCTGAAGAATCAGTAACCTCTAGAGGGAGTAACTCGATGTTTTCTGTAATACTCAATTTCATATAAAGCGCCCTCGTAAATATATCAACTCAACAACCAGTACGGGAATGTTATTAATTCCTTTATGAACAATACCTTACCAATTTAAGACAGCAAGGTAAACAGCTTGTGAGCATTCAAGCTTCATTCCATTTAGCCATTCACAAGAGTTGTCATTTAGACACCCTGTTGTTTTATTGACAACTTACAGTGGTTGTCATAAGCACAACGCCTTCAATAACTGAAATTACAAACAACTATAAAACAATAACTTACAAACTTGGCACGGCTACTGCTATAGAACAAATACAAACATTGATCTAAATCAATTTATCTCACTAACCTCTACAAGGTAGCTATTATGTTAACCCAACACACTATTGATATCATCAAAGCGACTGTCCCTGCTGTTTCTCTTCATGCTAATGATATTACAGCGCATTTTTATCCTTTGATGTTTAGAGAATACCCAGAAGTAAAACGCTTCTTCAACCAAAGCAACCAAGCAGGTAACGCACAGCCTAAAGCACTGGCAAATGCCCTTGTTGCATATGCAGGTAACATCGAAAACCTAGCGGTATTAGAAGCAGCCGTAAACCGCATTGTTAACAAACACGTGTCACTTAATATCCAACCAGAACAATATGCGATTGTTGGCGAATGCTTATTAAAATCAATCAAAGCCGTACTGGGTGATGCAGCAACAGATGCAGTGATCGAAGCTTGGGGACTTGCATATTGGCAACTCGCAGACCTGCTAATCGCAGCAGAAGAAGCGGCTTATACAGCTAATGCAGAAAAAGAAGGTGGCTGGCGTGGTGAGCGTGAATTCGCTATCACAACAAAAGTAGCAGAAAGCGATATCATCACATCGTTCTACCTTACTCCGACTGATGGCAAACCTGTTACATCATTCACACCAGGTCAATTTATTGGTTTAGTATTAACCATTGATGGTGAAGAAACGCGTCGTCAATACAGCCTGTCTGATTCACCAAACTCAGAATACTTACGTATCAGTGTTAAACGTGAAGAAGGTGGTACCGTATCAAACTACCTACACAGCCGCGTTCAAGCGGGCGACACACTTCGCGTATTAGCACCAGCGGGTGACTTTGTGTTAAAAGACAACAACAAACCCGTTGTACTTGTCACTGGCGGCGTTGGTATTACACCGGCAATCAGCATGCTAAACAGCTTGAAAGACACAGACCGTCCTATTCACTTTATTCATGCCGCAATGAACACCAAGGTGCATGCATTCCGTGACCATGTAACAAACCTTGCAGCTGAAAACGACAACATCAAACCCTACTTCGTTTACAGTGATGCAACAGCAGAATGCAAGCCAGATGCAACCGGTTTCATCAACTTAGCCATGCTTGAAGAAAAAATCGGTGATGATCGTGATGTCGAATTCTATTTCTTAGGTCCAAAACCTTTCATGCAAGCAATAAATGGCTTCGCACCAAAATTAGGGATCCCAGCTGAAAATGTGCATTTTGAATTCTTTGGTCCGGCAGAAGATCTAAATATCGACCCAACTGCTTAGTTTTAAAGCAAAGGACTGATATTATTTAAAAAAGACTTGCCGATAATTTGGATGCGGGCTAATATTTGTCTCGTCTTAACGACGTACCAAATTATGCTCGCTTAGCTCAGTTGGTAGAGCGCTAGCTCGACATGCTAGATGTCACAAGTTCAAATCTTGTAGCGAGCACCACATTCCGCGTCCTTAGCTCAGTTGGTAGAGCGCTAGCTCGACATGCTAGATGTCACAAGTTCGAATCTTGTAGGACGCACCAAATAATGAAGCCTTGCTCAATGAGCGAGGTTTTTTTATGCCTAAAATTCACAACAACCCCGCTAAACCAATTAGTGTGCAAACCGGCTTAGCAAGGTTTCAATGTTGATCAAAACTCTTGGTATTAAGCGCTTAAATCCTGATGTTTCAAAGCTCAGATAGGCAAGTATTGCTCTCCACACCGCTTTCCTTCAAAACACATAACTCATTTACAATAATCGTTTTTAACTCCGTCACCGCAGTAACGTAATCAACATCACCCAGTTGCAACGCTTGATAACCTGGAAAACTTAATCTCAGCTTATTCATTTGCTTATCGATATGCTTAATCGTCGTTACTAAACTTGCGTTAAACTCACTGACCAACTTATCCGCGCTTTGTTTCTCAATAACAGACAAACCTTGTAAGATCCCTGTTTCACTAGCAAAGTGCTCTGCCAGTGCAAATTCAACATCTTTATACCACTCACGCACGGCTAACAGTGGCGCGACATCAGTATGTAACCCTTGATGAGAAGTAGATAAGATCGGTGCTTGAGCAAACAACTCATTAAAGCGCACTTGAGTATCAACGTATTTGATCATGGCTGGAAATAACAACTGTATGTCATCAAGCTTGAGCTGTTCATTGGCTGCGAGGATTAATGCTTGTTGCTTGGCTTTACGCCATTTAGCGGAGAACCAACGAAACATCCCGGCATTATCCAAACAGCATTGGATCGATTGCAGTGAACTTATCGACCCCAGCGCATTGGTATTCACAAACGGCGCAAGCTTCTTGTTTAATGGTTTTAAAATGGCTAAATGCTGTTGTAATGCCGCTAAACGAAAATCCATTTCATAACAATTAAAACTATCATCCCTTAACGACCATAATGCTTGCGGCGCACTCTGGATAAGTTGCACCAACACAGCAAGTTGTTCAGTACTGGTTGCAGAGCCATGTAAGCAAATTTGTAATTCTGATGGTAAACCCGCTTTTCGCTGCGCGTAGCTATCTTGCAATTGCTGACAGCTCGCTAAAACGGCATCAAGCTCAAGGGTCTGGAATTCAATTGCTTCAAGTGTCATCAAACCCGAAATACCCAAGTCGTTTAGCTGTTTAGCTGCACCAGCATGGGGTTCGTCGTTTAGTGTTTTATCTTGTAGCAAACGACCCATTTCCAAAGATGACATTATTTTATCCTACTCAATATTAGGTTATGCAAATTAACCGCCTGTTTAACTTAGCATAATCAACTGCAAATATTTAACAGACTTCAGCTTACCTTATTCCGCAGCGTTAATCGACCTACTTCATCTGACCTGCTATTCGCTATACTATTTAATAATATATCTTGATTTTAAAACTGACTGAAACAGGTGACATCATGGTTAATACTCGAATTGAACGCGACAGCATGGGTGAAGTCAACGTACCCGGCAATGCGCTTTATGGCGCTCAAACTCAACGTGCGATAGATAACTTTCCTGTAAGTGGTCAAACGCTACCCGTAGATTTCATTAAATCGCTATTACTGATCAAATCAGCCGCTGCAGAAGCCAACCTCGCATTGGGGTTATTGCCCGAGGATATCGCCAACGCTATCTGCACTGCAGTTAATCAGTTGCTAGCCGACGAAAATATCATGCAGCACTTTCCCGTAGATATTTATCAAACAGGTTCAGGCACGAGCTCTAACATGAATGCCAACGAAGTGATTGCCCATCTTGCTAGTATCTATAGCCAAACCAAAATTGATGCCAATGATCATGTCAATTATGGTCAAAGCAGCAATGACGTCATACCCAGTGCAATTCATGTCAGTGCCGCAATCTTAGTCGAGAAACAGTTATTACCGGCACTGCAGCATTTACAGCAAACCATCGTCGACAAAGCGCTAAGCCTAAATCATCTCGTTAAAACTGGTCGAACCCATTTGATGGATGCCATGCCCGTAAGAATGAGCCAATCGTTATTCAGTTGGGCAGCTCAAATCAGTTACAACATAGATAATATTAAGATGTTACAAGCCAAGTTACAGCGACTTGCACAAGGCGGAACGGCAGTGGGTACGGGGATCAATGCCCATCCTGATTTTGCCAACCACTTTAATCAAAAACTGTCTGCATTAACCGGTATCAGCTTTAGCCAAGCCGATAACTTTTCTTTTTTAATGGCAACACAAGATACCGCTGTCGCGTTATCCGGTCAGTTAAAAACAACCGCCGTCTCGTTAATGAAAATTGCCAATGACTTACGCTGGATGAACTCGGGTCCACTGGCCGGATTAGGCGAAATAAGTTTGCCGGCGCTACAACCCGGTTCATCCATTATGCCGGGGAAAGTAAACCCAATCATACCAGAATCAACTGCGATGGTGGCGGCACAAGTGATTGGTAATGATGCCGCCATCACCATTGGCGGGCAATCAGGTAACTTTGAACTGAATGTGATGCTACCAATGATCGCGACTAACCTCATTAGCAGCATTAATCTACTGACATCAAGCTCACGGTTACTCGCTGACAAAGCAATCGCTGGTTTTGAAGTACATGAACAACAATTAACACAAGCACTTTATAAAAATCCGATTCTAGTCACGGCACTAAACCCAGTCATTGGTTATCTTAAAGCCGCTGAAATAGCAAAACAGGCTTATCGTGAACAGCGGCCAATTATCGATGTCGCAGAAGAAAATACAGCGTTAACACGACAAGAACTAACAAAATTATTAGACCCAGTGCAACTAACACGAAATATAAAGTAACCTCAAAACTGGCATAGTAGTTGAATGCTATGAATTAGTTGTTTAAATGTTTATTAAAAGCTGTTTAAATGTTGTAGTTATTGTTGATAATTTTAAATTCAAAACATAAATTCAAAGAAAAGTGGTGATCTATGAAGACAATGCCAATGCTAGACCAGTTCATTCAGCGTCACCAGTTGGATGCAGATTATTTAACGCATGCATCAGAATACTTTTCTAGTGCACTACTAAGTATCGTCTCGCACCAAAAACAGGCAAAAAAGACCTTTATCGTCGGTATCAACGGCTGTCAAGGCTCGGGGAAATCTACCCTTGCCGATTATTTAGGTACTCGCCTAAGTAGCGAATTTGATTTAAATGTTGCAGTATTATCTCTGGACGACTTCTATTACAGCAACAAACAACGTAACGAACTAGCCAATCAAATTCACCCTCTATTACGTACCCGTGGTGTTCCTGGGACGCATGATATGACCCTTGCCAAGGCAACATTAGATAAGCTCTGTGCAGGCGCAACGGCGGACTCCCCTGTACTGCTACCACGATTTAACAAATTTGCTGACAACCCTTACCCTGAATCAGAATGGCCAATTGTCGATCGTCCTATTGATGTGATCATCTTAGAAGGTTGGTGCCTAGGCGTACAACCGCAACTGATGAAAGACCTTATTTATCCGATCAACAAATTAGAAGCGACAAAAGACAAATACGGCATTTGGCGCAGTTATGTTAATCAACAATTAAAACAGAACTACCAAGGATTTTATCAACGTATAGATCATTGGTTAATGCTCAAAGCACCTAGTTTCGACAGTGTACAAGCATGGCGATTTGAACAAGAAAATAAACGTCAAGCGTTACAACAGAATACTGACCACAAGCAACAAGAAACATTTATGACCAGTGCAGAAGTGCGTAATTTCACTGCTTATTTCCAACGCATTACCGAGCAGTGTTTAGCAACGTTACCCAACCAATGTGATTGGGTATACGAATTAGATAATAAACGTAACATCGTTAATACTACGCAACCTACTTTAACAACATCAGCAACAACTGTAGATTGAAGCGGCTAAACCAGTACCAGAATAACCACATAAACCAGAGACAAACCAGCAAGGCCCATGATGAGTCCAACTCTTGCCATATCCTTGCTGGCAACTAATCCCGTCGCATATGCCAACGAATTAGGCGGAGTTGAAACCGGTAATATCATCCCGAGTGAAGCAGAACACGCCACCACCACCAACATCACCACCAATGACAAATCATCCATTGAAGTCGCGACTGCCGCAGCGATGGGCATTAATAAATTAGCCGTTGCTGTGTTGGAAATAAAATTGGCCATTAACCAACACAAGAAAGACATAACTAAGATCACCAACAAGGCCGGCAGCACTGAATAATCAATCGAGTTGGCCATGACAGTCGCTAATCCAGTTTTATCTAACGCAATACCAATCGCAATACCACCAGCAACCAGCCATAACACATCCCAATTAATCAACTTAAGTTCTTCTTTACCTATGATGCCTGTTAGCGTGAAAATCGCCAGAGGCACAATTGCCACAACATAGGTATTCATCCCGTGTAGACCAGTGCTCATCCACAGAACAATCGTGAGCGCAAAAGTGATATACACAACTATCGCTTGCCAACTCCGCTGGAAATCACCACCGAGTTGTAAATGTATACTGTCACCACTGAATGGGAACAATTTTTGTAATAGCCACCACGCAAAGGCTAATAATACCAACACAAATGGTAGCCCAACCATCATCCAATCAAGAAAGCTGACACTATAAAGATCATCTAAATACTGTAATGCAATCGCATTGGGCGGCGTGCCTATCGGGGTTGCAATACCACCGAGATTGGCCGAAATTGGCACGCACAAGACTAAGGCTTTAATGCCCTTCTCCTCTTTCGGTACTGACATTAGGATTGGACCTAATAATGAAAGCATCATCACAGTCGTTGCGGTATTGGACATAAACATCGAGAACATCGCAGTGATCATCATCAAGCCCAGCATAATCGACGCGGGTTTCGTGCCAAAAGGTTTTAATAATACGTTGGCGAGATTGGTATCAAGGGCATATTTGTTCGCTGCAATGGCTAGTGAGAAACCACCAAGGAACAACACAATAATCGGTGAAGAAAAGGCCGCAAAAATATCGTTATAATGCATCAAGCCTTCGATATTAGCAGCAGGGTCTACACCATCATTAAAAAAGCGAAAGCTGTATAACCCTTGATCAGACAGCATCATCAACTCAAGCGTGATAATTAAAATTGAAGTGGCAAACACAGGGACAGGTTCGAGGATCCATAGCAGGGCCGCAAGAATAAAAATGGCTAACAATCTATGCTGGATTATAGTGAGGTCCGAAAAGGGTAATTGAGACGTAGGTACAGACAGTAAAAATAGCGGGATCCCAAATGCAATGAGTAACTTAACTAACCTCGTCATCAACAAATTTGTTTCAATACTATTACGATCTGGTTCTTTATCTATAGTCATGTTCGTCATTAGCTTTCACCTCATAAGCTACTAATTCATAACATATAAAATACACTTTTTTAGCATTTATTATTCGTTTGTCTATCACGTTTTAACGTTATAACAGCACTTTATTAACCATAAAGAGATAGCATTTAAGTTCTATCGCAAAACTTATCTCTAAAATAGCCTCATAGAAGGTAAAAAGCCCCAAAGGGTTGCTCTTACTGTTAGCAAGAGTGCCAATGGGGCTAACTTAATCATCGGAAATGATTATTTAAAACATTCGTATATTAAAGGTTACGTAATGCGTTAATACGGTTTTGCAGTGGAGGATGGCTCATTAATAACTCCATCATGGTCTTCTTACCAGTAATACCAAACGCCAACATCGAACCTTCAAGTTGTGTTTCTTGACCCGTTTTAAGACGCTCAAGAGCTGCAATCATCTTCTCTTTACCGACAAGGTTGGCAGCGCCAGAGTCTGCTTTAAACTCACGTTGACGGCTGAACCACATGGTTAAGAAACTGGCTAAGAAACCGAATAGCATTTCTAACGCCATTGATACGATGAAATAAGTCATAAAGCTACCGCCGCCTTCACCCTCGCCTTCTTCATCATTCGATGTGAAACCACTTACTGCATTAGCAATAATACGTGATAAGAAGATAACAAAGGTATTCACAACACCTTGCATCAAGGCCATCGTGATCATGTCACCGTTAGCAACATGGTTGATTTCGTGAGCAACAACCGCTTCAGCTTCATCGCGTGTCATTTGTGCTAATAGACCCGTTGATACCGCAATTAAGGCAGCATCACGTTTAGCACCGGTTGCAAATGCATTCATCTCGGCAGCATCATAAATAGCAACATCAGGCATACCAATACCTGCTTGTTTGGCTTGTCGAGCAACAGTTTCTAATAACCAGTGTTCATTCGAATTACGAGGTTCGGTGATGATCTCGCCGCCAATTGAACGAAGCGCCATTTTCTTCGACATCATTAATGAAATTAATGAACCACCGAAACCAAACAATACCGCCATCACCAACAACCCAGAAAGGCTACCTGATTGAATACCAGTAGTCGCATAGATAATGTTTAATACAATACTAAAAACCACCATTACGGCCAGGTTGGTTGCTAGGAAT
>NZ_ABCQ01000034.1 GCF_000170855.1 Moritella sp. PE36 | reverse complement strand
AACGTATGTTCGTAAGTGATTGATAATTAGTATTTTTATTGGGTTTCATTAAGTTGGCCTTAGTATTGCTTTGTTCTAGATAAGATAAAATTTTTTAAACTTTGTTTTATATATCTTAGAGGGATTTTTTATGGGACAGGAAAAATTTAACATATTGTCTTTTACAGGGAAGATGAAAACATTACATCTATCATGGATGGCTTTTTTTATTACGTTTGTGGTTTGGTTTAATGCTGCCCCCTTAATGCTGGCGATTAAAGATAGTATGGGGCTCACAACGGAAGAAGTGAAAACCTTACTTATTCTTAATGTGGCATTGACGATCCCAGCCCGGGTTATTATTGGCATGTTAACCGATAAATATGGGCCTCGGATTGTTTACTCTACGTTATTAGCGGTCTGTTCAATTCCATGCTTTATGTTTGCGTTGGCGACCACATTTGAACAATTGGCGATAGCGCGTTTCATGATGGGCTTGATTGGTGCTGGCTTTGTGGTCGGTATCCGTATTGTCAGCGAATGGTTTCCAGCGAATGAACTCGGTACTGCTGAAGGTATCTATGGTGGCTGGGGTAACTTTGGTTCCGCTGCTGCGGCATTCACATTACCAACAGTGGCATTATTGTTTGGTGGTGAAGATGGCTGGCGTTATGCGATTGCCATTACCGGTTTAATGAGTCTGCTATTCAGTGTGGTGTACTACTTTAATGTCACTGATACACCAAAAGGTGCGACTTATTTCCGTCCGAAAAAAGGCGGCGCAATGGAAGTCACCAGTAAAGGTGATTTCTATTTACTGCTGTTCATGAAGTTACCTATGTATCTCACGCTAGGTCTATTAGCGTGGAAATTATTACAGATTAGTATGTTCACTGAGACGACCACTAATGCGATTTATATTGGCTTAGCGGTACTGTATGTTTTTGATTGTTGGAAAACCTACCAGGTAAACAGCGATATTTTTGTTAACGATGTACCTGAGATAGAACGTTATAAGTTTAAACAAGTAGCGGTACTGAACGTATTATATTTTTCTACATTCGGTTCTGAGTTAGCGGTTATTTCTATGCTGCCATTATTCTTTGCGGAAACATTTGGATTAGGGATGGCGGAAGCGGGTATGGTCGCTGCGTCTTACGCCTTTATGAACCTTATGTCACGTCCAGGTGGCGGTTGGATCAGTGATCGCTTTGGTCGTAAGAAAACCTTATTGATTTTAACCGCTGGTTTAGCCGTTGGTTACTATGCAATGTCACAAATTACGGCTGCTTGGTCATTACCATTAGCTATCGCCACCGCCATGGCATGTTCATTCTTCGTGCAAGCCGGTGAAGGTGCGGTATTTGCTGCAGTACCTATGATTAAACGTCGCCTAACGGGACAGATCGCCGGTATGACAGGTGCTTATGGTAATGTCGGTGCGGTATTCTATTTAACGCTGTATTCAATCGTATCAACGCAAATGTTCTTTTACGCCATTGCGATCACTGCGGTCATTGGTTTTATGGCCTTATTCTTAATGGAAGAGCCAAAGGGTCATATTGCGGAAGTAGATGAAGACGGTAAGGTGACGTTAATTAATGTGTCATAAATAGCGTTAATAACAGTTATTGAAGTGCGGCGTCATTATCATGGTTTGGTAATGGCGCCGTATTGTTTGTGTGCCTATCTAACCATGACCTATGCTGTGGTCATTTCAGCAATCAAGGTAGGTGAAATTTTTGCTAGGTCAATATTAAACATCTCAAGATCTAAGCTATCAGGTAGTGCGAGCTTAAGTTTGGCATAAAATTGATTATTCTCCGATTGCCATAAGTCTTTGCAATGGGTAGTTATCGCTTTCAATTCAATATCATGTTGAGTCAGTACCTTAGATACTTCATTAATAATACCCGGACGATCGCTGTCTTGAATTATCAGGCAAGGAGATTGTTGCCAAATACTTTGATTTTTACCTTCAGCGAAATTAATAGTCAGGCCTGGGATCAGGCTTAATGCTTCGCATAAATCACGGTAATATTCATCTTCGACTGAAATTTGTAAAATGCCTGCAAATTGTCCTGCTAGCTCACTCATGTTACTTGCTAGCCAATTGCCCTTATGCTCGGCGACGACACGTGATAAATTGTTTATGAGACCTGATTTATCATCACCAATAAGCGTTACGATAAGTTGTTTAAGCATTACTAAGCCCTATGTAAGAAATTCCAGCTAAAACGTTTCGTGTTAGCTATTTTCATCACTCAATATGATGCGCCATACTATATGCAAAGAATATGCATAAATATAGTCTCGTCATCGAAATATCAGAACTTAGTCCAGCTAAATTAGAATTTATTTAATGTTGTTGAGTGATGTCATATAACTGTCATAAATATTACATATAATCGCGTTGTGATTAATTACAGCTAAAGACGAGGAAGAGATGGCTGAACAGTTTTCTTTAACGATTGCGGGCTCCCGCAAACGCTTACTTAAAGATAAACTCGCAGAATATGGCATTAAAATGGGTGGTGGTGTTGTACTGATGACACTGTTGCTAATATTTTTCTACCTTCTGTATGTGGTTTATCCGGTTTTTGAATCTGCGAAAGTAGAATCTAAAGCACAATACAGTCAGTCTTTTGCTGGTACTACTTATGCGTTAGCAATGGAAGAGCAAAATGAAATTGCTTACCGTTATAGTGAGTTAGGGATTAACTTCTTTAATACTTTAGATCCAAACGTTGAGTTAATGCAATATGCATTACCACAGTCGGCGATCTCATTTGGTCAAAGTGGACCAACATCGTCAGCCGTGGTATTCGGTTTTAATGATGGTAACGCATTAATTTTGGAAGCCGATTTTGATGTGACGTATCCTAACGATAAGCGTCTTATTACCCCACAAATTAAGTTTCCATTTGGCGAACAACCTATTGCAGTTGATAGCCAAGGGCAAGCATTACAACACATCGCGATTGAGGTTGAAGGTGAAGATGCGGCTATTGTCGCGGTGACTGCTGATAACCGCGGTGTATTAGTACGCTATGTGGCAGAAGAAAACTTCATGACGGAAGAGTTGGAATGGAGCAGCGAGATAATTGAACTGCCTTCAATGCCAAAGGATATTGAACAAGTATTGTTAACACCAAACTTCCGTTTTATCTTCATGCGCAGTGGTAACAAACTGTCTATCTATGATATTCGTGATACCGATGATATTTCGATTGTGGAAGTATTAGACATTAATGAAAAACAGCAAAACGTTACCCACGTTGCATTGTTAACTGGCGCTAGTTCATTACTGGTCGCGAATGATAACGGTGTAGTGAGTCAGTGGTTTGAAGTGGCGAAAGATGGCGAGCGTAAGTTTACTAAAATTCGTCAGTTTGATGCACAAGCCAGTGTCATCGATATTACCACGGAATATTCTCGTAAAGGTTTCATGACGGTTGGGGTGGATAATAGCCTTACCATTTTTCACGCCACAGGTGAAACCAAACTATTACACCAAGATCTTGGTATGGGGTCACTTAAGCATATTGCAATTTCTCCTCGTGCTAACGCTTTCTTAGTTGAATCAGAACAAGGTATTGGTTTTTACAAGTTAACCAATGAGCATCCAGAAGTGACATGGAGCGCGTTGTGGCAAGAAGTTTGGTATGAAGGCTATCCGGAACCCGATTACGTCTGGCAGTCAACATCAGCATCCGATGACTTTGAACCGAAACTAAGTTTAGTACCAATCACATTCGGTACCATTAAAGCGGCATTTTATGCGATGTTATTTGCGGTGCCAATCGCGGTAGCGGGCGCCATTTATACTGCTTACTTCATGAACTCGGGTCTGCGTAAAGTGATTAAACCTACGGTTGAAATCATGGAAGCATTACCCACTGTGATCCTGGGTTTCCTTGCTGGTCTATGGTTAGCCCCGTTTGTGGAAATGCATTTACCGGGGGTGATGATGATAGCCGTGCTCTTGCCATTTTCAACTGTGTTGGTGGCGGCCATTTGGCATTTCTTACCCCAAAAAATCATTAACCGTATCCCGCAAGGGGCGCATGTAATTATTTTAATACCTGTGCTACTGCTCGTCGGTTACTTCTCGGTATTAGCTAGCCCGCTTGTGGAAGACTTAGTCTTTGATGGTGATGCACGTGCTTACATCAATGATATCTTTGGCTTCGACCAACGTAACTCTTTAATTGTTGGTATTGCGATGGGGTTTGCGGTTATTCCGACTATTTTCTCAATTGCGGAAGATGCCATTTTCAGTGTACCAAAGCATTTAACCCAAGGTTCATTAGCGTTAGGTGCGACCAGCTGGCAGACGCTGATTAACGTCGTATTGTTAACCGCTAGTCCAGGTATTTTTTCCGCCGTGATGATGGGCTTAGGCCGTGCGGTTGGTGAAACCATGATTGTGTTAATGGCCACCGGTAATACCCCGGTAATGGACTTCAATATCTTCTCGGGTATGAGAACGCTAGCGGCTAATATTGCGGTAGAAATGCCAGAATCA
This sequence comes from Moritella sp. PE36, assembly GCF_000170855.1. Lineage (GTDB taxonomy): Bacteria > Pseudomonadota > Gammaproteobacteria > Enterobacterales > Moritellaceae > Moritella. The sequence goes on along the minus strand of NZ_ABCQ01000034.1, from coordinate 45,653 downwards.
GAAGTGGGTAGCTCGCACTACCGCGTCCTGTTTTTAGCCGCATTCGTCCTCTTTATTCTGACGTTTATATTCAACACGATTGCTGAATATGTAAGACAGCGTTTACGTGAAAAATACAGCGCGATTTAATCTAAGGCTTGTAACTAGGATATTAAAATGAAAAATTGGTTTCGCTCAGGATCGCCTTGGATATGGATGACAGGTGGTGCTGTAAGTATAAGTTTGATTGCCGTTCTTGGTTTGTTAATGTTGATCGCATGGCGTGGTCTCACTTACTTCTGGCCAAGTACGATACATGAATTTAATGTACAGCTTGAAGATGGCTCTAGTCGCATTGTTATTGGCGAGATCTATGATCGTGAAGTTGTGCCTATTCAACGTCTACTTGAAGCGGGTGTGAAGATCGACCCAACGTTAGAAACGGTAGAGCGTATCTTGGTGAAAACCGGTAACCGTGAATATGTTGATCTCGATTTCAGCTGGTTACTGGGACCGGCAATTACGCAACAATCAACACCCGCGGCGGTGGCGGTGTTTGAACGTTTCACTAACGGTAACTTTTATGGCTACCCTGTTGCTGTCGAAGAAGACGGGGTAACCAAAACGTTAACTTCTGCCGAGCAATTAGATGTCTTGATTGAGCGTGCGGTTGAACTAAACGACAAATCGCAAGGTTTACAGAAAGGTGAAATCAGTTCGGTTAACTACGAATTAGAACGCATTCGGTTAAAATTACGTAGCTACGAATTAAAAGATGAACTGACCAGTGAAATTGAAACGAAATACCAAAAGATTGCAGATACATTGCGTGCAAAATATCAAATTTATGAAGCGCAATTATTCAGTTATCGTGACCAAGCTAATCGTGATGCGGTGATTGTCAGAGACATGCGTGGTGTGGAAGTGCGCATTCCATTATCAAATGTTCTGGAAGTCACGTACCCGAATGACATGGGTATTGTGAGTAAAATCACCCACTGGTTTGGTAATATTGGTAGCTTTATTAGCAGTGATCCACGTGAAGCGAATACCGAAGGTGGTGTATTCCCCGCGATCTTTGGTACTATCTTCATGGTGATGTTGATGGCTGTTATCGTCACGCCATTAGGGGTGGTTGCGGCTATTTACTTACACGAATATGCCCCTAAAAATGGGCTAACGAAAATGATCCGTATTGCGGTGATTAACCTCGCTGGTGTACCATCAATCGTATACGGTGTATTTGGTTTAGGTTTCTTTGTTTACATGCTCGGTGGTTCAATTGATGATCTATTCTACCCTGAGTCATCACCATCACCGGTATTTGGTTCGCCTGGGGTATTATGGTCGGCATTAACACTGGCTATCTTAACGCTACCCGTAGTGATTGTATCAACGGAAGAAGGTTTATCCCGTATACCGACATCATTACGTCAAGGTTCGTTAGCACTGGGTGCCACAAAGTTTGAAACGTTATGGCGTATTATTATTCCAATGGCGAGCCCCGCTATTATGACGGGTCTGATTCTCGCTGTTGCGCGTGCCGCAGGTGAAGTTGCACCCTTGATGCTGGTGGGTGTGGTTAAATTAGCACCAACCTTACCGGTTGATATGAACTTCCCTTATATTCACGTTGAACGTAAGTTTATGCACTTAGGTTTCCATATTTATGATGTTGGTTTCCAAAGTCCAAACGTAGAAGCGGCTAGACCACTCGTTTATGCCACGTCGTTCTTGTTAGTCACGGTTATTATCGGACTCAACTTAACGGCCATTGCTGTGCGTAACCATTTACGTGAAAAATTTAAAAATCTAGAGCTATAGGAAAGAAAATGATTGATATGAGTTCAAATCTTACTGATGGAATAAGCCTAGATGTTGCTAACTTATCGGTAGAAGATACGGCATTAGAAATTAAAAATTTAGACTTATTTTATGGCGACAAACAGGCATTGTTTGATATCAGTATGAAAATACCGAAAAAACAAGTCACCGCGTTCATTGGCCCATCAGGTTGTGGTAAATCAACACTATTACGTTGTATTAACCGCATGAATGATTTAGTTGATATTTGTCATATTACAGGTGATATTAATTTACGGGGTAAAAATATTTACGACCGTGATGTTGATGTCGCGACACTGCGCCGTAACGTTGGTATGGTGTTCCAGCGTCCGAATCCCTTTCCTAAATCTATATATGAAAATGTGATTTATGGTTTACGCTTACAAGGCATCAAGGACAAACGTCATCTGGATGACGCAGCTGAATCTTCATTACGTGGTGCGGCGATCTGGGATGAAGTAAAAGACCGGTTACATGATAATGCCTTTGGGTTATCTGGTGGTCAGCAACAGCGTCTGGTGATTGCCCGTGCCATTGCTATTGAACCTGAAATCTTATTACTTGATGAACCAACATCAGCACTGGATCCGATTTCGACATTGGTGATTGAAGAGTTGATCACGGAACTGAAGAAAAAATTTACGGTTGTTATCGTCACCCATAATATGCAACAAGCGGCACGAGTATCAGATCATACGGCCTTCATGTATATGGGTAAATTGGTCGAATATTCAGATACCAATACCTTATTTACCACACCAGCTAAAAAGCAAACAGAAGATTATATTACGGGTAAATACGGTTAATTAAGATTTGCTTATATTTAATAAAGAATTAGCGTTATTAGTTTAAAGGATAACAAATGGATAATTTAACATTAGGCCGTCATATTTCCGGTCAATTTAATGCAGAATTAGAAAGCATCCGTAATCAAGTCATGGTGATGGGTGGTTTAGTTGAAGAACAGTTAAATTCAGCAATTGAAGTATTAACGTCACAAGATTTAGACATGGCGAACAAGATCATTGATACCGATAAAAGCGTCAACTCAATGGAAGTGGCTATTGATGAAGCTTGCACGCGTATTATTGCTAAGCGTCAACCTGCGGCAAGTGATTTACGTTTAGTGATGGCGATTATTAAAACCATTACTGATTTAGAGCGTATTGGTGACGTAGCCGATCGTATTGCCCGTACTGTCATTGAAAACCGTAACAAAAAATCACCACCACTGGTTAGCGTGGAAAATATGGGGCGTCATACCGTAAAAATGTTGCATGATGTACTGGATGCATTTGCCCGCATGGATGTGGATGCGGCATTTAAAGTGTATCAAGAAGATGCCAAAGTTGACCGTGAATACGAAAGTATCATTCGTGAATTGATGACGTATATGATGGAAGATCCACGTTCAATCCCACAAGTGCTGAATGTATTATGGTGTGTGCGTGCTCTCGAACGTGTTGGTGACCGTTGTCAGAATATTTCTGAATACATCATTTACTTTGTAAAAGGTAAAGATATTCGTCATATTAACCATGATGAAGTCAGAGACTTATTAGCAAAATAAGCGCGTTATATTGCGCATACTAGTTAGTGACTTAAGCCTTGTTTATCATTTGATAAGCAAGGCTTTTTTGTTTATTGTCGATCCTTAATGTTTGAGTTGGCATAAATAACATTTCAGCTTCATTTCGCTTTACAAGTCTAGTCAGCATGCGACTATATTCATCATTAACTTGATCTTGTATTTAACCGATAAGGATATAGTAATGCATTCTGTGCTGACGGCGAGTGATGGCCGCGAGATAAAATTATTTGCTTGGCTACCAGAGCAAGAGGTTCGTCACGTGATGGTACTAAGCCACGGCATGGCAGAGCATATACAACGCTATGAAACGTTTGCGTTAGCCTGTAATGCGGCGGGTATTGCGGTGTATGGTGCTAATCATCGTGGTCATGGTGCAGATGCGCCAGTATTAGGTCATTATGCCGATGATAACGGTTGGCAGAAAGTGATCAGTGATTTAGACCTTATCATTGATGAAATCGCTAAGCGTCATACTGTACCCTTAGTATTATTTGGTCACAGTATGGGCTCTTTTATTGCTCAGCAATATGCCATTTTACACGGTAATAAACTCAATGGTTTGATATTGAGTGGTTCTAATTACCAACCCCCGATCATGTATAAACTGGCTACCTTGGTCAGTAAAATTGAAAAAGTGCGTATTGGTGCTCGTTCGCCAAGTCGCTTTTTAGATTTTGTGTCATTTGGCGCGTTCAATCGTAAATTCAAACCGCCGCGCACAGCATCGGATTGGTTAAGTCGTGATCCTGAGCAAGTCGATAAGTACATTAATGATGATTATTGTGGCTTCCCCTGTAGTCCACAATTTTGGCTCGATTTCATGTCGGGTTTAATTACCATCAGTCAAAAATCAGAGATAGCTAAAATCCCCAATCAATTGCCGATTTATATTTTTAGTGGTGAGCAAGATCCGGTCGGTTTACAAGGTAAAGGTGTATTAGCATTAAAACAACATATTGTTAACAGTGGTTGTGAGCAAGTGCAATATAAGCTTTATCCCGGTGGTCGCCACGAGATGCTAAATGAATCCAATGCCAATGAGGTATTTAACGATGTAACGGATTGGGTTACATCAACAATTGTCTAATTAGCATGGGTGAAATTAGCTTCATTTGAAAGTGCGTTTTGCTTCAGTTTTAGTTGTTTTTTGCTAAAGCGAAACGATATAATTTGACACTGTGTCATCAGTGTGAAATTTGTTGCATTTATTGCTAAGTTGTTGCAATGTGTAGGTTGAGAGAGCAATTCGTACACATGTTTAAAACAATGGGACGTTATGCTTCCAGCGTTTAGATTGTGATGAATTGTGGTCAATACATATATTTCAACGGAGTGAAGCTATGACTGCCAATACCCAGTCTAATGAAACAGGTTCTCTGATTTTCCATGGGGAAATCAATCAAGAACAACAACAGATCCTAAATCCTGCAGCAGTTGCTTTGTTGACTGAGTTAGTAGAAAAGTTCGCTCCTCAAGTCGATGAGTTACTAAACCAACGTGTAAAAAAACAAGCACGTATGGATGCTGGTGAGCTTCCAGACTTCTTACCTGAAACTGCCCATATCCGTGAAGGCGATTGGAAAATTCAAGGTATCCCAGCAAAACTTCAAGACCGTCGCGTAGAAATTACTGGTCCAGTTGACCGTAAAATGGTGATTAATGCCTTAAACGCACGCGTTAAAGTATTCATGGCTGATTTTGAAGATTCATTCGCGCCAACATGGGCGGGTGTATTAGATGGTCAAGTAAACTTACGTGATGCTGTAAATGGCACGATTGAATATACCAACCCTGCGAACGGTAAACATTATACTTTAGATGAAGATCCTGCGACGCTTATTTGTCGTGTTCGTGGTATACACCTACCAGAAAAACACATTACCTTTAACGGTAAAATTGTACCGGGTTGTTTAGTTGATTTTGCACTGTTCTTCTCTAATAACTACGAAGCGCTATTAGCCAAAGGTGCCGGTCCTTATTTCTACATTCCTAAACTACAAAGTCATCATGAATCAAAATGGTGGAGTGAAGTATTTAGCTATGCAGAAGATAAAGTAAATCTAGATCGCGGTACGATCAAAGCAACACTATTGATTGAAACTATTCCTGCTGTATTCGAAATGGAAGAAATTCTATATAGCATGAAAGAGCACATTGTTGCCCTTAACTGTGGTCGTTGGGATTACATCTTTAGCTACATCAAAACATTACGTAAACACCCAGATCGCGTACTACCAGACCGCCACTCAGTAACCATGGATAAATCTTTCCTTAGCGCTTACTCACGTTTATTAATCAAAACATGTCATAAACGTGGTGCCCTTGCGATGGGCGGTATGGCTGCATTTATTCCAGCTAAAACAGCCGAAGCAAATGATAAAGTATTATCTAAAGTAACCGCAGATAAGACCCTAGAAGCAAAAAATGGTCATGACGGTACTTGGGTTGCTCACCCTGGCTTAGCTGATACTGCGATGGGTGTAATGAACGAATACATAGGTGCAGGTAATGCTAACCAAATTAACGTTTTACGTGAAGACGATGCACCGGTTACGGCTGCTGAATTACTTGAACCTTGTTCTGGTGAACGTACTGAAACGGGTATGCGTTTAAATATTCGTATCGGTGTACGTTACCTAGAAGCATGGATCTCGGGTAATGGTTGTGTGCCTATTTACGGTCTAATGGAAGATGCGGCAACCGCTGAGATATCTCGTGCGTCAATTTGGCAGTGGATCCAACACGGCAAAACATTGAGCAACGGTAAAGTTGTCACAAAAGAGTTATTCTGCCAATTATTACAAGAAGAACTTGTGGTCATTCGTGATGAAGAAATTGGCGTTGAAGCTTACGAGAAAGGTCGTTTTGCTGAAGCATCTAAACTGTTTGAAGAGCTAACGGTCAGCGACCATCTTGCTGAATTCTTAACGCTGCCTGGTTATGATTTCTTAGATTAGAAATTTTTGGGATAGGGCGAGGTTAGATTATCTCGTCATGTTCTTGTTGTATCAAGTATTAAAATAATTATTAAAGGAATAAAAATGTCTATATACAAAAGTGATATCGATGCAGTTGCAACGCTAAAAGCTGAACAAGGTTCTAAATGGGCCGCTATTAACCCTGAATATGCAGCGCGTATGCGTACTCAAAACCGTTTCAAAACAGGTCTTGAAGTGGCACAGTTTACAGCTGATATCATGCGTGCAGATATGGCTGAATACGACCAAGATTCTTCACAATATACGCAGTCTTTAGGTTGCTGGCATGGTTTCACTGCGCAACAAATGATGATGGCTGTTAAACGCCACGAAAAAACAACGAAGAAAAGCTACGTTTACCTTTCTGGTTGGATGGTTGCGGCACTGCGTTCTGAGTTCGGTCCTTTACCTGACCAATCAATGCACGAAAAAACGTCTGTACCGGCACTAATCGAAGAAATTTATACGTTCCTACGTCAAGCAGATGCACGTGAACTCGATATTTTATTCAACGAACTAGATGATGCCCGTAACAACGGCGGTGACGTAGTAGCAGCACAAGCCGCTATCGACAATCACGAAACACATGTAGTGCCAATCATTGCTGATATCGATGCCGGTTTTGGTAACGAAGAAGCAACGTACCTACTTGCTAAGAAAATGATTGAAGCCGGTGCATGTTGTATCCAAATTGAAAACCAAGTATCTGATGCTAAACAATGTGGTCACCAAGCGGGTAAAGTAACGGTTCCACACGAAGATTTCCTAGCGAAAATCAACGCGGTACGTTATGCATTCCTTGAATTGGGTATCGACAACGGTATTATCGTTGCACGTACTGACTCATTAGGCGCTGGCCTAACGCAAAAAGTACCTGTATCTCAAACGCCAGGTGACTTAGCATCGCAATACAATGCATTCCTAGAAACAACACCAGTTGAATCTGCAGCAGACGTTGCCGAAGGCGACATGATCATCAAGCTAAATGGTAAATTAGTTAAACCAACACGTTTAGCGTCTGGTCTGTATGCATTCCGTGAAGGCACAGAGATTGATCGTGTGGTACTTGATTGTATCGTTAGCTTACAAAACGGCGCTGATTTATTGTGGATTGAAACTGAAAAACCACACGTAGGTCAAATCGCTCACATGGTTAACGAAGTACGTAAAGTGGTTCCTGATGCGAAACTTGTTTATAATAACTCACCATCATTCAACTGGACGCTTAACTTCCGTCAACAAGAATACGCAGCATGGGTTGAAGCAGGTAAAGATGTATCAGCATACCCAGACCCAGCAACAGACCCACGTGGCCTGATGGATGAGAAGTTCGATACAACAGAACTTGCAATCGCAGCAGATAAGAAAGTACAAACATTCCAAGCTGATTCAGCACGTGAAGCAGGTATCTTCCATCACCTAATCACATTGCCGACTTACCATGAAACAGCACTGGGTACTGATATTCTTTCTGAAGGTTACTTCGGTGAACTTGGTATGCTTGCATATGTACGTGATATTCAACGTAAAGAAATCCGTCGTGAACAGGCATCTGTTAAGCACCAAAACCTAGCGGGTTCAGATATCGGTGATGCTCATAAAGGTTACTTCTCTGGTGATAACGCGCTTAAAGCTGGCGGCGAAGATAACACGATGAACCAGTTCTAATAATCGTTAGACACGCATTGTTTTAGATTCATCAGTTAATATGAAAAAACCAGCTTCGGCTGGTTTTTTGCGTTTTGTAGATTATATATAAATAGAGACCCCCTCCCAGCCTCCCCCTAAAGTTAAGGGGAGGAGCAAAAACAAAAGCTAGCTCCGCACTGCTCTTGTTCCCTCCCTTCTATTTTCTATAAAAAGTAGGGGAGGGTTAGGGAGGGGTCTATGTCATTCTTCATCTTTATTTTTCGATATTTTCCCCGGCATTAAATTGGCAAGTAATTCGGTTGGCATTGGAAATAAAATGGTCGAGTTTTTCTCGCTGGCGATCTCGGTTAACGTTTGCAGATAACGTAGTAGGATTGCATTTGGCTCTTCGGCTAGTTTCGCTGCGGCTTGTACCAATTTGTCGGAGGCTTCCATTTCCCCTGATGCATGAATGACTTTTGCCCGTCGTGTTCTCTCTGCTTCCGCCTGCCGTGCAATTGCTCTGATCATGGTTTCGTTTAAATCAACGTGCTTTATTTCTACGTTAGATACCTTGATCCCCCAGCCATCGGTGCGTGAATCTAAGATCTCTTGAATATCGACATTGAGCACCTCTCTGTTGGCTAACATTTCATCCAGCTCATGTTGACCTAATACCGAACGTAATGTGGTCTGTGCGAGTTGTGATGTCGCCTGCAGGAAGTTTTCGACATTGATAATGGCTTTTTGTGAATCAATGACTCGAAAATAAATTACCGCATTTACGCGCACAGAGACATTATCTCGACTGATCACATCCTGGCTCGGTACATCCATGACTACGGTACGTAAATCGACGCGTACCATTTGCTGAATGAGTGGTATCACGATGATCAAACCGGGTCCTTTTACTTTTTCAAAACGACCGAGAAAAAAGATAACCCCACGTTCGTACTCACGTAAGATCCGAAACATGCTGATGATTAACAGGAGTAATAAGAATATGATTGCTCCGGTAAATAACATGCCGCTACTGAGGATTGCTTGCATCATTAACCTCCAACTCTGTGATTGGCAATAGGATCAGGGTCAAGCCATCAATGCCATTGATTTGCACCACTTGTCCTGCGATCAATTGCTGTGGGCAATAAGCCGCCCAACGCTCACCATTTATATTAATATAACCTTGACCAATGAACCCTGTATCTATGGTGGCTTCAGCGCCAATTAATGCTTCTTTACCACTGACTACTTTGTTTTTGCGTATATCCCACAAATAGCCAAATATAAAGATAAAGAACAGCAATGAGACGACGGCAAGGGCGGCAATAAGTTGTATGGATACTTGAAATTGCGGTAGATCAGTATCAAATAAAAATATGGAACCTAGGGTAAAAGCAATGAGACCGCCGAGCCCAAAAATACCCACGCTCGGCGACATTGATTCTGCGATGAGCAATGCAATGCCCAGTAATAATAACGCCAGTCCGGCATAATCGAGCGGTAACAGTTGGAAGGCATAGAGTGCAATGAACAAGGAGATCGACCCTGTTACACCGGCGATACCAATTCCTGGGCTGTAGAATTCGAGTAAGATGCCGTATACCCCAATTAACATCAGTATATAAGCAATATTTGGGTCGGTGATAGTGCCGATAAAGTTGCTGCGCCAATTGGGTTTACGTAGCTCCAGTTGGACGTCGGTTAATGTCAGTAATCTTTGCTGTTGCTTGATGGTAACGAGTTGACCATCAAGTTTTTTTAATAGATGTTGTGGCGATTGTGCTAATAGATCAATGACGTTTTTATCTAATGCTTCAATGGCTGTGAGTGTTGCTGCCTCTGTCACCGCTAATTCTGCCCATTCGACATTACGGTTACGTAGTTGCGCTAAAGAACGGATATAAGCAACGGCATCATTAAGTACTTTCTTTTCCATGGCTGTTTTTTCAGCCTTTGGTGGAGAGTCTGATGGCGCGGGAGAGGGTTGCGGCTCGTTAGCATCAGGATCAGATTCATCTGGCTGGGTATTGGGTTTATTATCCGAGTTTGGTGCCGGTTGGTAAGGGTTAGCTGGTTTCTTGTCACCAGAGGGTAATGGATTACCAATACTGACTGGGGTTGCGGCTCCTAAAGTGGTGGTGGTCGCCATCGCTGCGATATGACAGGCATAGAGAATATAGGTACCAGCACTGGCGGCTCTTGCACCGGGAGGATGAACCAAACAGGCAATCGGAATATCTGAGTTTAAGATAGCTTGGTTAATATCTCGTAAGCTGGAGACTAACCCCCCCGGGGTGTCGATAGTAATGATGATTAACGGTGCGGTTGAAGTACTGTTGTTGCCTGCATCAGTACTGCTTTGCTGATTCGCACGGGTAATTTCGCTGGTAAGATAATGGCTAACTGCAGGGCCGATAGCACCTTTGATGGTTAATACGGGCACAGTAATAGCGACGTTGTCGGTGACGGGATCCGCAGGTTCAACTACGTTAGCATTTAACATACTGCTGTAAATCAATAGCATGCTTATCAGCAAGTAATACATAGGTAACATCTCACAATCATGTTACCTATTATTCTAGTTCATTAATACCGTGCCCGCGTCTTTGTGCATGGAAATTGTTCACGGTCTTTGTTCATGGTAATTGTTCATGGCAATCATCGCGGACAGATTAATATCATGCTTGTGCTACGAGAGCTTGAATTGGCTGAGCAGAGTTTCTAATTCTTCGCCAGCTGCGGATAAGTCAGTGGAAACTTGTGTTGTTTCATGACTTGATGCTAATAATTGGGTAACCACATCTCGAATGTTGATCATGTTACGGTTTATTTCATCGGTTACTGAACTTTGCTCTGTTGCGGCGGTGGCAATATGCGTTGTCATATCATTAATCACATCAACAGCATCGGTGACGGCTGACAAACTCCCGCTGATTTGGGTTGATGATTGCATCACGTGAACACTGGTTTCTTGGCTGGTTTTCATGGCACTAACCGCTTTCGCGACAAATTGATGTAAGCCATCAAGCATCACTTTAATTTCTAATGTGCTGTCTTGTGTCCGACTTGCTAAGCTGCGCACCTCATCAGCTACGACGGCAAAACCACGGCCTTGCTCGCCGGCTCTTGCCGCTTCAATCGCGGCATTCAGTGCTAATAGGTTAGTTTGTTCGGCAATCGCGCCAATCACTTGTAATACATGGTCAATTTTTTGTGATTGCTCATGAAGTGAATTCATATGGCCACTGGCCTGCTCAACTTCATCAACGAGGTTAGTGATCGCGGTATTTGATGTAGCAACATTATCTTGTGCTAATAAAGAATCTTGGGTTGCTAATTGGGTTGCGTCAGCGACCTGGGTGGCATTTTCAGCGACATCATTAGCCGTGGCATTCATTTGTGTAACAGCGGTAACGACTTGGTCAGTCTCATTATTATGAATGATGAGTTGCTCGGTGGTTTTTTGGGTTTGCTGGCTTAAACTACTCGCAGAGTCAGAGACATGATGGGTCACGTCAGCTACAGCACTGATAATGCGCTGTAATTTAGACGTGAAACGGTTAAATGCAGCGCCAAGCTGAGCTATTTCGTCACTGCCTTTAATATCTAAGCGACGCGTTAAATCACCCTCTCCGTCAGCAATATCATTGAGTGTGTGGAGCATCTCATTAATGGGTTTTGCAACGCGTTTGGCGATCCATAACATCAGTAAACTGGTGAGAATAACCAGTACAATCGCACTGCTAATAACGGATTGTATTTGAGTATAAAGTTGTTGCCATACTGACTCACTGAACGTCACTAAATCTTTTTCAATATCATCAATATAAACACCTGTGCCGATAAACCAATTGGTACCAGCAATGGGGGCAGAATAACTTAACTTGGGTTGTAATGTATCAGTACCAGGCTTAGGGTAAACATATTCAACAAAACCGCCACCGGACTGGCTGGCCTTGATTAATTCTTGGATCAGCATTACGCCATTTTTGTCTTGCAGTTCGAAGCGATTTTGACCGTGATTTTTTTCGTTGCTCGCATCGGCAATATTGTAACCTTTGCTGTCGTAAATAAAGAAATACCCGAGGTTGTTATCGCCATAACGAGCACGCTTAAGGAGATCGCGAACTGCAGCCAATGTTTGCTGTTGGGTTTTATTTTGAGCCGCTGCGTTGGTGATTTCTCGCTGTACTATGTTCTGGGTTATTTTTACCACGTTACTGAGTTGTGTCTGACGCTCTGAACGTAAAAGTGAATAATGATCACTGATCATGCTTGTTACTGCGTTAGCCTGTAAATTAGTGATTATTGCTAATGCCACTAACAATGCAATGACCATGGGAACTATCGCAATAAGTAGTAGTTTATTCTGCATTTTCAAGTTATTCATGAGCAACCTTATGATCCAGTAAAAATAACAATATGTCTTATTAGCTCATTTTTTTATCCATATTTATATATTCTTGTGTCTAAATTGTTAACTTAGTGTTTATTTTTTTTGGTTTCTTTGTTGTCGCTATCGATAGTGGATATAACAGGGTGTTATTTTTGTTGGCGCCTGTTCTGATGCGGCTTTAACGTGTGTTTTTATGATCTTATCAATGAAATTATGAGATTGTGATGGCGGGATATTTTCACGGAATATAATGTTTTGTTCTTTTATGTGAGCGATATTTGGTGCATGTTAATCGGTTGTAGGTATTATGTTTGTCTGTTTGTTGAATAAGTAACCCGATAATGTACGTGCGCATTATCATAAATCTAAGGGAAGGAATGTTGATGGAAGCTTTAACAAATTTTATTTCTGCGGTAAATAGCGTGGTATGGGGTGTTCCTATGCTAGTCATGATCCTCGGGGTTGGGTTATACCTATCTTTGGGACTGAGATTAATGCCTATTTTGAAATTAGGTACTGGTTTTAAGCTACTTTGGGCCGGACGTTCTGCTGGTGCTAAAAGCGAAGGTGAAATTACGCCGTTTAATGCGTTAATGACATCACTTTCTGCCACGATCGGTACCGGTAATATTGCCGGTGTCGCAACGGCGATCTTCTTAGGTGGTCCGGGTGCACTATTTTGGATGTGGTGTACTGCGTTAGTGGGCATGGCGACTAAGTTTGCTGAAGCTGTTTGTGCGGTTAAATACCGTGAAAAGGATGCTAATGGTAACTTCGTTGGCGGCCCGATGTACTACATCAAAAATGGTTTAGGCCGTAAGTGGGCTTGGCTAGGCACTGCGTTTGCTGTCTTTGGTTCTATCGCTGGTTTTGGTATTGGTAACACAGTACAGTCAAACTCGGTATCCGCTGCATTATCGAGCAGTTTTGGTATACCACCATTGGCTTCAGGTCTGGTGATGATGGTATTAGTGGGTCTGGTCTTAATGGGCGGCGTAAAGCGTATTGCTGATGTCGCTGGTAAATTAGTCCCGTTAATGGCGATCTTCTATATCGGCGCTGGTTGTGTGGTTCTATTCATGAATGCGAGCGAGATCCCAGCTGCATTTGCCTTAATCTTTGAAAGTGCATTTACGCCAGTTGCTGCCGAAGGTGGTTTTGCTGGTGCTGCGGTTTGGGCTGCTATTCGTTTCGGTGTCGCTCGTGGTGTGTTCTCGAATGAAGCCGGTTTAGGTAGTGCGCCTATTGCACATGCTGCTGCACAGACTAACGATCCGGTACAACAAGGCCTTATCGCGATGTTAGGTACCTTTATTGATACCCTTATCGTTTGTACTATTACTGGTTTGGCGATTATTGTTACTGGTGCTTGGACATCGGGCGACACGGGCGCGGCATTAACATCGGCTGCTTTCGCCAGCGCGTTGCCAGGTATGGGTAACTACATTGTTGCTATTGCCCTGTCGGTATTTGCGTTCACTACGATCCTTGGTTGGAGCTTCTACAGCGAAAAATGTGTGCAGTATCTATTTGGTGTGAAAGCGATTGTACCTTTCCGTATCTTGTGGATCATTGCCGTGCCAATCGGTGCGACAAGCTCCCTCAGCTTTGTGTGGTTACTGGCGGATACATTAAATGCGATGATGGCGCTGCCTAACTTGATCGCACTGGCACTGCTTAGCCCTGTGGTATTTAAGTTAACCAAAGAATACTTTGCCAAGCAAGGTGAGTCTGCTAAAGAATCGTAAGCAGTAACTTTCTCGTCTAGAGAGCCTCTGCTAACAAGTACGATAAAACCCCGGTTTGATTTTCTTTGGAAAATTGGCCCGGGGTTTTATTTTATCCAGCCACAACGAATATTATTCATTGCCTGCCACTCTATCTTTCGCTAATGTGTTTTTATAGATCACCATTTTATAAAAATACAAATGAGCAGGGAAAGACATTAATATGAGTTCAGATAAATTAGCCACACAACTTGTCTCGGCAGGACGTGATAAAAAATTCTCACACGGTGCAGTGAATCCTGTTGTGCAGCGAGCATCCTCAATTGTATTTGACTCAGTGAAAGCGAAAAAAGCGGCAACAGCAAAACGCGCTGACGGTGCACTATTTTACGGTCGTCGTGGCACTCAAACTCATTTCTCTCTGCAGCAAGCGATGACCGAGCTTGAAGGTGGCGAAGGTTGTGCGCTTTATCCTTGTGGCGCAGCTGCAGTGACCAATTCGATCTTGTCATTTGTAAGCGCGGGTGAGCATATCCTCATGACCGGTGCGGCCTATGAACCAACGCAAGATTTTTGTAATGTCATGTTAGCTAAAATGAACGTAGCGACGACCTATTATGATCCTATGCTAGGCGAGGGCATTGCAGCGTTAATGCAACCGAATACCAGCGTGGTATTTTTAGAATCACCAAGTTCGATCACGATGGAAATACAAGACATTCCTGCGATTGTAAAAGCGGTGCGCGCGGTAAATCCTGACGTGATCATCATGATCGATAATACCTGGGCTGCAGGGGTATTATTCAAAGCCCTTGAACATGATATTGATATTTCAATTCAAGCCGGTACTAAGTACATCATTGGCCATTCTGATTACATGTTAGGCACGGCAGTGGCGAATGAACGTTGCTGGGCACAATTACGTGAACAGTCATACCTAATGGGGCAAATGGTTGACGCTGATACTGCCTATATGGCGAGCCGTGGTTTACGCACTATGGGTATCCGTTTAAAGCAGCATGAACTGGCCAGTATTAAAGTCGCGAACTGGTTAAGCACACGACCAGAAGTTGAACGTGTTAATCACCCTGCATTACCAAGCTGTAAAGGTCATGAGTTCTATAAACGTGATTTTAAGGGTTGTAATGGTTTATTCTCATTTATCTTAAAAGACAAACTGAGCAATGAGCAATTAGCTAACTATTTAGATAACTTTGCCCATTTCAGTATGGCGTATTCATGGGGCGGTTATGAGTCATTAATCTTGGCTAACCAAGCTTCAGAACTAAACCGTATTCGTCCAGCAGGTGATGTTGATTTCACCGGTACCTTGGTACGTTTACATATCGGTTTGGAAGATGTTGAAGACCTGATTGCTGATTTAGATGCTGGTTTTTCTCGATTAAAATAACCAATACTGGTAAATATCCTGTTGTAAGCGCCATTATCACTTGCGGTTAATGGCGTTATATTCAAGTTAGTGGCGATGCTAATTATGTTGATTACTTAGCTAGTTGCTGCAATACCTTGGCCAATTTAACTAATCCATTCTGGTCTGGTATGCCAAACCGTAACGCATTCTGTTCATCACACAAGCGTACATAAACCCCTTGTTGACACAATAATATATATACCTCTGGCGCGTTGTCTAACCGTATGGTTTTAAATAACGCAGACCCTGCGACAGGACAATCAAACGTAGTCATCAACAATAGCTCTAGTGTGGCCGATAAAGCCGTGAGACTTAATAATTGCTGCTGTTGCCATTGTCTGTCCATTAACGCGATTTCGGTAATATATTGTGCGGGTCCATTGACTTCCCACGGACTAGATAATTTCTCCAATGCTTGCAACCACTGCGGATGTGCACTTAAAAAACCCAGGCGGATCCCGGCTAAACCAAAAAATTTACCCACAGAGCGCAATACCAATAGGTGCGGATTATCTGTGTGCGAGATAATAGATTGACTGGGCTCGACGACATCCATAAAGGCCTCGTCAAGGATCAACCATCCTTTTAGGGTTTGAATATTATCAAGTAATGCCAGTAGCGTATTACGGGTGAAAAGTTCTCCCGTCGGGTTATTGGGGTTGATCACCACGACAATACAGTTTGCTGTTAATTGCGCGCTAGTCGGTAGTTGAGTGTATTGCTGGATCGTAAAACCTTGTTCACGCCATGCTCTTTCATGTTCTTTATAACCGACTAGCGGTAACCACACTGTGCTAGTACCTGTGCTTTGTTCTGATATGAGTTGCTCAGCTACGTGTTGTTTAAATATGCTGGGTAGTTGCTTTATCACGGCTTGACTACCACTGGTCGCAACAATATTGTCAGTACCGTAATAGTGTTTGGCTGCAGTGATGAGTGACTGACTCGGTTGTGGTAGCTGCTGCCAAACAGACGTTGGAATGGACGGTATCGGATAGCTAGTTGGACTGATACCAGTGGAGAGATCTAACCACTCAGCAATGGGTCTGGCATATTGCAGTGCAACTTGTTGCAGTTGCCCGCCGTGTACTAATGTCATCTAAAAGTCCTTGTTTGCTCTTTTTTGACTATTGTTGATGAGTCAGTGTTTACTTGAATAAGCGCTTATTCATTATTTGAATCTAAGTTTAAATAAAATCGGTTATACAGCGGCAATCAAACTAACGAATAAACAGCTGATGATAAAAATAATTGCGGCATTGCGGACTAAATTTAGGCTGGGAACAATATCTGCAGTAGTAACCTGCGGACCTTGACCTAGGGTGACAGATTCAACAACTTTGCCATCATAAATACCTTGTCCACCCAATGATACATTCAATACGGTTGCACCGGTTGCCATTGCCCAACCACCATTTAAACTTTTATATTGTCGACCTTGGCGCAAGCCGTTGCGCAGCGCGTTGAACATGCTGGTATGGCGACACCATAAGGCCTGACTTGCATACAGTAAACTCGATACTTTCGCGGTTGGCCAGCCGAGTAAATCGTCCATCCGGGCTGCGCACCAGCCAAAATATAAAAACTGTGGATTTTTGTATCCCCACATAGCATCTAGAGTATTCACCAAGCGATGTAAGATCACTAAGGGCGCACCACCAATCGCAAACCAGACTAAAGAAGCAATGACTGCATCATGGCCATTTTCTAATACCGACTCTGTGGTCGCGCGCGCAATTTCTTGTTCGCTCAGATTGCTGGTATCACGGCTTACTATGTAAGAACAAAAATGCCGTGCTTGTTGAATATCATCATTCATTAAAGGCGCAGCTATCTGTTTGGCATGTTTAACCAGACTATTATAACCAATAGCAGAATAGACAATGACAGCGTCGAGGCACCAGAATAGCAGTGTATCTTGATGCAACCAAAAATATCCCAAGGGCAGGGGAAGGGTGAGTAAGGCCCAGCCACAGATGCCTACTAATCTGGCTTGCCAAGGTTTATTGTGTTTGTTGTTTAACAAGCATTCTAACTTTTTGGTGATATTACCAAAGCCTACCAAGGGGTGATAACGACGTGGCTCACCCAGTAATATATCAAGTATAAATGCGGCGATAAGGATCACGCTGACGGTTATATAATCATTCATGCTTGCAGTGTACCGCTAATAGAAAAAGACTGCTTAAGATGATCAAAAGCGGTGGTGGACACACAGCAATTCGCATATAACGGCAATTCATCATTGGCAGAGGCTTGATTAACCTGCGCTAAGAAACAGCGTAAAATATCACCGTGGGTCATGACTAAAATGGTTTGTTGTGGATAGGTTTCGGCAATTTCAATCAATGCATTTTTGAAACGCAGGGCACAAGCTTCGCCTGTTTCACCATTTGGCGGTGCATCAGCGGTTACTTGCAAAAATATATTATTGTAATCGGAATGTGTACTGACGTCAGTAATGAGTGAGCCTTGCCAGTCACCAAAGTGTCGTTCGATGAGTGCTGGATGTTGCTGTAGTGGCAGACTAAGCGTTTGATTAATTATATTGGCGGTCATCTCTGCCCGTGGCAGTGGCGAACTGATAATACGATCTATGGCTGGTGTTGCTAATAGCACGGCGAGTTGCTGGGCTTGCAATAGACCGGCTTCGGTCAGCGGACTATCTAACTGACCTTGGAGTTTTTGTAGCTTATTCCATTGGGTTTCACCATGACGGGCGAGAAAAAATAACGTTTTCATGATTAATAGGTTACATATTGCGAGATATAATAAGTCATGATTTTATCATGATAGTGAAACGCTGAACAATCGTTAGGTTCGGGTTTGGAGTTTTGAATTGGATGGCATTTTAATTTAAGTTTTTAAATTGGCATTTTACTTCCCCGTTGGTGTTTAATGCTTTAAACGTTGATTATCTTGTTGATAGTGGATGAGTTTATATCGTTAGCCAGCGTGGCGACTGGCTTGCTTGTTAGCGACTATAATAGTATTATTTTGCCGCTATAAAGGATGATATAAGTGTCGTATTTACGATCAGGTTGATCATGGTAGTAAAGTACTTTTGAGCCCTTTTTAAACATTATCTACATTAGATCTTTATTCATCATCAGCACAATGACGTGCCTAGGGTTTTTTATGCCAACATCAGTGACGACAAATCAAGCAATAAATTCTACTCAAACAACGCCTTTAACACGCTCTGAATCATTACAGCATGCTGCTATATTTGCATTTGGTGCGTTAATCATTTTTGCTGTTGGCTTTGCACCGATGCAAATAGTACATAACGCTGCGCACGATACGCGTCATTCAATTTCATTCCCTTGTCATTAATTTAATTATTCAGTGTTGCTATTGAAGGTTGTTATTGATTATTTAGTGATGAATTTATTGGAGCGTGTTTGATGTTTTTTCGTCGTATTATGTTTAGTGCCGTGATGATCGGTATACTTACTGGCATATTATTGAGTGCAATCCAAGTCATTGGTGTTACTCCGATCCTGTTAGATGCCGAAGTATATGAAGTGGCTGGTGAGCCGGCTCAAATAATGCCGGCACATATGGATGCCGAATCACATCACAGTGATGAAGCGTGGGGACCCGAAGATGGTGTTGAGCGTGTTGGTTATACTGTGTTGGCGAATGTATTAGCAGCCATTGGTTTTGCGTGTATGTTGTTAGTTGTCATGAGTCAGTTTGAATCTCGTGGTTTGGTTAAACTGACTAAGTTGCAGGGTATACTCTGGGGATTAGCGGGGTACTTTATCTTTTTTGTGGTGCCAGGTGTCGGTTTACCACCAGAGGTACCGGGTTCTTCTGCCGACTTACTTGAGCATCGTCAATCTTGGTGGTTGTTGGCCGTTTGCGGCGCAGCAATTAGCTTGGTTACGTTTGTATTCGCCCCAGTTAAATTCAAATTATTCGGTTTACTTAGTCTGGCATTGCCCTTCGTTGTCGGTGCGCCACACTTTGATGGACCACTGTTTTCGAATCCTGATGCCAATGCTGTCATGGCGCTGACTGAATTACATCAGCAGTTTATTGTGGCGACGACGGTCAGTAATTTTATTTTCTGGATAGCCCTCGGGATATCTTGTGCGTGGATGCTGAAAAGTTCGTTGCACGCTAGATTATAATAAATAATAAATAATAAATAATAAATAATAAATAATAAATAATAAAGGTTAAATATTGCTGATGTCCCGAGTTAACTTTCCATTTACGGCCGTATCGGGTCAGTCACTGTTTAAGACTGCACTGATCCTGGCGGCGATTAATCCTGGTATTGGCGGGGTATTGGTGAATGGCCCACGCGGCACGGCTAAATCTACGTTAGCCCGCGGTTTTGCAGACATATTACCGAATGAATTACAAAACTTTGTGACCTTACCTCTATCTGCGACAGAAGAGATGCTAGTGGGCACGCTGGATTTACAATTGGTATTGAGCGAGCAAAAAGTTAATTTCAAACCGGGTATTCTGGCCAAGGCTCATCAGGGCATTGTGTATGTTGATGAAGTTAATTTATTGGCAGATTCACTGGTGGATCTATTATTAGATGTATCGGCCAGTGGTATCAATTATATTGAGCGTGATGGGATCAGTCATCAACACGAATCCCGCTTTATATTATTAGGTACAATGAACCCTGAAGAAGGCGAATTACGTGCTCAGCTATTAGACAGATTCGGCTTATCTGTTGAGTTATCAGCGCAATATAGCATTAACGAACGGGTTGAAATTGTCTGCTTACGTGAAGCGTTCGATCAAGACCCTAGCGCATTTATAGCGAAATACGCAGACCAACAGCAGCAGTTACAGCAAGATATAACTAACGCGCAGGCCTTACTTGGGCAAGTGAGTTGTCCGCTGGCATTACGTCAGTTTATTGCCCAACGTTGCCATGATGCGAATGTTGACGGTTTACGTGCTGATATCGTTTGGTTTAAAACCGCGCTTGCCCATGCAGCTTGGCAAGGTCATAGCGAGGTGACGAAAGCGGATATCCTCGCGGTTGAAGAATTGGTGTTAAACCATCGCCGCAATGCGGGTTCATCACAATCACCACCGCCAGTAGAAAATAATCAACACCAGCCGCCATCATCGACATCACCATTTTCTCGACCAGAGTCGACATACCCACAAACGTCACAATTTTCGCCGCCATCGACTTCAGCAGAACCGTCTTCATCAGAGCAAGCTGATTCAAATATGCAGCAACAAAGCGACAGTAGCGAATGGGGAAGTATGCCTGCGGTTTCTCAGCCTATAACCAATATTCAGGCCGTAGAGCTACCGATTAAACAACAAGACGCTAAAAAAAAACTAATCGATAAACTTGCCTTAGCATCAAAAAATAATCAAGGTGCGGTGTTAGGTGGGCAAAAATCTAGCAAGAACACCACCGCTTCTCCCGATTGGTTTGCTACTTTGGTTGCGTCATTAGGACGTTGGCCGCCTGCGGGTTTACGCTTTAAAAAAGCCAAAACCGGCCAGCCAATATTACATGTTATTTTATTGGATACCTCGGGTTCGACATTAAAAAAGCTACAATTATCGCGTGCCAAAGCTGCCATCATGCATATTGCTGAGCAGGCTTATAAACAACGTGAGTTGTTGTGTATTTTTGGTTTTGGTAACGATGTGATTGAAGCGGTTATGCCAAAGCAAAAAGCACCAAAATATATTCAGCATCTGCTTGATAGTATTACCGCTGGCGGTGGCACCCCAATCCGGGAAATGTTAACGCAAATACGTGCCTATCAAGCTAACTGCCAAAAACAACAAGGCGGGTTAGCGTTTCGCAATTATTTACTGACTGATGGGCGTATTAGCCAAGATGTGGATGATCTTAAATTAACGGGTCATACCGTGTTGATAGATACTGAAGACAGTGCCATTAAACGTGGCCGTGGAGCTGAAATTGCCCAGCAGCTCGATTGTGAATATTTAGTACTACCGACTTAAATCTATTTGTAATTGGACGTAAATAAATAGCAGTATTTCCTAACATCACCATTTGTTGTAAGAGTTGTAATCAATGACCAGAGTTCTTTGTCCTGCACTAATATTAGCGGCACCTTCGTCTAGCCAAGGTAAAACCACGATCACTGCCGCATTGGCTTCCATGTTGACCAAGCAAGGCAAACTGGTTCGGGTATTTAAGGTGGGTCCAGATTATCTCGATCCACAAATACTACGTCAGGCATCCGGGCAACCTGTTGAACCGTTAGATTTATGGATGGGCGGCCCTGAGTATTGCCAGCAAAAAATGTATGAAGCGGCGCTGGTGGCCGATATTATTTTAATCGAAGGGGCGATGGGGATTTTTGATGGTGATCCATCCAGTGCCGATCTTGCTGCGCATTTTGGTATTCCGATTGCGATTGTGATGGATGTAAAAGGCATGGCACAAACTGCGGCCGCAATCGCAGTGGGTTTAGCTAATTTCCGCGATGATTTTGATGTTGCCGGACTGATTGCCAATAATTGTGGCAGTGAACGCCATGCGCAATTGATCCGTGATGCGCTGCCGGCAAGTTTGCCGTTACTGGCTACATTAAAGCGTACCGATACGATCACGTTACCCGAGCGACACCTTGGTTTGGTGCAAGCTGAAGAGATCCAAGCGGAATTGAAGCAAAAATTAGCGGCTGGTATCGACTGGATTGAAGCATCGGACTTAAAGCATATTCTTGATGTGGTCAAACCGATTGAGTTTCATCCTGTTGCGAAGGACAAATTATTACCCATAGCGCCTGAACTGGCTGGAAAGACCATTGCGATCGCTAAAGATACCGCGTTTAGTTTTATCTATGATGCTAATTTACGCTTGCTAACCGATCTGGGCGCGAGTTATGTATTTTTCTCACCTATGTATGACGAAGTGATGCCAGAAGCGGATGCGTTGTGGTTACCGGGCGGTTATCCAGAACTGCATGTCGATAAATTGACAAGTAACTTATCTATGTTGCAATCGATTCGTGACTTTGCCCAAACCGATAACGCTATTTTGGCTGAATGTGGTGGATTCTTGTATTGCCTTGAGTCGTTGGGTGACTTGCAAGATAACTCATTTACCATGTTGGGATTACTGCAAGGTAAAGGTCAAATGCGTGAGCGTGGTGGCTGCCAAGGCATGCAAACCGCACCGTTACCGGAAGGTGATATTCGTGGTCATTCTCATCACCGTTCATTGAGTTTTGATACGCCAGAGCCGATTGCCACCGGCCGTCGGCCTAAACACCCAGCACCGGGTGAATCTATTTATCGCGTTGGCAATATTACCGCGAGCTACTTACATTTATTTTTTCCATCAAATCCACAGGCTATCGCAGCACTTTTTAAGGAATTATAGACTTATGTTAATTGAACAGTTACCGATTATTTTATTGGGTTTTACCCTCGGTATGATGCATGCGCTGGATGCGGATCATGTGATGGCGGTTTCCAGTCTGAGTAATCAGAAACCAAGCCTACGCCGTACGGTATTGTTCAGTGCTAATTGGGCCATTGGTCATGGCGGTGTGCTGGTGGTTAGTGGCTTGCTGTTATTTGGTCTTGGTATTGCATTGCCAGAAGCGCTTATCCATGTTGCTGAGATGAGTGTTGGCGTATTACTTATCGTGCTAGGTTTGTATTCATTTTGGCAGTTTAGACAACAAAAATTAGTGATAACTAAGCATCGTCATGGCGATGTAGAACACAGTCATTGGCACCATGATGAACATGGTAAAGATGTAGAACAAGCAGCGACCAAAGACGGTCATTTACCGGTAATGGTTGGCGTCTTACATGGTTTAGCGGGGAGTGCTCCTGCACTGGCGTTGATCCCTGCTATCGGACAAACCGAGTTATCTGTGGTTATCGGCTATTTACTGATGTTCTCGATTGGCGTGATGTTATCTATGATGGCATTTGGCCTTGGTCTTGGCTCACTGCAAGGGTTATTAAAACAGCGTTACGACATGTTATTTTATTGGAGCCGTCGCGTGATCGCGTTAGCTTCAACCGTGTTAGGCTGTTTCTGGTTGTATCAGGCGGTTTAATTTTATGTGGCCAGAGAGTGATGAAACCAATAAAAAACTAAGAACCGGTTTAACAACAGGTTGTTGTGCAACTGCCTGTTGTGTGGCTGCTGCGCATCATTTATTTAGTCAAACCACCACTGATACGGTTAATGTGACGTTACCCAAAGGTCTGATTGTTGACCTGAGTATTATTCAATACCATTTTTTGTCACCTCTGAGCACGCGTGCTGATGTGACCAAAGATGCGGGTGATGATCCCGATGTGACGCATGGCGCGACAATATTTGTTGAGTTAACGCTAACGCCGCAATCGGGCATTGTGTTTAAAGCCGCGCAAGGTGTTGGTATTGTTACTCGTGAAGGACTTGCTCTGGCCGTGGGGGAACCGGCAATTAACCCGGTTCCGCGTCAAATGATGACGGAACACTTGCAATTCATGGCCGCAGAACACGATTATCAAGGTGGCTTTGAAGTCGCGGTCGGTGTTGAAAATGGTGAGGAAATAGCATTAAAAACCATGAATGGCCGCTTGGGTATCGTTGGCGGTTTATCAATTTTAGGCGTATCAGGGATTGTTCGACCCTTTTCCTGTTCTGCCTATATCGCCTCTATTTTTCAAGGTCTGGATGTGGCCACGACGAATGGTCATACCCACATTGCCGCCTCCACAGGCAATCGCAGTGAAGATGCAATTAAAGCGTATTATCAGCTGCCCGATATCGCGCTAATTGAGATGGGCGACTTTGTTGGTGCGGTAATAAAACACCTTAAAAAAGTGCCTGTGAGCAAACTGAGTATTTGTGGTGGTTTTGGAAAAATAAGTAAACTAGCCATGGGTAAATGGAATCTGCACAGTAAGGTTTCTGCTATTGATCTACCTTTTTTAGCGGAGCTCGCCCAGCAACAGGGTGCAAGTCCTGAGTTAATGACATTGATGGTCAATTCGAATACCTCGATTGAAGCGTTAAACCATTGTTATACGCATAAAATTGATTTGGCGACCGCTGTGTGTCAGGCTGCATTTACACAGGTGCGCAGTAAAATACCTGCACATACAGAATTAGAAATATGGGTTATTAACCGACAGGGAGATTTGATTGGCTTTGCTGATCATAACTAAGTCAAAATGAAATTATTATTACTCGGTGGCACTGCCGATGGCCGAAAACTGGCAACACAATTACATGCCAGTCATATTCCCTTGATTTACAGCGTCGCGGGACTCGTACGAGTACCGAATGTCGGATGTGAAATCGTCAGTGGTGGTTTTAGCCAGTTTGGCGGATTAGCGCATTATATTAATGCGCAAAACATCACGGCAATTTTAGATGTGACCCACCCTTATGCGCAACAGATGAGTAGCACTGCAGCGCAAGTTGCCAAAGATTGTGGCTTACCTTATTGGCGTTTTCATCGGCTGCAATGGCAGCAAGGACGAGATGATAATTGGCAAACATTCACTAGCTGGCCACAATTATTAACCTTGTTACAAGCACAAGCCAGCGTTGAATCAGAACAGGCTAGCCAGCTCTGTCCTTTCTTCACTGTCGGGCAACTAGAGCCGCAATTACTCCGTTTAATAGCGGATTCCTCATTGCTGTCATTACCGCAATTAGTGCGTACTGCAGTCAAACCCAAAACCGCATTATTACCTGCCATGCAGTGGCTAAAAGCAATCGGGCCATTTGCGGTTGACGACGAAATGTCCTTATTCAAGCATTACGGTATCAATGCGCTGATCACAAAAAACAGTGGTGGCGATTCAACTATCGCGAAGTTAACTGCAGCGCGGATATTAGGAATACCGGTATTCATGCAAACACGGCCAAGCTTACCGCCAGCGGATGTTGAATTTACCAGTCGAGACGAATGTCATGCGTTTGTTTGTCAGCGATTTTTAACCTTTTAACTTATTAGCCTTTTAACAGATTAATTGGTTTAACCAATTAACAAGAATAGTAGCAGTATTATATGGATTATAATTACGAAGTTAGACCACAGAACATTGAGCAAGAAAGCTTTCGCCAAATACGCCAATTAACCGCATTAGACCATTTGAGTAAAGAACAGCAACAAGTGGTGATGCGTATTGTGCACAGTGTTGGTATGCCTGAGGTGAGCGAGCAAGTGCGCTTTAGTCGTCATGCTTGTGAGAACGGGCTGCAAGCAATCAATGCGCAGGCACCCATTTTATGTGATGTAGAAATGGTGCGCCACGGTATTACCAAACGCATGATCTCACAGCCGCCACTTTGTTATCTTAACGATCCGCGCGTGCCTCCTCTAGCCAAACAAAGAGGTGAAACCCGTACCATGGCGTCGTTAGAATTTTGGCAGCAAGATCTGGCCAACAGCATCGTCCTCATCGGCAATGCACCAACCGCATTGTTCAGATTATTAGAAATGATCGCCAATGGTGCACCAAAACCAGCATTGATTATAGGTATGCCGGTGGGCTTTGTTGGTGCCGCAGAATCAAAACAAGCATTGTGGGATGCCCATGAGAAATTGGGGATTGAATGTATCACCTTGCTTGGTCGTCAGGGCGGTAGTGCAGTGACTTCTGCTACCTTAAATGCCTTGTTACGTTGCGTAAATGGCGAATGGTATTAAATGATGCAAGATAGCGA
The DNA here is from genome assembly GCF_000170855.1 of Moritella sp. PE36. GTDB lineage: Bacteria > Pseudomonadota > Gammaproteobacteria > Enterobacterales > Moritellaceae > Moritella. The sequence continues at coordinate 19,410 of NZ_ABCQ01000034.1, read as the reverse complement.
TAAGGACATTAATAAGAAAGGTCGCCGAACCTGTATTGATGTGATTGGCTTGGGTGTTGCAGAACACGCATTGTTAACACCTGCTGCGCAGCAAGCCATACAGCAAGCTGAGGTGATAATTGGTTCTGACCGTCAGTTAGCCGTGATTAGCCAATTGTTGACGGGTAATATTGACGAGCATCAGGCTCAAGCGAAACCTGAACCAAAGCAAGTGATCTTGCCGTCTCTATCTCAGTTACTTGCGTTATTAGCGACGCATCAGCAACAGCGTGTGGTGATATTAGCGTCGGGCGATCCGTTACATTATGGTATTGGTCGTTGGTTGCTGACTAAATTTGGCAAAGATAATTTACAGTTTCATGCGGGTATTTCGAGTATTCAAGCGGCTTGCCATGCATTAGGTTTGGCACTGCAAGATGTTGAAGTATTAAGTTTGCATGGCCGACCCCTAGCCAAAATTCGTACCCGTCTTAAAATTAAACAAACCTTAGTAATACTGACTGATAAACACAGTCAGCCTCAGCATTTAGCCCAAGAATGTATTAATGCCGGATTTGATCAATCGATTATTTGGGTGTGTGAATTATTGGGTTATGCCCAGCAGCGTATACGTGCATTTACAGCTACGCAATTAATCGCGACACCGGAATTAAGCTTTGACCCATTGCACGTATCTGTGGTTGAGCCACTTGGTACTGGCGGCATATTGCCAAACTTTCCGGGCATTGAAGACCAATACTTTGTCACCGACCGTGAAGCGGGTAAAGGCATGATCACCAAACGTGAAGTGCGTCTGCAGATCTTGTCACTGATGCAGCCTGCTAAAGGCGATGTAATCTGGGACATTGGTGCAGGTTGTGGTGGTGTGGCGGTTGAGTTGGCCTATTGGCAGCAAGACGCACAAATATATGCCATTGAACATCATCCTGACCGGTTAAGTTGTTTAGCCGCAAATCAACAACGCTTTGGTGTGGTGGCTAACTTAGCGATTATTGCGGGCCGTGCGCCTGCTGAATTAGCGACATTACCAGTAGCGAATAAAGTATTTATTGGTGGCAGTGATGGTGAGTTAGCGTCGGTGCTAGCCCTAAGTTGGCAGCAATTACCTGCTGGTGGGGTATTAGTTGCGAGTGCGGTAACGGAAACCACCAAGTACCAATTACAGCATTTTGCCCAGTCGTTGTCCGATCTACAAACGGAAACCTTGCAAGTCGCGATTAGCAAAGGCACTAAATTAGCGGGTCAGTTAATGTATAAACCGAACCTGCCGGTGACCTTATTTAAATTTACCAAATATGAAGAAGTCGATAATGAAGTATAACCAGTCCGGTAAATTAATTGGTGTTGGCGTGGGCCCGGGTGATCCTGAGCTGATGACGTTAAAAGCATTTCGTTTGTTACAGCAAGTGGACGTGATCTGTTATTTAACCAATGACGATCATGTCTCGCAGGCCAAAATGATCGCCAGTGACGCGATTGCCGCCAGAAAGTCACCTGCTATTGAGATCGGCATTGTGATGCCTATGAGTAAAGACCGTACCTTAGCTAATCAAGCTTATGATGATGGTGCGGCGCGTGTGCAGCAGCAATTAGCGCTAGGTAAGGATGTGGTTTTTATCTGTGAAGGTGATCCGTTATTCTTCGGTTCATTCAGTTATTTGTTAGAACGCTTACAAGATCAGTTTGTCTGTGAAGTGGTACCGGGTATTTCGTCGATTAATGCCGCCGCGTCCGCATTGGTGAGCCCTCTCACGGCATTAACAGATTCTTTTGCTGTGGTGAGTGGTCGGCATAGTGATGAATTCTTACGCCAAACCTTAACTGAACACAACAGTGTGGTGATCATGAAGGCGGGTCAATCTCGTCCGCGTATTTTAACTGCATTAGCGGCAACAGGACGCACCCAAGATGCTAGCTATTTAGAATATATCAGCCGTGAACAACAAATTATCGAGAAAGACGTGACTAAGCTGGCGCATGAAGCCGGGCCGTACTTTTCCTTATTTGTGGTTCGTCATAACGCAACAACGAGGTAAACCATGATCCGTATTGTGGCGTTAACGGAAGCGGGCGAAAAGCTCGCGAAACAAATCCAGCACGTACTGCCTGAGCAAAGCGACATCTGGTTTAAACCAAAACCGTTCACGGCACAGGTGCAGCAGGCATTTCAAGCCGGAGAACGGCTGATCTTGATCTGTGCGACGGGGATTGCCGTGCGGACATTAGCGCCGGTATTAGCGCATAAAAATACCGATCCCGCGGTCTTGGTATTAGATGAAGCGGGACAGTTTGTGATCCCGTTATTATCTGGTCATGAAGGTGGCGCTAATGACTGGGCTGATAATGTCGCGACCTTGATTGAGGCGCAATTAGTGATGACTACCGCTAATCCTTATTTGGCTCCGGTATACAGTGTTGGTATGGGCTGTGAGCGACATTGTCCAGTGGATAAGTTACATGAATTATTAATGACTTGTTTAACGCAAGCTAATTTAACCCTAGCGCAAATAAGTCATATTAACAGTATTGATATTAAAGCCGATGAACTCGGTTTAATTGCATTAGCGAAACAGATCAATAAACCTTTTGTTACTTGGGATAAATACCAGTTACGAGAAATGGAAGACTTATTAAGTACCAAGTCAGATTATGTATACAGTGTTGTTGGGGTATACGGGGTCGCAGAATCGGCCGCCTTATTTGATGTACAGCAGATCACCCAGCAACAGGGTGAATTAATTTTAACCAAGCAAAAATCAGCGGTAGCTACCTGCGCAATAGCCAGAGCATATCCAAATAATAACAAAGCAAAATAGCGTAGTTACAAAGGTGATGAAATGAGTAAATTATTTTTAATTGGTACCGGTCCAGGTGATAAAGACTTGATTGCACCAAAGGCGATTGCCGCTATTAAAGCCAGCACAGATCTAGTGGCTTATGGCTTGTATCTGGATTTATTAGGTGATGTCTGTGATGGTAAAACCCATCATGACTTACCACTCGGGCAAGAAATTGATCGTGCTCGTTTAGCATTGAGTTTAACCGCCAGTGGCAAAGATACGGCGTTAGTATCAAGTGGTGATATCGGTATTTATGCGATGGCTACCTTGGTATTTGAATTATTAGATCGCCAGCTGCAAGGCCTAGAAGATCACCCTGAGTGGTTAGATGTGGATATTGAAGTGGTACCCGGTATTTCGGCAATGCAAGCAGGCGCCAGTCGGGTTGGCGCTATGCTCGGTCATGATTTTTGTACTATCTCGTTATCGGATTTGTTAACACCTTGGGAAACCATTGAGAAACGTATCCATAGCTGTGGTACCGGGGATTTTGTGGTGTCGTTTTATAACCCAAGATCGAAAAAACGTGATTGGCAGATTAATACTGCGCGAGATATTTTACTGCAATACCGTCCCGCAAATACGCCAGTATTATTAGGACGTCAACTTACCCGTGAAGATGAAAGTATTACCATGACCACATTAGACAAGCTACATTCTGATGATGTTGATATGTTCACTATGGTGACGGTGGGCAATAGTCAGTCTCGTCATATCATCAACGGCCAAAAAGAATGGATTTATACACCGCGAGGATATAATAAAAAATTATGACAGTTTATTTCATCGGTGCAGGACCGGGTGATCCCGAGTTGATCACGGTCAAAGGGCAGAAACTAATAAATAACTGCCCCGTTATTTTATATGCAGGATCATTGGTGCCTCGGGCATTATTTGCGGATGTGGAAGAGACTGCGGAGCAGATTATTGATACCGCGCCAATCGCTTTAGATGAGATCATTGAACATATCCGGGTCGCGGATGCAGCAGGTAAAGACGTTGCTCGCGTGCATTCTGGTGATCCTTCTTTATACGGCGCGATTGGCGAACAGATCCGCCGCTTAGAGCAATTAGATATCGATTATCTAGTGATCCCAGGGGTGACTGCAACGGCGGCATCGGCAGCGTGGTTACGTAAAGAGTTAACGTTATCTGGGGTATCACAAACTATTATTTTTACCCGTTATGAAGGCAAAACCCCGTTCCCTGAGCGTGAGCGTTTACCTGCATTAGCAGCCAGTGGCGCGACACTCGCGATCCATTTAGGCGTGACTAAGATTGCTAAAATTGTCGATGAACTTATTCCGTTTTATGGTGAAGATTGCCCTGTGGCCGTTTGCTACCGTACATCATGGCCTGATCAGGACAAAGTGCTTGGTACGTTAAAAGATATTGTCGAAAAGGTCAGAGCGAAGAAATTCACGTTAACTTCTCTTATTCTGGTCGGTCATGTATTAGGCACTGAGAAGTTTGATGATTCGTATTTATACGATAAAGATCAGCCGCATATTTATCGCCCACCAGTGAAATAATAGCGCTGTTTTTTATTGCCGTAACTAAGCCAATTGAGAGTCTCTTAATTGGCTTTTTTGTTTTTAATTACAATGAAAAACAAAAAACGAGCGGTTAAGCTCGTTTCATATAATGTTTAAAAACTTGGCATCAGCAATGTAATTGTATCGCTGAATCTAGTTTTTTTCACCTGCTGCTTTTTCTTCGGCTATCACCTGTTCTGGCAATTGGCTCATGAAGTAACCGCAGATATTGTCATTCACCATGGTACGTGGACCATGTGGATGGGCAATATGTTTGTAAGGTGCATGATGATGGCCGTGACTGTGGCCATGGTCGTGCGAATGGTCATGACTATTACTGTGTTCATGACTGTGCTCACCTTCAGCTTTAAATTCGGCATGATGGTGATGAACATCTACTTCGCCACGTGCTAAGCGCGCTTGGAAGTCGGCCATTAGGGTAACGTGTGGAACAGGTTCGGTAATAGTCTCATTGATACGTAGTTCAAAAGTATTGATCACATGGTCTTGTGCACGCAGGTAATCAGCTTTGAAAAACGTAACGTCAGGGTTTTCATTGGCCACTTTATCAACGTAATTGTAGATACGGTCGATTAGCTTGCCACCGAATAAGAAATAAGGTGCAACCACGATCTTTTTGAAACCGAGCTTCAGTGCCATTTCTAAACCACGTCCTACAGACGGGAAGGTTACGCCAGAATAAACTGTTTCTGACCAGCCAAATCCCAGATTTTCACAAGCAATACGCGTCAGTTTCGCGGCATCGGCATTAGCATCAACAACCGATGTACCACGACCAACCACAACCAGCATGGTATCGTAAAGTTCACCAGCAGCTGGGATCGTGTCGTGACCAAGTGCATTGAGAATACGCTGTTGAAACGCCATGATCATTTCATCATGTAAACCTAATTCTTTACCGTATTCGATAGTCAAATTAGGGTGCTTGGCTTGATACGTCGTTAATACCGATGGAATGTCATTTTTAGCATGGGTTGCCGCAAATAACATACCCGGTACAGCATGGATCTTGGTGACACCTTGGGCCACTAAACGATCTAACGCGGTATGCATATTCGGCGCAGAATATTCCAGAAAGCCATATTCAACTTTCAATTCTGGATGACGTTCTTTTAGTCCCTTTGCTAATAAAGAAAACTCTTCTTCAGCGATCTTCGCACGGCTGCCGTGCCCACAAATAAGAACACCTGAAGTTTCAGGCAATGTTGCAATTGTTGTCATGATTAATACCTCTGCGCGCAAGTATACGACAAAATAGTTAAACACTGATAATGCTTTATAGCGTTTTCCTCCAACTTATAACAATAAACAAACATTGTAATAACCTAGGACTCAAATTATAATTTCAGCACTTTTCGCTCAACAACATGGCAGTTTGGAGCTATACATGCAATTAAACAAAATCCCCGTTACCGTAGTTACCGGTTTTCTTGGTAGTGGTAAAACCACCTTACTTTCTAATATTTTAAAACAAGCCGCGGGCAAACGTATAGCGGTTATCGTTAATGAATTTGGCGAACTGGATATTGATGCGGATTTATTACGCAGTTGCCCACTCGATTGTGACGATGAATCGACCTCGCCAAGTCAGGGGGTGAACGGTATTTATGAATTAGCCAATGGCTGTATTTGCTGTACGGTAGAAGAAGAATTTTTACCTGTGATGAAAGAGTTAGTCGCACGCCGTGATGATATCGACCATATTCTGATTGAAACCAGTGGCCTGGCATTACCTAAACCCTTGGTTCAGGCATTCAACTGGCCGGAAATAAAGCAATATTGTACGGTCGATGCGGTTATCACTCTGATCGATGGCCCGGCTGTTGCTGCGGGTCGTTTTGCCAATGATACCGACAAAGTACAAGCACAACGTTTGGCAGATGAAAGCTTAGATCACGATCCAAGTTTACAAGAATTATTGGATGATCAATTAAGTGCGGCAGACTTAGTGGTGGTCAGTAAAAACGATTTACTAACCGACGCAGAGCGTGAACAGGTTAAAATCGTCGTCGCTAACCGGGTACCAGATGCCGTTAAAACAATTTATGTCGACAATGGTGACATTGCCCTAGACGTTATTATGGGCTTAGATGCGGCAGCAGAAGAGCAAATTGATCATCTGCATAACCATCATGATCATCATCATGCGCATGGCGCACATCACGACCACGCACACGACCACTTCGATTCTTTTGTGTTGAAGTTTGGTGAAGTGGATGGTCCGCGTTTACAACAGATCTTAACGCAATTATTAACCGAGCATAATATCTTCCGTGCCAAAGGTTTTGCGGCCTTACCGGGTAAACCTATGCGTCAGGTACTACAAGCTGTGGGTGAACGTCTTGATGTGCATTTTGATCGTATGTGGAATAGCGATGAAGTACGTCAAACTCAGTTGGTGGTGATTGGTAAAAACCTTGACCGTAACGTGCTGGAAAGTGCGTTGCAACAAGCCGTTATTGGCGCTGATGATGCTGTAACTGCCTAATGCATTTATTGGCGGCACAACCCGGTGGTTTCACCGATGACGAAGGTATCATTGATCTTGAGCAATCACCTGCGGACATTGTTATTTTGTCAGCCGCCGATAGTTCATTGGCGGCATTGGCCAGTGCCGCTGAAGCATTAGACCCTGATTTCCCCTCCATCCGGTTAGCTAACTGGATGCAGTTATTAAAACCTGCCGCATTCGACCTCTATCAAGATAAAGTGCTCGATCACGCCAAAGTGGTGGTGGTGTCTTTATTGGGCGGCGAAAATTACTGGCAGTATGGTTTTGCGCAATTACAGGATTGGTTAGCGGCGGGTTCAGTCAGAAATCCCCGCCAATTAATCATAGTACCGGGTGATGATACAGCGGATGAGGCATTATTTTCGGCATCAAGTGTCGCTCGTGATGACGCGGTTGCAGTGTGGCGTTATTTGCGTGAGGGTGGCGCAGCCAATATAAACAACCTGTATCATTATCTTGCCAGCCAATACCTCAACCACAATTATGCATGGCGGCCACCACAAGTGCTGCCCAATTGCATGTTGTATATGCCCAACGCGATACTGGCAGCGCTGAGACATGATAAAAAATCGTATCAGCAAGTCAGTTTGAACGACTGGCAGCAGCGTTGGCAGCAAATCTCTGATCGCGCTGATGTGAGTGAATTAGATCGACCTATTTGTTTATTGTTGTTTTATCGCAGTCATTTACAAAGTGACAATACCGCGATGTTTGATGGTTTAATCGATTGTATTGAGCAACAGGGCATGTTGCCATTACCGATCGCGATCCAATCATTGAAAGATGATGAATCTATTGACCTAGTGAATGAGTTGCTTTTACAGACGCAAGCGAAAATCATTATTAATACCACGGGTTTTTCTTGTAACCGCGCCGCCAGTCCTGATTTAAGCGCTGAACCTAGCTCATTCATTTCACCGTTTAGCCTTAACATTCCAGTATTTCAGTTAGTGTTATCCAGTAGTACCGAACAAGATTGGCTGGATTACAAACAAGGTTTACGCAGTCGTGATATTGCTATGCAAGTGGTATTGCCAGAAATGGATGGTCGTATTCAGACGCGGGCGGTGAGCTTTAAAACCGCCGCTGATTTTAGTGAGCGTTGTCAAACCGCCATCGTTAAATATCAGTTACACCGCGAACGGGCAGAGTTTGTGGTGTCCCTGGCCTTTAAATATTGCCAGTTATCGATAAAAGCCAATCAAGACAAACGCATCGCTTTGATTATTGCTAATTATCCCACCAAAGATGGGCGCATTGGTAATGGCGTTGGTTTAGATACCCCCGAGTCAACCGTGAATATTTTAACGGCGTTAGCCGCGGCCAATTATCCGGTCGAGAATATTCCTGAAAATGGCACGGCGCTGATTCATGAGTTACTCGGCTCTATTACTAACAACCCGGATACCTTGCACCACCTAGGTTGCTGGCAAAGTATCGCGGTTGATGAATATATGCAGTATCTGCAACAGTTACCGATTGAGAACCAGCAGGCGATTTGGGACAAGTGGGGCGGACCAGAACAGGACCCTAAATATCGGGACGGTCGCTTAATGTTATCTGGCATTCGCTTAGGCCAAACCTTTGTTGGAATTCAGCCTGCGCGGGGTTTTAATATTGACTTAGCCGCAAATTATCACGATCCCGATTTGATTCCGCCACACAGTTATTTGGCGTTTTATTTTTGGCTACGTCATAGCTATCAAGTTGATGCCATTATTCATGTGGGTAAACACGGTAATTTAGAATGGTTACCGGGCAAGGGCAATGCATTATCAGAGAAGTGCTGGCCTGATCTGGTATTGGGGCCGATGCCGAATTTTTATCCTTTTATTGTTAATGATCCCGGGGAAGGCGCACAGGCTAAGCGGCGTATTCAGTCGGTTATTATCGACCATTTAATGCCGCCTATGACCCGCGCGGAAGTCTATGGCGAACTGGCTGAACTTGAAGGGCTGGTGGATGAATATTACCAAGCCATGGGCATGGATGAACAACGCGAACTCTGGCTGCGTGAAGCGATTGTAGATGCGGTGAAGAACTCGCATGTTGCCGAAGAACTCGGTGGTAATAGTTATGGAGATAGTGATAGCCGCGATGACATGTTTGCTGAACTCGATACCTATTTATGTGACATCAAAGAAGCGCAAATACGTCACGGTTTGCATATTCTTGGGGTATTACCAAAAGCGGATAAACTCAGCGATACCATCGTCGCCTTGTTACGTTTACCACGCGGTAAAGAGCATCACAGCCAAGGCATATTACATAATCTGGCGTTAGATCTTAATCTACAACAAGCGGGTGAGATATTTGATCCGTTGGCGGCCAGTAGTGATGTTTGGCAAGGGGCGAAACCATCGCTGTTAGCTGAGCTCAGTGATGATAGTTGGCGAACAGAGTTTGATACCCATGAACGTCTAGAACTGCTCGCCATGCAGTTAGTCAGTGAGCTGGTATTAGTGAATGAAGCGACAATTGCACCGGTAATTTCGCCGACCATTGCAGCCGATAAATATAATACTCTAATGACAGCGTTGCCACGCACCATGCAGCAGCTGAGTTACGTCAAAAATACGTTATTAACCGCACTAGAACAAAGTGTAGAGAATGAAATTTCAGCCTTGTTAGATGGCTTAGCAGGCTTGTTTGTGGAGCCTGGACCGAGTGGCGCACCCACGCGAGGTCGATTAGATACGTTACCGACGGGACGTAATTTTTTCTCGGTAGATAACCGCTCGATACCGTCACCTGCCGCATGGGCAATTGGTCAGCGGTCAACCCAAGCTGTGATTGAGCGTCACTTACAAGAGCATGGTGATTATCCTAAACAACTTGGATTATCGGTCTGGGGCACGGCCACTATGCGTACGGGTGGTGATGACATTGCGCAGGCATTTGCATTAATGGGCATTAAACCAATTTGGGCACCAGGTTCACAACGGGTTATCGATTTTGAAATCATTCCCTGTGCATTATTAGGTCGTCCTCGTGTGGATGTGACGTTGCGGGTATCTGGATTTTTCCGCGATGCTTTTCCCAATGTGATGAAGTTGTTCGATGCTGCGGTATTGGCATTAGCGGATTATGACGATCCCGGTGCACAAAATACCATTCAACAAAATATTAAGCAGCGAGTACAAGAATTATCTGCGCAAGGCCTGACCGACGCTGAAGCAAAACGCCAAGCGTCCTATCGGGTATTTGGCAGCAAACCGGGTGCTTACGGTGCTGGTTTACAGGGACTGATTGATGAGCGTTGTTGGCAGCAAGAATCAGACTTGGCCGATGCCTATTTGAATTGGGGTGGTTATGCTTATGGCAGTCTTGCCGAGGATGTTGATGGTGTGGTTGCCAGAGGTGCATTTGCAAACCGTTTATCACAACTTGATGTGGTGATGCACAATCAGGACAACCGGGAACATGATTTATTGGATTCTGATGATTATTATCAGTTTCAGGGCGGCATGACCAATGCGGTTCGGGTATTAAAAAATGAAATGCCGGTGGTATATCACAACGATCACTCTAATCCAGCAATGCCAAAGATCAGAACTTTAAAAGAAGAATTAAACCGGGTTATTCGTTCTCGGGTATTAAATCCGAAATGGATCGCTGCGATGCGTGAACATGGTTACAAAGGCGCGTTTGAAATGGCGGCCAGTATTGATTATATGTTTGCTTATGATGCGACAACCAATTTGATTGATGATTATCAATATGAAAAAGTGGCGGATGCATTAATTTTTGATCAAGAAAACCAAGCCTTTATGCAGGAACATAATGTTAATGCGTTAGAGGAGATGGCCGAGCGATTATTAGAAGCAACGCAACGGGGATTATGGCAAGAACCAGGTGACTACAGTGGCAAGTTACAATCGTTATTGTTAGAGATCGATGCCAAACAAGAAAGCTCGAATTAAAACAGATTTTATTTACAGGGATGAAAGGTACCGTATGTTTGATGTTAAAACGCTGGATCGCACTGACCAAGAATTTATTCAAAACAAGATCAATAATAAAACCAAACCACCGGGCGCATTGGGTGCGTTAGAATCGCTCGCGCTGCAATTAGCACTTATCACGGGCAAAGACACGATCAGTCTTAAGCAGCCGACGATATTAGTGTTCGCTGGTGATCATGGCATTGCCGAAGAAGGTATCAGTATTGCGCCGTCAGCGGTAACGCAGCAAATGGTGCTGAATTTTCTTAACGGTGGCGCGGCAATCAATTGTTTTTGTCGCAGTAACCAAATCGCCATGGACGTGATCGATGCCGGTATTTTATTACCGGTGACGGATGAACGCTTAACCATGCAATCACTAGGTAATGGTACGGCTAACTTTACTAAACAAGCGGCGATGACATTAGCTAGCGTTGAGCAAGGTTTACAGCTTGGTGCTGATGTTGCGATTAAACATTTGGATAATGGCAGTAATGTATTAGGTTTTGGTGAGATGGGCATAGGTAATACCTCGTCTGCGGCGGCGATCATGTCTGCTATCACTAAGTTACCGGTGGTAGATTGTGTTGGTCGTGGTACCGGCATTAGTGATGACGCTTATGCCAAGAAAGTCGCGTTGATTAAACAGGCAATGGCATTGCATGAAGGAAAACTTGATACTGCGATGGATATCATGGCCAATGTTGGCGGCTTTGAAATTGTGCAGATAACAGGTGCTATGTTAGCAACGGCGCAGCGTCAAAGTATCATCCTAGTCGATGGTTTTATTACCACTGCAGCAGCGATGCTAGCGGTGATGATAGAGCCTAATTGCCAGCAATACATGGTGTTCTGTCATAAATCACAAGAACAAGGCCATCAGTTAATGCTTAAGCACCTTAATGTTGATGCACTACTGACATTAGATTTACGTTTAGGTGAAGGTACTGGTGTAGCGTTGGCTTATCCATTATTACAAGCGGCAGCCAGTTTTTATAATGATATGGCGAGTTTTGCAGCGGCAGGTATTGACGCAGTATGATAAATCGACTCAAAGTTGAGTTAGAGTTGTTTTGGTTGGCATTGGGATTTTTTTCTCGTATTCCTGTGCCCGCTAATTTAGATTTTAGTGCCAGGAAGTTAAATCAATCTTGTCGTTATTTTCCTGTGGTGGGCTGGCTAATTGGCGGTTGTTGTAGCGCGGTATATTACTTTACTCAGCTCTATTTCAGTGTCGAAATTGCCATCTTGTTTGCCATGCTTACTGGGGTATTGCTTACTGGTGCGTTTCACGAAGACGGTCTGATGGACTCGGCGGATGGACTCGGTGGTGGTTGGACGCGCGAACAGAAACTCGCGATCATGAAAGATTCTCGAGTCGGCAGTTACGGTTCTATCGCAATATGGTTTGTATTAACGCTTAAATTTGCGTTGTTATTGAGCTATAGCAACATCAGTGTCTCTAGTTATAACAGTATTATGTTGGCATTGCTTATTGCCCATCCACTCAGTCGGACAGTCGCAACTGTGATGATGTTTATCTCGCCATATGTACGTGAAACCGCAGATACTAAGTCTAAATCCGTCGCTGAGCCCAAGCAACGCAGTGATTTAGTTATCAGCTTAATATTAGGATTTTTACCACTATTACTGCTGCCTGAATTAATCTTGCCTATGCTATTTGCATTAGTGGTGTTTGTGTTTTTTTTCCGTCGTTTTGTGCATAAACAAGTGGGTGGAATCACCGGTGATTTACTTGGTTTAGCGCAGCAACTCAGTGAGTTATTAATTTATATGGTATTAATTATAGGACTACAAGGATGATCCATTTAGTCATTGGCGGTGCTCGTTCGGGAAAGAGTGTTCATGCTGAAACCCTCGCGGGTGAATTAAGCCAAAGTACGGGTGAAAAATTAATTTATCTCGCCACTGCAACCATCTACGACGATGAAATGCAGCAACGCATTGACCTGCATAAGCAACGTCGTGATCAGGATTGGTCGCTGGTGGAAGAGCCTTTGCAACTGGCGAGTTGTTTGCAAACATTATCGGGCACCAATGCCGTGGTACTGATTGACTGCATGACCTTATGGCTGAGCAATTGGATCTGTTCTGAAAATTTTGCTGAATTTGAATCGCAACGCCAGGCATTTATCACTGCGTTAACGACGTTCGAGGGTGACTGTGTGATCGTCAGTAACGAAGTCGGTAGTGGTATTGTGCCGATGGGGGAGTTGTCCCGCAGTTTTGTTGATCATGCTGGTTGGTTAAACCAAGCGATAGCTAAGGTGTCTGATAAAGCGACGTTAGTAGTAGCAGGGTTACCGTTAGCATTGAAAGGGGGGTAGATGCAGACTGAATTGTATTTAGTGCGTCATGGTGAACCGCAGATCCGTAATGCGTTATTAGGTCGTACTAATCCGGAGTTATCTGAATTAGGTTGGCAACAAATGCTCGACAACAGCGCCAATCTTACTGACATTGATGTGATGATCGCGTCACCTTTACAGCGTTGTGCGTTATTCGCTGAATACATAGCAGCGCAACAACAAGTGCCTTTGCATATTAAACCTGACTTTGCTGAGTTTGATTTTGGTGATTGGGATGGGCGTTCTTATCAGGAGTTACATAATGACTTTCCGCAAGACATGCACAACTTCTTTATCGATCCGGGTAACAATACCCCGCCGAATGGGGAGTCATTAGCGGACTTTTCACAACGTGTTGAAGCTGCACTGCTTAGTGTATTACAACAGCATCAAGGTAAGCGTATTGCTTTGTTTGTGCATTCAGGCGTGATCCGCACGTTAATCGCTTGGTGCTTAAAAATAGACTATCTGCAAGGTGTACAATTTCAGCGGATTAAAATTGATTATGCCAGCATTAGCCACATCAGTGTGTTTGCCCACGAAGGCGAACACTTTCCGCAATTGTGTTACACCAATAAAGTAGCGGATCCAAAATAACAAACATTGCCAAAAAAATAGAATGACAGGGAAGGGTAAAATAATGACAGAAATGACCGAAGTAGAAAAGCATTTACGTAAATCGAGAAACCGTAAAATTAAGGTTGAAAAAGGCGTTGAAAAAGCCAAAGAAGAACGCGGTATTATGCTGGTGATCACGGGTAATGGTAAAGGTAAATCCACCGCGGGTTTTGGTAATGTCACGCGCTGTGTCGGCCATGGTTATAAAGCCGCAGTGGTACAGTTTATTAAAGGTAAATGGGATTGCGGTGAGCGTAACCTGTTAGAAAAGCTAGATGTACCTTTTGCGGTGATGGGCACTGGCTTTACTTGGAATACCCAAGACCGTGAAGTCGATATTGAAGCTGCAAAAATCGTATGGGAACAGGCTAAAGTATTTTTAAAAGACCCTGATATTCACGTGGTGCTGCTGGATGAATTAACTTACATGTTAAGTTATGACTACTTGCCAAAAGACGAGATTCTTAATGCATTAAAGAACCGCCCACGCGAGCAATCTGTGATTGTTACAGGCCGACGTGCCAGTGCTGAGTTAATTGAAATGGCTGATACCGTCAGTGATATTCAAGATACCAAACATGCATTCAGAGCTGGGATTAAAATTAGAAAAGGCGTTGATTGGTAGTTTTAATTAAATTATTGGTTAGTGGATAGAACCCCAAGTGATGTTATAACTTGGGGTTGTTTTATATAAGGGCTCGACTAAGACGGGATCGTAACTACTTTCCCTGCCGACTTCTTCGATTTCAACTGCGTCATCGCCACACCTGTAAGCACCAACGTACCACCAATAAATTGATAACTTGATAGCTGCTCATCGAGAATGAAGGTCGCCATGATCGCGGTAAAGACCGGTAATAAATTCATGAACATGGCAGTCTTATCTGCGCCGAGATGGTGAATACTCTGCATCCATAACCAAGTGGCTAATATCGAGGTTGGGATCGCAGCATACAATACTAGCGGTAATGATTCACTGCTCAGGCTGACTTGGCCGTTATACGTAAGTACCGGTAATAAAATGATGACGGCAAATACCATCTGCACATACAGCGCTATCCAGTTATTAAACGGCAGACGCCAGCGCTTGAGTAATACCCCATACAACGAGTAACTACAGGCTGCAATCAGCATTAACGAATCACCAATATTAAGCCCTTCTGCCAGCAAGTTACTCACTTGACCCTGGCTTAACATATACACCAAGCCCGTCAGTGATATTGCTGCACCGAACACCGCTCTTTTCGTTAATGTTAGCCCGAGTAATGGCACACTAAATATTAAGCTTAATAACGGCACTAAAGAAAAAATCAACGTCATGTTTGTGACTGTCGTTGTAGCTGCCGCAAAGTAGGCTAGGGATTGATTAATCGCCATGCCGAGTAATGCCAGGAATGCTAATTTGGCTAAATAAGGCTTAATCGCGTGGCGTTTTTTCCATACCGGTTTGATCAAAAAAGGCGTAAGCGCAATTAAGGCAATAAACCAACGATAGAAGGAAATAGTTTCGGGAGCGATGACATTGGTCGATAAGATATTAACAATTGAATTGCCTGACCAGATGATAACGGTGAATAGCGGGAGTAAAAAGTACATGGAGATCTGCTCGCGTATAAAAAGGCGATTGTAGCAGAGATTACGGCGTTATTGAAAAGTACTCATTTTTTAAAGTTTTAAAGGGGTTTACCCTAGATAATTTAATATTCATACAAAAATCACCTAGGGTATTGCTAGATTCAAGTCATTAAGCAATTAGCCTTGTTGCGCTAATTCTTTTTGTTTTATTCTTTGCTTAACCACTGTTTCGTTAAATATCAGTGATAGCAAAATAATACCGCCGCCTAACGCCAGCTTTCCTAAGTCGGCATCGCGGTTCCAAATCACCAGATTCACTAATAAGCCTAGCGGTACAAGCACGTTATTCATCGCGGCTAATGTACCCGCATTAACCAAACATGCGCCTTTATTCCACATGAAGTAGCCTAAGCCTGAAGCTATAATACCAAGGTAAGTTAATACACCCCATTGCGTGGAAGTCGTTGGCATTTTTTCTGTGCTGCCCAGTAACATGAACGCGACAACGGCAACTAGGAATGCGCCAATATAGAACAAACCAAATACTTCACTGTGTTTCACATCTTTCAGTTCGTTTTCAGAGAGTTTCTTATAGGCTACCTGACCAATCGCCATGGCAATATTCGCGCCTTGCACAACAAGGAAGCCAACGACGAAGCCTTCGTTAATACCGGCATATTTAATGACCACTGCACCCAATACCGCGATGATCGCCGTACCTAAATACCAAGGGTTGAAGCGTGAATGTAATAAATCATCTATTAAGGTCACGTAAATAGGGGTGAATACAGTAAACAGTAAAACTTCTGGTACAGATAGCAGCAAGAAGGACTGATAATAAAATCCGTACATAATACCCAGCTGGCAAGCACCAATCGCCATCACTTTCACAATCGTGGTACGTGATAAGTTGCCCAATTTTAAGAATGGGATAAATACCAACATGGCTAAGCCAATACGAAATAGCACCGAGAACCAAGCATCAACCTGACCAGCCAGATAAACGCCGATAAGGCTAAACGAAAAAGCCCATACCAAGTTTGTTATGATTAAAAAGTGCATTGATGGTTACCTTAATTAATTTTGTATAGGATTACAGATGTCAGTGAAGTGTAAATTACGAGTATTAGAGTTTATATTTTGTCTAAATTGCATTACAGTTTTGTGTTTGAAATTTGATGGTTAGATTTACATCGGTGTGATAAACATACACTTGTAAACATTTAAGCCTGTTAATCACCATGACTATTATTTTATAGCGACCAATCACAGCGAGATTTATAAAACGATGAAATCTAGTTCTTTATTTCTCTTTACCATTAATGTGCTGGTGGCCTGGAGTACTTATGCAAGTACTGCAATTGTTAGTCACCAAAACATAAATCTTAACTTAAACTTAAGTGCGGCAGTTACATCATCTGCAAAGCGTATTTACCAGCTAGAAAAAAGTCCTGCTCTTGGCAAGATGGTCACGCCATCTACTGCCGAGCTCTGCAGTGTTGCGAAAGGTACGCTGGATTACCTTGCCTTAGGTGAAGATTATGACCCCGGTATTATTACCGCTGGCATGACCGCGCAATTTGGTGGCGATTTAGAACGAGTAAAACGCACCCTTAATTTTATCTGCCAAATCGAGCAAGAAGATAAATTAGCCGGTGCGCCAAGCCGTTTGATGGACGCAGAGTTTATTGTTAAACATTTTGATGTGATCCGCTGGATGCCAGATAAAAAGCAAGCGCAGGGCTTTGCCAAAAATAAACCGCTGTTAAAAAACATTCCAGACGATAAAATTTTACTGACCAAATATTATATTAAACTCGCTAAAGGAACTGCGAAGCAAACCCCTGAAACTCCTTATGCGTTATATGCCATTCCGAATGATGAAAAATATCTAACACTTGAGCAGGGCGATGCTGAACGCGGCTTAACTCGTCATAAATTGACTAAACAAGATGTGTTAACTGGTATTTTGGATAAAGATAAATTAGCCGACCCTATGGTGTGGTTGTCTCGTTATGATCTGGAAGATTCATTAATGCAGGGCACTGTAAAAGTCGACATTACTAATGATGAGAGTACCAGTGGTGATATTACCAGTGACGGTAGTAGCGAGATCACTAGCCAGTTTTTCAATGTGCATCGTAATAACGGCATTGGTTATCAGCGTAATCTAAAGAAAGAAGAACAAGGTCGTTACTGGTACTTCAAGAAAACGGACTCTGTAATGGGTTACGGTAAAGATGCAAATTATAAGATCCCGGTTTATCCGTTAGTGACAGTTGCAGGTGATTTAGCGCATTTAGGTTTAGGTAAGTTAATTATGCTGACGCATAATGGCGAAAGTCGATTAACGGTATTAGCTGACACGGGTGGTGCATTTGAAAACAACCAATATCAGCTGGATTATTTAGGTGGGTATTTTAAAAACTGGGATGACTATATTAATACTTACCGTACCTTCCCTGACTATTTTGAAGCACGGATATTATTGTTGAAGGAATAACATAATCTAGCTCAATGACAGAGCCCAAATAGTGAGTAACTAGTTGGGCTCTGTAGGCATCTTTGACCTGTTCTACACCTTATATTCTGTAATGGCCGTGTTTAATGTTTCTGATTGTGCAGCCATGGAATAGGCAACCTGAGTATTCTCTTGAGAAATGTCTGAGTTCTTTCTCGATAAACTTTGCATCGAAAGTACATTCTGACCAATTTCATCTACCACATTAGATTGTTGTTCAATCGAGGTGGCAATCTGATTGCTGGTTCCCATGATAGTTTGTAAATCTGTCATGATCTGTTCAATACGCGTTTCTGCACTGTAAGCTTGCTCAACACTTAATCGACCTTGCTCCTCGCAACGATTAATATGCACAACCACATCGCGAGTCTGATTCTGTAGCTTGGCAATAATGTTGGTTATTTCTTCGGTGGAGGCACTGGTTCTTTGCGATAATGAACGAACTTCATCTGCGACGACGGCAAAACCTCGGCCTTGCTCACCTGCGCGTGCAGCTTCAATGGCGGCATTTAATGCTAACAGATTGGTTTGATCTGCAATTGAGGCTATGACCCCAAGTACTGAACCTATGCTGTCTGATAGTTGCGATAGACTGTCAATTTCATTACTGGCCTTAATGAGATCGTTAGATAAGGTATCGATACTGGCTTTGGTGGTTTTTACTTCAATTAAACCTTCGCGAGCACCTTGTTGACTTTGTGCTGCTTGATTTGCCGCACTTTCCGTATTTGCCGCTATTTCGTGAATGGTGGCACTCATCTGGGTGATGGCTGTTGCGACAGCATCGGTTTCACCTTCTTGGTGTTTGATCGTTTCTTCAGAGGAGATGCTGCGATCTTGTAATTGACTTGAGGCTATGCCCAGTTCTCCAACCGCATTTTGCACATTACCAATGAGTTCTCGGAAATTACTAATCAGGTGATTCACATCTTCTTCAATTTGTGATAATTCATCATTATGATTAATATCAGCGATGATTGTCAGGTCGTTGTTTTGGGTAATACTGGCAATGAAATCACTTAACGAGCTGATACGTTGACGAATAGAATTATTAATTAGTACCGATAACAGAAATAATCCACCGACTAACAAGATCAAGATCGTCATGGTCATTCTTACCATAAAATTTTCATAGTCGACAATACGGGATGATAAGGTTTGGTTTATATCAACGAGCTTAGTATCGACTTTTTCTGCTGCGGTTGTCGTGTTACTGCGTAGCGCTAGATTATGATTTAAATCGAGGGGCTGATAGTTGTCGACTAACTTGTTAAATGCGGTTTGATAATCAGCGGTGAGGTTAAGTAAGTTATTTAATGCTGGAATGGATACGTCAAAATCAGTTAAGTTTTGTTGTAATTGCGAGAACTCATTTTGAAAGATCGTGAACCGCTGCGAAAATTTAGCTTGGTATTGCATTTCACCCTGCAATAAAAAGTTACTTTCAATATGTCTCAGTGTTAATAAGCTCAATT
>NZ_ABCQ01000035.1 GCF_000170855.1 Moritella sp. PE36 | reverse complement strand
CATAATATGACAAATCAAAGAAAACGCAAATAGGGAACACTGTAAAGAGGAGTAAAGAACAAAAAGTGACCTTTACACGCCCAGTGCGTCTAAAGGTCAAAAATACGAATGTCGCTGAGTGATGACACTGTATATACTACAAGGAAATTATTTGTATCTACTACAAGAAAGACTATATCGAGTACTCATCAAATTACCCTGGTCTTGCACAAAGGTAAAAATCGTATTTCACTAAAACTAATTAATGGCGATTTGAATAAGGTCAATCAGCTCATTTTCCGTCGCAGGTTCACGCGCTAAATCGAGTTCAGGTCCCGCGCCACCACTTAAAGAGTAAACCTTCGAACCACAGTGATCGTAATGATACCAAGTACCATCAATACACACGTCCGTGTAACATTTAGGATTGCGTAATAGTTCCATCTTTACCACCTTTTAATCATGTGTGAATCACTTTACATACTGTTCACATGACTATAAACCCATAGGTTGATACCAGCCATTGATACAGATCAACTTACAATTAGTTGAACCCTTTGTAACCACTTTATTTCGATAACTTGCAACACAGGCACGCGTCATTTATCATCAAGGGGCTTAACTCCCTCACGATAAACTCGCTAAATGCGATGAACTCATCACAAAAATAAGCTTAGACGTTAGAGCTTGCAAGGCATAGAAAGGTTAAAATACGATGGATATTAATGGTACCTGTATTTCACACACAGTCGATGAGCACGGCCCCATTTATGTTTACGAAACAAAGAACAGCCGGATCCTCAGCTTTGATGGGAAGATCTATCAAAGTTTCATGAAACTGAATAACATTAATGGATTAGCGCTCGGCTACACCAAGGCTATGATGGCGGGGTTATTTTTTATTCCCACAGTAACAACAGCGACCATCATGGGACTCGGCGCAGGCTCAATGGCAAAGAACTTGCTCAATAGCTTCCCCGAGTTGAACGTACACGCGGTTGAATACCGTGAAGCAGTAGCTAAAACAGCAAAAGAATACTTCTACTTACCCGATACAGATCGTCTCGTTATTCATATCGACGATGCTGTAAATCACATGAAAAACACCGTCATGAAAAGCGATATTATCTTTTCAGATCTATACAACTCGGAAGGTATGGAACCGAAACAAGTACAAGCATCTTACTTGCGTGATTGTAAAAACGCGCTCAACGAACAAGGTGTCCTGGTACTCAATATCTGCCATACGACACTTGAATTACAAAAAGAGTTAGATGCATTACTCGCGCTGGAATTTGACAACCAATTGCTTAGTTTCGCCGTAGACAGTAGCAACACGATCGTACTCGCATTCAAAAACAGCATCCCTTCAATAACAAGAACAGAGCTGCTGAGCAAAGGTAAATGGCTGCAAGAAGAAATGAACATTCCGATGCTACGCTATGCTGAATTACTTTGGGATACGCAAGATTTATGCGGGTAGCAAGCGAACAACACCCACGATGTATAAGAATAAATGTCGTTGTATAAGAATAGGTGTCGTTGCATGACACCTATTCTTATATGCTAAATAGAGATTTGATGCGGTCTGCAACCTACTTCGTGCGTTCACGGGTAGGTAGCAAAACGATTAACCGAGTTTAATCACACCATTTTGTACAAGATAACCTGCAAAACCAGCCCAGCTTAGCGCTAATAATGCCCATGGTAATCGACTTGACCTTACTTGTGTTTGTTCAATTTCAATCTCTGCTTCATTTTCTTTTGCTGCTGTCGCTGTATTAGATCTTATTTTTTGTTTTTTCTGCTTATCAAGTTGTCGAGCTTTAGCTTTATGCTGCTTTTTGTATTCTGCGATGCCCTTCTCAATACCTGCTGCGATCAATTTAGTCTGCTCTCGACTTTGACCTGGTTTTTTAATGCCGCTAGCAATGCGTGTCGATTCAGTTTGCACTTCTGTTGATACTTTCTGTGTCATGGATTTTTCACTCTTAATTCAGTTAACTTGATGATAAATAACTCAGGTCCATGTTGCAAGTTGGAAAAATTAAATGGTGAGGATTGCTAACGGTTTGCTATATCTACTTACAATCATAAAGGTAGTAATAAACTATCCATAAAAAAGGATTATAACCGCAGCTATAACCCTTTTGAATAACGTGATTAACTAAACGTTTTTAATGGAACGGGAAGAAGTAGTTCATCCAAGACGCCATACGTAACAATATCTTACGCATAATTGCCACATGTTCAAAATGCGTTGAATAGATAGCAGTTTGACCATACGCACCGCCCATCATCACATCGCTATATTGAGCAAAACGTGGGTCATCAATTTCAAACAATACCGGGATACGACCTGGAACACGTGCACTCTGAACAGAAATTAACGTACCTGATGCCTGTATTTGCCCTTCAGGGATTGCCGGAATCGCACCTACCACTTTCGCGCTAAATACCTTACCTGGAAGACCATCAAAAATCACTTCAGCTTTAGAGCCTTTTTCAAGCCGTAGCATACTGTTTTGACGATACCAACCAACCAGCATTTTTTCACCTTGATGCTTAAATACCATCACAGGTCGCAATGGCAGACTCACCGCGCGCATACCAGGGCGTAATGCTTGCTGCACCACATAGCCATCGGTCGGTGCACGGACGACTGTACTATCAAGATCATGCAACGCAATCTCACGCTTAGCGGTTAAATCATCAACTTGGGCTCGGGTAAGATCAACATCACGTTGTTTACCTATACCTTTACGATACAGTGCCTTAGCGCGTTTAAAGTCAGATTCTGCAACTGTTAAATTCGCTTCAATTGAAGCAAGCTTGTCTTGAAATTTCTTAGGATCTAACTTAAATAGCACATCCCCTTTTTTCAATAACTGATTAGGTTTAACAGGTACTTCAATTACAGTACCGGTAACCGCTGGCATAATTGGCGTAGTGACATAATATTCACGACTAATTTCTGAAAACGGATGGTTATAATTCATCGTAAAGATCAAGCCGCCAATCAATATGATCCCGCCAAGAATAGCAGTTGGCACACTCCATTTGTTTAATGGGATCTTAAATATTTTGAATATGGCAATACATAAAGCGGTATACGTTAATATGAGTAATAAATCCATTATTCACTCCCTCCTTCTAACGCATTAAGACGTTGTTTTACTTCGGCTAATTCAAGTTCTAACTTTTCAATATGCTCTTTGCTTGAATGTCCATCCGAAAAACCCCAACCCTGATCAGTTCGGTATAAGGTTGCCCAGATCCATAAAAATGGCCAAATAACATTAAGTGTAAATAAACTGATCCAGCCTGCGACATGAATCGCATCTTGATGCGGGTGATTTCGGTGAACAGCAATTTCGTAAGGAATATCATGTATAACGATGACACCATAAAACAGCACAATAGCAACAAACACCAGTAAAGCTAGTGCAACGTATTCCAGCATAATTAACTCCTTTAATTGCTCAGAATATCTCTTACTTCTTGTAAGAATGAATAAGCCTACCATTAAACTTAAGTAAAACAATAATATAATTAGTGCTTACAAGCTTCAATAATAGACTATTCCGAGCGTAAATAAGGCAATTGGATCACGCTATCCTTGCCAGCGTTAGTGATTAAAGGTTTAACCATTCATGCGCTGTACAATACGCTTGATAAAATCTTTCAGTTTTGGTTTGTTGTCTGCAGAAAAGCCAATCGGTCTACATGCTGTCACGGCTGCTAAACCAATGCGAGCCGTATACACACCAGCGCCAATACCTTGACTTACACGTGCGCCAGTGATTCCCGCTAAGCTAGTGGTACCAAACTCTTGTAACATTTCATCAATCGCCAACTCAGTGACACCAATAAATGCTAAGTAACGGATCACGCTTTTCAATAATTTGTAACGGTTGGCCAACGAAGGACGCATCCCATATATCTGCCCTACTTCATCAATCATTTTCATGCTGCGCCATAATGCCAGCAACATATCCACCGCCGCCCACGGACTTGCAGCGACCACAACACCGGTTTGTAAACTGTGCTTAGATACGCGGCGTAATGCTTCTTTATCTAGAGGTACTAAAAACACTTGTTCCAAATGCACCATTGCTTCTTTATCATTACTGTAATCAGGCAATGATTTTATGCATTTAGCCAACAAGGGGGCTTGTGGTTTGCCTTTATAAAACGCAGTTAACTTGGTAATAAAACCTTTAGCCTGGCCAACATCATTGGTCGCTTTTAGCTGTTCAGCTTTATCTTGTATGCCTTGTAAAGCCGCCATGTTTTCTTTGTCAGACATAAAGCTAAATACGCTACGTAATGCCAACAGAACAACAATGATAATTAAGCCCGCAAAACCTGCTGCCGCGATCCAATGAAACGCTAACACACTTTTAAAAATGGTATAAATTTGCCACAACGACATCACTCCAAAGAGACTCGCAATACCGATAACAAACGATTTAAGACCTTTGATTGGCAGCGCTTCTAGCGTCAGCCCACTGTATGTTTCATCAACCGAATCATCTGCGGTAATTGATACTGGCACTTTACTCAAATCATTGTCGAGATCTGGCATAAATACTTTGGCTTCTCGACTTGGCGTCACCACAACATCTTCTGCGTGCATATTAATCGTTTTACCTTGATTACGCGTTGTCGCGCGGTCGATTACATTGCTATCTACTTGCTTGGTCATAGGCATTTATCCCCAATTAATTCATTTAAAATAGTATCAATTCGAATATGTGGTAATACGTCCTGATTACAGTACGAAAGCCCTTGTGGTGGATTTAACATAGGAACTTGCCAATCTAAAAATGGCTGCCATTGATCACCCTCCGGAATACGCGTTGGAATTGTCGGATGAATATAACCAATCGGTTCGCCATTCAAACCACAGCCCGCTATACCACGGTCGCCTTGATGTTTTATCTCTTTAGAAGAACGTACAGCAGCTGTTGCTTCACAAATCGGTTGCACGCCTTCATGCTGCGCACTCTTATAAGCTTGTTTGACAATCACACCTAAGAGCTGGCGAACAGCATCATGATCTTCACTTAATACCTGATCGATCTTCGTTGCTGCAAAGACTACCTTATCAATCTTAGGCTTGAATAACTGTACCAAACGGTTTTGTCTACCATACGAAAAGCTCTCGGTAATACTGGTTAATGCTTGGCGCATGTCATCAAGATAATCAGGCCCTGCATTTAAGGTATTCACCACATCCACCAGCACTAATTGACGGTCAATACGACTAAAGAAATTCTTGTAAAAAGGGTCAACTAATTGCGTCACATAACCTTTATAATTACGCTGGCAAAGCTTGTAATAGCTGTTATCAGCCGCTTCATTTAGCACATCGTCACTGTATTGCTGACAGCCCAGTAACGGCACAAAGTTTAATAACTCAGCATTCTCAACTGTACCCGGCAATAAAAATCGCCCGGGTTGGATCAAACTTAAACTGCTGTGTTTGTATTTACAGTCGTTAAGGAACTGCACAAACTTCACGTTTAATGATTTTAATACCGTTTCATCAGCAACTGCCAATGGGTCTAGCTGTGTTAATTCGTCGAATAAGTCTCCTATCAATTCACGCCGTGGTGATGCTTGATATTGTGCTTGGCATTGTTCACTCCAACGTGCAAAACTCATTTCACGTAAAGGTAAATCGAGTAACCATTCACCCGGATAATCACGAATTTCAAGGAATAAAGAGAACTGCTCTGCTTTTAACGGATTTAAACGGCGTCCAGCTCGCGATAGTCTTAATTCAAGTAAGCAGCCGCTAATATTTGTGGTTGATGCAGGCCATTGTGCTTGTGCTTGCGTTAAGCTTTGGTAGTTCTTTTCATAAGGAAATACTGGAATATCTGTATCCGCAAGTGGGTGCATTTTCACACCGAGTAGACGTTCACTCAATACCGGTGAGAACCCAGCCAGACTGGCATTCTCGTGGTGCATTAGTTGATTAATTAAACTGGTGATGAAGGTCGACTTACCACTTTTACTCAAGCCTGTTATACCAATACAAAAGTAACGGTTCTGCAGCTTAGCAATACTCGCCAGCCCTTCTTCTTTAAGAGAAGTCGCTTTGCGGGATGCTTTATTCATAAACTTGGAAAACTTTTTGTCTGAGTCTCGCATATACCTACTTCATGGTTAAAGGAAGGAGAACAATGATACTTTCTGTACCTACTATTAGTGTTACTAATATAGATAAAAATGTCTATAAATAGAAAGTTACTATAAATAAAGAGTTTACTATAAATGGGGAGTATACCCAAACAAGCTGAATGAGAGATGAAAGGATTTAGGACGGAACTTCAAGCATTACGCGTTATTGTTTAATGTAAACCGAGCTTAGATATGCCGAAATATCCACAATATCTTCGTCAGTAAGATTGGCAACAACAGGTTTCATCATGGCTGATAGTGCACCATTACGTGTATTTGATTTAAACCCATGTAATTGGCGCACAGTATAAATACCAAAATTACCCGCAATTGCTGGGCCAATTTGTGATCCAGATAAATCGGCGCCATGACAACTCATACAAGGAATTGTTTTACCACCACCCGTTTGTACTAAGTTCTTACCTCGCGCGATACTGCCGACTGGCACATAGCTAATAAACTCACTTAATGGCGCTCGTTTGTGCACAACGTTTTTATCAGCCGGTATTTCAATAATACGATTACCAATAGGTTCTGATGATGTCTTGGAAGTATCTATTTGACGCATGCGTGTGCTATCAACATAAGTAAGCGGAACGTTGCTGACTTCTTTCACTGTAATAAATTGTTGTGCAGGAAGGCTAGCAAACCAAGTTGATGCTTCTCGCATTTCCGTTTCTGTCATCAACGCTGCCATGCGGTTCATATGACCACTGTAGTCAATACGTTGACCTGATGCGAACGCTTGTAGTTGCGATGCCATGTAAGTTGCAGACAACCCAGCCAGTGTGGATGATTCAGGATGTCCCGTTCCAGACGCAAGGTGACAAGATGCACAAGCCCACACTTTTGGTTTTTTACCAAACTGAACGATGTTAGGCATAGCTGTATGCTGATTTGGAAACCAATCAGGGGCATTGAATTTGTTATCAATTTCACTTTGAGTATAACTGACTGTACTGCCTTCAAGCTGGCGTTTTACTGTAGGTTCGACAACCTCTGAAGTAGGAACACCACGAGCGGGCGTCGACCAAGCAGGCGCATTCGGAATTTGATTATCTGCTAATGCTGATGTGCTAATTAACAAGCTAGTCGCAAGCAGTAAATAATGTTTTTTCATATTCAGTCCATAGTTATTATATCCCCCAATAATATATGGCTTAATGTGAAATAAATGTCGTTACAACATTTAACCCGTGAAATACGATTCACAATCTTAATGGCGATATCGCTTTCCAACCATCGGTATCCTTCTCTGCCAGCGCAAATTTGAAAGCATAACCTATATGTCCTGTTTTCATTCTAAGATCAGTCGCAACTAATCGCCCCTCAACGTCTTCTAAACGAATAAACCCATTAGTAAACCAGTCCAGCGATGTTAACGCTGGTGTAGAGACATCAATCACGCCATAGCCTAAATCTTGCTTTGCCGAGATGTCCAAAGAGTTGGTCAGTACATTGAGTTTTACATCATAATAAACGCCATTATCCAGTACGATAGCCCCCCACCAATTAAGGCTAGGATAAAGCGGTGAGATAAATATTTTGTCCGTTGGTATTCCGCTTGATTGTAAGGCTATCTCTACCTTGTTTTGCATCTGCGTTTGCAGCAATACGCTCAATAGTAAATAGCCACTACTTAACATTAAACCAATATGGTTAACGCGTCTGGCTTTGCGCTTATCTTTACTCTCTTTACTGCGCCACAAATAAACACAACCGACTAATAACGGGATTGTATACAAGGGATCGATAACAAAAATAGAGGCAATAGAAACAGGATGTCCCGCTAACGGCCAAAACAATTGCGTACCATAACTGGTAAACGCATCAAGGAGCGGATGGGTAACTAAGGTTAAACAACACAGCCAAAACAGCCGTTGGTTGGAAATGACATCCGTTTTAAATTTCAATTTTAGCGCAGTAAAGCAGATAAACGCGAAGGGAAATAATACCAACAAGGAATGAGAGAAACTGCGATGTTCCGTAAAGCTTGCGACAGCATCTGCGGCTGGCAGAAACACATCTAAATCAGGTAGCGTACCCAACACACCGCCAATAATAAGCGCAGTTCGGCCAAGTTGTTTATGCGCAATAGCTGCACCAATAGCACCGCCTAATACGATTTGAGTGACTGAGTCCATAGAAGTCCTAACGTAAATAACATGAGTACTAACCTTAAGTACTATCGTTAAACTAATCGTATTTTATCTGCGAGGCAAGTTTTGGAGGGTGCGATAAACAAAAATGGCTAAGGTCTCTCAACCTTAGCCATTCATATGAACTTATTCACTTAACCAAACTCAGCCAAATTAACGACTTGGTTTTGTGTCTTTTTTCGCGCGATTATTGGTTTTCTTACCGTAAGAGCGATTCTTAGCACGGCGTTTGTCATCTGTACGACCATTACCTTTACCGCCGCCTTTACCACGACCATCATCAACAGGTTTGCTTAGGTCTGGTTCATAACCCGGTAACCACTGTGCAACTAAACGGGTATCAAGCAGTGTTTCGATTTCTTCTAATAACCAGTTTTCACCAATGCTTACTAACGACGTAGCAGTACCAGATAAACCAGCACGACCGGTACGACCGATACGGTGAATGTAGTCTTCTGCTTTAAACGGTAATTCAAAGTTGATCACATGCTTAAGCTGTTCGATATCAAGACCACGTGCAGCAACATCTGTCGCCACTAATGCGCGAACTTTACCATTTTTGAAATCTTCAAGACCACGTTCACGTGCGCCCTGTGATTTGTCCCCGTGTACTGCGATTGTCTTAATACCATCTTTACACATTTCTTTTGCAAGACTATCTGCGCCCTGCTTAGTACGAGTAAAGATAAGAACTTGATGCCAGTTACGAGAACCAATTAGGTAAGACGTTAACTCACGTTTACGATCATTATCTACCGCATAAACAATTTGTTCAACTTGCTCAGCTGCTGCATTACGAGTATCGACTTCGACTAATAATGGATCGTTTAACAAGCTCTTGCTTAGTTTAAAGATCGCATCATCAAATGTTGCCGAGAACAACATAGTTTGACGTTTTTTCGGTAAGTGTTTTAAGATACGACGAATTTCTTCCATAAAGCCCATATCGAGCATACGGTCAGCTTCATCGAATACGATCTTTTCAACAAACTCAAGTGTTAGCGTTTCACGATCTAATAGATCAAGTAAACGGCCTGGTGTTGCAACTAAAATGTCAGCACCTTGTACCAGTGCTTTTACTTGTGGGTTAATGCTAACGCCACCGTAAACAAGTTCAGACGTTAATTCACTGTCTTCGCTATAGGTCACAAAGCTTTTGTGTACTTGCTGTGATAACTCACGCGTTGGCGTTAATATTAAAGCACGAATTTGTTTTTTCGCTGTTGGTTCTGTTGCGTTAGCTGTTAACTGCTCGGCCATTAACTGGTGAATGATGGGCAATGCAAACGCAGCAGTTTTACCTGTACCCGTCTGTGCACCACCCATGATGTCACGCCCTTCCAGAATAGCTGGAATAGCCTGAGCTTGAATTGGTGTCGGCGTTTCATAGCCTAACTTGGTAACAGTATTAATTAAATTTTGATTCAGATTTAAAGCAGAAAAACCCATAATGACCTTACTAAACACAACAAAAACGATATGCCGCGCAGTTTAGCAGAAGTCTTACAAGATTACAGATAAAGTCGATAAAGCCATGATTTAAAGGATCTGAGGACTATAGACTGGATATAAAAAAACCAACCGTATTAACGATTGGTTTTCAGTTCTAATCTAGATTGGACTAGCCAATCAATCAATAAATTATGCTTTAACGGTCTTACCCGTAACTGCTGTCGTTTTTACAGCCTCTTGATTTACTACAGGACGTTCTGCTTTTGGTGTTGAGTACCAGTAGCCTAGCCCCATGAATGCAGTACCAGAAATAATGTTACCGAGTGAAACCCATAATAAATTATGACCGACACCCACTAGGTTGAATGCTTCTTGGCTATCACCGAAGTAAGACATTGCAAAGATAGTCATATTAGCAATCGAATGCTCGTAACCAGACGCAATGAACGCTAATAGACACCACCAAATAGCGATGAATTTACCCGTACCTTCAACACGCTGACACATCCATATTGCGAGGCATACTAGCCAGTTACATAAGATACCTTTGAACAGTAAGATCATTGCCGGTGCAGTCGTTTTCGCTAATGCAACTTTGTGCACTAAGCTTTCTGAGTTACCTAATAATTTACCACCACCAGCATAATAAAATAACGCGGCAACTGCGATGGAGCCAATAAGATTATATAACCATGTTTTTGGTAAGATGCGTAAGTTATCACCCCAAGTAATGGCACCCGTTTTAGCACCTAATGCTAAAAACATAGTGTGGCCAGTAAACAGTTCCGAACCCGCGATAATTACTAACGTTAATGCAATACCAAATGTAGCGCCCATGACTAACGGACGAATCGATGGATCAACCATGTTACCTAACGTGAAGATCAAAATAATACCAAGACCAACATAGGCACCCGCCATTGCACCGCTGATAAGAAAACTAATTGGATCAGTTTTATCTAACTTTACGATTCGAGCAGCGTTCGCTGAACATTTTTTTATCGTGTCTGCATACATAAGGAATACCCTTCTTTATAATTATTAAATTCTAAATTGATACACCAATAACGACCAACACTGTTGTCAGCAATTATTCGTTATTGGGATAGCAACTTTGTCATCATGTTGTTTATTTTAATGCCCCACTCACAACAAGTGAGGCATTGATTAACTTAAAACTTGGTTTTATTCATTAATGCAATTTAAGCATTAATCTCAACAGCGTCTTTATTCACTCGTACTTTATAAGTCGCTAGTGATACCAGATCATTTTCTAAACACTGACCTGTTGTTAAATTAAAGCGTTGTTTCTTTAACGGGCTTGCTACCCACAGTTGCTCGTCATGCTCACAAATAAGACCGCGTGAAAGCACATTTGATTTCGCAAACGGATCCATATTGTCGATAGCAAATAACTCGTCATTATCACGCGGACGGAAGATCGCAACTTGCTTACCGTTAACCAGTGCACATACACCCGTCTTTGGGGTGATATCGTTTAGTCGGCAAACGTTAATCCATTTACTCATGCGTGTTCCTCCACTGTGATGATATAGGTATTGGTATCGGTATCGGCTTTCTCTTCTATTGAAGCGGGACGATGTTGGTCACGTGCACTGACAAAGCGCACATTGCTGTCATGTTCATCGCTATTAATAAAGTGAGCGAAACGTTTTTGCTGTTCTTCACTTTCGACGACTTCAGACCATTCACATCGGAACTCATTAATCAGTTTATTAATGTCTGTTTCGAGTTGCTCATTAATACCGAGTTTGTCGTTAACAACCACTTCGCGTAAGTAATCAACGCCACCTTCTAAGTTATTCATCCACACCGACGTACGTTGTAACTTGTCTGCAGTACGCACATAGAACATTAAGAAACGGTCGATATACTTAAGCAATGTTGCTTCATCTAAATCTGATGCTAACAAGTCAGCGTGACGTGGATTCATACCACCGTTACCACACACATACATATTCCAACCAGCGTCTGTTGCGATAATACCTAAATCTTTACCTTGTGCTTCGGCACATTCACGGGTACAACCGGATACACCAAACTTCATTTTGTGCGGCGTACGGATACCTTTGTAACGGTTTTCAAGTAACACACCTAGAGCAACACTGTCTTGCACACCAAAGCGACACCAAGTACTGCCTACACACGTTTTTGCCATACGCAGTGCTTTTGCATACGCTTGCCCCGTTTCATAACCAGCAGCAATCAGTTTTTTCCAAATTGTTGGTAAATCACCTTTGTGTGCACCGAATAAACCGATGCGCTGTGCGCCAGTGATCTTAGTGTAAAGGTTATACTCAGCAGCAACTTCAGCTAATACCGCTAATGCTTGTGGTGTGACTTCACCACCAGCCATACGAGGGATCACTGAATAAGTACCGTCTTTTTGCATGTTACCAAGGAAGTTATCATGGGTATCTTGCAGGCCAACATTATCGCGACTTAATACATGGTCACCCCAGCAAGACGCTAAGATAGAACCAACGATTGGTTTACAGAATTCACAGCCGTACCCTTTACCGTATTTGCTTAACAGCGCTTCAAAAGTTTTAATGCCTTCGATACGAATAAGGTGGAATAGCTCTTGGCGAGAATACTCAAAATGACTGCATAAGTGGTTTTTCACTTCGATGCCAGATTTAGCTAGTTCAGCATTCAGTACTTGAGTAATAAGTGGAACACAACCACCACAACCAGTACCAGCCTTCGTTACCGCTTTGATTTCCGCCATTGTTGTATGACCATCAGCAACTGCAGCAGCAATTTTGCCTTTGGTTACATCAAAACAAGAACACAGAACTGCAGACTCTGGTAATGAATCAACACCCATCGCTGGTTTATTGCCACCCGCATGAGCAGGTAAGATCAAGCTATCTGGATGTTCAGGTAAATCCATGTCGTTTAATTTAAATTGTAATAGACTACCGTAATCTGATGTATCACCGATTAATACTGCGCCCAGTAATTTCTTGCCGTCTTCTGAAACAATAATACGTTTGTATACTTCTTCTGTTTCATCCAGGTATACATAACTCTTACAGCCCGGCGTACGGCCGTTAGCATCACCGATACTACCTACTTTTACACCAAGCAGTTTCAGCTTGGCACTCATGTCTGCGCCTTCAAATACGTTGTCGTTACCTAACAAATGGTCAACAGCAACTTGGGCCATTTTGTAACCCGGTGCAACGAGACCAAAGAATTGTTCATTCCAAGACGCACATTCACCAATCGCATAAATATCATTATCGCTGGTGATACAATGGTCACTGATTGTGATACCACCACGACGACCTGTTGCTAATCCAGATTGGTGTGCCAGTTTGTCTTGTGGGCGAATACCCGTTGAAAAAACGATGAAATCGACTTCAAGTTCAGTACCATCGGCAAACTTCATGGTGTTACGTGCAGTTTTACCTTCAGCTACAATTTCTAATGTGTTTTTACTGGTATGCACTTGCACGCCCAGTTTTTCGATTTTCTTACGTAGTTGCTCGCCGCCTTCACGGTCTAGCTGTTCAGCCATTAACACTGGCGAGAACTCAATTACATGTGTTTGCACACCTAACGCTTTTAATGCGCCAGCAGCTTCAAGTCCTAATAAACCACCACCGATAACAACGCCGCTTTTACTGCGTTTAGCTGTTGCTTCAATGGTTTTTAAATCTTCAATGGTACGGTAAACAAAACAGTCTTTGCTTTCGTTACCTTTAATTGGTGGCACCCAAGGTTTTGACCCTGTCGCCATAATCAACTTGTCGTATTTAATTTCACGACCCGAGTTTGAATAAATTGTTTTTTGTGAACGGTTAATATTGATAGCACGTTCACCAATCAATACATTGATATTGTGCTTTTCGTAGAAACCTTCTTTTACTAATGATAATTCATCAGCAGTGTGGTGAGAGAAATAAGAAGAGAGGTGGACACGATCGTAGGCAACACGGGGTTCTTCACAAAAAACGGTTACATCAAAATCTTCAATTGCAGCTTTTTCTACTAAGTCTTCAATGTAACGGTGGCCAACCATACCGTTACCAATAATAACCAGTCTGACTTTGCTCATAAGTATTCCTATATATTTATTATGTAGGTATTTTGAGGTATTACTTAAGAGATAATAATGATGCAGATCAATTTTATTAGCGAGGTAATGTGACAGAGATCAAAAGTGTGAAGCTGGACGTCATTTAATAACGCTATATGGTATTTAAAAGCAAGAAATTGACTAAATAGTGCCGTTAATGTGATTTAAAAACAACAAAACACATCAGGAAAGAGGTATGCAGGTGTATTTTGTTATTTTATTACATTTTAAGGTAAATGGCCCTCAGCGCATCAACATCGACAACATCAAGTTGCTCTGGCATCAAGTATTCATCCGCATACGCTTGATAAATACCTTGCGTTAAGAACAGATCAAACACGTTGCCATCAAGGTGCTCATCCTTCACCATGAAGGCCATGATCTTAAGTGAAAGACTTAAGGTTTTAGCCGTTTTATAAGGACGATCACACGCTGTTAATGCTTCAAATACGTCAGCCACCGCAATCATACGGCCACCAATCGGGATCTCTTCGCCTTTTAACTGCAGTGGATAACCTTGACCATTCATTTTTTCGTGGTGGCTACCCGCAATTAACGGCACATTTTTCAAATGCTCAGGGTATGGCAGTTGATCAAGCATTAAATACGTTTGCACAATGTGGTCATTAATGTTGTAACGTTCTTCAGGTGTTAATGTGCCACTTTTAATCATCAAGTTATGCAGTTCACCGCGATTGTAACGGTATTCAGGCTGCACCATTTTAAAGTCACGTTTGCTGTTTGCTTGTAACTGCTTTTTCTCTTCCCAGACAAACAAATGTTCGGGTTTGTCGGCAAGGACCTGCTCGGTAACAGGCAGAGTCTTGCTCACGTTATTCTTTTTAGCTAACTCTTGCTGTGACACGCCAATATCATCAGGTAATGTTCTTAACCAAGTACGTGCACCGATTTCAACTAAACGCAGCTGTTTTTCAGGGTCTAAAAATTCACTACCAGGATTACAACTCGCAATAAACGCAAACTCTTTATCAAGTTCGTCTTTTAAAGCATCACAGGTTATTTGTGCTTGGGCTTCATCCATGCCACCCGCAATCGATTGCCAATATGTTACTTCTGCATCACGCTTTAATACTTCATAACGCATACGGATTTCATGAATTCGATCATAGATGGTCTCTAATTTTGTCGCTTTATCCATGACATAATCAGGTGTTGTCACCTTTCCGCAATCATGCAACCAAGCAGCCACTAATAATTCTTCCCAGCTTTTCGATGTTAATGAAAAATCAGCAAATTTATCAGTATCGGACTCTGCCGCTTTGGCCAGCATTTTTGTAATTTTTGGTACGCGTTGACAATGTCCCCCTGTATAAGGAGACTTAATATCAACAGCGGTTGCCGTCATTTCAACGAATGAATGGAATAGATTACGTTGTTCCTCTACTTTTTCTAAATGTTCTAATACAATCTCATTGAAACCGATAAATTCACGCACAAAACGCAAACGATTACGGGTATCATCAGTAATGTCGCCCATGAAACCGATGAGTAACGCACCGGTATTATCATTATTGCGATTAAATAACGGAATAATGAAACCGGAGTGACATTCTAGATCAGTCAAAATATGATTAGCTTCACTCTTGGTCAATTCATAAATAGATTGAGTAAAGGCGTCTGGGTTATGATCATACAAGCACTGCAACTCAAACTCTGGCGTTGTACCCGACTTCGCTGACAATTTAAATTCGCCACGACTATCAGGTGAGTTAGTAAATAACTGGCAATCATCCGCCGATAGGATCTCTTTTACCTGCGTTACAATGGATTCAGATAGCTCTTCTGGTTTAGACGTACGCGCTACATTGCGTAAATTAGTGAAGAAATCCAATAACACATTCTCCATCAACCCCATGGCTTTGTTTAGCTTATCGATCTCTTGAATATGTGACGGTTGGTAGCGTTTACGCTGAAAGCGAAAACGTTGAATATTTTCAATCGAATCGGTGAGATAAGTCAACGGACTGGCGATACGACGAGCAATATAAAAAACAATGATGAATGAAATAATAACTGAAACAAGCGAAATAATAATAAGATCGTTTCGCAGATTTGATGATGTCGCAAACAAATCATCGTGAGACACAAAATTAACGACCCGTAACATATCGCTATCACCAAGCGTCAATGGCGAGATCATCATTTCCCATGTTTTACCCTGCCAAACAACGGTTTTAGCGGATAGCTGTGATTGATGTTCAGTTTCAAACTCTTCGATTAATGTCGCAAATTCAAGGTCTTCAGCAGTAAATAATTCTTTGCCTATCATTAATGAGAACAGTTGATTACTGGCAATAATTTCAGCATTACTATTTAATAGAAAACTATTAGAGTTAGTTGAAAATTCGAAATACTGTACCAATTCCGAGAGTTTCTTCAGGGTGATATCAACTCCAACAACGGCGTCACCAGAACGTGATTTACGCGAAAAAGTAATACCATCCTGCGCAGGATTAGAGAAATTGTAAGGTCCAGTCATGTAAATCTGGTGATTATTGTCAACGTCGCTATACCATACTCGCTCACGAGGATCGTAGTCACTTTTAATATCAATTTCTTTCATCAAAACCATATTGGTATCGTAAAACTGAATACGCTGCGAACCGAGATTGTAATAACGCACCATTAAGCGCGCATCAACCGGTGCTGATAGGCTTTGTTTCACATTTTTATCATAGAGAGGCTGAAAAAGAAAAGCACTGCCGTTTTCTTTGCCAAAATACATCGAGGCTAAATACTGATTTTTTTCAAGTATTCCCGTCATCGCATCAAGCCACGCAGGATCCGGTTTACCCACATTGCGTTCGGTAAATTGGCCCATTGCTAATGTGTTTAATAAGCTACTTAATGGTGAGGTGACTTTCTCAATTTTAACGCTTAGTTCGTTGGCGTAGTTGGCCACAATATCTTTCGATAACGTTTTTGATATTTCTTGTGAGTGCTGCACGCTCACATAGATTAACGCAGCACTAAGCAAAGATATTATTGAAATAAAGATACTTGCTATGTACCGCCTAAATGACATCGACTTAACTACCAAACCATGACTCTTTAATGTTCCGAATTGCGCGTATAATAGTGCTTCATCACGATGAAAGATATTAATTTACGGCTTAAATCCAAAGAAATATGCTTTTTATACGGCTCTTTATAAGCTGATATTATTCTATTTTAAAATTGCTCTAGTTCATACTATCAACTTAAGCAGCGTCCATCATTAAGACGTTAACACCCGTTTTAGCGCACTTATATCAACCGTATCAATCTGCGATTTTTGCAAATATTCATCCGCATATTGTTGATAAATACCTTGAGTTATAAACAGCTCGAATAAGTCAGCATCTATTTCGCCAACTTTGACCATATTTGCCATAATCATTAGTGATTCATTCAACGTCTTGGCTTTTTTGTATGGCCGTTTTGCTGTTGTCAGCGCTTCAAACGTATCTGCGATCGCGATCATACGGCCACCAAGCGGGATCTGCTCACCTGTTAGTTTTAGCGGGTAACCACTGCCATTCATTTTCTCGTGGTGAGACCCGGCAATAAGTGGCACGTTTTTCAGATGTTCAGGGTACGGTAATTGATCAAGCATGACATATGTTTGTATCACATGATCATTGACGTTGTAACGTTCTTCGGCCGTTAAGGTACCGCTTGCGATACGTAAATTATGTAATTCCCCTCGGTTGTATTGATACTGAGGTTTTACTAATTTGAACTCACGCCGGCTTTGCGTTTCTAATCTTTTACTTTCTTGCCAATTAAACAAATGCGCTTGTTTGTCTGCAAGTATATGCTCGGTAATCGGTAACGTTTGACTGTCTTTATCTGTTTTATCCAATGCTTCTTGCGATAGACCAATATTATCAGGCAGTGTGCGCTGCCAGGTTCGATTAGCAATTTTATCTAAACGGCATATCGCTTCAGGCTGCAAGGATTCGTTACCGATATTACACTGTGCAATAAATGCAAATTCATCTTCTAGCACTGCCTTTTGTTGCTCACAGATTGCTTTTGCGGCTACGTTATTTTGCCCTTGCGCAACGGCTTTCCAATACACAATATCGGCATCTCGTTTCAAAACCTCATAACGCATTCTCACTTCATGAATACGATCATAAACAGTTTCAAGCTTCGTGGCTTTATCCATCACATAGTCAGGCGTGGTGACTTTGCCGCAGTCATGTAGCCAGGCAGCCACCAATAACTCCTCCCAACCATCCTCAGTTAATGAAAACTCATTGAATGCTTGGGTATCTTGCTCAGCCGCTTTTGCGATCATTTTAGTAATTTTAGGCACACGCTGGCAATGGGCTCCTGTATAAGGTGACTTGATATCTACAGACGTTGCCATCATTTCCACAAATGAATGAAATAACGCACGCTGCTCATGCTCTTGTTCAAGTTGTTCGAGAACAATTTCATTAAAAGCTAAAAACTCTCTAACAAAGTGTATGCGGTTACGTGAATAATCTTTGATACCAGCTGCAAAGCCAATAACTAACACGCCAATGTGTATATCAGCACGATTCAATAAAGGTATAATAAACCCGGTTTTACAGTGCGTATCAGCAAACAATATTTTGCTGTCTTTTCGTTTTAGCTCATAGATTGATTCAGTCAAAATAGCGTGGTGGTGATTATAAAGTGCTTGTATGTTAAAGCTGTCACCCGCTTCTGAGTTAGCAGTCATCTTAAATAATTGGCGGTCAGAAGGTGTATTAACAAATAATTGGCATGCGTCACAAGCAAGGATTTGTTTTACCTGCGTGACGATAGATGTTGATAGCTGTTCAGGCTCTGAAGTACGCGCGATATCTCTGAGGTTTTGGAAGAAATCAACTAACGCATTTTCCATCAGATTCATGGCTTCATTCAGTTCATTCACATCACTGATATTTGATTTTTTATAGGCCTTACGCTTAAAACTAAAACGTTGAATGTTTTCAACTGACTGAGTTAAATAAGTCAATGGCTTCGCTATCTTGCCTGTCATTATCAGGATAATAAGAAAAGCGATAATCACCGTAATTAAAGAAATAATAATCAGTTCATCACGTAATATTGACGATCTATATAATAGATCTTTATAAGCCACAAAATTAACTAAGTACAACACATCTTTACTGCTAATTTCGAGTGGCGTCACCACCAGTTCCCAATCTTGGTCTTGCCAAAATATGGTACTAAATAAGGTTTGCTCTAGTTTAATGTGATTAAAATCAGGTAAAAAATCTGCGATCTCCAGTTCTTCCGCGGTGAATAGCCGTTCGCCATTGATGAGCGCTAAATCTTGATTACTGGAAATAATACGTTTTGATTCAGTTAATAATAATACTTTAGAGTTGTTGGAATACTCCATTTTTTTAATTATTTGCGTGAGTGAATCTAAAGTAAAATCAACGGCGATCACACCTTGCTTATTTTTCATCATTCTCGAAAATGTAATACCAATTTTACGCGAGAAATAAAATGCGTAAGGTTCTGCCATATGAATATTCATATCAGCGCTGGCGTTTTTAAACCAAGGGCGGGTACGCGGATCATAATAGGCACTATGTGATCGTTTCGAGCCAATACGTCGCATTTTGTGATCAAAGAACAGTTGCTGCTGCTGGCCATTATTACGGTTAATCTCCAACATAAGAACCGTCGTATCAGGGGCAGAATAACGTGTTTTTATATCTTGCTTGTACATAGCGCGGACAAAATAAGAATTACCATTGTTAGCACCAAAATAAAACGAAGCAATGTGTTTATTTTTAGCTAACAACATGTCCAGCATCTCAAGCCAATGGACCGACGGCTCATAAAATTCAGCGGCAGTAAAACCTGAAATGGCCAAAGTGTTAAGCATGGTAATGAGTGGCTTGGATAATTCATCTAATTCAACTTTCAGTTCATTAGAATAATTTTTGACAATGTCTTTGGATAACGACACTGAAACAGCTTGGGAATGTTGTACGCTGACATAAATAAGAACAGCACTGAGTAAGGATGCAATAGAAAGAAATATACCTGAGATATACCAGCGAAATGAAACCGTACGCATGCCTTGCCAACCCATAAATAAAATTCTTATTAAACTTCGCGATAGAATAACCTTTAAATAGCACTCCGCATATTAGGTTATAGAAATAAAGACCAATCGACACCGATTTATCCGTTATTTTATAAACCATTAAATAAATGACCGCATATATTGGCCACATGATCCTAGTGGTTAAAAACTATGCTACTTAGAACTAAATCTACGATGATATTAGGTTGTAGCGGCAAGTATTTTACTCATCCGTCCAGACAAAAAGTATTACTAATTGGTTAATTTTAAATTAGAATAAATAGAAATCGTTACCCATACATAAGAAACGACCATTAGTTACGAATGAAAGACATCAAGTGTGACGCCGATCGCAAAGCATCTTTTAAACACTTTAAACAAGCTCCAAAACCGACGATAATACCTACATATGAATACCCATTTAGATAGTGAATCTAAATTTTGGTACGTAAACGAAACTTGGCTTAAGTTATTAGAGCTACGACATATAACAAGGAAGATACAATGTTAAAAAAGCGTTTTTTTAAAACCAAAGCCGAAGCCGATATCACGTTTGAACTCGCCTGCGACACGAATAACGCGTTAATGAGTGACGATACCGTTGAGTTGTTTGCTGATTTTAATGATTGGCAGGCCTTACCAATGAAATACATCAAAAAAGAGAAAGTCTTTCGCACTAAGGTTCGTTTGCCAGAAAACAAACAGTTTCACTTCCGCTACTTAATTAACAGTAACGAGTGGCATAACGATCATAAAGCAGACTTATACTTACCCAATTCTTTCGGTACTGATAACAGCGTTGTATCTACATTACGTACTGCATAAATAGCTAACAATACGTTTAATCCAGGATGGATCATGAGTGACATTTCGACTACACCAGCAATAGCGACTCGTTTTGAACATCGCTTTAACCATGAAATAGATGCCCTTAACCAAGGTAAACTCTATGACCCGTTTGCTTTTTTAGGTCCACACCAAGTAAGTGAAGATGAGTACGAACTCAAAGTATTCATCCCCGGTGCACAGCAAGTTTTTTATCAAGACAAAAACCAGCAGTTACGTTATCAACGTATCGGTACCAGTGATCTGTTTGTCCTTAGCCTAACAACCAAGCAATACAATGCAGATTATCAATTAACGATCGCCTATCCATTTGCAACGCTTGTCGAGCAAGACCCTTATAAATTCTCATCGACACTTGATGCCAACGCCGTTTACTTATTTAACGAAGGTACGTTAGAGCAAGCACAACGTCATCTAGGTGCGCATTGGACGATCACGAATAATGTTGAAGGCGTACGCTTTACAGTTTGGGCTCCTAACGCGGCTTCAGTAAGCTTAATTGGTAACTTTAACCATTGGAATACAACACGTCATCCGATGCGTAAGCACCCTGGTGCCGGTATTTGGGAAATCTTTATTGCTGATATCGCAGACTCTGAACACGATAACAATTATAAATTTAGCATTATTACCGAAAATGGTGAGCGTTTAGAAAAAGCGGATCCGTTCGCATCATCAATGCAACTACCGCCACAAACAGCGTCATGCGTACCAACCAAAGCACGATCTGCAGTATGGCAACAATCTCCAGCACAAGCGTGGGCACAGCGTGCAGAACGCAATGCGACCAATGCTCCAATAAGTATTTATGAAGTGCATGCAGGTTCATGGAAACGTGATGAGAACAACCATTTCTTAAGCTACCAAGCCATGTCTGAACAGCTTGTGCCTTATGTAAAAGAACTTGGTTTTACCCATATTCAATTAATGCCAATCAGTGAGTTTCCATTTGATGGTTCGTGGGGTTATCAACCTGTTGGTTTATTCGCACCAACCAGTCGTTTTGGTAGTTTGACTGATTTCCAATTTTTTGTTGATGCTTGTCACGAGGCCAACATCGGCTTATTAATCGATTGGGTGCCAGGACACTTCCCTGCAGATGCCCATGGTTTAGCACAGTTTGATGGCTCACACCTGTTTGAACACGCAGATAAACGCCAAGGCTTTCATCCCGATTGGAAAACCCACATATTTAATTATGATCGCGCTGAAGTACGAAGCTTTTTAATTTCAAATGCGCTGGCTTGGTTTGATAACTTTGCCATTGATGGTCTGCGTGTTGATGCTGTGGCCTCTATGTTGTATCTCGATTACAGCCGCAAAGAAGGTGAATGGATCCCGAACAAATATGGCGGCAGAGAAAACCTAGGGGCGATTGAATTACTCAAACAAGTGAATCAACGCTGCTACAAAAACCACCCTGGCATCATGATGGTCGCAGAAGAATCAACCGCTTGGCCAGGTGTGACCAATTTTACCGACCAAGGCGGTCTGGGTTTTGGTTACAAATGGAATATGGGTTGGATGAACGACAGCTTAGAATACATGAGTTGTGACCCACTCTATCGCCAACATCATCATCACGAGATGACCTTCTCATTAGCATACGCATTTAGTGAAAACTTTATCTTGCCGCTAAGTCACGACGAAGTGGTACACGGCAAAGGTTCACTGCTCGAGAAGATGCCCGGTGATGATTGGCAAAAATTTGCTAATTTACGTGCTTATTACGGTTTCATGTGGGCACACCCAGGTAAAAAGTTGCTGTTTATGGGCTGTGAATTTGCTCAACGTGCAGAATGGAATCATAACCAATCGCTGGACTGGCATTTACTTGCGCAATCTGAGCATCAAGGTGTGCAAGCTCTCATAAAAGCATTAAATAACAGTTACTGTCATCAAACTGCCTTATTTGAGTTAGACACTGATCACCAAGGTTTTGATTGGATTGACGCCAGTAACGCCGAACAGTCTGTGTTTAGTTTCTTACGTTATAACAAAGCCAAAGATGAACATGTTGTCGTGGTATCGAATATGACCCCTGCATGCCAGTCAAATTACCGCATTGGTGTCCCAAGTCTTGGTGACTATGACGTGCTCGTTAATACCGATGATACGCAATTTGGCGGCAGTGGTTTTGCAACCCAGACAAGTTACATCGCAGAGTACGTTGAATGGCAAGGTTTTACCCAAAGTATTTGTATCGCCCTGCCGCCGTTATCAACCGTGTACTTAGTACCCAAAACAAATAGCTGTGCACGAAACACCAAATAGCATAAATAGGCAACCGAGTTGCGGCTCGGTTGTAGCCCAAATGTCATAATAAAGGACGTTATATGTCATTAAAGAAACAAAAGTCTAAAGCAAACAAAGTTTGCACGTTAGCGACAAACAATGGGCCAGTGGTTAATGCCAGCACCTTGCCTGATGATTTAAAGCGTCATTTCCATTATACCCTTGGCCGCGATGAAGTCGGTGAATCCCCACAATATTTATATCACGCACTGGCATTAACAATCCGTGACCGTTTGATGGAAAAATCACGTGCAACGAAGAAACAACA
Source organism: Moritella sp. PE36 (assembly GCF_000170855.1). Classification (GTDB taxonomy): domain Bacteria; phylum Pseudomonadota; class Gammaproteobacteria; order Enterobacterales; family Moritellaceae; genus Moritella. The sequence continues at coordinate 26,733 of NZ_ABCQ01000035.1, read as the reverse complement.
GCAGAAGCAACCGACTCGCCGTGCCGCTTATCTTTCATTAGAATTCTTGATGGGTCGCGCTTTGGGTAATGCAGTTCTAAACCTTGATTTAGAAGACAGTGTACGTAAAGGCCTGAACCATTACAGCTGTGAATTAGAATCAATCGCCGAGTCAGAACACGATGCGGGTTTAGGCAATGGTGGTCTGGGTCGACTGGCGGCTTGCTTCCTTGATAGTTGTGCTAGCTTAGCATTACCTGTCACTGGTTATGGTATTCGTTATGAATACGGTATGTTTAATCAAAGCATCGAAAATGGTCATCAAGTCGAACATCCAGATAACTGGTTACGTGATGGTCACCCGTGGGAAGTTGCTGCACCTGAGCATAACCGCAGAGTTAAATTCTTTGGTCATGTTGATACTTATCAAGATAAAGAAGGCCGCACCCATCACCAGTGGATAGGTACCGAAGATGTACTTGCTGTGCCATATGATGTACCCGTTCCAGGGTATCAAAATGATATCGTTAATACGTTACGTCTGTGGAAATCAGCGGCGACAGACGAGTTTGATCTCGGTGAATTCAACGCCGGTAGTTATACCGAAGCCGTTGCCCGTAAAAACTTAGCTGAACAAATTACCATGGTACTTTACCCAAATGACGCCAGTGAAAATGGTAAAGAGCTACGTTTACGTCAGCAATACTTTCTGACGTCTGCCAGCTTACAAGACATTCTGGCTGAATGGGTAAAAGTACACGGCAGTGATTTTACTGATTTTGCTAAGTACCACGTATTCCAACTTAACGATACCCACCCAAGTGTGGCGGTTGCTGAGTTAATGCGTTTATTACTCGATGAACATGATCTGGATTGGGACTTTGCCTGGCAGATCACCACATCTACGATGGCTTACACCAACCATACCTTATTGCCAGAAGCATTGGAAAAATGGTCGGTACGTTTATTCGCACACCTATTACCTCGCCTACTTGAGATCATTTATGAAATCAACGCGCGATTCTTAACGGAAGTTGCGTGTCATTGGCCAGGTGATGTTGATAAGCAACGCGCTTTATCCATTATCGAAGAAGGTGACGAGCCACAAGTACGCATGGCTTATCTCGCCATTGTGGGTAGCTTCTCGGTTAATGGTGTGGCGGCATTGCATACCCAGTTATTAAGCGCGGGTTTATTCAATGACTTCTATCAGTTGACGCCAAACAAATTTAACAACAAAACCAACGGTGTAACGCCTCGTCGTTGGTTAGCACATTGCAATCCAAAACTGAGTGAACTAATTAGCGATAAAATTGGTAATAATTGGACGCGTGATCTAAGTGAAATAAGCAAGCTGCGTCGCTATTACGACAACACCAAATTCCATGCTAAATGGCAAGACGTTAAGCAGCAAAACAAACAGCAACTTGCCGACTTAGTAAAACAAGCATGTGGTGTTGAATTCGATACCAACATGATGTTTGACGTACAAGTTAAGCGTATGCACGAATACAAACGTCAATTACTTAATATTCTGCATGTTATCCATCTTTATGATCGCATCCGTCGCGGTGATACCGAAGGTATGACACCACGTTGTGTATTAATTGGTGGTAAAGCTGCGCCGGGTTACTTCATTGCTAAGTTAACAATCAAATTAATCAACAACGTTGCAGCAACAATTAATGCCGATCCGCTAGCACAGCCTTGGTTACGTGTGGCCTTCTTGCCAAATTACAACGTCACTGCAATGGAAACAATCTGCGCAGCAACGGATTTATCAGAACAGATATCAACGGCAGGTAAAGAAGCATCGGGTACAGGCAACATGAAGTTCATGATGAATGGCGCTGCCACTATCGGGACGTTAGACGGTGCCAATGTCGAGATCAGAGATGCCGTAGGTGCTGATAATTTCTTCTTATTTGGCGCTCGCAGCGAGCAAGTAGCAGATATCCGTGCACACTATGATCCTGCACACATCATTGCTAATGACAGCAAGCTAAATAACGTAATGAAATTACTTCGCAGCGGACATTTCAACTTGTTTGAGGGTGGGCTATTCCAACCGTTAATCGACGCTATTTTGAATCCATATGATCAATGGTTAGTTGCACACGATTTCGCGAGCTATTGCGAAGCACAACAAGTCGCAGCCCTCACCTATCAAGATAAAGAAGCTTGGACACGATTAAGTATTTTGAATACCGCAGCAAGTGGCTCGTTCTCAAGTGACCGAACAATTAATGAATACAATCAAGATATTTGGAAGCTAATGCCACTTAATGCTTGATGCTGTTATTTATAACAGAGTATTTATCACAAAGTGTTTGTAAGACAGATGTTTTATAAAAATAATGTTAACCATTTATTTAGGCCCTTGATTACGCTTACTTGCTGATAAAGCATTAATTCATTTCAAGGGTAAATAATTAAACCGAATTTCGACAAAAGCTTATGGAGAAGTAATATGTCAAAAGGTACACATCGTTATATTAGTAACTTAACTAAAGATACTTATGCCCTGATTCTTGCAGGTGGCAGAGGTAGTCGTTTACATGAGTTAACTGATTGGCGCGCAAAACCAGCTGTATTTTTCGGTGGTAAATTCCGCATTATCGATTTCCCATTATCTAATTGCATTAACTCTGGGATCCGCCGCGTGGGTATTGCAACGCAGTACAAATCACATTCACTAATTCGTCACGTAAACCGTGGTTGGGGACACTTCAAGAAAGAATTGTCTGAGTCTGTCGAGATCTTACCGGCATCACAACGTTACGGTAACGATTGGTATTCAGGTACGGCAGATGCAGTATTCCAAAACATCGATATCATCCGTGCGGAAATGCCAAAATACGTGATGATCTTGTCTGGTGATCACGTATATCGTATGGATTACGGTGATCTGCTTGCTAAACACGTAGAAAATGGTGCTGACATGACGGTATGTTGTATCGAAGTGCCGACAGAAGAAGCGGCTGGTCAGTTTGGGGTAATGACAGTAGACCAAGATAACCGTGTTAAACGTTTCGACGAAAAACCAGCACAACCAAATGAGATCCCAGGTAAACCAGGACAGTGTTTAGCATCAATGGGCAACTATGTATTTAATACTGAGTTCTTATTTGATCAACTAGAAAAAGATGCGACACGTACCACATCAGACCGTGATTTTGGTAATGACATCATTCCTGCCATCATTGAAGATCATCAAGTATTTGCATTCCCATTCAGCGATCCAGATAGTGATCAACAACCGTACTGGCGCGATGTAGGTACGCTGGATTCATTCTGGGAAGCGAATATGGAATTAGTGACACCAGAACCACAGCTTAACCTTTATGATTCAAACTGGCCGATTTGGACATACCAAGAGCAACTACCACCCGCTAAATTTGTTTTTGACAATGATGAACGTCGCGGCATGGCTGTTGATTCGACCGTTTCTGGTGGTTGTATTATTTCTGGTTCTACAATCCGTAAATCTCTGCTATTTTCGAACGTACATGTTCATTCATACTCAACAATTGAAGAGTCGGTAATATTACCGGGGGCCGATATCGGTGAACATTGTCAATTACGTCGTACTATCGTTGACAGCAAATGTGTCATACCAGCTGGTTTAATCGTCGGTCACGATAAAGCACAAGATCTAGCTAATGGTTTCCGAGTTTCGCCAAAAGGTATCACATTGGTAACATCGGATATGCTGAAGAGAATGGCAGAAAAAGACGCTAAAGCAGCACTAGAAAAAGCCGCTAAACAAACTGCAGAACTCGTTTAATCGATAACTGATAAACTGTGATCTATCAATAATAATCTAAAGCAATAAGTCACTTAACTAAGTGACTTATTGCTATTTTTGTTTTATAACTTTAATTTCACAACTATTTCTAATAACACAACTTTAATATTCTGCTTTAAGGACAATTTATTCATGCACGTTTTAATGATAGCAGCCGAAAATGATGCGATACCAGGTGCTAAAGTTGGTGGCGTTGCTGACGTCGTTCGGGATTTACCAAAAGCCTTACCTCACCATGATGTAAGTGTTGATGTTGTGATCCCTGATTATGGTCAGTACGCGACAAAGTTTGAGTCTCGTCAACTGGCCAGAGTCAATGTTGAGTTTGCCGGCCAAACAGAAACAGTTACTTTGTTCGAACTGTTCTTTCCTGAAACGCCAAATAAAGTCCGCCAATTTGTAGTACAACATCCGCTATTTGGTCAAGGTGGTCATGTTTATAGTCACGATGAAGGTAATCGCCCTTTTGCCACTGACGCAACCAAATACGCTTTATTCAACCTTGCCGTATGCCAACTTCTTATCGAGTCAGAATTAACCCGGCCTGATGTATTACATTTACACGACTGGCACAGTGCAACAATCGCGGTACTAAACCAATACGCGCCGCAATATAAAGAACTTGCTAACATTCACTCAGTCTACACTGTGCATAACATTGCCTTGCAAGGTATCCGCCCGATTGCAGACGATGAATCAAGTTTACGCCACTGGTTCCCTACCCTTAACTTTGATCAGAGTGTTATTGCCGACCCGCGTTATACTCATTGTTATAACCCGATGCGTGCTGGTATTAATCTTTGTAACAAAGTCCATGTAGTATCACCAACATATGCAGACGAAGTATTACATGCCAGCGATGCGCATAACGGTTTCTTTGGTGGCGAAGGTCTAGAGAAAGACTTAGCAGCAGCAAAACAGCAAGGTCGCTTAGTCGGTATTTTAAATGGCTGTGAATACACAGAGTCAGTATCAAATAAACGCACTAAAACACCAGCACTGAGTAATTTTTTGGTACCTGCACAACAACAAGTAAAACGTTGGTTAGCACAATCGGCGCAATTGAAAACAGTACATTACCTAGCTAATGAACAGATCAATAACTGGCATAGCCAGGCACCATTTACTGATTTCTTAGTAACCAGCATTGGCCGTTTAACCGATCAAAAAGCACTATTATTACGTCAGCCTTATCAGGGTAAAACGGTACTGGCGGTATTACTTGATGATCTTGCGAGAGTGAATGGTCGGATGATTATTCTTGGTTCTGGTGATACGCAAATCGAATTTGAATTCATGCAGTTAATGGCAAGTCATGACAATTTCTTATTCTTGAACGGTTATGGCCAAGCGTTATCCGATCAAATATATCTACATGGCGATCTATTCTTAATGCCAAGTTCATTTGAACCTTGCGGTATTAGCCAAATGCTAGCAATGCGTGATGGGCAACCTTGTTTAGTGCATGCAGTTGGCGGTTTAAAAGATACGGTTCAGCATTTAGAGAATGGCTTTAGCTTTAACGGTTCATCGTTACCAGAACAAAGTGATAATTTGATTACCGCTTTTAACGATGCAATTAAACTGCATGCGAAAAAACCGAAGACATGGGCCAAAATTGCAGACAATGCAAAATCAGCCCGTTTTAGCTGGCACGAAAGCACCAAACAGTATCTAGACTTATTATATACACCTGCTTAGACGGTTATATAAACACGACTAGGCTGATTATATAAAAAAACCACCCTGCTATGCTCGGTGGTTTTTTTATAGTAAATAGTGAGGTCGAACTTCTCAACACCCACTTTTTATAAGGGTAGATTTATCTTTTATTCAGGTTTAAACCAGAAAGAGTGATTATCTATTTATTCTGATTGCTATCAAGATTTATTCAACCAGATATCAGCATTCACAGGCGCTTTATTTTTACGCTTTTTCTTACCGCTGCCTTCAGGTGGCGCCATCGGTATATATGCTTCGACAGCGTCATCGACTTCAAACCCTACTTCTTGCTCACGCTCAAGTCGGATCTTGTTCTTCTTTTCGATGGTGCTGAAATGATGATAATCTTCATGATCGATAAGCGATAACGCCAAGCCAACTTCACCAGCACGGCCACTTCGACCAATACGGTGCATGTAGTCTGATGGGCTTCTTGGTAAGTCAAAGTTGATCACGACAGGTAGTTTTTCAATATCGATACCACGTGCAGCAATATCGGTTGCGATTAGTACGTGAACCTGGCCAGCTTTAAAGCCGTCAAGTGTACGAATACGAGCGCTCTGACCTTTATCGCCATGAAACACTTGCGAGGTAATGCCACGTTTAGCAAGTTTGTCCGCTAAGTGATTACAGCTGTGTTTAGAATTAACAAAAATAAGCACTTGTCGCCATTCATGTCGTTTGATCAAATGCGCTAACAAGGCTGTTTTCTCGCCTTTAGTAACAGTAAATACGCGCTGTACTAAGGTACTGGCATCTGCACTTTGCAATTGAATTTCAACAGGGTCATTTAGCAATTCTTGAGTTAAAGCTTGAACTTGCTCAGGAAAAGTTGCTGAAAATAATAAAATTTGTTTTTGCTTTGGCGTTAATGCCAATAGCGCAGATAGCTCTTCAGTAAAACCGAGGCTTAACATGCGATCGGCTTCATCTAGCACTAAGGTTTTAACTCTATCGAGCTTAATCGCATTGCTTGAAATCAAATCGAGTAATCGACCAGGCGTTGCAACCAAAATATCTGTGCCGCCGCGTAATGCGAGCATTTGCGTATTCGCAGATACACCACCAAAAACAGCAAGCGTTTTAATCGCGCCGTTTAAATGTGCTGCGTAAGATTTAATGCTGTCAGCAACTTGTATAGCGAGTTCACGGGTAGGCACCAAAATTAGTCCAGTAACATAGTTACCTTTGCTGCTGGTGTCACTCAATTGTTTTTCAGTATGTAGTTGCTGCAATAATGGCAGTGCAAATGCAGCTGTTTTACCCGAGCCGGTATTAGCCCCTGCAATTAAGTCACGTCCCGCTAATACACTTGGGATAGCTTGTGCTTGAATTGGCGTTGGCTGCAGATATTCCATCTCAGTCAATCGAGTTAATAAAGGTGAAATAAGGCCAAGTTCAGTAAAGTTTGCAGGTGCTGTTACAGTGGTCATTAATATATAGAGCTCAAAATAAGATAATAGCCGGCTATTTTAGCGTATTTATGCCCTGTTAAGTTAGTTAAATCGTTCTACACCTGCGGTAATGTCATTAAATCCCTGAATAGACCGAGTTTTATTCGACGTAACGTTCCAAGAGCTAAGTAACGCATCCGTTTAAGCGGCAGATAATTGTTGGCTATAACGGTGTAGCGAAGCGGGAAAGAGTCAACTGTTTTGTGCCGTTTAAACGCCTGGTTATAACTTTTACATACGATCTACTGGGTGGTTAACACCGTCATATGTTGGAACATTTTCTAGCGTTAAGGGATTAACACCTTCTAAGCAAGCGACATTAAAACCATATTGTTGTGGGTTTGAACGCCTTTGATGATGAGTGTAAATGCCACATTTAGAACAAAAATAGTGTTTCGCTGTTTTCGTATTAAATTGATACAAGCTCAACAATTCAGAGCCTTTAATAACTTTTATACCATCAAGTGGTATTGAAGCAACAATGACATGACGCTTTGTGAATTGATTGAATATCCATTTCGTAAACGCCATTAAATGCGAAAGTTATAACGTCCGCCTCAACTGACGGAAGTCAGATTACAGGCGCTTGCTATATTTTTATTCATATAAATATTTTTCGCTAGGATTCTCGGAGGTGTATTCAACCAATTCCCACTCGAAGCCGAAATTATCAAAGAAATACAATCTCTTACGGTATTTCTCTGTAGGAGTTTCAATACTCCGTTTATATCCAGCTTTTACTAACTCATTTTCAATTTTTGAAATATCATCAACGACAAGAGCAATATGGTTAACACCATAATTCTTATATGTTTTTCGTGGCTTATCTGCTTCTGAGCCTATATGTGGTTCTTGAAGAGCAAAATAATATTCATCATTACCTATATGAGCCCAACGATAACTGGAAAGTGGTTTTTCATCCTTTCTTACCTTGAAATCCGGAGCGACTATCTGAATGAACTTTATCGCTTCATCTATATTTGGAACAGTGATATTTAAATGTTCAATTTGCGTCACGAATTACCCCCAGAGGTATAAAGTTTAATTACACGGAATTCCGTTTCAATTTAATTACCATCAACACTATCAAATTTATCATTAATTACAAATGGATATGGAAAAATAATGGGTCTCTATCAAATAAAATCAGAACGTAAACAAGAACCCTATTTATACGGACCCGTGTAACCCGTGTAAATAGACACATAAAAATTAAATTGTTTATTTTCAATTAACTAAGTTACATCTAGGCTTGAAACAAAGACTATTTGGCAGTATCAATATTTCGTAATCTTGATCTGAGCGAATAACACGAGAGTCCCCACAGTTATCTTTAATAAGCGTCACATTTCGCCCGACGACTTAACTCATGCTTTTTAGATGCCTATCTTTTCTAATTATTTCCGGAACTATTAAACCTTGCTGATAACCATAATATAAATGTGTGTATGAACTATCATTTGATAGATACTCAGTCCATAGCAAGCTGAAAAAGCATATTGGACTGAATGTAAATCCGAGGCCGATTTTACTTATACACTTTACTTGTAGTGTATAAGTAAAACACACATGCACTAGAGGGTTTCACCATGAAAATGAAAGCGTTAGGTATACTTCCGACACTTATTTTGGTTAGCACTTTAATAAGCGGATTTACATTTTCGGCTTCAACTGGAAAGATATATTTCTCTGATTCTAATAATTCAGGAAATGCGGTAGCGAAAGTTCTACGAGCCAATTTGGACGGCAGTAACGTCAAACTTCTAGTCACTCCACCAAGCCTAAATCCTCGTTATATTGCACTGGACATCGCAGGAGGCAAGGTATACTGGACCGACATCGGAAGTATCCGTCGCGCGAACCTTGATGGGAGTAATGTCGAGAACAGCCTGGTCCATGGACTACCGGGTCCTTCGGGTATTGCTTTGAATCTTATGGCTGGAAAGATCTACTGGACTGATGGAGTCACGAACAAAATTCAGCGATCAAATCTAGATGGCTCGAACATTGAAGATATAGTTACTGGCTTGGGAGACCCGCGTGGACTTGCCATCAATATTAATGCTGGAAAAATTTACTGGACGGACACGCTTACGGATAAGATACAGCGTGCCAATTTGGACGGTTCAGAGTTAGAAGACCTTGTTTCAGGGCAAAGTTTTCCGCAAGGTATCGCTCTGGATGTACCGCGCGGAAGGATGTATTAGGCACAAGGTAACTGGATTTGGAGTGCTAAGTTAGACGGTACAGATGCTAATCCGGAGTTTCAGTTCAGTGGAGCGATTGGAATTGCACTCGACCTTAAGGACAGAAAAATTTACTGGACCAACAATAACGATAACAAGATTCAAAGGGCAAATTTTGATGGTACCTTAATAGAAGATCTCGTTACCAGCGGATTAGATACACCGTGGGGGATCGCGTTACAAATTCCCACAGCAATTAAAGTGACGATAGATCTGAAGCCCGGCAATAGGAAAAATACGATCAACCTCAATTCGGCTGGGGTGACCCACCTCGCTATTCTGAGTTCCCAAACCTTTGATGCGCTAACAATCGATGAGGAAACTATATGGCTGTCGGGAGCTAACGTAAGGCTTGCTGGCAGGAATTATATGTGCCAAGAAAGAGATGTCAACCGTGATGGTTTTATGGATTTGGTTTGCGGCATTGAAACCTCGAAATTTATGATTGAACAAGGAGAATACACTGTCGAGCTTACAGCGGTGACTGAAGACGGCATCCAAATCCGAGGAACAGATCTCATAAAAATAGTCCCCTCACTAGTTAAAAAATAACAGTGTCCGCTTCGGGTCCGTTAGCGACCAATGGGCTGCCGAAGGGGGTGGTAAGCAATCATTAATGTAGGCTCTTCCAAAATCGATTTCTAAGTCGATTTTGAGGCGAAAGCGAGATAGCTTCTAAAGTACACGTTCACCGAAAGCGAACCTGAAATAGCGGCAGTTCAAAAACCAGCAAGTCTTGCGCAAAGCTCGGTTTTGGGAGAAACGGAGCTTAGCTGACACTTAGCAACACTCTTCACCTCGCATAAATTCGGGTATCGAAAAGTAGCATTAACAGCCTGTGAATGAGTTATCACTCTAACGTGATGGGCAGAAACGGCTTAGCGCTATTGCTCTAAGCCGAAGTTGGAAAAAATGGCTTAGAGTATAAACTTCAAAGCACACGGTTCGCATTACAGAAAGTATGGGCAAATTACCAACGCCGCATTAAGGGGTGGAAAATGCCTACCCCAAAACTGAATTTGACCACCGTAAACACAAAAGTGGATTCAAATCGCGAATGCCACGCGTTTTAAATCCCTCTTAAATGCTTTTATTATGCAACAGTTTCGACTATTGTTGCCATATCAATATCTAACACGATTGATACTGGTCGCCATCAATTAAGTTCTGCATTATAGGTTCAATGGTTTCGATAGATTGTAACTCCTCAAATGAAACGTTTATTTTTCCTGAGTACTGTGTGGAAACGCTCTCCGACAAGTCACCCCCCTACTATTCATGCTATCCATGTCAATATCTCTAGCTATCTCAAAATAGCTCCCGTAATTGCTTACATAATGTAGCGCAGCGATAGTTTTAAAGGATATGTCAGCAGTAAATTCAGTTTCAGATAAACTGATGAAAGAAGCGGTATAAAAATTAGCTAAATGAGTGCCAACTGTCTTAAAAAACACCGATATTAGAGTCAGGCTGATAGGTATCTTTGACTCTAACATCGGATTAATTATTGTCACTCTATAGAATTGGTACATTCAGGCCATCATCAGGCAATATCCAACTATCTGGTGAACCATCTCCGTTGGCATCATTATTTGAGTCCTGATACGATGCTTTCAATGGATTCGAGCCATTCGTGCCTTCAACGTTATCCCAAACGCCATCTCCATCCGAATCTGGCTCCCCAGCGCTTTGGCAAGGGGGGTGACCTAAGTCTTCTGATGCTATGGAATATGGCACACTACATGTACCTAATTCATCGATATTTGGTATGCCGTCTCTATCAGTGTCGTGGTAATCATAGTAATCGCTTAACGTGCCTGTTAATTTTGCGTTCACGCTAGTGCTATCGCCACCGAAAGTTCCATACCCCCAGGTGGTCACTGAACCGTCGGAGTGCAGTGCGGCAAAAGCATAGCCAGTCGAGTCAACCTTAACAACTGACTTACTGCCATCAAGCTTGTCGCTCACACTGCTGCTATCGCCACCGTAAGAACTATGCCCCCAGGTTGTCACTGAACCGTCGGAATGCAGTGCGGCAAAAGCATAGCTAGTAGAGTCAACTTTGACGACTGGCTTGCTGCCATCAAGCTTGTCGCTCACACTGCTGCTATCGCCACCGTACCTTTCATCCCCCCAGGTGGTCACTGAACCGTCAGAGTGCAGTGCGGCAAAAGCATAGCGAGTCGAGTCAACCTTGACGACTGGCTTGCTGCCATCAAGCATGTCGCTCACACTGCTGCTATCACCACCGCCAGAGTTAAACCCCCAGGTGGTCACTGAACCGTCAGAGTGCAGTGCGGCAAAAGCATAACCAGTCGAGTCAAGCTTGACGACAGGCTTGCTGCCATCAAGCATGTCGCTCACACTGCTGCTATCACCACCGTCAGAGCCATCCCCCCAGGTGGTCACTGAACCGTCGGAATGCAGTGCGGCAAAACCTCTGTCAGTCGAGTCAACCTTAACGACTGGATTGCTACCATCAAGCTTGTCGCTCACACTCGTGCTATCGCCACCGTAAGAGCCCCCCCCCAGGTGGTCACTGAACCGTCGGAGTACAGTGCGGCAAAACCGCCCTCAGTCGAGTCAACCTTAACGACTGGCTTGCTGCCATCAAGCTTGTCACTCACACTCGTACTATCGCCACCGTAAGCGCCATTCCCCCAGGTTGTCACTGAACCGTCGGAATGCAGTGCGGCAAAAGCAAAGGTAGTAGAGTCAACTTTGACGACTGGCTTGCTGCCATCAAGCTTGTCGCTCACACTGCTGCTATCGCCACCGTGAGAGCCATTCCCCCAGGTTATCACTGAACCGTCGGAATATAGTGCGGCAAAAGCAAAGAAATTCGAGTCAACCTTGACGACTTGCTTGCTGCCATCAAGCTTGTCACTCACGCTCGAGCTGTCGCCACCGAAAGAGCCACCACCCCAGGTTGTCACTGAACCGTCGGAATGCAGTGCGGCAAAAGCAAAGCGATTCGAGTCAACCTTGACGACTGGCTTGCTGCCATCAAGCTTGTCGCTCACACTCGTGCTATCGCCACCATTGGAGCTACTCCCCCAGGTGGTCACTGATCCGTCGGAATGCAGTGCGGCAAAAGCAAATAAATTCGAGTTAATGCTTTCCACTCTTTGTGATGCTTGAGTCACTATCAAGGTGTATGCGTCGTTTTGAGTCAGGTAGTTCGCGGTTTGTGCTTCGCTGGCAGTAACAGTGGTTTCACCCGCGCTAACCAGCGTGACAACGCCGATATCGTTCACCGTGGCGACAGCCGTATCAGATGACGCGTAGGTAATAGCGCCCCCGTTACCGCCAGAAGCTACTTGAGTAAAGGATGCATCATCGGTGGTTTTACTGATGTCAGTCCCTGCACTCAATAGAGTGCCATCACCGCGTGCTACGATTAAGGTGTATGCATCGTTTTGAGTCAGGTAATTAACGGTTTGCGCTTCACTGGCAGTCACAGTAGTTTCACCCGCGCCAACCAGCGTGACGACGCCGCTATCGTTTACCGTGGCAACAGCCGTATCGGATGAAGCGTAGGTAATAGCGCCCCCGTTGCCGCCAGAAGCGGCTTGAGTAAAGGATCCATCATCGGTGGTTTTACTGATGTCAGTCCCTGCACTCAATAGCGAGCCATCACCTCGTACTACGGTTAAGGTATATGCGTCGTGTTGAGTCAGGTAACTCGCGGTTTGTGCTTCGCTGGCAGTAACAGTGGTTTCGCCCGCGCCAACCAGCGTGACGACGCCGATATCGTTCACAGTGGCAACAGCCATATCAGATGACGCGTAGGTAATAGCGCCCCCGTTACCGCCAGAAGCTGCTTGAGTAAAGGATCCATCATCGGTGGTTTTATTCATGTCCACGCCTGCATTTAATCCAGTGCCATCACCGCGAGCTACGGTTAAGGTGTACGCATCGTTTTGAGTCAGGTAATTAACGGTTTGCGCTTCACTGGCAGTAACAGTGGTTTCGCCCGCGCCAACCAGCGTGACCACGCCGATATCGTTCACCGTGGCGACAGCCGTATCAGATGAAGCGTAGGTAATAGCGCCCCCGTTGCCGCCAGAAGCTACTTGAGTAAAGGATGCATCATCGGTGGTTTTACTGATGTCAGTCCCTGCACTCAATAGAGTGCCATCACCGCGTGCTACGATTAAGGTGTATGCATCGTTTTGAGTCAGGTAATTAACGGTTTGCGCTTCACTGGCAGTCACAGTAGTTTCACCCGCGCCAACCAGCGTGACCACGCCGGTATCGTTTACCGTGGCAACAGCCGTATCGGATGAAGCGTAGGTAACAGCGCCCCCGTTGCCGCCAGAAGCGGCTTGAGTAAAGGATGCATCATCGGTGGTTTTACTGATGTCAGTCCCTGCACTCAATAGCGAGCCATCACCTCGTGTTACGGTTAAGGTATATGCGTCGTGTTGAGTCTGGTAATTCGCGGTTTGTGCTTCGCTGGCAGTAACAGTGGTTTCGCCCGCGCCAACCAGCGTGACGACGCCGATATCGTTCACCGTGGCAACAGCCGTATCAGATGACGCGTAGGTAATAGCGCCCCCGTTGCCGCCAGAAGCTGCTTGAGTAAAGGATCCATCATCGGTGGTTTTACTGATGTCAGTCCCTGCACTCAATAGCGAGCCATCACCTCGTGTTACGGTTAAGGTATATGCGTCGTTTTGAGTCTGGTAATTCGCGGTTTGCGCTTCGCTGGCAGTAATAGAGGTTTCACCCGCGCTAACCAGCGTGACGACGCCGGTATCGTTCACCATGGCAACAGCCATATCGGATGACGCGTAGGTAATAGCGCCCCCGTTGCCGCCAGAAGCGGCTTGAGTAAAGGATCCATCATCGGTGGTTTTACTGATGTCAGTCCCAGCTCTCAATAGCGTACCATCACCTCGTGTTACGGTTAAGGTATATGCGTCGTTTTGAGTCAGGTAACTCGCGGTTTGTGCTTCGCTGGCAGTAACAGTGGTTTCGCCCGCGCCAACAAGCGTGACCACGCCGCTATCGTTCACAGTGGCAACAGCCGTATCGGATGAAGCGTAGGTAATAGCGCCCCCGTTGCCGCCAGAAGCGGCTTGAGTAAAGGATGCATCATCGGTGGTTTTATTCATGTCCACGCCTGCATTTAATCCAGTGCCATCACCTCGTACTACGGTTAAGGTGTATGCATCGTTTTGAGTCAGGTAATTCGCGGTTTGTGCTTCGCTGGCAGTAACAGTGGTTTCGCCCGCGCCAACCAGCGTGACGACGCCGGTATCGTTTACCGTGGCAACAGCCGTATCAGATGACGCGTAGGTAATAGCGCCCCCGTTGCCGCCAGAAGCTGCTTGAGTAAATGATCCATCATCGGTGGTTTTACTGATGTCAGTCCCTGCACTCAATAGCGAGCCATCACCTCGTGTTACGGTTAAGGTATATGCGTCGTTTTGAGTCTGGTAATTCGCGGTTTGCGCTTCGCTGGCAGTAATAGAGGTTTCACCCGCGCTAACCAGCGTGACGACGCCGGTATCGTTCACCATGGCAACAGCCATATCGGATGACGCGTAGGTAATAGCGCCCCCGTTGCCGCCAGAAGCGGCTTGAGTAAAGGATGCATCATCGGTGGTTTTATTCATGTCCACGCCTGCATTTAATCCAGTGCCATCACCGCGAGCTACGGTTAAGGTGTACGCATCGCTTTGAGTCAGGTAATTAACGGTTTGCGCTTCACTGGCAGTCACAGTAGTTTCACCCGCGCCAACCAGCGTGACCACGCCGATATCGTTCACCGTGGCAACAGCTGTATCGGATGACGCGTAGGTAATAGCGCCCCCGTTGCCGCCAGAAGCGGCTTGAGTAAAGGATCCATCATCGGTGGTTTTACTGATGTCAGTCCCAGCTCTCAATAGCGTACCATCACCTCGTGTTACGGTTAAGGTGTATGCGTCGTTTTGAGTCAGGTAACTCGCGGTTTGTGCTTCGCTGGCAGTAACAGTGGTTTCGCCCGCGCCAACAAGCGTGACCACGCCGCTATCGTTCACAGTGGCAACAGCCGTATCGGATGAAGCGTAGGTAATAGCGCCCCCGTTGCCGCCAGAAGCTACTTGAGTAAAGGATCCATCATCGGTGGTTTTACTGATGTCAGTCCCTGCACTCAATAGAGTGCCATCACCTCGTGCTACGATTAAGGTGTATGCATCGTTTTGGCTTAGGTATTTCATACTTTGTGCTTCTATCGCTGTGATTGTTGCAGTACCCGCATCTAAGACTGTTACATTACCACTGCTATCAACCATAGCTACCGCGTGATCGGATGAAGTATAGGTTATTGCACCTCCATTCCCTGCGGTTGCCTCTTGTCGATATCCCATATCACCCACAGATTTATTAACTGTAGGCCCAGCGATGAGTGGGATACCAGCTTCACGCTTGAAATCAATCCAGCTATTAATATCATCTTGTTCTGCTGGGAGAATTTCCTCTTGTTCAATAATTTGGGTAACATGAGCAGACATATTGTCTAGCCATGTAGAAATCTGTCGACCATTATCCAAAAATATGCGAATATCATCCGCCTTAAATGTACTGCCCGTATTTATCTCAGGTATTTCATGGACAAAAGGGTCTAGAGATAAGTCTATATTCCATGCCAGCTCTATTTGAACTACAGCCTCTTCTTTCGATTCCATATCGGCTGTTTGCTCAAGGTGGTGTGCAATAAAGGTACTAATAGGTGTAATGTTACAATCATGACGTTCAGTACTATTAATACATACAGCCTTCATTTCGGCTTCAAACACAGAGCCATCAGACATGAAACCAGTCTGAGCATCAACCACTAGCTTATATCTGTTTAGATTTAGAGTATTGGAAAAGCGGTAACGTCCATTTTCATCTGTAATTGTACTTGCATGTTCTGTTGAACTGTCGAATGATAATAAGCGAACTGTTGCACCAATAAGAGGGTCATCTATCACTAATCCTGTGATGTAAGGAACCACCACCACTGTCACAATTTCCGTAACCATATTACCTACAGAGCTAAGTACCGTAGACTCAAACTCCAATGTTAATTTAGTCTCTGTCGTTGGTGAGAAGAACACTAACGTAGAACTATTAACATCCGACAATTCAATCGATTTACCACTAATTTGTCGCCATTCAATATGGTCAGTATTGGAGGTTGCTACATAAGCTGATGTTAATTCAACTTGTGAATTTTCGTCGACATAAATAACACGTTTCATTGTGCTACCATTTGGATCATTACAACCAAACAATGCAAACGAAAGCAGAACAAAAAGCCAATTCTTTAGTATTGAATTCACTATTAACCCCTTTAAAATCAATTTATTATCATTCGGCATGGTTAGCTTTATGTTTATAGATTAGATGCATAAAAAATAAATGTTAATTGTTACAATAATCATACAAAAGCTAGTGAATTAGTGGTAAAAATACATTACTATAATTAATCGATTGAGATTACCGATGGCTCGATATCCTTTTGGCAAAGCGCGGTTTATAGCTTCACGAAAACCGATCTTCAATTCTAAAAGAAGCAATGTTTACGCCAACTGGAAAATTTTAATGAATAAGACTTCCTGGTTACCCACTTAACTCAACCACTATTAACTCAAAAAAACTATATTTATAGTGATACGTTGTGAAGATTATGGCTACGAGAAAAAGTAAACTCAGCAGCACCAAGGGTATAGTTTACTGGAACTATTCAAAGATTATGCCTCAGAAGAACAATGTATTGAGGCTCTGTTCAACTGGAAATGGCCTGATGGTTTTATCTGTCTTGCATGCTCTTCTCATCGCTATTGCTCATTAAAATCAAGAAATATTTATCAATGTAATCGCAGTCACCACCAAACGTCTGTTATCACTAACACAATGTCCAAATATTCAACATGACCTGTAATGAATTGTTTTATAAGTGTTTATTAAGCATTCAAGTTTAAATTGGCATATAAGCATTATCACTTAAACATCAAATTGGTGCCTCTTACAATTCAGCTTGAAGAATTAAGCAAAAAACCATGCAGATCATGAAATAGCGGGATGACAAGCGACTACTATCTGGTGTCATTCAAGTAGATGATGTTTATTATGACAGTGAACGTCATGGTGGGAAGCGAGTGCGAGGCTCCGAAAATAAGACCCTTTTCATAGCATTAGTTTCAACGAATGAAGAAGAATATCCTATCTATATGAACTTCAATGTAGTTAAAGGATCTCGGTTATCAGAGGTAGCACGATGATTGGTAATGTAGAATGATGATGGGCTAACTTAGAAGTGTTCTCAAGAAACAATAAAATCGTAGTTTGAAATGTATAATTCGCAATTTGCAATGCGATATAACAAAGTACATATTGCATTATGCATTATGCAAATACTTCAGCACAACACTGGGGACGAATGATGGGGCGATCAAGGATATATGTCATGCTGTTAATACTCAACATCAGATCGGTTTTAGGCAATACGCAACCGGACCAACCAGCAAGTTCAACATAACACCATGCAAGCTTCGATGGCGATAATGCTCAATTTTAGAGATGTTTTTAATTTGGTCATTGATCGTTTCTATGATGAGGTTAGTTACGTGATTTCTGGAATGTCCCCCCCGTTTTTAGGGAGGTTACTACCGATTCTGTATGCCTTACATCCATGATTATTATAGTGGCAGCATTTCTTTTTTCATTTTAAACCGAGCTGAATTAACTGGCAAAACGAGAATACTATTATCAAATAACACTGGGGGACACAATTAAATGTGCAATTGAAAAATCGTATGTTTTTTTGGATAAAACGGTAGTTTTGTCAGTTTAATTTATTAAGCGTTTAAGTGCAGGTGGATACCTTATAAATAATGCATGAGAAAATATATGACAAATCGATATGAATATATTATAAGTGAGTAACTTCTTTAACGCAGAAAGGGTCAGTTTCGGCTTAGAGCTATCACCCTAAGCCATTGATGGACAAAACCGTGTTAGAGCGCTGACTTCATTTCCCCCCCCCTACTCGATAATATTTTGGAAAACAAATTGTAAATACCAACTGCAAAAGTAACATTACAATTGGTTTAGTTACACTAACTCCATTGAGAAAAGGAGCAACATTCTCAATCATAAAATACATAACCATTACAGTCTGGGCTGACCTAAGGCCGAACGTAAATCCAATCTACATGCTTTGTTCTATAAGGCTCAGAACACTTAATTACTGAACTGTTTTTGTGAGGATTTGTCAGAAAAAGTCACCTTGAATACGTCTTAAATATGTTAAAGCATTCTGTTAGAATAATAGGCTATTGATTAAAGAATACCGAGGCAGCATGTCCGAGTTTAAAGAATTTTCACTTTTAGAGTCAATTATTGACCGCGTTAGTCTTAAAGGCTATAAACAGCCCACACCAATCCAAAAAGAATGTATCCCAGCTCTTATTAATGGGAATGATCTTCTTGGTATAGCGCAAACGGGAACAGGAAAAACTGCGGCCTTTTCATTGCCTATTATCAATAATTTTGGGCGAAATAAAATAGATATCAACGCTAAGAGCACGCGTTCGCTCATACTAACGCCCACGAGAGAGCTTGCCTCGCAAATAATGCAAAACATTGATGACTACGCTGATGGTTTAGGGCTTAAAACTAAGGTGGTTTATGGTGGAGTAGGAAGACAAAATCAAGTTGACTCTATCGCACTTGGACTTGATATTTTAGTGGCCACACCCGGCAGGTTATTGGATTTAATTAAAACCGACGATATAAACTTTAAGGCGTTAGAAGTATTTGTGTTAGATGAAGCAGATACAATGCTTGATATGGGGTTCTTTAAGGATGTTCAACGCATCATATCTAAGCTGCCAAAGAACCGACAAACACTCTTGTTTTCAGCCACTATGCCTGCTGAAATCGAGATACTTGCAGACGCAATATTAACGGACCCGACAAAAATTCAAATTACGGCGGAAACGGTTACTATCGAGCGGATTAATCAAAGTGTATACCATCTTGAAAAATCGAATAAAGTGCCTTTGCTACTTAATATCCTTGAAAAATCTCACTATAAAAAAGTGCTCATTTTTTGTAAAACAAAGCCTGGCGCTGACATCATTGTTGAAGCTCTAGAAGAAGCATCAATCACTGCCGCTAGCCTTCACAGTGGTAAAACACAAGCAGTTAGGGAAGAAGCGTTACAAAACTTTAAAGATTCTAATTTAAGCGTATTAGTTGCAACTGATGTTGCTGCTCGTGGCATTGATGTTGATAATATTACTTTAGTCATTAACTATAACCTTCCTGAAGATCCAAGAAACTACATACACCGTATAGGACGAACTGCTCGTGCCGGGAAAAGTGGAATAGCCATTTCATTTGCTGTAGAAAATGATATAACGTTATTAAATAGTATTGAAAAAAGCATAGGGAAAGCCATTCCTGTTGCTACAGAACAGCCTTTCCATAAAGAGTTTTCAAAAGTGCCTAAAAAAGTCAAAAAAAAGGTTAAAAAAAGAAATAGAAGGTGAGAATATCGAGTCTGAGTTACGACTCTAAGCCACTTTGGGGTATGTTTGGTCTTCAACTATAGTGGTTGAAGACCAGAACTAAAATTAACTATCCGTTTCCTCAGATAACTTCAGGGCATCTTCAATCTCAATGCCAAGTATCGAATTGTGTTATCTACTTTTGTATGCCCTAAAAGCAGTTGCACTGCACGTATATTTTTAGTCCGAGCATATATCAGCGTAGCTTTTGTTCGTCTCATCGAATGCGTACCATATAAGTTATTATCCAGCCCTAAGCTTAGCGCCCCTGACTTGATAATCTTCGAGTCTAAATGGCTTCTTAGCTCCATGTCCGTGATGTGAGTTCTTTATAACCATCATTACCTCCTATTGCTGATAATGGTCATGATGATTGTAGGATGATAGAGGTACAGGACTTAGATCTGGACAACAGTGGCTTAGATATTGAGCTTTAAATGGCAAAGTTTGCATTACAGAAAGTATGGTGAATTTTAGATTCGCGGCTAGCGCAGCGGCTTGTTATTACGCAGTAGTTTAAGTGGCGGTTTGACAAGTCCGTTACTGCTATTTATTACATTTACTTTTTAGAACCCACTACTTGGAATTGGTCAACAAACATTGCCTGACTTACGATCCACTTGTCTTTAGGTTTGTAGAAATAAAATTCCCAAACAACTGGATGAATATCATATTTGGCAACTTGTACGATTCTGACTAATGATGGAGATAGCTCTTCCTTGGATATATTTTCATTGCCAATAAGATTTCCATATAAGACTGATACCGATGCAAGCTGCTGCTTTAAAAAAGTTAATGCTTGAACTTTTTGCTGCATAGCAGGATTATTTGAATAAAGATTATCTATAGATTCACTTACCTTCCTATTTGATTGATCTTTAAAAAACATCTCAACTTGTTTGGTGGGAGCACCATCATATGCTAATGAAATAGATGAAAAACTCATTAGTAATAGACTTAATATTATCGACTTCATTTGACTTCCTAGTTTTAAGATTGAATGTAACAAGGTATTTACGGAATTTCGTATAATACCTAAAAAATCACTAACGTTAAATGATTAATTTTCTGTTTAATAACAATAAATTACACCATATCTAGCATTGAGCTTATATTCCATCTTATTTAGATATATAAAATCATGTTATTTATGCAGAACCGTACAAATAATGACGAAATATATAAATAAATTACTTAATGAAGGCCTCGTTTACAAAGAAAGTCCATATAAGGAAAGAGGAAAATTAAGCTTAACGTTATTGCACTAAACTGCAAGTCTACGTACTTTATATTGTTAAAGCATACACATAGATTCGAAGAAATTACCCTTGTGCTTTAAAGGCCTTTAATGTCACACTCATTCCCAATACGATAAAGGATTTATGCATAGGCCAAATTGCCAATAACGGTTTTGACCAAAAGTGACTCAAGGAATTATTATGAAATTATACGGAAGCTACACTTCTCCATTTGTTCGTCATTGCCGCATTGCGTTATTGGAAGGCCAACTAAATGGCAATTTAGCGTGTGAATTCATTGAAACCGATGCTGATAGTAGTGCGAAACTGTCTCCTACGAAAAAAGTTCCATTTCTTCAGGATCAGAAAGCAGGTAAAGATATTGGTTTAACAGACTCTGCTAGTATTTTAATGTATTTGCGTGAGCAGTCAGGGAAATCATTTTTAAAAGATGCTCAAGACTTTAATTTATTTTGTAATGTAAATACGGTATTGGATGCTGCGGTAAACCTATTCTTTCTTGAAAAGTTTGATAAGATTACGCCTGAGCAAAGCAGCTATTTGACCCGCCATAGAGATCGTGTTGAAAGTGCCTTACTTCACATGAATGAAAGTTCTTATAGCAGCCAAGCGCCGTTCACCGATGGTGAATTACGCTTAGCCTGTTTCTTAGACTGGGGTTTATTCCGCAACCGCATCAATATCGACGGTTTAGATAACCTTCAGGCGCTGTTAAAAGCGGCTCGCAGCTTTGATATTTTTGCCCAAACAGCACCACCTATTGGCGCATAAGAAGTATTGGGGGCGATAATTAATCGGTAAGTGGAGCTACGCAGCAAAATTGCGCTCGCAATAGTGTTTGTATGAGCTGTTGCGATATGACAATGCCATTTAAACCACAATATCGATCAACGAATGATCAGCGATGATCACATAACGATCACCCAACCCCGCCCCCTATTGCATGATGGTCTACTCGTTACTATGCTAGTTATCAATACCAAGTTTTCATTGATACTAGGATTAAAAATGACTGATATTAAAAACTTATTTGAGCAACTCACGACTAAATTGCAACAATTAGAAAAATTATTAGCGACCACACAACCAGTGCAAGCATTGGTCAGCCGGATCCCCGCTGTGCTAAAAGGTCAGGAACAGGCAGTCATAAACCAAATCATGCCCGAGTTAGTCACCGACATGCTAGCGATGAAGTTAGCTGCTGAAGCCTTTAAAGACATTCATATTAAACACCCCTTCTCGCAAAAATCGGCCCGGCGCTACGTAGGTATTATTCATTTACACCCAGAGAACCAGAATAGCGCGAAGATCGTCACTTCAATTGAAGACATTAATACTATCAAAGGCGCAATCGAACATGCGGTAGTCAGCGAAAATGAATCTCGTCAAGCACGTTTCAGTGCGATCCATGATAATTGTCCCGGTGTAATGACAGTGCACTTGTATCGCAAGATTCATTGCTTGGAAAATGAATATGTTAAATCGGTACGTTTCAGTTGGCAGCGTAAAGATTCATTACACCAACCTGACAAGATAAAATTATTAGGGGAAATTACCGCAGAAAAAGAGAGAGCCACGCCTGATAATCAGCTGGCACTAACACAGCTTCATCAACAAATAGCGACGACAGCAGAGCATCAGTTACGTGTGCGCAGGCCAGTTAAGGTTCAACCAGCGGCAAATATTGTGAAGGTCACAGGGTTAAAAACAGTCACAGCCCCATTACCGATAATCGTAGTACAAAAAGAACCACTCGAAACGCATGAAGTCGCTGACTTTATTGCATCTCACATGCGCAAGCAGCGCTCAGATAAACGTAAGAATGTTGTGTTAGGGACTTTTTCGGGTAAAACAATTGAGAAAGTAATGGCTTAAACAAGTAACACTAAAACCAAGGACGGTTTTCTAACACATAATCTTGTTCAAATTCGACTTCTGATTTACACAAATAAATCACAAATTCCACCAAGGCAATGATGGCAATAACCGTCGAAGGCAAACCGAGTAAAAAATAACCGAATACAAACAATACCAACATGCATAGGCCCTGTTTGTTATAGCCTAAATAGAATTTATGAGCACCGAGTGCACCAAAGAAAAACGACAACAATACCGCCCCGGTTTTCTTGGATTTACCCACAGTCACCATGGTGGCGGAGGCAAGTATTCCTGACTTTATAGTGAAATTAACTTTACTACCAACCCGAGGAGTGCCCTTATGCATCCACTGATTCATATTAAATGTATAATGACATCCATCCTCATCAGAAATAATCCCTTCTTTACTTCCAATATTGAATTCAAGGACCGATCCCTTCATAACAAACTCCATCCATAATATATAAGTAGCTAAATTATCACACAATTATAAACAATCACACTAAAATGACAGCTGGTTACATCACGATACAAAAATAAATAAACAATTAAATATCCAACTGTATTATTTTGTTGAGCCTCAACATCGCATTCTATATATAATGGGGTATACTGGAAAGTAAATATTATATAACACGGAGTTAGTGTATGAAAGTAAGAGATATAATGGCAAACAATGTTATTTGTATTAGCCATAAAGCCACTTTAAAAGACGCACATGAATTAATGCAAACGCGTGGGGTACGTCACTTACCTGTTATCTCCGAAAATGATGGTACCTTGATTGGGGTTCTGACACATAAAAAAATGATCAGTGCGGTCATGACAATGATCAACAAATACGGTACTGATGCACTAGCGAGAAAAGAACGCGGTCAGTTAATCGAAGATTTGATGGCGACAGATTTTCAAAAACTAACAGAAGATGAGCCACTGAAAATTGTTGTTGAATATTTCATTGATAATAAACTGGGTTGCCTACCCGTTATTGATAATGAAAATAAGGTGATTGGTATCGTTACTTCATCTGATTTTGTTAAATTATGCGCGCACTTACTGAATAAATAACAGCTGCTATTCGTATTTAATAGTAGGCTGATGATCCTTCATCAGCCTATGAACCACATTGATATTTTAACCTGCTGTATATTGACGTGAATAGCGAGCAGCAATCGTTGCTCCCAGCAGTGCGGTGACAGATGAAACTAGCATGATGATAACCACAGGTTGCACTGATCCCATACTGATAAATGCGGATAACGCACTCACCGTTCCACCGACGGTGTATTGAGTTGCCCCTAATACCGCAGAAGCAGAACCGGCATTTCGGCCAAATCGTTTCATAAAACAAGCACTGGCATTTGAGATAACCGCGCCATTGGCTGAGATCGCAATAACAAACCCTGCGACAGTCACATACAAAGCGTCAGGAACCATCACAGATGCAGTCACTAATATTATGCCACCGAGTACTTGCAAGCTTAAGAAGGCTTTTAGCAATGTCTCGGGCTCAAATTTCGCCAATAAAAATGTGTTAGCACGATTGACTACAACCAAACCGCAAATATTTGCAAAAAATAACATTGAAAACTGTTGCGCCGTTTGATCAAAGACTTCCATATACATCATCGACGCATTGGTTAAAAAGATCATCATTACCGAGTAAGCAAATGCTTGGGCAACCATGAAACCTAACGCTCGTTTCTCACTGAACACCGACAATAAACCAAGCTTTGGTTTAATCTCATCCGACTTATCTTCAGCTATCGTCTTCTTAACTGGTTTCGGCATATAGCGCATCACCAGAATCGCCACCAACACAGCCATGATTGCCAATGTATAAAAGATCCAACGCCAATCAGCTACCGACATGATAATCGTCCCCACAGTCGGCGCGATTGAGGGGGCTATCATCATAATAAGCGCAATTAGTGAGAACAGCTTAGCCGCTTCTTTACCACTTGTGGTATCACGAATAGTTGCTGGTACTCCAACAACCGCCATACCGCCACCAATAGCTTGCACCACGCGCCATAACCATAACACTTCAATTTCTGTTGCTGTCGTCAACAATATACTGGCAATTGCAAATACAATTAAACCAGCAATCATGGCATAACCACGGCCTTTTTTATCGGACAAAGGCCCGCCGATGAGTTGTCCTATCGCAAGACCAAAAATATATAAACTTACTGTCACTGACATCAAAGAGATATCAACACCCATTGCTTTTGCCATCGTTGGCATCGCAGGTAGGTAACTATCAATCGTAAATGGGGTTAAAGCAAATACTGCAGCCAGCGTCAGTATTAACGTCTTACTCATTTTTCCGGCTGTATCTGTATTATCTATGTTTACCTCATTCATTATGATTGAGGATGTATTATTCGCTGTCATTTTACGCCTCCAATTATCTTTCTGGAAAGATAATAACTGGACTTTAGCTTTCTGGCAAGATATATTATTGGCATTGTTAAACCAGCATACATAGATAGGGAATAGATCATGACCAATAACATTAACGAAATACTACAAGCAATGGATGATAACTGGCCTGACTGTGCTGACGGCGTATCACCTGCTTTATTACGCTTGCTGCAGGTCAGCAATCTATTTCACAATCAGATGGAAGCACTGGTCGCTAGCTATGATCTACAACGTGCAGAGTTCAGCGTATTAAGTACGTTAAGACGCAGCCCTGCTCCCTACTGTCTATCCCCAACAGTGCTATACCAGTCGATGATATTTAGTTCGGGCGGACTGACTAAGGTATTGAATCGTTTAAGCCAAGCGGCGTTAATTGAAAGAATTGATAACCCTGAAGATAAGCGCAGTAAACTGGTACTGCTCACAAGCAAGGGTAAGCAATTAATAGAGACTGTCATGCCTGAGTTACACCAACAAGAAAGAAATGGATTAAGTGTATTATCGGCAGATGAGCTGCAACAACTCGATTCTATGATGCAGCGGGTGTTAGCGAACAATAAGTCCACAAACTAATGCACCGGCCCTATTATGATCACCGATGATCAGTGCTATCAGACTAATCGTTATAATAGTGACTTAAAAGCGACGGATGCTCATCTCAACATTTACATGGTTAAATACCTGCAAAGATGGCAGTGATGGAATTGTCACTGTGTTCGCATTGGTTTTGAGAAACAAAGAAACCGGAAATTGTTTTGAGGATGCAAAATAAATCGACAGTAGTTGTAATCCATCTTCTTGGTGTAACGGCTGCATTTCTACCGATAAGGCTTCGAGTTTGTCGGCGTTTTCTAGCCATGTCAGAAACCCTTTAAAATCGTCTTCAAGCACTTCATCACTGGCAAAACTAACTCTTAAAAAATCCAACTCAAGAAATGACCATAGCGGCTCAATCTCTGATTCGTCACACAGATCAATCTCGATATTAATGCCATTAATACAATGACCATAATGTGTTAGGTGTTTGATCTGACTAATATAAAAAGCTTGCTTAGTATTAGCAATATTAATTTTAGCATCTGGAGTGTGCTGTAACAGGGTTTCTACTTCTTGTGCTGTCGGCACGTATTCGAACATGACTTCTTTGCGGGGCGATTCCATTGCAATACCTTATTTATCCATATATTTAAAATCTGAACACACGGTCTCATTTGAGCAGACTATTACATATATAAAATAGGGTAAATATGTCGTATTCAATAAATATGAGCAAAACGACATAAACATGGAAATAAAGAGGTATTTATGTGATAAAGATTAGAAAAAACAATATTCACCCGCTCATACAGATAACATTTCAATAACAAACTGAAACATGTAAACTATAATATATTCAGTCATTTAGATATT
>NZ_ABCQ01000036.1 GCF_000170855.1 Moritella sp. PE36 | reverse complement strand
AGTATGTCGGTGGTGGTTATTGGTCTTGTTGTGATCGCGGTGGCATGTACGGAGAATACAGTTTGGCACAATCAGAAGCCAAACAGGCAATATCGTGCCACAAATAAAATATAACAAGCAAAGGCACAAACTCTAAGCCATTCATGTCCAACTATGGGTTCGGGTGATCGCTCCAAGCCTTGATATGCATTCACTTTGTGAATTCGCACTTTTTTGTGACGCCAAACTTTACCGTTTCTAGTTTGCACTTCTAGTAATTCACTACTGTCATGATAATTCGTCATCCATTTCCTAATGTGTTTTCAATATATCAATAAAACATAACATCCACTGTAATTTCAGCCATAACTAGTACCTACCTTTTTGTAAAATAAAATTAAACGAAATGCTTCGATGTATGGATATCTATCGTTAAGTCCTTCTTATACGGAATACGGTAGGGCATTGACAAATGTACTTTAATTTTGGAATAAGGTGAAACGATGAGTTTTTGGACAAAACTATTTGGTGGCGCGGTTACAGAGCCCATTGATGCACTTGGTTCTGCAGTGGATAAAATATTTACCAATGATGAAGAAAGAATGCAGGCGCAAGCGGTTCTCGATAAAATAGCGCAAAAACCGGCAATTCTCCAGGCCGAGATAAATAAGATTGAAGCGCAGCATCGTTCACTATTTGTCGCAGGTTGGCGGCCTGCAATTGGTTGGGTATGCGCTATCGGTCTTGCCTTTCCTTTTATCGTAAATCCGTTAATAGAGTGGGCTGGTGGCACTGGTCCGAAAATACCTATGGGTCAACTCATGGAATTAGTGGTGGCACTATTAGGGCTTGGCACACTGCGAACATTTGAAAAGCTGGCGGGCAGGGCAAAATAACAGGCATCATCAAGAGTAACAGTTCCAGTATAGGTACCTAAATTGACGTTGTCAGTTTGCTTTGGGCTCATTACTCTTCGTAAATTATTTTATCGATACGACAATAGGTAAAAATCTACTCTCTGGCGGTGAATATCTATTAATATTAGAAACAAAAAACGCCAGCAAATGCTGGCGTTTTAAAGATTAATGTCAATTATTACATCATGCCGATATCACGTAGGAGATGCGGCGATAAGCCTTTTAATTGAACTTCTAATGATGTTTCTTTTTTATCACTAAAGAAAATGTCTTTAGTGTGTTTAATCAGTCCTTTGATAGAAACAGCATAAGCTTTTGTATCTAAAGCTTGTGGGATCATATTGATGTGCGCTGCGTGTGCCATTTTAGCCTCTATCTGAATTTAATAATTTATGTTTTAACTGGGTGATGGATATGCTCATCTGGTGAACATATTAGCGCATTAAATAACCATGCAACAATGATAAAAAATAACATCAAGCATTAGTTTTGGTAATGCATGCAACTCTGTGTGATACCGCCTGCAGCTAAATAAATAATCATTCACTTTAATTGCATATAAATTGGTTTATTTACTCCAAAGGCAGTTAAAATAAGCACTTGTTACATACGCGTAACAATTTAAAGTTATTAAAATAGCCTTAATATAGCAATAACAAATAATACTGAGTCTTTAATATTCAAAATAGATGAATTTAATTCATTAGATTTACTATCACTTTAAATTGCGCATTACATGCGCATTTCGTTTATTTATTAGTGAATGAAAACTATTTGGTCGATTTTATTAACATATAGAAGAAATAAGTGACCTGCAGTTAAGTAAACGATAATTTAGTGACATAAAATTCAGTGGAATATTCATCATGTTTTCTATCCGCCCAATCTAGTCCGATAACAATGTGCTCAAACGAAATGCGGTAGCGCACTGACAGTAATCCCTTAATAGAGTGGCTGGTGATACAGGTCCTGAAATTCAAATGGTTCAGACCATGGAGTTAGTCGTGGCTCTACTTGGACTTGGCATACTGCGAACATTTGAAAAACTGGCGGGCAGAGCGAAATAAAATTTATCAATCACAATCATATGACCTATGATCGGGATGACTAGTCAGAAAAATGATGTAAATGACTATGCTCAATTTCATTGGGCAATATCAGTAGTAACATAGTAGCTCTCATTACAAAATTAAAGTGGTTACCATGAAAGTTGATCTAAATAGCCGTTACGGCCTAAATCCTGCACACAGTGAAGTAGTCGAGGCGTGCAAATTTATTGAGCCGTGCGATACGTTAGATATGGGGTGTTCGAATGGGCGTAATGCGTTGTTCCTTGGCCAGCTTGGATTTAACGTTACCGCCATAGATATTAATCCTGGTGCCATTGATATGCTGCAAAGCATTATTACTGAAGAGAAGCTGGATAATATTAAGGCTCAAGTGCACGACATTAACAGTGCGAGTCTTGGTGAGGGCTATGATAAGGGCTATGGCTTTATCTCCTGTACCGTAACCTTAATGTTTATCAGCCCAGCTAATGTTGATGCTGTTCTTGCCGATATGCAAAAGCGTACTCAGCCTGGCGGTTATAACCTAATTGTTTGCGCCATGAGCACTGAAGAACACCCGTGTCCGGTTCCGTTTCCTTTTACCTTAAAAGCAGGGCAGTTACGTGAGGCTTATACGGGCTGGGATCTAATTAAGTACAATGAAGATGTAGGTACTATGCACAATGGCGCGAAATTGCAGTTTGCGACCATGTTGGCGCGCAAACCGATCTTAGATTAGTTAAACTCGCTCAAAAATTGCGTTACATGCTTCTGTCAAATATTGTGCTAAAAACTTGGTTTGATTTGATGGTTGTGGCGCAACGTGAAGTAATAACTCCAGCGGCGGGACATCTGGCAACCCGTCTTCAATGCCTAAAACATGGTGTTGTGGGGTCACAAGCCTTTTGGGTAATAGTGAAACACCTAACCCTGCTTCTACGGCGCAGCCGACACCTGATAAGCTGGTTGTAATATAAGCCATTCGCCATTTTGTACCTAACATATCAAATGTATGTGCCATTTCACTGCGATACAGGCCAGTGCTAGGCAGGCCGACCAGCGGTACAGTGGTTTGCTGTAAATTATGACTGTTTTTACCATCAATCCAACACAAAGGTTCGGGCCAACTCGCCATGCCTTGTGCACGTCCTAACCTGTGCTTTATTAATGCAAGATCGAGATCATTATTCTGAAACTGTGACCACATTTCACTGCACAAACCACTTTTAACCTCAAGACGCACATTAGGAAAAGCTCTGGCGAAACGCGACAAGGTTGGCATTAACTCATGGGTTGCAAAGTCTTCCGGCACACCGAGGCGAATTGGTCTTTGCTCTGCACTGGAGGCCGTTTGTGTTATCGCATCTTCCATCATCGCTAATATACGCCTAGCGTATGTGACGATGCGCTCGCCCTCTGCAGTAACTGTGGTATAACGTTTTTTGCGGATTAATAGATCACAGCCCAATTGCGCTTCCAACTTGCGGATTTGCTGGCTAATGGTTGATTGCGTTAAATGGGTACTTTCTGCTGCACGAGTGAAACTGCCTGTATCCACTACAGCCACAAGACTACGTAACAAAATTGGGTCTAATATCTGCTGCACAATGTGACTCCATTCACTAGTGGCTTAGCCACTGATATGTATTTAATTATTTAATTTATCAATCATAACAGTTTGGTGCATAATAAGGTAAATCTTATTAATTCAGCCTTATGCGTCAAGACGACATAAGTATGGCTGTAACCCAAGGCCAGCATCTTGATGAAGGAACACAAGTGATGACAGAAATAAATAAGTACTATTCACCACAAGGCGGACTACCACCGCAAACACAGCTATTATCTGATCGTGCAGTGCTAACGGAAGCCTATGCAATCATCCCTAAGCGTGTAATGACAGATATCGTTACTAGCTTTTTACCATTTTGGGACAACATGCGCATGTGGGTTATTGCTCGCCCATTAAGTGGTTTCTCTGAAACATTTTCACAATATATTGTTGAGATTGGCCCTCAAGGTGGATCTGATAAACCAGAGATTGATCCCAATGCAGAAGGTGTTTTGTTTGTGGTTGCTGGCGAGATGGATATTACCATTGAAGGTGAACCGCACCATATGACTGAGGGCGGTTATGCTTTCCTTCCGCCGGGTTGTAACTGGACGGTTCATAATAACAATGACCAACCGGTGCGTTTCCACTGGGTACGTAAAGCCTATCAGGCGGTTGAAGGTTTAGACCTGCCAGATGCATTTGTGACTAACGAAAACGATATAGCCCCTACGTTTATGCCTGATACAAATGACGGCTGGGCAACGACGCGTTTTGTAGATAACAGCGATATGCGTCATGACATGCAAGTAAACATAGTGACTTTCCAACCAGGTACTGTTATTCCATTTGATGAAACACATGTAATGGAACATGGTTTGTATGTGTTGGAAGGTAAAGCGGTTTATCACTTAAACCAAAATTGGGTTGAAGTTGAAGCAGGTGACTTTATGTGGCTACGCGCATTTTGCCCACAAGCATGTTATGCAGGTGGCCCTGGTCCGTTCCGTTACTTGCTATATAAAGACATTAACCGTCATATGCCTTTTATTCGCCCAACGAATTAATTGTCTCAAGTAAGCGATAAAATTAAAGCCGATGCTTAAATGATAAGTGTCGGCTTTTTACTATCTGATTAATGACTTAGTCTGTCAATTCAATGCTACCTTTATGGTAAACAAACACATAAGGACATTAAAATGGATTTTGATTGGATAGAGTGGTTCGGTTATCTGGCATCGTTAGTCGTTCTTGTTTCCCTGACAATGACATCAATCATAAAGCTGAGGGTAATTAACTTTGTTGGTTGCCTTTTATTTGCTGCGTTTGCCTATTTTATTGATTCTTTACCGACCATGTTAATGAATCTGGGGATAGCCGGAATCAACGTTTACTTTTTATGGCAAATTTATTCGACAAAGGAGCAGTTTAAGCTAATTGTTGCATCGGCTAATTCTGAATATTTTGAGCATTTTATTTCAACAAATCAGAGCGAAATAGAACGGCAGACATCTGTAGATGAACTTAAAGAAGCCAATACGGTGTTTTATATGCTGAGGAATAACAGTATAGCGGGTGTATTAGTTGGGAATAATAGTGAACAAGGTGTGTTGTCTGTTGTATTGGACTATGTCACACCAGAATACCGTGATTTTAAGTTGGCGAATTATTACTATGAGTCGCACCCTGATGTACTTAAACGCAGGGGGGTCAATACACTCATGGCGAAAGCGACGACGCAGGAACACAGAGAGTATTTACTCAGAGTGGGTTTTCAGGTTGTTGATGGAACTGAGGGTGTTTATCAGAAACATCTATAAGGGATATTGTAAGTCATCTTAATGAACTAGATCACACGGTATATAAGACCCCATCACTGAGGTCTTCCATTTTCAAATTTAAACAGACATTTCTTGCCCTTTATCTGCTTTGGTAAACAAACTCTCTACTTTTTTGATCACTCTTGGGTCTGATTTTATTTTACCTGTCACGATCAGTTTTAAGTAACGATTGGCTAAGTCTCGACGCAGTTTAATTAACGGCTTAAAGTTTACTGGCAAATATTGATTATATTTAATCTGTTGCATATAAATACGATCCAGTGATTTTTGAGTATTCGCATTTTTGATTGCGCCAGTCCAATAATCAAATCTGTCTTGGTAAAATATTTCCGCCGCATCGAAAGGAAATTCTCCGCTTTGTTCTGATGCTTGATAATCTGTGAGCGTGTTAATTGCAGATATTAACTCGGGCTGCGTTAATAAGGTTTGTAGCTCAGGTACCGAATCTTTAAACAGTAACTCTCCAGGGGCAAGCAGGGTGTTAATTTGACGGTAATTATAATCTATTACAGCCGTTTGTAGCTGTTTAGCATATAAGCTGATGGCTTGCTCGGACGGAATGATTTTGTAATCCGCATCTACCTGTTTAATATCCTGCTCTAGGGTAAATAGGTCAGTACCCTCGCTGTCAGGTTTATAATTTGCCCGTAATAAACGTTGCTCAATATTAGCGACCAGGATTGATCGGGCTGATTCTCTTTGACCTTCCACATACTGTTCTATATCAGTGAGCTTCACCGAGTCAGGGTACAGCGTCATTGTTTCTGATATTAACGCTGACATGTGGTAGAAATCCGGATAACGTGAGTTTGGATCCTGCATAATGCGGTTTATTTTCGCAATATGATAATCGATCACCTCATCACGTTTTTGGCGTAAAACACCCGCTTTAATGGTCAAGGTTTCAGTATCTAAATCAGCTAATGAATTCATAAATACTTCAACACTGGAATTAACTAAACCGTCCACACTCGATATATGCGCTTGCTGCGTGATCTGCTGTTTAGTGATCACATTTTCCATATAATAAAAATAACCCACTGAACCTAACACGGTGAGTAACGGCAACACAGTTGAAAACACCGGAAACGGTTTGCGGGCTAGTTTAGCTTGCCACTGTTGGATGCTGACTGGACGTTCTGCATTTTTTAGTGCCAGTGCTGAACGCAACATGGCCCAATTCTTACTACTGAGCTTAGTTAACTTTTTGGCAGTGATCTTATCAGTAATGGCTTGATCTGCCGGCTTACGTAAATACGGGTGTTTACTTGACAGTAATTCATAAAATATACAACCGAGTGAAAACAAATCATCACTCTCTGATGGTTGCTGACCCTGCAGTAACTCGGCACTGGCATACGCCGGTGTATAACCACTTAATGCGTTATTATGTTCAACATTATCACTGGCAAACTCATCGGCATGATCCTGCAGTACGCGTGCGACACCAAAATCAAAAACCTTGATATCACCGTTACGAGTATGCATGATATTGGCAGGTTTTAAATCTGTGTGTACGATGCCATTCTTGTGCGCAAATTTAAGTGCATTAGCCACTTGAGAAATGATTTTTGCAGCACCTTTATACGTCAGACCTTTGGGTTTTGACCGTGAAATAACTTGATCAAGGGTTTCACCATCCAGCCACTCCATAATGATAAAACACAGTTTATCTTCTTTATCGACATCGTAAACACGAATGATATTGGGGTGGGAGAGCGCCATGGTTTTATGTGCTTCTCTAAACAGTAACTGCTGTGCATCTTTGTTTTTAGTATATTGTGGTTGCAGGACTTTTATCGCTACGTAAGGATCATCAACGCCCGCTTTACTTAATAGTAAGTCTTTGGCTTTATATATATCACTCATACCACCAGAACCAATATGTGCTTCTAACTCATAACGGTCTTTTAATATTCGTCCTGTAAGCGTAGCTGTATCAACTTCGTCTTTTGAACTAGTGCTCTCTAATAGCGTTTTATCTTGTACCACACTACACTCCTTGTTCTGTTTGAATAACGTAATTTATATAAAGTACTAGTTCCGTCTAGCACTTTGGTATTGAATTTTGTTTTTTAGTGAATTTAATACTTTAGTTAACTTTCATATTAATAGTTAAAATTTATTGTTTATCATCGTTGTTTACTATGCTGTTTATCAATAGTGATGTAACGGTAATGCGATTTTTACATTAATGTTTTTAAATGTTAATAACAATGTGTAACGCATTTAAGTGATTGTTATTTAACTATTTTTCATCTTATTTGTTAGCCGTCCAAATAGGTGAGAAGCACCACTAAAGAGATTTTATATAAATAACATTCCGCGACTTATATAAACACTCTTTTGTTATTGGATATTAATTAGTTTAATTTTGGTAACGTCAATCAGCATACACATTTATTTGTCGGGAATAGTATTAAATGTAGTATTAGATATCTGTTTATTTTGTAAATGTAGCGGATTCACTTGTTTGACTTGATTGCGCATATTTGGTTTTATAGTTGTATCAAATGTATTAGGTTATAAATATTAATTTGAATTTGGATATAAATAATATTTCCATGAAGCTATAAATAGGTCCAGCAGGATATTTATTTAGTGTTAACAATAGATAAGTCAAGGAATGACAAATGGGACTGTTTTTATCTGTAATTAGCTATCAACAATTATCACCAAATTTACAAGCTAACTTTACCCTTGAAGGTGCTTCAGCCGTGATTGGCCGTTCAGATGCCAATGATTGGGTGCTACCAGATGGCGATAAAATATTATCTAGCCGCCACGCTGAACTTACGTTAGTGATGGATAAATATTATATTACCGACGTATCGACCAATGGTGTGTTCATCAACGAATCTACAAAACCGCTTGGTAAAGGCAATCGACACGCGTTGACTACAGGTGAGCAGATTATACTGGGTGAGTACGTTATTGAAGTGGTTATCGAATCAGCATTATCTGACGATAACCAAACTTCTGCTCATTTAGATCCTAACCAACCAGATCCTGGCTTTTCTTCTTTTACTTCATCGGCGATGCCTCAGGCCGATCGTGAGATAAGTATGCCATCAGTGCCTAATCACAGTCTCAGTGACCCATATCTAGAGGGCAGTGAGATGGACGACAGTTTAGTACTAGAAAGTAACTTTATCCCAGATGATTGGAATTGGGACCAAGAAGGTCAGAGTCCAGACGTTCAACAAACGCCAAAAGTCCCGCAATTAGACGCCGAGAAACTACTACTGGCGAAAACAGTACAGTCAAAAATCGTCTCGGCAAAAATAGCACCGACAAAAACAGTTGCTGTTGACGCCAATAACAGTAGCGACCGCCGTCGCAATACAGACAAAGCGATTGAATCAGCTCCGGTGGCTGCGAAATCGAACAAACCAACCGTTTCAAATACTGACAACATGATGGCATTACTCAAAGGTCTAGGTATCGAAAAGTCACCAGTTGATGGGGATGAAGAATGGTGGTTTGACCTAGGTGCATCAATGCGAACCATTAATGAAGAACTTATGTCATCACTGCGCGAGCGCGCTGCATTCAAGAATAAATTTCGTGTAAACCACACCATGTTTCAAATTAAAGAAAATAACCCGTTTAAATTTTCTGCTTCTGTTGATGATTTATTTCGTAATTTATACCTACGTAGTAGCGGCAGTTTCATGTCGACGAACAAAGCCATCACCGAAGCCTTTGGGGATTTACGCCAGCATGAGCAAAGCATGCGCGCGGGTCTAGAAGGTGCCGTGGTTGGTATCTTAGATCAATTAGCGCCAGAAAATATGCAGGAAGAGCAGGGCGAAAAAGGCTTTTTTGCAAAATTTAACCGCAGTAATAAAGAGCAGAAACTGTGGCGTCACTTTATTGAAATGCATGAAGATATCCGTAACGAGATCACCGTTAACCGCGAAAGTATTCTTTCCGATGCGTTTGTTCGGGCTTATGAAAATAAGCAGAAACAGGGATAACAGATGCTGAGTAATCAACCTTCTTTATTTAAAATTCAACTTATTAATACAGGTAAATACATGAACCTATCTAATCGTAATAGAACTTGGAATCGCAACCGGAATTTTAACCTTAACTTCAATCGTTTTAACCGCATTATATTTATGTGTTTGGCATTGTTAACCGTAACTAGTATCTCAGGCTGTTCGATGATGAACTTTTTTGTTACGCCATCAACAACATTGAATTTTGTAGCGTCTAAAAATTTAAACCCGGACATGGAAACACGCCCGTCACCAGTAGTCGTGAAAGTGTTTGAGCTGGCAAGTCGTGGGCCAATTGAAACGGCCGATTTCTTTAGTTTGTATTCTGATTATGAACAGATCTTAGGGCCTGAGTTACTGAACAAAGAAGAGTTGGTATTTAATCCTGGTCAACAATTGACTTACACACGTGAGCTCAACAAAAATACCCGCTTTATTGCGGTATTAGTTGCCTATCAAGATATTGAAAACTCACGCTGGCGTGATGTCATTGCGGTAGACCCTAAATCTTATGACGACTTTAGCGTATACCTAGAAAAACTAAGCGTATTTATACGTGATTAATCATCCTTTTGTGTTAGTTGCGAAGATCCGCCCGTTTATGAGTGATAACCGTTATGAGTGATTACAGCAAAGTTGCATGGAGTGAAGGCATGTTCCTTCGTCCACAGCATTTTCAACAGCAAGACCGTTATCATAGTTATGTGCAACGACGTTTGTTACAAGCATCGGGATCGCACAAATGGGGCGTAGTAGACCTTTGCATTGATGATGATTTATTAGGGTTAGGGCGATTCGCACTGACTAACTTTGAAGGCATCTTTAATGATGGCACCCACATTAAAATGCCATCACAGGCCACATTGCCATCGCCGTTATTGATACCGCCAGGCACGATAGATTGTAATATTGTGTTAGCGCTGGCCATTGATAAAAGCACTGGACTTAACATCATCAGCAGTGACGACGACGGTGTTATTGCCCGCTATTTAAACGTGTATAAGGATGTTATTGATACATCATTAGAGAGTCTGCCAGTTGAATCCATTGCCATGGCTAAGTTAAGTGCAGAATTGAAACTGGCTAATCAAGATTTAACGGGCTACGTCACGGTACCAATCGCACGGGTGATTAATGTCAGCGATGCGGGTGATATCAAGCTGGATAAAAAGTTTATTGCCCCTTGTCTGAGTATTGGGTCGGCGAGTCACTTGGTTGATTACTTAAATGAAGTGACAGGGATGGTCGGGCAACGAGCCGAAGCCATTGCCGCACGTTTAACCAAAGGACAAGGGCAGGGGCAAGCATCGACAGTAGCTGATTACATGATGCTGCAATTTTTAAATCGCATAGAGCCTTTGTTGATGCATCACATACAGCAACGCACTCTGCATCCCGAACGCCTTTTTGAGTTGTTTATCTCGATTTCAGGTGAACTGTCAACCTTTTACAGTGAAAGCAAAAGGGCTGCCAAAATGCCGGTGTATCAACATGATCACTTGGCAGCAACGTTTGGCAGTAGCATGTCGTTGTTGACGCAAACACTGAGTGTGGTGGTCGATCATACTGCCGTAGCCTTAGTCTTAACGCAGAAGAAATTTGGCATTTATGTGGCGCAACTTGCCGACAAATCACTATTGGAAAACAGTATTTTAGTATTGGCTGTAAAAGCCAATATGGCGGTACAGGATATAACTAAAAACTTACCAGGCCAGATAAAAATTGGCCCAGTTGAAATGATCCGAGATCTGGTCAATGTTCAGCTTCCGGGGATCAGCGTAACCGCGTTACCTGTTGCCCCAAGGCAGATCCCTTATCACGCGGGTAGTTTTTATTTTCAACTCGATAGTAGCAGTGAATATTGGCATAAATTAAAAAATAGTGGTGGTATCGCTATTCATTTATCTGGTCAATTTCCAGGACTCGCAATGGAATTGTGGTCGATAAAACAATAACGATTAGGAATTATTTTGACAGTGATGATTAACATGGACCGTTTAGTAGTAAGCAGGGATAGATTAGTATGAGCGAAAAAACGATATTTAAACCCAGACCTGGAGGACGCAGTCAACCTGCTCCTGCAGTGCCTCGTTCTACGGCGAACAGTAATGGTGCGAATGGCAATGCAGTGCCAAAACCTGGTATTGCCGCGGCAGAAGAAAATACTTTATTTGTGCAGCCCCAAAATAAAGCGCTTAATCAGACGATCCTAACTATAGGTGCTAATCCACTGATTGAGCATGCCGGTTTGATATTATCCTTGATCAATCAGATTAAAGTGAATATTGAGTATGAAAAAGTCGATGTGTTACACGGACAATGTGTGAGCATGGTTGATAAATATGAACGCCAACTACATGCACTAAAATACGACAATAAACTGAGTGGTAAAACAGAAACGACGGACAACAAACTGATTGATGCGGCTAAGTTTTGTGTTTGCGCATTTATTGATGAAACCGTGATGACGATGCCTTGGGGACGCAATAGTGCATGGGCACAAAACTCATTGCAAAGTCATTTTTATCACCAAACATTTGGTGGTGAACATTTCTATACGCTGTTGGATGAGTCTGTTGCCAATATGGTCGAAATGGCTGATATCGTTGAATTACAATATCTCTGTTTATCATTAGGTTATCAAGGTAAGTATCGGGTAACGAAAAATGCCGAGCAGTTAATCGAATCGTTACGTGACAAGCTCGGACTGGCATTGAAAAATCATCACGGACGTAAAGAAAAGCGTTTATCTGATAATTTACAAGTGATCGAAGTGGGTGGTGAAAAAGCTAAATTTGAACTGCCGATTTGGGTGACAGCTTCTATCGCTGGTGCATTACTGGTGGCCAGTTTTATTGGTTTACGCTTAGAAGTGAATGAACAAGCCGATCTCGTCTATCAGCAAGTACTGGATCTTGTTGATCGTCAACCAGAAGTTTCTGCAGCCGTGAGTGCTAGTTCATTAACGTTAAAATTAGAGCAGCTATTACAAACTGAAATTATGCGTAATATTGTTGTTGTTCAAGAATTGTCAGATCGTATCCGGATCAGGATAACCAGCTCAGACCTATTTGCCAGTGGCAGCGATCAAATTAATCCGGCATATCAACCTATCATACGTAAAATAGCGCGCACGCTAGAATCCACCCAAGGGCAGATCTTAATTACCGGCCATACCGACAAACAACAAATTATCTCGAGTCGCTATCCTTCTAACTGGCACTTATCACTGGCTCGTGCCACAAGCATTGCAGATGTGTTAGCCAAAGACACCCGTTTAGGTGGCAGGTTATTACCGGAAGGTCGAGGTTCGTCTGAACCATTAGCGGTAGATCCCACGTTTAGTCACGATCAGCATGCGTTAAATCGCCGTGTTGAAATCGATATTTTGAGGTAGTAAAGATGGCTTTTAAACAACGTATGTCCAAGTTATTAGCGTTATTTACGTTAAAAACACTGTTTATTGTTATTGGCATTGTTGCCATTGTCGTTTGCGTTTGGTTAGCGGGTCCGTTAATTGCGATTGACGGTGTCACACCACTGGCCAGTGCACAAAATCGCTTTGCTTTTTTAGCGATATTATTACTGCTCTGGATCGTGAGCCTAGTAGTGAAAAAGATCATCGTTAAACGTCAAAATGACAAATTAGCGCGCGAGATGATTAAAGGTCAAGGCAATGAGAATGATGACATAGCTGCTGACCAAGACATTTCTGCTATTGAAGACAAGCTTAAGCAAGCAATTAGTATTTTACGTACCGCAAAATTGAGCAAGGGTAAAAGTATTTATCAGTTGCCTTGGTACGTGCTTATTGGGCCTCCTGGTTCAGGTAAAACCACCGCACTGCAACAGTCTGGTTTGCAGTTTCCGCTGCAGAAAGAAATGGGTGTTAATGCGTTAGCTGGTATAGCGGGTACGCGCCATTGCGATTGGTGGTTTACCGACAAAGCCGTGCTGATTGATACTGCTGGGCGTTATACCACGCAAGACAGCAGAAGTACGACGGATTCAAGGGCATGGTTTGGATTTTTAGGATTATTAAGACGTTACCGCGCCAAGCAACCAATTAACGGTGCGTTAATTTCAATGAGCCTAGCAGATTTATTAACCTGCACACAAACAGAGCGTAACTTACATGCGCGTGCAATTAAGCAACGTATCCAAGAATTACAAAATCAACTTAACATGACATTTCCAATTTATGTCATCTTTACGAAAGCCGATCTTGTGGCCGGGTTTAATGAGTATTTTGCTGAATTGACTGAAGAAGAGCGCGAACAGGCTTGGGGTTTTACCCTGCCGATGGAAAATAGTGAAGATACCCAGGGGGTGGTTTCTCTGTTTAACAAAGAGTTTTATCAGCTTATTGTCAAGATTAACGAAGGCATGTTGCAGCGTTTAAATGGGGAACGAGATCCGAAAGTACGCGCGCTTATTTATGAATTCCCGAAACAGTTACGTATGTTGCAAAGCGCAGCAGATGATTTCTTAAAAGAGATATTTGCGCCCAATGCATTTGAAAAACTACCTCTGCTTCGTGGTGTGTTTATCGCCAGTGGTCATCAAGCCGGTAATCCAATTGATCGCGTCAGCAGTCAAATGGCGAGTGGCTTTGGGTTAAAACCAAGTACCCCTCTAACCGCGAATAATAATGAACCAAAAGGCTTTTTCCTTAAATCGGTATTAAACGATATTATTTTTGCAGAGCAGAATATTGCCAGTATTAATACCGAGCACGCCCGTCAAAATCGTTGGTTACGCCGTACTGCCATTACCTCTATATGTGTTTCTTCTGTGGTGCTCGGCGCTAGCTGGTGGGCGAGTGCAAACTGGAATCAAACGCTTTCGGCACAGATCAGTGAGGATGTGGAAGCATTCAGACAGAATGCCAATGGTGGATTAACAATAACCAGTGATTTAATTACCCTTGGCAATGGCTTAACTATCTTGCGTAATTTACCTACCGGTTATGTCGGTAATTTACCCGAAGGTTGGCCGAATCATCTTGGTTTATACCAAGGCGATCGATTGGCGCAGGCGACGAACGAAGTATATCAGCGTGCTTTACAGCGCTATTTATTGTCGTATGTATCTCGGTCATTGGTGAGTGATATGGCCA
Organism: Moritella sp. PE36; assembly: GCF_000170855.1. Classification (GTDB taxonomy): domain Bacteria; phylum Pseudomonadota; class Gammaproteobacteria; order Enterobacterales; family Moritellaceae; genus Moritella. Next base: position 34,459 of record NZ_ABCQ01000036.1, on the reverse strand, counting down.
ACAATAAAACCCATATTGATTATCTATATGAAACCTTGAAGACATACTTAATGTTATTTGAGCGTGATTATTATAATGCTGAGCAGATCAAATCCTGGTTTTCATTCCACCTAGAAAATAATATTCCTGGTGAGGTGAATAAAGAGATGCGTTTAGCGCTTAATGAACATTTAGAAGTATTGTTAAACAACAACGCGATTCAAGCTGAGTACAACGCACTAGCTGTGAGTGATGCTCGAGACATTCTCCTCGCCGTGCCTTTAGCTGACCGCGCGTTCGCCCGTATTGAGCAAAAAGCAAAACAAAATCACTTAGCTGATTTTAAACTGACGAATATGTTACCAAATGAAAGTATTGGCTTATTTTACCGTCATAGCGGTGAACCGATGAATAAACCAATTCCAGCGTTATTCACCTATGAAGGCTTTTATAAGGTGTTCTTAACTGAGCATAAACAGATCATCCAAGTGTTAACCAAAGATAGCTGGGTGTATGGCGATGAAGTTAAAGGCATGGGTGATGATGTTGAAGATCAGGTGATTAAACAGGTTAAAGAGCGCTACTTTAAAGAGTACAGCTATTACTGGCGTGATTTGATTGATGATATCGCCCTGAAAACATTTGATACCGCATCGCAGGGTGCTTATATCACTAAGGTATTGACCAGTCCTGAACAGCCAATACAAAAACTGTTAACGGCGATCCAAGACAATATTGAGTTAACCAAGTTACCGGCTTCCGAAGCTGCTGGTAAAGCGGGCAAGTTAGCAGGCGCCATTGCGGCACAAAAAATGCCAAGTGCGACTAACCGTTTTAAACAATATATGCCAAGAGACGTCAGTATCGATGTGGCATTACCTGGCGAATCGGTTGAAACAGTATTCCCGGAAATTTTGGGACTTGAAGATAGCGATGTATTACAAATTCAGACGCAAATGAAAAAGGTTCATGCATTATTGGCGCAGCTTAATCGCGGCCAAACCAGCGGTGACAAAATCGTTAACCAGCATGTTAATTTAACACAAGCAGGCGAGCCAATTGCCGAGCTAGATAAACTGGTAGAAGATTTACCAAGCCCCTTTGCCGGTATGATCAAAGGTGTCATCGACAGCACCACGAAAATATCATTGCAAAGCGCACGTTATCATCTCAATGATGTGTGGCAGGGCACGGTATATAACGAATACAAAAAACGTATACGTGGTCGTTACCCGTTTAAACGTAGTGCACAAAATGAAGTCAGGATCCGAGATTTCTCCCGTTTCTTTAGCCCACAAGGCACGATGTCTAAGTACTTTGAAACCTACATCAAACCGCATGTACGTATGGGGGCAAATCGCTGGACCTTTAAAAACAACATAGGGTTTAGTAATGAATCGTTAAAAGTGTTCCGTAGTTGGCAGAAGATCAAGAATGACTTTTTTGAATCAGGTAGCAGTACACCTGAGGTTGAGTTTGCGTTGAAAGCAAATTATCTAGACCGCGATATGCAGCAAATTAAAGTGCAAATTGATGATCAAAATTTTGTCTATCGTCATGATCCAATTCGAGTGACTGAGTATCGCTGGCCAAGTTCGGCAAACTTTTCCCAAATGCGGGTGATATTTACACCAGCCAATTACATGCGCACGGTAGAGAAGTCATACGAAGGTGATTGGGCGTGGTTCCGCTTCCTCGATGACATCGTTGCTGACCGACCAAAAACATTAACAGATAATATGCTTGAAATTAAAGTTCAGGGTCATACTGCTAAGATCCAATTGATCGCAGGCAGTGCTTCGAGCCCATTTAAAACGCGTGAATTGGAGGCGTTCTCATGTCCAGCCAAGCTGTAATAGACGAACAATCAATGAATAGTGCCAATATGAACACTAAAACTATCGATATCATCACGGGTTACTGTGGCAAAATTCCAAGCTTGGGGGACTTTGTCAGCCTAGGTTTGGATCCCAGCTTAGAACAATCGTGGAATGAATGGGTGCAGGCTGCGCTAGCGGTAAGTCGTGAAAAGCTGCAAGGACAATGGTTGGATAATTATCTAACCTCGCCAATATGGCACTTTGCGGTGAGTGGTGGGGTGTGTTCAGACCGTAGTTTTGCTGGCACCTTGATCCCGAGTGTTGATAATGTCGGACGTTATTATCCCTTTACCTTGTTCTACCAAGCGGATATTGACCCGCTACAATTTTGGCAGGAACAAGGGTTTTTTCAGCAAAATGAGCAACCGTTATTATCCATATTAGACGATGAGTGTGTGTTGTTAAATTGGTATAAAAAGTTGACGCCGTTGAGTTTAGATGTCACGCCGATCACCCCCTACAAGCAAACATTGTTATCGCCTAATAGCCACCAACCAAACTGGTTGCTGTCAGCCGCTGGCGAGCAAGTCGGTGGGTTCGGCAGCGATCAATTAGGTCTGTTACAGCAAACCTTAAATCAGCAATTTAACCGTTATAGTATTTGGTGGACAGCGGGTTCTGACAAGATCGATCCTTGTACATTGATCTTTTCTGGTATGCCAAGTGCTGCGACGTATGCTGGCATGCTTGATGGCAATTGGACTCGGTCTTAACTGGAGGTAATAAGATGTTAACTGATATCGCGTTAAAATCTTTTGGTCAGAGTCATGTTGGCGCAGTACGAAAAATAAACGAAGACAGTTTATTGGAGTACCCAGAGCAAAATATCTGGGTTGTCGCTGATGGTATGGGTGGGCATGAAGCGGGCGATGTGGCCAGCCAAATGCTTGTTGACACAATTAATACGTATATTAATGAGCATGCTTATCATGGCATTACGATTAACGTGTTGAAGCAATCGATACTGACTGCAAACGAAAAAATAATTGCTTATAGTCATAGCCAACTGGCAGGTAAAACGGCCGGTTCAACGATAGTGTTGTTATGGATTGATGGTCACACCGCTCATTGGTTATGGGCTGGTGATAGCCGTGGTTACCGTTTTTACCATCAGGATTTAAAACAAGTTACGCGTGATCATTCCCATGTGAATGAACTGATTGACCAGGGTGTGCTGAGTGCTGAAGAAGCTGAAAAGCACCCTATGGGTAATGTGATAACACGTGCGATAGGGGTGGTTGAAGATATCGATATCGACCATATTTCCCATCCTGTTGTCGAAGGCGAAATGCTATTGCTGTGCAGCGATGGCTTAACGGGTGAACTATCTGATGCCTGTATCGCGGAGCAGTTACAGCAGAAAAACGTTATAAATGCAGGTTCATCGCTAATGCACGCAGCGTTAGGCAAAGGTGCCAAAGATAATGTGACCTTAATATTAGTGTCGGTATCGAAGCAGAGCCAGGTCGATAGCTTTAAAGATGATGATCTTACCGTACCGTTATTCAGTTAAACGTTTGTCTTTAACCCTATACATGGATGTAGTAAATGTCAGTATTAAACCAGCAAATTATTGAAGATATAGCGCTGCCAATTAACGGCGAATTACCGTGTGGACTCGATCCGCGCTCAGACACCTCGCCGCTGTCACAATATTATCGGTTGAAGGAAGTGCGAACCCGTACCAGAGCGGATGAACGCAGTGCATTAATCGGGATTGATAGCGACGAAACGATGAATGACTTTGTCCGTGAATGGAGTCCAATTAAAGACGAGATCCCACAGATACTCGCGCAGGAAACCAAAGATCTTGAGTATTGCGCCTGGCTCATTGAAGCGTTATGCCGCACCGATGGCTTTGCCGGTTTAACAATCGGCTTTACATTGGCGCATCAACTGATCAGTCAGTTTTGGGACGGTTTATATCCGAGCCCTGATGAAGATGGTTTAGAAACTCGCATTGCACCGTTACTTGGCCTTAATGGTTTTGAAGGGGAAGGGGTGTTGTTAATGCCTATTCTATCTATTCCTTTGGTTGAAACCGGATCTGGTGAAAGGTTTGCAACTTGGCAGATTGAGCAAGCAAGTCAATTAAATAGTCTCAGTGCGGATAAACAAAAAGCCAAAATTGCCAACGGTGCAATCTCATTAAAACAGATTAAAGAAGCGTTAAATGAAGTCAGCGATCATGAGTTGGTTAGTTTAAAAAACGATATTGCTGAGGCCATTATTGCCTTCCGTCTGCTGGCAGACAAAATGGATGAAGTCATGTCGGGTGATGCGCAACCGACATCGAAAATAACTGAGAAGTTACAACATTGCGAAAGCATCTTTACCTTCATTACCTTAGAGCGTTTTAACGTCATAAATGCCGAAGCCGCTGTAGAGGCGTCTGTTGCTGAACAAGTAGCTGAAGACGCCGTTGAACTGGACGGTGCAAGTCATAGTTCAAGTCAGAATTCAGGCCATAGTGCTGGCGCATCAGCACAAGCTAAGTCTGTTAATGGCTATGATTTCATGCAAATGGATCAATCGTTAAATAATCGCCACGAAGCCATTAAAGCCTTACATAAAATTGAACAGTATTTTCGGACCACAGAGCCGCACTCGCCAATTTCATATGCGATTGCGCAAGCGATACGCTGGAGTGAACTTAGCTTACCGGAGTTACTGGCAGAATTAGTCAGCGACCCTAACGCGAGAATCGATTATTTCAAACTCACCGGCATAACCCAAGGTGAAGAGACATAACACTAACAGGCTATCAGTGGTAAATAGAAAAATCAGAAATAAATACAGCCAATTAGAAGTAAATAACGAACAGTAAATATTAATAACCAAATAATGATTATCATTAGATCTTAATTTAAGGAATAGCTATGGAAAGCGTACAATCAAAATTATCACGAGTACGTACCCCACGGGTACATATTACGTATGATGTTGAAACGGGTGGTGCAATTGCCAAAAAGGAATTACCTTTTGTAGTCGGCATCATGGGTGACTTTGCCGGTGAAAACAAAACGTCATTGAAACCACTAAAAGACCGTCGTTTTGTGCAAGTTGATCGAGACAACTTTGATGATGTATTAAAACGTATGAATCCGAAATTAGAATTTAAAGTTGATAACACGCTGACCGATGAAGATGGCCTGGAAATGAGTGTTAACCTTGAATTTAATTCGTTGGCTGACTTTGAACCTGCTGCTGTCGTTAACCAAGTTGAACCATTGCGTAAATTAATGGAAACACGTAATAAGTTAAGAGACTTGATGACCAAAGTAGATCGCTCTGAAGAACTTGAAGATATTCTAGAAAAAGTGTTAAGCAACAGTGCTGATTTAGAACAGTTAGCGAGTGAACTAGACCTTGGGGAGAAAGCATAATGTCTGATATTGCAGCAGCACAAGAACTCGAGTCGACCGAAGGTCAAGTATCGATACTTGACCAAGTCATTGGCGCCACCAAGCAAACTGAAATATCGCGCTCACAAGAACTGATTAAAACGTTAACCGAAGAAGCGTTAAATGGCACGGTTAGCTGGAATAAGAATCTCACCGTTACCTTCAATGAATCGATTGCAGCACTTGATGCAAAAATTTCCAAGCAGTTAGCTAAAATCATGCATCATGACAAATTCCAAAAATTGGAAGGTTCGTGGCGTGGTGTGCATACATTGGTGAGCAGTTCAGATACGGGCGGTTCGTTAAAGTTACGCTTGATCTCAGTCACTAAAAAAGAACTACATAAAGATTTAAGTAAAGCGGTTGAGTTTGATCAAAGCCAGATATTTAAAAAGGTTTATGAAGGTGAGTTTGGTATTGCTGGTGGTGAACCGTTTGGTGCAATTGTTGGTGACTATGAGTTTAGTAATCACCCAGAAGATATCGAAACGCTGTCATTGATGTCGAACGTATCAGCCTCTGGTTTCTGCCCGTTCTTATCCGCATCGGCACCTGAATTATTTGGTTTTGATTCTTGGAATGAAATGGATAAACCCCGTGATCTGAGCAAAGTGTTTGAGTCACTGGAATACACTAAATGGAATTCATTCCGAGAAAGTGCTGATTCACGCTTCGTGACACTGACTATGCCACGTGTTTTGGCGCGTTTACCTTATGGTGAAGCGACATCACCAGTTGAAGAGTTCCGTTATGAAGAGTTTGAATTAGCAGAAAATGGTCAATCGTCAACCGAAGCCGACCATGATGACTATTGCTGGTCAAATGCAGCGTATGCTTTGGCATCTCGCCTTACTGAAGCATTTTCAAAATATGGGTTCTGTACTGCAATTCGTGGTGCTGAAGGCGGTGGTAAAGTAACAGGCTTGCCAACCCATACTTTCATTAGTAACGATGGCGATCCAACGCTTAAATGTCCAACCGAAATCGGTATTACCGACCGTCGTGAAGCGGAGTTAAGCAAACTCGGTTTCTTGCCTATTTGTCACTATAAAGATAAAGACTACGCGGTATTCTTTGGCGCGCAATCTTGCCAAAAAGCCGGTCAATATAACGATCCTGGTGCCCAAGCAAACGCCGCAATCTCAACGCGTTTACCTTATATTATGGCTACGTCACGCTTTGCGCATTACCTTAAGGTGATGGGCCGAGATAAAGTCGGTAGCTTTGCTGAAGCGAAAGACCTTGAAAATTGGTTAAACCGTTGGATCCTTGGTTTTGTTAATGCTTCTGAAGGTGGTGGTCAAGAAATTCGTGCGAAATATCCATTAGCTGATGCGAAAGTCACAGTGGCAGAAATTCCGGGTAAACCAGGTAGTTACAACGCTATCGCCTGGATGCGTCCGTGGTTACAAATGGAAGAATTAAGCACGTCGTTACGTCTTGTGGCTAAAATTCCAGAAGGTAATTAAGATCAATTCTTAGTAAGTTACTAAAGTAGCAGGTATTGAATCTGCTACTTTAATTCAATGCATATTGTTAAGGGAGTAGCATGATGCAGCAAATCATTATCAATCAGTCCGAAACAATAGACGCTAAAACCTCGATGTCTTCTGTAGAGATTAATATCGACAATAATAGCGACAACAATTCCGATAAAAGTAGCGACAATAGTACTGAAAACAGTACCGATAAAAATACCGACAGTAAGAACCAAACTAATAATGCTTTTGTATTGAATGCTGTGGATCTTTTACAGCAGGAATTCTTGCAACATATGGATGTTGAAGATGACCTCAGTATTGAAGAATTATTGGTTTGGCTCGTAGATAACGGCATGCAAACGCAGGGACATTTCAGGCAAGCACTGAATGCTACCTTGACTCGGTTGTTAACAGATCTAGATAAAATACTGAATAGGACGATGAACAACATTATTCATCATAATAAGTTTCAACGGCTTGAAGCAAGTTGGCGCGGTGTGCATTATCTGGTGCAGCAAGAGCAAGCCATTGATCGGGAAGAGTTGATTCAAGTTAGGATGCTAAGTATTTCGTGGCAAGAAATTTCGCGAGACTTTAGTCGCGCCATCGAATTTGATCAGAGTAATCTATACCGCCTTATTTACAGTAATGAATTCGGTCAAGCTGGTGGTCAGCCGTTTGGGTTATTACTCGGTGATTATCAGATCACTAATCGCATACAACCGGGCAATTCATTGTCCGACATTGATATTCTACGTAATATGACGCAAGTCTCTGCAGCGGCTTTCGCGCCCTTTGTTGTCTCTGCTAGTCCGCAGTTTTTTGGGGTTAACAGCTTTGCTGAATTAGGCTTAGGAGTGGATATTGATAAACATTTCGAACAGCTAGAGTATATGCAATGGCGTCGTTTGCGTGAAACTGAAGATGCCCGTTATCTTGGCCTTACCGTGCCGTATATGTTAATGCGCAGTCCTTATTTAGACGATGGCCGTTTTCATCATCAGTTTCGTTTTCGTGAACGTATTGAAAATGCCGAACAAGATAATTTATGGGGCAATATTGGCTATTCGTTTGCAGTGATATTGATGCGATCTTTTGCTAGTTCAAAATGGTTTGCGCAGATCCGCGGGGTTAATCAGGGTGAAATCAGTCGTGGGTTAGTTGACCAATTTCCGCATCACTATTTGGGGGCCGGATCGTCACTGAGTATGAATTGTGACGTGTATAAACGTCGCAACCAAATACCCTTAAATATGTACGTGAGTGAACGGTTAGAAAAACAGTTTTCGGAAGCAGGTTTTATCCCGTTATCGGTGTTACAACACACCGACAAATTGGCCTTTTTTAGTAATTCGTCAGTGCAAAAAGCCGTAAATTATATACATAGCGGTGTGCAAGTGACAACGGATGCAAAAATCGCGCAGGTTAACGCACGACTCGCGACTATGCTGCAATACATTCTTTGTGTGTCACGGTTTGCTCATGCGATTAAAGTTATCGGCCGCGAAAAAGTGGGTAGTTATTTAACCGCGCAGCAGATCCAAGGTGATATTCAAAAATGGCTGCAGGGATATACGGCCGCCGCAGGCAGTGCTTCTGACGAAGTAAGGTCAAAGCGACCACTGAGTGAAGCGCGAGTAGAAGTACACGAAGTGAAAGGCAAAACAGGTCATTTTTATTCAGTCATACACTTAAAACCCCATTTTCAATTAGATCAAATGGTGTCGTCGATCCGCTTAATTACGGAGTTGGCGAGCAGTGATGTTGCCGTATAGCAGGAAAGGAATTCTCTGCAGTTCTGGCGAGTAACATATTCGTTGACCTATTCAACCGATATTAGAAGTTAGGCATTAGACATTAGACATTAGACATTAGACTTTAAAGTTAAAAGCAAATTACATTCGCATGCATAAGGATATGAAGATGCAAGAGATAAAACAGTTAATTGAAGCTGGCAAGCTACAAGACGCAATTAGTTATTGCCAGGCAACATTAAAAAAACAACCGCTAGAAACCGACATCCGCAGTGCTTATATCGAGCTGTTATGTGCCAATGGCGAGTTAGACAAAGCCGATAAACAAATTAACTTGTTGCTGAGTCAAGCGCCTGATACGGCGATTGGTGGTAAAAATGTGCAACAGTTAATCCGTGCACAACAGTCTCGTGTGGATTTTTCACAAGGTGGTGCTACTGCCGAAGTGTTCAGTGACGTTGATGCCGAGCTTAAGGCGATTGTGGCATTGCAGGTTGCGATTAAAGACCAGAATAATGCCGATGTTGTCAGTCACTGTGCCATGTTAGAAAGTGCCCGTTATCAGTCGAGTCCGACCCAACCACGTGATCTTGATGATAGTCTAGCTGGCTATCTGGAAGTACTGGGCACCAACGGTAAATTTTACTTAGTTAAATTTTCAGAAATCAGTGTATTAGAATGGCAAGCGCCGACGTCAATATTAGAACAAGTATGGCGTCGTGTGCATATTGACATTATCAACGGACCAAGTGGCGATGCATTCATTCCATTAACTTACCTTAATAGCCAATCTGATGCCGAAAAACTGGGCCGTGAAACCGATTGGCAAGCAATTAGTCAAGCTGAAGACGAACCGTTCATGTGTCAAGGTGTAGGGCATAAAATGTTATTAATCGGCGAGTCAGCGCAGCAACTTACTTATTTTACGCGTGATCTTAATGCTAACGCAACGGATGTTGATACATCGCCACAAGCAGCGTTAGTTTAATGGCAGTCAATAATAAACAGCTTATCGAAGCATCATTATTAGATAAGCTGATTGATTTAGAACCCAATATTAGTAATGCCCAGGAAAAGCGTACCGGTATAACGGTGCGGGCATTACGCCGAGCAATGAAACGAGACTTAGAAAATTTATTAAATTCAAAGGTCAGGTGGATGAACTGGCCACTTTATTATCGTGAACTGGATAATTCATTGTTTAACTATGGTTTACCTGATTTTTCGGGGGTACCGGTAGGGACATTAGATGGCCGACTGGCACTATGCGCCAAAGTCAAAGACACCATTCTGCGTTTCGAACCGCGTATTATCGAAGTGAATGTTGAACCGGTTGATGTCGATGATGATATTGACCGGTCTTTAAAGTTACGCATTGAAGCGCTGATGCACGCGGACCCACATCCTGAACTGATCAGTTTAGAATCTGAAATTGAACCGGTTTATCTGGGCATATCGGTCTCTGATAATTTGTATTAATTTTCCAATTTGTAATCGCAATGGCGGTATATACGTGTGTATTTATTGTGATTGCCATATCCATAGGCTGTATATATGAGTGATGATTTATTAAGTTATTATAATCGTGAGTTAAGTTACCTAAGACGTATGGGCGCTGACTATGCTAAAAAATATCCTAAAATAGCAGGTCGATTAAAGCTTGATGATGACTCAGTCGAAGATCCACATGTATCACGGTTGCTCGAAGGGGTATCATTATTAACCGCACAAATCAGACAAAAACTCGATGACAGTTTTCCGGAATTAACCGATGCCTTGTTAGGGCAGCTGGCGCCTGATTATCAGGTCACTATCCCGTCTCTGGGTATTTGCCAACTTAATGTCAACGAGATTGTCAGTAATGGTAGCTTATTTGCAAAAGGCAGTCGTGTGGTTACTCATGTGGCGGGGTACAAGGCTTGTGAGTTTACCACCTGTTATGATACCGACGTTAAACCACTGACCATTGAAGATATACGCTTTAAAAATGCCCCTTTCAATGCGCCTGATTCGCCTTGGATCACTAAACCGCATTCGGTATTACAGTTTAGCTTAAAGCATTTTGTGGCGGGTGATAATTTATCCATGGTTAATCCAGATAAATTACGCTTTTACCTTGGCGGGCAGATGCAGCATGCATTTTTACTCTATACCCATTTATTCCAACATCTTATTGGTATTAGCATCAGTGCCAAAGATGATTTTAGTCACAGTAAAACGCTCGAAACGAGGCACCTTTCGACTGTCGGTTTTGACCATGACGAGTCCGTATTACCTTATGGCAAAAAATCATTTGATGGTTATCGTTTGTTAGTCGAGCAATTTGTGTTTCCGCAGAAGTTTTTGTTTGTGGAATTAGTCGATTTATTATCTAAATTGACCCCGGAATACCATGATGAGGTGCAGTTTCATTTCTATTTTTCAGCGCCTTCGTCAGAACTCGAATCAAACATTAATCACGACAGCCTGAAGTTAAACTGCACACCGATAATCAACTGTTTCGAGCAGCAGTTAGAACCCGTAATACTGAGCCCAAGTGTGTATGAATATCGCATAGTGGCAGATAATCGTGATGAGTCATGTTCTGAAGTGGTCGCGATTACGGATGTCGCTTTGTATGACAGCGAGATGGACAAAACCACACTCGGGCCATTTTACAGTCAAAGTCATCCCAGCTATCAAGATGTGAGCCATTTTTGGGTGGCAAGACGTGAACATTCAGATTGGTCGGGTGGTGTTGCTCAAAAAGGTACGGAGTTATTCATCTCGGTTGTTGATCGCGAATTCAATAGTTTTACCGATATAGCCGCAAATGGTAGCAGCCAACGGTTAAGTTTACATGGCCGTTGTTCTAATCGGAATTTACCGGTGCAGTTACCTTATGGTGGTGGCAACCCTGTTTTGCATACGCCAACTGGTGGCCACATGGTACAAAGTGCAACTTGTATGACCCCATTTTCAGCTGCGGTACGCCCTGAACTTGGTAAGGCCACACGTTGGCAATTATTACGCCTGGTGAGTCTTGATCATTTCTCCGGCAACGAGGGGCGCGATAAATTGTGTGATTTATTACACCTGTTTAACTTTGCTGATAATGCCGCCAGTAATACCCAGATCCAACATATTGACGCGTTAACCATCACGCCTGCGACGGCGAAGATACAAATACAAGGTCGAATGGGGGTGTGTTATGGCAGCGATATTAACTTAACCTTAAACCTTGCTGGTTTCCCGGACAATGATTTGTTTTTCTTTGCCACGGTGTTAGATCGTTTCTTTGCTTTGTTTGCTGCGATCAATAGTTTTACCCGTCTTAAGGTCACTTGCCATGGCAGTACGCAGTTATATCATCAATGGCCTGCACGTATTGGCGAGCGAGCCCTATTGTAAATCTAAAAAAGTGGTAAAAATAACAAAGCTGTAAGAATAGGGAAGATGTATGTTAGAAAAAGATTTAATTCAGTTTCCGCATGATTATGATTTTTATCAAGCCGTTTATGCCGTGCAAAACCAAGCAAAACGGGCCGGATTTGAGAATGGAGCCATTGGTCGTGATAATTTCCCCAGCCTTGAAGCGTTACGTTTTTCAGTTGCGCAGCAAGTTGGTTATGCAGGCGCTCCAATTAGCCAAGTGACAGCGGTCGAAGATAGTCATCAGTTAGATTTAGCGGTGACATTTTTAGGGCTCACAGGTGTGAACGGCGCACTGCCATTTCATTATACCGAAGCCATCCTGCAGCGTATGCGACATAAAGATCATGCACTGCGTGATTTTTTTGATATGTTTAATAACCGCATCATTGCCTTGTATTATCGCAGCTGGGAAAAATATCGCTTTGCCATTGGTTATGAACAGAATGCCTGTAAGCCCAGCGATCCCATCAGTGTAGCTCTGAGTAATTTAACCGGCGCGGATGATGATTTAGAACTCTATTTTGCCAGTTATTTCAAACATGCAATTCGTAACGAAGCCAATTTACGCAATATGTTGCAAGAGATCGTGGCTGGCGACGTTGTCATTAAGACATTGCAAGGTCAGTGGATCAACATGGCGGATGATGAAGTCACCCGGTTATGTTCACGGCAACAACCTGAAGGGTCATTCGCCTGCTTAGGGGTTAATAGCATGGTTGGTGGCAAAATGTGGGATCTCAGCAGCAAGATAGATATCGTGCTGAAACCAAGTGATGCGTCGGACTTTGATCAGCTAAAACCTAATTCAGCGAAACGTAAGATAATTGAAAACCTAGTCGCAAACTACCTCGGCCCTGCGGTTAAAAGCAGTTTAAAAGTAGAAGCGGATTATGCGGCAATTGTTAAACCACGCTTAGGTGCTGTCGAAATGCAGCTGGGTTCTGGCGCTATGTTGTTACATGATGAATCGCAGGGGGAGCAGGCCCGTAAGGTGTGTTTATGACCTTACATTTCATACTTTTTTCAACTTTAAGCTATTGATATTTCTGATAAGCTAATTTTATTACGGGATAGCGTACGGCTGTTACCAATAAATTGCTGTATTAAGGATTGATAATGGCAGAACAATACACGGTCGTGCAGGGCGATACCTTACCACGCATTGCAAAAAATCATGGTTTTGCCAATTACAAAGCCATTTATGAGCATGAATCTAATACTGACTTTCGTGCTCAGCGTGATAATCCTAATATCATCTTCCCTGGTGATGTCATCACTATCCCCGATCCAGAACCTGTCTTTAAGGCACTCACTAGCGCAAAAATTAATGTATTTAAAATTAAAAAATATGCGGAGTATTTTTGCGCCGATTTTAAAGATAGTGAAGGTAATTCATGGTCTGGTAAGCGAGTCATCTTATCGCTCGATGGTGTAGAAACTGAATCATTCGTTAATGATGATGGCACCATTGAAATAGAGTTAGAAGAAAATAGTCCAGAAACAGGTACATTAAGTCTGTATTTTGACGACGAATCCCAAGAACCAAGTGAGATATTTGACGTTAGCCTAGGGCATTTAGACCCTGTTGATACCGTAACGGGAATTCAAGCTCGTTGTCGATTACTGGGTTTTGATTGTGGCAATGTTGACGGTAATATTGCTGAAAAGTCAACGGCAGGTATTAAAGGTTTTCAGGCTGAACATGGATTAACTATCGATGGTAACGCCGCGGCAATTACGCAAGCTAAATTAAAAGAAATATATGGCTGTTAAACTATATGGTTGTAAAGCTATTTAACCTATAAAAAATAGGCTGTAGATAAAAAATGGATTTTATATGACTCAGCAAACTCTCGCCGCTCCGGTAGCGAAAAATGACATGAATAAGTTTATCATCGATACCAAAGTTACGCCGATTTATCCGGTACGTTATGCGTATGCTAACTTTTTTGAAGAAGAGTTGAGTGAGGCATCTGAGCCGCCAACACTATCGACATTACTTGATCTTGATGCGTCAGATAACAGTGGGTACATCAAAGAAAGTAAGGGTTACTTAGTTCGATTATTGCGTGAAGGCTGGGTATATATTCGTGAAGAAGATGACGCGGCTAATGGTTATTTTCATATATTTAAATACGAAAAAATAGAGAGTGAAGGTCAAATAGTTGAACAATTCACTAAGTATTTGTTTAAAAATAAAAACAATGCGCAAGATGGATTGGTTCTAGATGACTCAACAAAGGTAAAGTCATACCCGTTTGTGTTTGTGCGTAAAGGTATTAAAGAGATCAGTATTATTTATACCGCACATGAGCTACATCCAAATATTATTGATAATTTGAATAGTAACGTTGATGAACGTAAGTTGGCAATGCAGCGAGTAGATCTATTAGCCGATTCTCATGAACATGCCGTTAAAGCCAATGCAGACAACTTTAAAAAATTAATTGAAGACTACAAATCTAGACAAAATAGGTTTTTACGACTAAAGGAAAGCGATAATCCTGATATAAAAGATCTTAATTTAGATGTTTTAACCACGGAATCATCGTATGAATTAGCTGCTGAACAGATTGCCGCAAAATTACAGCGAAAGATCCCCTATGGTGAAACTGCACGTATTATCGCATTACACGATCCTGTTGGGCGACAAATTGAAATTGCCGAAGCGCATGCAAAATTGTCTATTTGGGAAAAAAACTTCTCTGCGTCGAATATTTATCCATATACAATTGGTAGCATTGTTAATGACTTGAATAAAACGGATGACGCCGATATGCGGGAGATCCTTGGTGAGTCAATTGCTTGGGATAAGCATGAAAAACACTGGGGTGAAATGAATGAGCAATATGATCAGTTTAAACAGAGGCAAGAGCAGTACTCTGCACTATATCTCGATTTTATGTGTGGTTCGGAGCTGACTGTCGGCTCACTTAGCATGTATTTTCAACAGTTCTTTTGGTCAGAACCGCTATCTGCAGATGATACTGAAGCTGAGTTAAACAAATTGTGTAGTGTCGGGGCTGATATGTTTATGGGTATTGTGTCTTCTGCGCCAGGCAAAGCTGCAATGGAATCGATCATTACTGATGCGGCTGATAATAAGAACAATAATGCTTATTCAATAAGCATTGCCGTTATTGTTAAATTGTTGACTACACCTGGAATTAAATGGTCAACTTATACTGTTCAGTCTGTCGATAAACTTTTTGCTGGTTTAGGTTCGTTATGGGGGGAGATGCTCTCTTATTCCGATTATTCCGTTGAGTTATCTAAAAGGAAAATTAATAAATTTAATGCCAAGGCACTTATCTATACCGTAGACGAAGTTGTGCCGCATTTATTGAAAGTGTTTGGTGTAAAAATTGATCGCCATAATAAAGTGCGTATATCCGATGATGCCTTGGCAAAAGCCTTTGCCAAGGCACTTTCAGGTAAATTAAATTCAGCCGCTAAAGCACAGGCTGAAGTCAGTAGTAATGAAAGGGCTAAGTCACGCGGGAATAGACTTTTTGCGACATCTAAAAAGTTAAAAGAGATGTCATCATTTTATTACTCTCTTGCAAATATTTCGGTAGATAAAACCGTTGCTCATCGTTATAAAACAGTTATTGCGGGAGATATAACCGCTGATGCGAGTGTTACTGGTAATCATAAAGGTAAAGCGGTGCTTTTTTTAGATACGGCATTTTCGGGTTTATCAGCCTTTATTAACGTACAAACTCTTTTTGATATAGCAAACGAATCTAAATATGCCAATGCAGACCCCCTAAAACAAGCTGCAATAAATAATTCTGCCATGAGCTTGATAAGTAGTGCATCTTCTTTAGCCGTTGATACTGTGACCCTTGCAAATACAGTTACTCAAAGTGCAGCTATGCTCAGCAAGCATGCTCCACAAATTGCTAATATGTCGAAAGTCATGATCCCCGCATTAACTGCACGTGCAGGAAGTGTTGGAACACTTTTAGCTGGCAAGCTAGTGGGCAGTGCTGTTGCACTTGCAAATTTCACTGCGTCTGTTGCTGCGGTCTATAGTGGTATGCGTGCGTATGAATTAGGCCATACGGAAGAGGCAACTGGTCATTATATTTCTGCTTTCGGTTCTGGTGTGTTATTCGGGCAGGCTGCCGTCGCCGCAGGACTGTACTTAACATCTAGTGGTGCAATTCCTACTCCAGTTACATGGGCAGTTGCTGTAGTGGGTATAGTCGCTATTGGTGCAGGAGTTGCAATAACAATGGTATACGGTAAAACTCGATTGGAGCTATTGTTAGAGAGTTGTTTTTGGGGAACAGGTAATAAGCATTTATTCTTAGATGAAACTCGGGAACGTGATGCTATTGATAAAGTTCTATTAAAAGTAACTGAAATAAATGATGATAAATTAATTCAGACATCCTTCCAAAATGAATTTCAAGAGTTTATGAATTTATTTTACATGCCTAAATTAGAAATTAAACAAACCGATAACGGCAAAGGCGCAGCACGCACTGTTAAATATAAGTTCTCACTGCCGAGTTTTCAGATAGGTCAATCAGACTTACGGTTTGACTTCTTCAGTACCGATTGGTTGGACTATGTTGTGGATAATAAATTAAATAGTGATTTTCAGACAACTTTTGAGGCTTATTTAGCTAATGTGGGTGGTGGTATTTATAACAAAGGTAACTTGGAATTCGAAATAACCATGCTGGTTCCGAATAGCAGTCACCTTAAATGGTCTTACGAATGGCAACCCAATATTACCGTGCCAACTCGATTTTTAACTGAAGATGGGCTCATAAAAGGTAAAACCTCAGATTATGGTATGCGTAATGACGACGTTATTTAAGGATAAATAATATTATGAAAAAGTTTAAATGGGTTGAACATCCTATTCCGCTCGTATTTAAGCGTGATGAATTATTGGCATATGAGTTTAATATAAATTGTAAAGTACCAAGACCAATACTTTCTATTAGCAAAGAATTTTTAATATTAAGTAATAGCTTTGTTATTATTCGAAATCTATTTTTAATTCCAGCATTAATTTCTGTACTTTATTTATGCACTGCTGAGATACAAGATATATACAAAAGCTGGAAGGCGTCTGAAAAAAGCACTATACATTTTATAGAATTCCGGAAAAATAAATATGGAAGTGATTATTTTGACACTCTTCCTGAAAATAAAAAATATCGAGATATAATTCTATACGAGTACAACAGACTTAATAATGAGGGTGAGTTAACCTTCAATCAATACATAACTGATAGACATGGTTCTTTTGTCGCTTATGGAGAAAGAAATTATCGCCATGACCGAAACAGCATTATTTTCTTTGGAACCACTATCCCACTATTACTCATTTGGGTTATAGGCTTTAAACGTCGTGCGCCTTTGATTTTTGACCGTAAAAGGCGTCTTTTGTACACATGGAGTAAAGGCAAGGTAGTTGCGCAGCGTTATGATAATCTCCGGGCTTTGGAAACCCCTTCGTTCCTAGCTATCATGCTAAGAGCAACAGTGAAAAAGGGTAAATTGGGTTGGGGACGTTTTTCTGTTACACCTCAAGGCAATACTATCTATAACAGTAAGGATTCATATCAGCAGGTTCTTGCTTACATTGTACAATTCATGGAGTACGGACGAGAGCACGTCATGCCAGAGCAAACGGAGTGGCAAGGGCGAAAAGGATTCTTTTTATTCGAAGACAAAAAACCTCATGATTTTGAAGAGCAGCTTGCAGTCTTGTTAGTGAGAATCGATGCTGCAACAGACGAAGTTGAATTTGATGAAGATGGTCAGCTTGTTGAGTCTTAATAACGCCATACTTATAATCAGTCCTTGGTATAGTTAAGGTATTAATTTAACGAAGGAATATAGGGCTGGTTTATAAACAGATGTAAGATGTTAGGACAGCATCATCGTACTTCAATTTTAGCTAAACGGATTTGGCAATGTCTTATAAATTAATATTATTAAGTGATTTAAAACCCACAGATCTTGAAATGGTATTAAGGCCGCATGTTGCCGTTGATATTATCCGTGAATTGCACCTACAGCATATACAAATTTGGGACCTTGATTGGCATAATGATCATGCTGATTTTATGTCCACACCAGCAGACAAGTATGCGCGAGTGATTGAAAAAATACTCCTTGGGCATGTAGTACTACTGCAGTGGCCACAAGCACGGTTTGACGGTGTTTTTGATCATAGTGGCAATGTACACCTATCTATGACAATGGGTATTGGCAACGAACTGCTTACGAGCAAGGTTAGAATACTTCAAAAGTCAATTGTTGAACAAGGAAATCATTCTCCTGCCGCTGAAAGTAAACCATTATCAAAAGCGATTATTGCGCCTGCTACGACTCTTGTTGCCGCACCATCTAGAACCATTAAAGATGCGGCCGTAGCTGGCCCGTTCGAAATTGAAGTCGAATTGTTGGATGAAACTGAAACCCCGATTGCAAATGCAGAATATATATTAAAACTGGCTACGGGTGAGGAAATAACCGGACAATTAGATGGTAATGGTTATAAATTATTTTCCGGTGCGGAATATAAGCGATCGGTGATCCATTTCCCACAATACGAAGGTTATGATTGGTAGTGTTGTGTATGTTCGGCAACATATTTTTTGTTAAAACAATCTCTTTCAACATTTTTCTTACCTCTATCTGAGTGTCGATTCAGTCTAACGTCTGATTGCTTAGATTCTAATATGGATAAAAGAAGCGGAATGACGGAACAGACTATAAATGAATTATACAGGTACAAAGAGCGAGAGTTGCGTGATATTTTGGATGCTAAATTAACAAAAGCATCGATAAGTTATGAGTGGAGGCTTATGGTGCTTGAACACATAGTCATGAAGATTAGTGGTACTGTTATGAGTATATGTTTAGGTGGCTTATTTGTTTATAGGGGATTTAATGAGGATTCTTTAGGAACCATTATTTTTGGTTTTATGTTTAGTTTTATGCTGTACGGAATGAATCGTTATCTATTTTTCCAGATAAGAACACACACTACAAGCTCACTCCTTTAGGTATCATTTATACTGAAAAAGATACCATCCCTGATGTTGCTTATACAATCATGCGTGGTTTTGCATGGTTCTCTGCGGTGGCCTGTTTGGCGACTGTTGCATATGTTGGCCCACTTGCTTTTGTTGGCGCTGGTGGAATGGCGCTGTTAGCCGTTAAATTTACCGATTGTCATGCCGAAACAAAAAATAAGAGTGTAAATTTTATTGGTGAATATACGATTAAAGTTGTTCCAAATAAGGGTGTGTTAGCATTTGGAGTTCTAGTGATGAATTGTATGCATCACGTCGTTTTTATTTTGAAGCAGCTAAAGAAGATGAATTAATTAAGGAACTGTCAAAGCATATGAAAATAAAAGAAATAACGCATGTGAAAAGTATGCGTGAGTTAGATTTTTAAAATAAACAAAACCAACCTTTTTTCATCCCTCTAACCGATTGTTGATTAAGTCTAAAATTCATAACATCGACGACACCCAATAAAATTGTATCTCTGAGACTGTGTTTAAAATCATTAGGATCCTCGCATGGGGTGGAGTTGTGAGCTGTTTACTCGCGGTGTTTATTGTCGGTCCGATGGCGTTCGTCGGTTCTGGTTGGTCTGCGTTCATGGCATTTTTTAGTGTTTTTTCGAGTTTCTACAAAAAAACACCGCTGGAAACATGGGTAAAAAACAGTACCTGGGGTACAAATACCAAGGGTTGGACATTGGATAAAGAGTTACTTGAATATAACAAAATAATGCGTAAACCACAGGTTGTGTTTAGCAATGAGGGTGATAATTACAATCGTAGTCTTTATGCACAAAAACAAGCCGATAACCCACTTTACAAGCAGCCCTTAGTCATCACTCTACCGAGTATGGATAAGTATGAAGAGTTCGACATGGCTATAACCACCTATCCCTACATTAATGGGACAAAAGAGATAGGCTATGGTTATGGGCCATCCCGTTGGTGACGCGGCTTCCGGAGGACGTGATTGATGATGGAGAATGGGAGGAACTGGACGGGGCTTGGCAATATAAGTTAAATATAGAAACTGAATATGAACTAAAAAAAGTTATCATATATATCATCGTCAAAGCGGACGCAAAAACAGATATTATTTATGCAGCGAAAGGAAGTAATCGGGCATTAGATGTGATGACACCAGATAGAATTGAACGCACCAATGAATTTGATACACACACTTTGGGAGTCAGTGAATATGGGTAATAAAAAATGAGTACCATTAAAGAATACGAAGCGTATAACAACGAAAATAACAAAATCCGGGCTGAGTTAAACAAGGAATTAGTTAAAGGACCTGTTAAATATCAGTGGGAAATTGTAATCAAACCACATTTTTATTTAACAATTATGGCCATTTTTTTAGCTTTATGTTTTGCTGGTGGATTTATTTATCTTGGACTCGACTCCGATAGTCTAGGAACTGTATTCTCCGGTGCTATATCATTGCCTATTATGTTTTACATTAGTCGTTATTTATTAACCCCCAACGTAATGACAACGTATAAAGTTATGCCTCTTGGGATTGTCTTAATAAAAAAAGATTGTATCCCTGAGGCAGTGTTTAAAGTTATTAGGATCTTAGCATGGGGTGGAGTAATAACCTGTCTGCTCGCGGTTTTTATTGTCGGCCCAATGGCTTTCGTAGGTGCTGGCGGGTCTGCGTTAATGGCATTTCAATTAATTAATGCTCAACCGCTAGAACGAACACATGAAATATATTTTCTTGGTAATTACAAACTTTCATCTCTATCTGAAGGAGGTGTAATTCGCTTGAAGTCGGATGAGAGAAATGCTTCCGGTATTATCTATTTTCAAAAGAAACACACGAAAAAAATCGATAAGTTACTTAAGCAGTATATCAATATTACCGAGCATATTAAGTTTGCTAGTGTGAGCGAAGTACTTGATAATTATTGAAGGTATGAATCTATACCTCAGTTTAAGTGATGAATTGTATGCTTCACGTCGTTTTTATTTTGAACCATCTAAAGAAAATGAATTAATTAAGGAACTGTCAAAACATATTGTTGTGACACAAATTACCCATGTAAAAAGTATGCGTGAATTAGATTTTTAAAACAAATAAAACCAACCTTTTTCCATACCTCTAACCGATTGTTGATTAAGTCTAAAGTTCATACCATTGAAGTGTTAATGGGATGAATTAAAAGGATTTTACATGTCAACGATGTCGTTAAAACACCTAGTGGACAAACTGAACCAAAATGGAAAAAAGGCACTCGAGGGTGCTGCGGGGCTTTGTCACTCACGCAGTCAGTTTACGGTTGAAATAGAACACTGGTTATTACAGCTAGTAGAAAACAAACAAGATGATATAGCGATAATCTGTCAGTTGCAGGGCATCGATGTACAAGTACTTATCAATGAACTTAATTTATCATTAGAGCGACAAAAAACCGGTAATAGTGCAGCGCCGAGTCTTTCTCCGCATATCATCACCTTATTAAGACAAAGCTGGTTAAATACCACCATTGAGTTTGACGAACAACAGATCCGTTCCGGTATTATTCTTTATACACTCCTTAGCGATGACAGTATCAACGCGATGTTGTCTCGTCATATACGTCAGTTTGAACGATTATCAGCTAATTTAATTCGCGATAACTGGTCTATTATTACCGAAAAATCCGCAGAGCAAAACGGTATTGTAGCAGTGTCTAATGCCGGTGTCGCAACCAACAGTAAAACGCCATCGTTAGACCAATTCACTGTAGATTTAACCGAAAAAGCCCGCAATGGCAAAATGGACCCGATTTTAGGCCGTGATCCAGAAATTAGACAAATGGTCGATATTCTCACTCGACGTCGTCAAAACAACCCAATCTTAACCGGTGAAGCCGGTGTAGGGAAAACTGCCGTTGTCGAAGGACTTGCCCAACGTATCGTTGCCAAAGATGTACCAGAAAGTCTACAGCACGTGCAATTACGTGAACTTGATTTGGCGCTGCTGCAAGCCGGAGCTGGTATGAAAGGTGAGTTTGAAAATCGCCTAAAAGCAGTATTAAATGAAGTAAAACAATCAGCAACCCCAATTATTTTATTCATTGACGAAGCACATACCATGATTGGTGCTGGTGGCGCGGCAGGGCAAAACGATGCGGCGAACATTCTCAAACCTGCACTTGCTCGTGGAGAGTTACGTACTATTGCCGCAACAACATGGGCTGAATATAAAAAGTATTTTGAAAAAGATCCGGCATTAACCCGCCGTTTCCAAGTGGTTAAAATTGAAGAACCTTCTGTACCCACTGCGGTGATTATGTTGCGTGGTATTTTACCTGTGATGGAACAACACCACGATGTTGTCATTACCGCTGATGCTTTACAAGCCGCCGTTGCCTTATCTAAACGTTATATAAACGGTCGTCAATTACCAGACAAAGCAGTGGCACTATTGGATAGCGCTTGTGCACGAGTTGCCATCAGTCAAGCCGCAACCCCGGGTTTAGTTGAAGATTTACAACGTAAAAAAGCGCAGCTTGAAGCTGAGATAAAATTGCTTGAACGTGAACAACTGTCTGGCGAAGATCATGGTGATGTCATTATCGCATTACAAAGTGATCTTGTTGGAGTTGAAGATAACTTGGTTGTTGAGCTACAAGCATGGAAAACACAATCGGAATTAGTACAAGCCATTCAACAGCAAATTGCCGACATTCATGAGCATGGTGCAGAGCAAGAGAAATACATTCGACTTACTGCGTTAAAAGCAGAATTACACGAAGCTAAAAATACCATGGTGTACTGGCAAGTTGATGAGCAAGTTATTTGTGAAGTGATCTCGGACTGGACTGGTATTCCCCTCGGTAAAATGGCGCAAGACGAACTCGAAACTGTGCTTAATTTAAGTGCTGAGATGAAGACTCGTGTTATCGGTCAAGACCATGCCATTGATTTGATCGCTCGGACCGTACAGATCTCTCGTGCCCAGTTAAGTGACGAAAGCAAACCCAATGGTATTTTCATGCTTACGGGCCCAAGTGGTGTCGGTAAAACTGAAACGGCGTTAACACTTGCCGAGCAGGTTTATGGCAGTGAAGAAAATATAATCACCATTAATATGTCTGAATACAAAGAAGAGCATAAGGTTTCTCTGTTGCTCGGTTCTCCTCCTGGTTATGTTGGTTTTGGTGAAGGCGGCGTATTGACTGAAGCGGTTCGTCGTAACCCTTACAGTGTCGTGTTACTCGATGAAATTGATAAAGCGGCACCTGGCGTACAAGACATTTTCTATCAAATCTTTGATAAAGGCTGTGTTAAAGACGGCGAAGGTCGCGATATTGATTTCAAAAATACCATTATCATCATGACATCTAACGTCGGTACCGACACGATCACTGCGTTGTTTGCCGATCCTGATACGGCACCAGAGTTAGACAGTTTGGCTGATTGTATTAAAGGCGACCTCATGGCGGCCTTTAAACCTGCATTCTTGGGGCGTGCCAACATAATTCCGTTTGTGCCGTTAACAGATGACATGTTAAGCACCATTGCCCAGTTACAAATAAACCGCTTGGCTGCGCGTATTCGTCGTAATCACAATGCCGAATTCATCGTTGATAATGAAGTGATTACTCAAATAGTCAGTCGATGTCATGACGTGGCATCAGGTGCGCGTACAATTCACAATTATTTGCAAAATACGTTATTACCGGAAATTTCAGTGCAAGTGTTACAAGCGATGACGCAGCAGACTGAATTTAGTCAAATTAACGTTACTACGAATGAAGATAACTTCATTATTACGCTTAATTAGACAGAAAAGTATGAGATAAAAACCATTCTAAATTCGCTGGTAATACATACTTCGAAAACTTGTGTTAAAGGACGATTGTTAAGATAATTCAGCCAGCTTCTACAGCGGATATTTGTTTATTTATTAAGGTGTTAAATGAACAAGTTGGTAACCAGAAATAAATTTTACAGATGGTTTTATTGACAAAACCATCACCATAGCAAGCTTATTTAAGCAATTTAAAAGGATTATAAAATGCAAGCAAATACGTATTTAGATTATGAAGGTATTGTTGGTGAATCTACGGCTCAAGAATTCCCAGATTTAATCACAGTATTATCATTAGACTTTGGTACAAGCCGTGTATTAAGTTCTTATACTGGTACAGCGCAAGATCGTGAAGCAAGCTCTGCAAAGCTTAATGATGTAACAATTACTAAGCTACAAGATAAAGCTTCACCTGATCTTTTCAAAGAATCTACGATTGGTAAAGGTAAAAGTGCTATTTTCCACATCACTAAGCAAGGCGAAGGCATTGAAGAGATCATGAAAATTGAACTTACTAATGCAATGATCAGCAGTTACCAAGTTTCAGTTCAAGGCGATCGTCCACTCGAAACTATCACCATTAGTTATACAGAAATGATGATGACTGTAACGCCTACTGATGACTTAAACAATGTACAAGCTCCACTTGTATATGGTTACAGCGGTGTGACTGGCCAACAAATGTAAGTTTGCTGGTTTCACAGTTGGGCAACTTGAACAGTTGCCCAACTGTTTTTTTTTGTTCAGTTAGGAAATAAAATGGCAGCGGCTACTCAACAACATTCAATGATGAAAATCACCACACCATTGGGAGGTGACGCCTTACATATTACGGCCGTATCAATGCAAGAAAGCATATCTTCTCTGTATGAAATTCACGCTTCTGTGTATACCACAAATAGTGAGCTGGATTATCAACTGCTATTAGGTCAATCGACTACCATTGAACTGGCTGTTAAAGATTCCTCTGGCAATTACACGCGAAATTTTAATGGGTTTGTAACGAGTATCAGTTCGCAGGGCCAGACTTATCAAAAAGCTGATAATGCTAATAAATACTACTGTTATACATTAATTATCTCACCGCAATTTTGGTTAGCGACGATGCGCAGTAACTGCCGTATCTTTCAAGACTTATCTGTTATTGATATTGCTTCTCAGATATTACCTGAACATAATATTCAGTTTACTAACAAAGCTGGCACAGCGTTTAAGCCTTATGAATATTGCGTTCAGTATCATGAAACTGACTATCAATTTTTGACTCGCTTGTTTGCTCAGGAAGGTATTTATTTTTACTTTAAGCAAGACGCAGGAGCCAATTCCCTTATTTTAGCTAATTCAACAACGTCTCATATGAGTTGCGCCGAAAGTCCTTTATTGCAATCAGATGAGATTATTTCTCATGCTTATATTTCCGCTTGGTCTTCACTGGCCGCTGTAAAACCCGGCAAGGTGAGCTTAAGAGCAATTAATTTTGAACAGCCCTTAACGAACATTGATGGCAGTTCCAGTAACGCAGATTTTACAGGGCAAGATAAGTTAGAACATTTTGAGTATGTTTCGGGCAATAAAAACTTAGCTGCATCAAATGCATTTGCTACAACACAGTTAGAACAATTACAGTCAAACAAAGCGATTTTTAAAGCCAGTTCGAATTACGTGACCATTGAAAGTGGCAAGATGATTGCTTTTTCTGGGCATGCGACACAAAGTCTAGTTGGACCTGAATTCCTTGTGACACGCAACCATTTTATGGCGAGTCAAGGCTCACAGCTTGATGTTAATTCGAAAAATGGTATGGAAATCCATTCCAATTTTTATTGTGTTGCGAATAGCCAAAACTATCAACCGATTATCAATATCAAAAAGCCAATTATACGAGGCGTACAAACCGCTATCGTAACTGGTGGTGCGTCCGATGAGATATACGTAGATTCATATGGTCGGATCAAAGTTAAATTCTATTGGGACAGACTCGGCACCTCTGACGAGAATAGTTCTTGTTGGATCCGTGTTTCACAAAATTGGGCTGGCAAAAACTGGGGCGCATTCTTTTATCCTCGCGTTGGCCAAGAGGTATTGGTTTCATTTTTAGACGGTGATGCGTCACAACCTATCGTGATTGGTTCTATATATAACGGTGAGCAGATGCCCGCTAATGCACTGCCAGCTAACAAAACGCAAAGTGGTATTCGCACTCATTCGACCACAACAGACGGTAATGCTAACTGTAATGAACTGATATTTGAAGATAAAATCGGTAGTGAGTTGTTAGGATTACGCGCCGAGAAAGACCACCAATTAGTTGTGGTGAATGATCAAGTCGATACCGTTGGTAATGATAGAACGACAACGGTAACCAACAATGACACGCTGACAGTGAGCAATGATCAAATCGAAACCATCGGTAATGATCGTAAGACCAATGTTGGTAATGACGATACGTTAGATGTTGGCAATATCTTAAATCTAAAGGCTGCAACTGAAATAAATCTGACCGTTGGCTCGGCTACGTTGTCGATGAAAAGTGACGGTACGATTAATCTATCGGGTATTAATATCGAAATCTCAGGCACGAATGTCAAAGTGAAAGGAACCGCGACCAATATTGAAGGTTCTATGGTCGTCGTTAAAGGTTCCGTTGTTAAAATCAATTAAATATATTGCTCGTTAATTATTATCATAAGGATATCCGATATGGGGAAACCCGCTGCAACACTGACTAGTTATCATTCTTGCCCTGCAAGTAGCGGCCCTGTTCCTCATGTTGGGGGGCCAGTGATAGTCGGCTCACCTACTGTACTTATCGGAGGCAAACCTGCGGCAAGGTTAGGGGATAAAATGATATGTTGTGGTCCACCAGATACTATTATTATGGGATCTGCGACGGTATTAATAAACGGCAAACCTGCTGCTCGAATGGGTGATACTGGTGCACACGGTGGTAAAATTGTTGTCGGTATTCCTACAGTGCTCATTGGCTAACGTGATGAATATGACTTCACAAACATTGATTGCTCAAATTGAAGTGTATTTCGAACAACGCCACCGTTGCTTTGATAATTGTTGGTCCACTCAATTGCAACTTAGGCAGCTGGATCAGCAAGCTGCAAATTTGTTTTATTTACTCACGAAACAACGTAAATCGTTAAAAAAACAGCAAAATGACAACCCTTTTTGGTTAAGTTTATTATTGTCAGAAACTGTGGCCGAAATTATTCAGTTATTAGAAAACCAAAGTAAAACCACTCATTCAGACCTTATCTGTATACAGTGGTGGGCACAGCAGAATAACGGTGCAGCCCTGATCGCGGCGCTTATCAGTCTTGAAACGACTTCACCAGAACTAACAAAGCAGTTGCTATGTGTGATTGCCAGCGCTACGTCGACAATTAACGATCAATTCAACTTTCTTCATGTTAGCAATATTAAACCTTGTATCAATTTTATTAATCAGCATTTAGGTAGAGCGTCTCAAATCTGGTTTAGCCATTTTATGAACCATGAAAACACCGATGATGATAATAAAAAATTGCTCGAACTAACCTTATGTAGAGGTAATAGTGCGGCTAAACTGCCTGCACTAAATAGCACTCTGTTAGCAGACAAGTCATTACTCAAGCAGTACGTGGTTCAGGCCGATAGCAAATTAGTCAATACTCTGATAAATGAATTATCTAAACATAATGATAATGCCAAATTTGTATTATCTATGATGGGGTTTAGCGGTTATAAGCAGTTTGTCCCTTGGTTGATCCAAATGTTAACTGCAGGTTTTTTAAGTCATGCTGCTTTTGCTGCTCTGCATACCTTGTTAGGGACTGAATTTGAGCGGCAATTACCTGATGGATTATACGGCGAGTTCGAACCAGAATCTCAAGTTGAGTTGCTGGTGGCGTTAAAACAAACATTAACGGCTTGGTGGGAAGTGCATCGCGATGATCTTCCTGAGCAGATATTAGCGGGTAAAGCGGTTAATGAGTCGAATATCATATTGGTCTGGCAACAGGGTAATATTTTTCAATGCGAAGTTGCAGCCTATCGCTATTGGTGCTTGAAGGTTGAGCATCGTTTATTTGATGCTCGCGGGTTTAATACGCGAGGTTTATTATGAAATTTACCATAACCGCTTATGCTGGCGAATTTGGTTGTGCACCGCAGTCATTTTATACAGTGTTGTCTGGCCAAGCGCCGCGTATCGATTTAACCGAACTTGCACCATACACACAGTTTAAACCAGCCAAACAAGTGGCGTTTACGCAATCAGTATTAGCTGACAACCGGATTGACCGTTGGCAAATATTGATTAATACGGCGCTGGAAAATTCCAACCTAATTGAATCTAGTAAGCATGCACCGTTATTAATGGTACTGCCATTTGTTGACGCTAAATTTAGCGAGATGCAGGCGCACCTCATTGAATCTGTAGCCGATATTTTGCCCGCGTGGACAACAAATCCCAATAGCCAATATTACTTGCTGGGAAGTGCTGGTTTTTATCAAGCGCTGCGCCAGGCTGATGTGTTACTCAGTGATGGCATGGAACTGGTGGTCATTGGAGCCGTAGACAGCTGGGCTACGGAGCAGGGCTTGTTGAAGTTTGTCAGCCAGTTCAGTGATTATTCCTCAGTTGTATTACCCGCTTCGGAAGGCGCTGTTTTTGTGGTGCTATCACGACAAGCACAAGGTCTTGAGGTGTTGTCTTGTGGTATGGATGTAGTGATAGACAGACATACACCGAGTGGTTTAATTGCACTGATTGCCGATAGTGTTGCCAAGCAAACTGCACCGATGCAGTATTTGTCTCTGTGTCATAGCGGCGATGAATCTCTAGACCAAGTTGGCCACAATACCCTATCTGCGATCTCAGGACTTTTCGATGCTAATACCCAGTTTTTCACGCCACAAATAATCCAAGGTGATATAGGTGCTTGTTATAGCCTGTTACATTTTTTAGTGAGTTATCATCATTATAAACAGCATATCTGGCAGGGTTCTAGCCTGCAGATTGATACATCGTCATTGCCGTATGTAGGTACCGCGACGTATCGCTGGTTTGATTGAGTGTTTGAATAGCGGGTTACATTTACGTGCCATTTATTAGACCATCATGCATCATGTTTAATTGATAATAGATCGCTTCAATCATAATAATTCACTCAATTTAAGGATACGTGATAGGGATAGCTACCCAGAAAAACATGCTGAGTAGCACAAATTAAATGCAGATCAATATCTGCAACACACTCGTTTCTGATACTTCAGGTGTGTCTTTCAGACCTTTATCGACGAGGCCAATTTCTTTTAGCATGCTGCCAACCATTTCAAATTTTTATTAATCCTTGATTATTATTTGAAGGGGATTGCTAGCCATGTACCGTTAAGTTTATCCACGATGACGACTTCTGTTCCTTGTGGTAAATATTCTTTTTCAAACTCAGGCTCGACCATGATGTAATGTTTTTGGTTAAAGTCGTCGATGAGTAATGCTTCTGCAGGGTTCCCCGAACTTGCGGTTCCAATTGTTATTTTTGCCGCTTTGCCGATGAAGGTAGAGGTAGATACTGCTGTCGTTTCATTGTTGGGTATTATTTTGGCTAATGCAGAACCAACAAAATAGGTCATTATTAATGTAAAAAATACAGTTGTCGGTAATATGAATATTAATTGTAGCTGCCATTCGAGAGATGTTAATACAGCATAGTTAATGCTGTAACCAATAATTGCAAAATGAGTCAATGCAATTATTAACCAAACCAGCATTGGCAATTTTTTGAGGCATAACCAGTCAAGTAGATTGCTCACGCCCCCATCTGTAATCGGTAAACTACTATTTGCATCAATTGGCGATATGTTATCGAGGAGGTCGAGTAAACTAATACCAACGATTAATCCGAGTAACTCGAGGAATAAAAATAGTAAAACAATGATAATTGCTAATGTGTAAAGCAGATTCATGTCCGCGAGCAGAAATGTAAACATGTTTGTCCTTACTTATATTCACTAACATCGTATTTAAAGGGAGATTAAAAGTCTGTTAGCAAAATGCTTTAAAATTGAGTCAGGTGTTTGAACGTTATGATTATTTTAGCGACCTAACGCTTCAGAAAACAATCATGTAAAGGTATGAATTTAGTATTAACGCTGATGTGATGAGGAAATGAACGCACGAAATGGTATTATTAAGTCATTATTTTGTTACCCCAAGGAGTTTAAATGTCTGAAGTTATCTCGAATCAGGTACTCATGTCTAAAGTACTTTTTAGTAAGGGTATTACGAGTTCAACAAGTTGTATTCAATGGGTAGAAAAAACAGATACCAGTACGTATGTTATCGTTGACCAAACACCATTCCACCCAGTCAGTCATATCTGGCCTGATCATCCAGCAGATAAAGGTTTCTTAGTATTTGAAGGCAAGCAATACACAGTGACAGACTGCGTGACAGGTGCGTTTGATGTTAAAAATAACAAGCTGTATAAAGGCAGAGATATTCCTGTTAAGCGTGGTGAGGAAGGTTGGCATTTTGTTGTTGTGCATGAATTAGCATCAGACTTGGTATTAAACGTGAGCGACACTGTTGAATTGAATGTTGATGAAGGCTATCAAGCAGCGCTAAGTCGCGGTCACAGTGCCGGGCATTTGGCTTCTTATGCGTTAAATAAAGTACTTGAGCAAACTTATTGGCGCAAAGACGCATCGCGTAAAGATGTGTTAAACAACCGTGATTTTCATTCATATGCCCAAGTATTAAGTCTGGTTTCTGAAAACAAATCAACGGACAGTTACCGCTTAGGTAAAACGTTGAAAAAACGTGGCCTTAATGTGGCTGAGA
Organism: Moritella sp. PE36; assembly: GCF_000170855.1. Lineage (GTDB taxonomy): Bacteria > Pseudomonadota > Gammaproteobacteria > Enterobacterales > Moritellaceae > Moritella. The sequence continues at coordinate 3,854 of NZ_ABCQ01000036.1, read as the reverse complement.
TGCTTGCTGATCTCGCGTTAATCGAAACGAAGGTTAATGACGTGCTGGCAATCTGGCTTGAGACTAAAGCACCTGTGGTGATGAAATGCGAAGGTGATGCGCTTACAGACTCTCGCTATTGGTGTTGCGATTTAGGATTTGGTGAAAGCATTACCATGCCTTGTGGTGGTTCACACGTACGAAGTTTAGCTGAATACAAAGGGATTCAGATTGCATTGACATTAAAGTCAGAGCAAGACTTAGAAATGATCACAACGGCAAGTTAGTTCTGTTGTTATGAATCGACTGTATAAAAGCAAAAATAGAAGAATAAACAGAGAAGGCGCATCATAATGCGCCTTCTCTGAGCTGGACTTATTATGAGTGACTTAAGTCTTCGCTGGCATTTGTTACGCACTAATTCTGGCGTTATAACCTGGTACACGAAATAGTTTGCGGCATAAATCAAGGAATTGACCGTAAAACACTCCAACAAAACAAGATACCACTGCATTGCTTGATACCGCTGTTACGATTTGCTCAAAATCAGCACCTACAGATAATAAAATTAATGCATAAACAGGTGATTGGAAAGATACATATGCAAACGTATCACCAAATTGCTTTGTGAGTTTATTCTTAACTAATTTAGCTCCGGTCTTAATAATAAAGTCACGATATAAACCATATGGGTAAGCAATTGCAATATTTACTGGGATTGAAACCATACGGGAAGCTAAAGATTGTTCAAACGACATCCCTGAGACAAAGATCTCAATCAACATGCCCACAACAAAACTAAAAACTACCATTGCGAATGTGTCAGCTGCGGCATTTCGAACGCAGAAAGGGGCTTTAACTTGCATTTACTTATCTCTACTAGGTTAATGTCGCGTGTAAATTGTATTTATCATCACTTATAAACTAGATGTTTAAATATAAGTGGAATATATGACTATTAAATCACGTATTAAGCAGTTTTAATCACTAAAGATAAGTTGGTTTTTAAGTTTTTTATGTATTAAATAGTGAAAAAGGATTGAAAATAGAAAGTAAATGCTGGGGAGTATGAAAATGACGCTAATTAGTGTGACAGAGTTCAAATTACCGACCTAATGTTTCGGCCGGTATCTCATTGTTTGAATTATATGTTGACAGCTAGGTCAGTTTTTCAAGCTGTAAAGGTTATTTCATAGCTGGTAAACTTACGCATGTTGATCACACCGGTGTCAAAAAACAAGTATTGACCTTTAATACCTTGCAATACGCCTGATACAACAGGCTCTTTATCAAAGTTGTGTGAGACAATTTTTGTTGGATGCTGAGTAACAGGATAGTTAATTGTCACAATATCCTTTTCAAGCTCTTCGATTGCATCTAAACCAAACATCATTTCGATATTACCTAACTGCTCTTCAATTAAAGGCATTAAACGTGCTGCTTCAGCTTTTAAATCAAGATCTGCATTCTCGCCTTTCAGCATTGTGCGCCAATTAGTTTTATCACCAATGAATTCAGCCAGTGCCGTTTCAACTAATCCTGATATCTGTCTGGTTTTTACTTTGAAAATAGGCAGACCCTGTGTCGCACCTTGATCAATCCAACGCGTTGGCAATTGAGTGTGGCGGGTGATACCCACTTTTAATGAAGATGTATTGGAAAGGTACACATAATGATCAGTCATACAAAAATCATCAGCCCACTCTGGTTGACGGCAAGTACCGTGTTCGTAATGGCATGTTTCAGGTTTCATAATACACATGTCACAACTTGCTAGCTTGCGCGTACAAACAAAGCAGTGGCCTTGTGAGTAGCTTTTCTTGGTTTTCTTACCACAGTTTAAGCAATGTATGTTGCCTGTGTGCGTCATTGTAATTGATTTACCGATAAGCTCGTTTAACGGTATAAGAGTATCGTCGAGTGGTAACTGGTAACTCACACTGCTATCTGCATTAAGAGTTGAAACCATTTTACTGATATGGCCGGTGGTTGACATTTTTAATATTCCATTGCTCGTGAAATTATTTGACTTAGTTGGGATTATTGATTTACGTGTTTATTCTTATTTGAGACGGATAAATTCATGCAAGATCAACAAAAGCCGTGTAATTATAATGTAATTCTATATAATACCGGGTCTGAAATTTCTTTCTACTTATTGTTTTCACTTTTCGTATTTAGAGGGCAAAAGGTTCTGATGGAAATTTTAGATCTTTATTTACATGAGTAACATTACTTTGTGTATATAAAGAAAGATTTATCACACGATGTTTAATCACATCTTAATTTATGCAAACGCTGCATCGTAGGCAGCATCACTGCAAAAGGATATAAAATGCCTGTAATTACTCTTCCAGATGGCGCTCAGCGTCAATTTGACAACCCTGTAACGATTATGGAAGTTGCTGCGGATATCAGTTCTGGTCTTGCTAAAGCGTGTATCGCTGGCCGCATTAATGGTGAACGTGTTGACGCATGTGACCTGATCACTGAAGACGCTGCAATTGAAATCATTACTTCTAAAGATGCTGATGGTTTAGAGATCCTTCGCCACTCTTGTGCGCATTTACTTGGTCATGCTATTAAGCAATTATGGCCAAACACCAAGATGGCTATCGGTCCTACCATTGATAAAGGCTTCTACTATGACGTCGAAATGGAAGAACCAATTAGTGAAGCTGATTTAGCTAAGCTAGAAAAGCACATGAACAAACTGGTTAAGACCAACTATCAAGTTGTTAAGAAAGTTGTATCTTGGCAAGAAGCGCGTGATACGTTTGAAGCACGTGGTGAAACATATAAAGTAGCGATCTTAGACGAGAACATCGGTAAAGATGAAACGCCTGCTTTATATTACCATGAAGAATACGTAGATATGTGTCGTGGCCCACACGTACCAGTCATGAAGCATTGCCAGCATTTTAAATTAATGTCTATTGCAGGCGCATACTGGCGCGGTAACTCAGACAATAAGATGTTACAACGTATATATGGTACAGCTTGGACTGATAAGAAAGAGCTAAAAGCACATATTGAACGTCTTGCTGAAGCTGAGAAGCGTGATCACCGTAAAATTGGTAAGCAACTTGATCTTTACCATATGCAAGAAGATGCACCAGGTATGGTGTTCTGGCATAACGATGGTTGGATTATTTTCCGTGAGTTAGAAAATTTAATTCGTGAAAAATTACGTGAATTTGATTACCAAGAAGTGAAAGGTCCACAAATCATGGATCGTAGCTTATGGGAAAAATCAGGTCATTGGGATAAATATTCAGAAGGTATGTTCTGTACTCACTCAGAAAACCGTGAATATGCGATTAAACCAATGAACTGTCCGGGTCACGTTCAGATTTATAACCAAGGTTTAAAATCTTACCGTGATTTACCATTACGTATGGCTGAGTTTGGTTCATGTCACCGTAATGAGCCGTCAGGTTCGTTACATGGTTTAATGCGTGTACGTGGCTTCACACAAGACGATGCACACATCTTCTGTACTGAAAGCCAAATTCAGAAAGAAGTATCTGATTGTATCAAGATGGTTTTTGAAACTTACGCTACATTTGGTTTCGAGAATATTGAGATTAAATTATCAACACGTCCTGAAAAACGTGTAGGTAGTGATGAGACTTGGGATAAATCTGAGCAGGCACTTGCTGATGCATTAACTGCTAGTGGCTTAAGTTATGATGTACAAGAAGGCGAGGGTGCGTTTTACGGACCTAAAATTGAATTTACACTACATGACTGTTTAGATCGTGCATGGCAATGTGGTACAATTCAGCTAGACTTCTCAATGCCTGAGAAATTAGGTGCGGAATATGTGTGTGAAAGTAACGGTCGTGAAACGCCAGTTATGATCCACAGAGCCA
>NZ_ABCQ01000037.1 GCF_000170855.1 Moritella sp. PE36 | reverse complement strand
GCGTTTACAAATAATACTAAGTTTCATGCTGACTCTTGTGGTTGGTTTTTTGACTGCCTTTTGACAAATTGAGACTGCGTTCACCGTAATACCAATAACACTGTATAAAATCAGCCTATCTAGTCTTTTTCATTACACATAAGTAGGATTAACTTAGTTGGTAAATTTTGCATGATAAAATGTATGGCAAATCGACATGAACATATTGTGAGAGAGTAATTGCTCTAAGCCACTTTGGGGCAAAACCTTGTTAGGCTAACAAGTATCTTGGTAAGAAATCATCCAGTAAAAGCTTTACGACATTTGCTTAATAGGTAATACAGAACTATAACTAAGAGAGAATAAAATAAAACGAAGATTGGTCTATAAGAGATTGATTTGAAAAGTAGAACGTCAGAAACGCGAAAAGTGTCCAATGAACTCAAGGTTGGCATAAGGCCTCTTTGGGTTACATGCACTTAGAAACTAAAATGAACTCGTTTTGGCATAGAAATGAACCCAAGGTTGGCATAAATATGAGTTATTTAAATACACCGACTCTAAAGGTGTTGTAAACTTCCAACAAAGTTCTCTTCATATACATTCTCAATCAGACAGCATAGTTAGAACTTAAAGGCTTTTTTAAAACCTTTAAGTTCTGGTGGCCTGGGATTATTAAAAAGGTGTAAACGAATAACTGCGTGCCATTCAATATAGTCTTTTAAAACTATTCCCTATCTTGAATAGTTTACAAATTTTATCATTGAGTTTGCAAAGCCCACAAATTTGCATAAGTACTTGCTTGTGCCAATAGTTCTGAATGACTCCCAATCTCTTTAACATTACCATCCTCAATAACCAATATTTTGTCTGCTTTTTTTATCGTATTAAGACGATGCGCGACACTAATCACGGTTCTTCCTTCACGAATTTTATCAAAATTAGCCATGATAGACGCTTCTGAATTATAATCTAATGCCGAAGTTGCTTCATCTAAGATCAAAATACGCGGGTTCACGATCAGCGCTCTTGCTAAAGCAATACGTTGCCTCTGCCCGCCTGAAAGTCCAGCCCCTTTTTCACCCACTTGACTATCAAACCCTTTCGGTCTTTTCTGAATAAAGTCGTAAGCACCCGCAAGCTTTGCCGCTTCCAGAACTTCCCTTTCACTCGCGTCGGGCTTAGACAGTTTAATATTATCTTTGATTGTTCCTGAAAAAAGTACATTTTCTTGTAGTACTACACTCATGTTTTGCCTTAAAGTAACAGGGTCAGCAATTGCTAAATCCATACCATCCACTAATACCTGCCCATGCTGTGGCGTATAGAGTCTTTGCAATAAACGCGTTATTGTACTCTTTCCTGAACCCGACGGCCCCGTGATACCGATAAACTGACCGGCTTCAGCCTTAAAACTCAAATCGGCTAATACTTCGGGGGTATCTGGCGAATAACGAAAACGGACATGCCTAAATTCAATACTTCCTTCCAGCGTAGGAACGGATGCCAAACCTTCAGCGCCATGTTCTGACGGCTCATCAAGAATGTCCCCAACACGCTTAAGTGCTATCAAGGTATGTTGGAAATCCTGCCAAACTTGTGCAAGTCTTAGAATGGGTTGGGTAACATGACCAGATAACATATTAAAAGCAACCAAGCCGCCAGTACTGAGTTCACCATTTAACACCGCATGGACGCCCCACCATAAAAGAACAGCCGAGGTCAATTTCTGCACCAAACCAATCCCCTGGCCAGCAATAAGTCCAACTTTAGCAGCACTAAAAGAACGCATAATTTGAGATGCGAGTATACGCTGCCAATGCCTTACAAACTGTTGTTCTGTTGCCGTTGTTTTAATGGTTTCAATACCAGTTACCGCTTCGGTTAAAAAGCTAGTTGCATCAGCATCTGCTTCATATTGCGTGACAACTCTGGCTCGAATAATAGGTCCCACCAATAGCCAAAATACAAAGTAGATAACTAACGAACCAATCACAATCCATGTAAGTGTTATCGCGTAGTAAAACATCACGGCCAGAAATACCACTATAAAAATCAGATCCAAAAGCAACATTATTGCTGAGCCAGTTAAAAATTGCCTTATCTGAGCCATCTCTTTAACTCTGGCAATGATTTGTCCAGTCTGCCTTTTTTGAAAATATTGTAATGGTAAAGATGTAAGATGCTGATATAGCCTTGACGAAAGCTCTGCATTTACTTACTCGACAAGTGCCCATAGGCACAACTTCGAAGGTAGCCATAGAAGGGTTCCGCAAAGGCTAAGCCAAACATCGCAAGTGCTAACACATGGAGGCTAGATAGACCACGACTGACCAATACTTTATCAATAAGACTGGAAAATAGCATAGGTGTAACCAGCGCAATAACCTGAAGCATTATTGCAATCAGAAAGACATCTCGAAGCTGACGCTTATGCTTAAGAACAGACGGAGCAAACCAACGAAGTCCAAACTTAACCTCTTTTGGCATCAATACTGACTCAGCCAAAAAAATAAACGGCATTTTATTCAACTCTGTATAAGGTCGTCTATTCTGCGTAGTACTCTCTAATAAATTAGGATCGAATAACGTCCATGTGTTTTCATTTACTGATTCCAATACATACCATTGACTACCAATTTCAACCAAGGCAGGTAATGGTACGTGTTCGAGCTCACCACCAGGCCCTAAGCGGTGCAGCGCCCGAAGACTTAATAATTTAGCCGCCTGCCTGATTTGCAACGCATTCAGTTGATAACTATCAATACCTAATTGGTGTTTTAGTAATGCTTCACTACTGGTTTGATTAAATTGTTTCGCAGCATGAGTAAGTGCAGCTAACGCATAATTATTAGTTTTTTCAGAATCCACCACAGCCTGTTGTAGCGGTTGATTTACTTCATGCTCGTCCGATAACTCACGTTCGACAGCGACGTTTGATGAATGCATCATTTCTCTCGCATAGCCTCCGCTTTGTATTCCCGAATTGGGCTAAGAATATAATCAATAACAAGACGTTTACCTGTTTTAATTTCAGCCACCACAGACATACCAGATGATAATCTGACGGGTTTTCCGTCAACGACAATATGATTTTCTTTCAGTTCAATATACGCAAGAAATACCATACCTAACTGTTCATCTTCCATCGAGTCTTGGGAAATATGCTTTACTACAGCATCAATGGTGCCGTAGCGAGTATAAGGATAAGAATCCACTTTCACAGTAACCGGTTGACCTGGGGTAATAAAACCTGCATCTTTATTTTTAACTTTTATCTCTGCCAATTGAATACCATCATGAGGGACTATCAAAAGTAGCACTTGAGCAGGTTGCACAACACCACCAATAGTATGTACAGCTAACTGCTGAACGGTTCCATCAAGTGGGGCATAAATCGTTTCCAACCGATGCCGTTCTTGTGATTGTTTAAGCTTTTGTTCTGTACTTGCTAAATTAACCCTTACTTCACTTAGTTTATCGTGCCACTCTCTGCGTCGCTGTGCTTCATACATCATTAACTGCTCTTCGAGCGAGTGGTACTGACTCCCTAACACCTTCAATTCTGCATGACGCAATGTCTTTTCCCTAACTGCTGTGAGCAACTCCTTTTTTTGTTCCAACAATTCTACATTACCTATCATATTCGACTTATATAACGTTTCTCTGGCTTCTACTCTTTGGTTAATATTAGCAATCATTTTCCCAAACTCAGCAATATCTATTTCAATAACCTCTTGGTTAGTTTTATTCACATCCATTTCATTTTTAATATTGCGAATGTAGAAACGATATTCAGCCAAAATACTATTAATATGAATACGAACTAGCTCTCTTTGTGACGCTGACATATTATCAGGAAACTGTACTGACGCCATTGGGTCGTCAGTAAGTAAAGCTCGAAAACGTATTTGCTCCCTTAATTGATACTGATATTCTGCATCATACATCTGCATCTCTTGATCGAGCCCCACTGTATCGAGCTCTATTAATGAATCTCCCGCTTTAACGACTTGCCCATCACGTACATTTACCTTAACAACTCGACCTTGCTCGTAAGCCTGAACGGTCTGAGTTCGACTCGATACAATAAGCTTTCCTGTTGTTGTTGCATTAATATCCAACTCTCCAAAACAGGCCCATAACAATGTTAATAACACGCCAATACTCAGACTCATCGCTGTAATACGGGCAAAAGAAGATGGTGGTTTCTCCGATAATGTAAGGTGCGCTGGGGAAAAATCAAATTGGTCAGCTTGTTTTCCTTTCGGTGTAAAAATATTAGCCGTACTTTCCGTAGTTATTGCCTTATCTTGAATATTGCTCATTGCGACTTCTCTTGTTTTAATTCTTGCTGTAATAGCCAAAGTTGCTTGTAATAGTGACCGATACGCAGTAACTCTTCGTGTGAACCTTTTTCAACAATTTCACCTTCATTTAATACAATCAGTTGATCACATTGCCGCACTGTAGATAAACGATGAGCGATGGTAATAACAGTTCGTCCTTTCGCTACCTTTGCCATATTAGCTTGTATATAAGTCTGAGATTCATCATCAAGTGCACTGGTTGCTTCGTCTAAAATAAGAATTTTGGGATCGCTCAATAGGGTTCGAGCAATAGCTAAACGTTGACGCTGCCCACCCGATAACGATGAACCACCTTCAGCAATAACAGTGTCATAGCCCATCGGAAGCTTTAAAATAAATTCATGCGCTCCGGACAGTTTCGCCGCTTCAACAACCTCATCTAAGGATGCACTTGGGAGCGATTGAGCAATATTCTCCCTAACGGTCTTGTTAAACAGAAAGTTTTCTTGCTGCACTACACCTATTTGCTGACGTAAACAAGTAACATCAACATCATTCAAACCATATTGCCCTACACTAATCAGGCCTCGTTCAGGGAGGTAGAGTCTTAACAACAACCGAGCTAACGTACTCTTACCCGAGCCAGAAGAGCCAACAACGCCTAATGTTTGTCCCGCAGGTATGACCAAATTAAACGCGTTAATGATTGGAGGTTCATCAGGTTGATAACGAAAGGTGACATCGCGGAAAACAATATCACCATTAAGGATCGGCGTCTGGCTTCCACTCGACTGCTCAAAAGGAAGATTAAGCATTTCACCTAGCTTTTCGATACCAACTCGTGCTTGGATAAATTGTCCCCAAAGTTCAACCAACCGAGAAAGTGGCTGCGCAATATGGTTGGCCATCATGTTGAATGCGATAAGTTGGCCGATCGTCATTTTGAGATCCAGAACATGGGTTGCACCAACCCATAAAATACAGACACTTGTTACTTTTTGAAAAAGCTGAACAAAATGATTAGACTTGTTAGATAGAAGTTGAGTTTGATAGCCTGACGCCACCATGTCGGTAGTTTGCTTATCCCAGCGTTGTTGTAATCGAGGTTCAACGGCGAGACTTTTTATCGTTTCTGCACCTGAAATCGTCTCGGTTAAAAATGAAGTATTTGCGGCAGCATGTGTGTATTGAACTTCTACGCGTTGTTGCATGCGCGGGGTTAACCAGATCGCCAATACAATATAGCAAGGTATCGAGGCGACGAAGATAAGTGTTAATGTCGGTGAGAGTAAATGCATTACAAATATAAACACCCCCATAAAAAGAGCATCGACCAATAGAGTAAACATGCTACCTGTTAAAAACTCTCTAATGGTATCTAACTCTCTAACTCTCATCACGATTGTACCCACTTGCCTATTTTTAAAATACAGCAAAGGTAATCCAAATAAGTGCTGCACTAATTTAATGCCAAGATGGATATCAATCCGATTCGCGGTATGGGCATATAAATATTCCCTCAGCCCTCGTAACAAAACTTCAAAAATTCCAGTTACAACCAGCCCAAAAACCAATACATCTAAGGTTGTCCATGCCTGATGAACTAACACCTTATCCATCACGACTTGAAAAAACAGAGGGGAAATCAAGGCCAATATTTGTAAGATAAAGGAAAATAATAGAATTTCTGATAGTATTTTTTTATGCTCTAAAAATGCAGGAATGAACCAGCTAATATCAAATTTCATGGACTTTTTCGACAATAAGATCACCTCTCCAGCCCATAAATTACATAACTTATCATCAGACCATATTTCAGGAGTCTGGCTAAGAGGAGATTGGATTAGATGTTGGTCCACTTTTGAGTTAGCTAAGATATAATATTGACCATCACAAGTCTTGAATATACAGGGTAATTCTGAAGTGTTCATTTTCTCCTTTTTTAACTTTTTGACTTTTATGGTCACGCCAAATTCTTTTTTAATATCGGAACGAACACGTTTAAAATCGCGTGTTTCATATTCCTGTTTAGCCTTTACTGTGATGTTTTCACCTAATACTTTCAAAAGTAAATGGATACAGGCTATAGCCGAGTGTTCTTGAGTTGTCATAGAAAATAAAATAACCTTGATGGAGAATAATAAGAGTACACAAGAAAAAAGGCCGCAACTATTTCTGGTTGCGGCCATATAATAAAAGTACTACTTAACTAAGGGATCTCCGACCATGATGAAGGCATCATTTTGTCTTATTATAGGAGAATCAATGCCACCCATAACAGATTCTTGTGGCGCAAAAGCACTCATAGCTTGAATAAGCGCCACGCCATCAGGTTCAACAGCAGGTGGTTGATATTCTGGAAGCGTGTCAGGCGCAAACGTACTACCATCCGCCAGAACAATTTCTTCAATACGATAACGTCCATCCGCATACGCATTTTCTATGGTAATGCTATCGCCAGAATCCGGACCGCCAATCAAAATCACCATGTGGTTACCATCACGACGAAGGCTTAACTCATCTTTCGTTATACCATCACCAAGCACAATCCTATCTACCTTACCCCAACCACTGCTGCTCCTAGCATTGTGATCGAAGTCATTAATAGCATCCTGACCATCGCCGCGATTGAAGCGGTATGTTTCTGCACCCGCACTGCCTTCTAAACGGTCATTACCTTTACCGCCTTGCAGTGTATTCGTCGCATTACGAGCCACATCGCGTTGATAATAATAATCCGCGCTACGATTAACTTTCAGCGTATCATCACCCACACCACCATCTAGGATATTATTGCCTCGCCCGCTCACCGTCAGCAGGTCATCGCCTTCGCCTCCCTGCAAACTATCATTACCGTCATCGCCGTGTAAAAGGTCATCGCCTAAGCCACCATCAATGACATCATCACCACTACCAGCATTGACTTCATCGTTACCTTCACCGCCATCAATAACATCATTGCCGCTGCCAGCATTGATCTCGTCGTTACCTGTGCCGCCATCGAGAATGTCGTCACCGCCTTCTGCATGAATGATATCGTTACCTTCACCAGTGGCTATTACCTCGGCAAATTCACCACCTTGAATGATGTTGTCACCTATCGAAACATACAGCGGGATATCTTGCGGCGCAAACGTACTGCCGTCCGCCAACACGACTGCTTCTATGCGATAACGCCCATCCGTATACGCATTCTCTATGGTAATGCTATCGCCAGAATCCGGACCGCCAATCAAAATCACCATGTGGTTACCATCACGACGAAGGCTTAACTCATCTTTCGTTATACCATCACCAAGCACAATCCTATCTACCTTACCCCAACCACTGCTGCTCCTAGCATTGTGATCGAAGTCATTAATAGCATCCTGACCATCGCCGCGATTGAAGCGGTATGTTTCTGCACCCGCACTGCCTTCTAAACGGTCATTACCTTTACCGCCTTGCAGTGTATTCGTCGCATTACGAGCCACATCGCGTTGATAATAATAATCCGCGCTACGATTAACTTTCAGCGTATCATCACCCACACCACCATCTAGGGTATTATTGCCTCGCCCGCTCACCGTCAGCAGGTCATCGCCTTCGCCTCCCTGCAAACTATCATTACCGTCATCGCCGTGTAAAAGGTCATCGCCTAAGCCACCATCAATGACATCATCACCACTACCAGCATTGACTTCATCGTTACCTTCACCGCCATCAATAACATCATTGCCGCTGCCAGCATTGATCTCGTCGTTACCTGTGCCGCCATCGAGAATGTCGTCACCGCCTTCTGCATGAATGATATCGTTACCTTCACCAGTGGCTATTACCTCGGCAAATTCACCACCTTGAATGATGTTGTCACCTATCGAAACATACAGCGGGATATCTTGCGGCGCAAACGTACTGCCGTCCGCCAACACGACTGCTTCTATGCGATAACGTCCATCCGCATACGCATTTTCTATGGTAATGCTATCGCCAGAATCCGGACCGCCAATCAAAATCACCATGTGGTTACCATCACGACGAAGGCTTAACTCATCTTTCGTTATACCATCACCAAGCACAATCCTATCTACCTTACCCCAACCACTGCTGCTCCTAGCATTGTGATCGAAGTCATTAATAGCATCCTGACCATCGCCGCGATTGAAGCGGTATGTTTCTGCACCCGCACTGCCTTCTAAACGGTCATTACCTTTACCGCCTTGCAGTGTATTCGTCGCATTACGAGCCACATCGCGTTGATAATAATAATCCGCGCTACGATTAACTTTCAGCGTATCATCACCCACACCACCATCTAGGGTATTATTGCCTCGCCCGCTCACCGTCAGCAGGTCATCGCCTTCGCCACCCTGCAAACTATCATTACCGTCATCGCCGTGTAAAAGGTCATCGCCTAAGCCACCATCAATGACATCATCACCACTACCAGCATTGACTTCATCGTTACCTTCACCGCCATCAATAACATCATTGCCGCTGCCAGCATTGATCTCGTCGTTACCTGTGCCGCCATCGAGAATGTCGTCACCGCCTTCTGCATGAATGATATCGTTACCTTCACCAGTGGCTATTACCTCGGCAAATTCACCACCTTGAATGATGTTGTCACCTATCGAAACATACAGCGGGATATCTTGCGGCGCAAACGTACTGCCGTCCGCCAACACGACTGCTTCTATGCGATAACGCCCATCCGTATACGCATTCTCTATGGTAATGCTATCGCCAGAATCCGGACCGCCAATCAAAATCACCATGTGGTTACCATCACGACGAAGGCTTAACTCATCTTTCGTTATACCATCACCAAGCACAATCCTATCTACCTTACCCCAACCACTGCTGCTCCTAGCATTGTGATCGAAGTCATTAATAGCATCCTGACCATCGCCGCGATTGAAGCGGTATGTTTCTGCACCCGCACTGCCTTCTAAACGGTCATTACCTTTACCGCCTTGCAGTGTATTCGTCGCATTACGAGCCACATCGCGTTGATAATAATAATCCGCGCTACGATTAACTTTCAGCGTATCATCACCCACACCACCATCTAGGGTATTATTGCCTCGCCCGCTCACCGTCAGCAGGTCATCGCCTTCGCCACCCTGCAAACTATCATTACCGTCATCGCCGTGTAAAAGGTCGTCACCACCAAGCCCTAAAATAAGATCAGCAGCATTAGAACCTGACAAATTATCATTACCACTTGAAGCCAATATGAAACTTTGTACGGCATCCAAAACAGAGTGATCATCTAACCCCATAAAAGAAGAGAGTATAGGTCTGAGTTGTTCATTTAACTGCTTTGTATAATTCTGTTCATACGGGTCATAGCCCTCTATCATTCTAGAGAACTCTCCCCACAAATCAGCTCTCAAACTAACACCGAGCTCTATCTCAGCAACAATTCTGATAATTACTTTTTCAAAATTTAGCGTGGGTATTCCTTGATCATCGGATTTATCAATCGTAATCAAACCAAAATACTCTTTAAGGTGAGAACCTGCCATTAATTGTGCGTTAACAGTTTTTTCTACGTTTTGATACAATTCGTTTAGCAATGAAGCATATGCACCATTCGGATTTTGTTGCAATGCATCCTGGCCCCAAAGCTTCTCTAATGCTCCTAGGTGTTGTGCATTTATTGATGGCCCACGAGAATCTATCGCAATATCTTGCTGACCAGTCCAAGTTATAAGTATTTCTGAAACAAGTGCTTTACGAGTCGATGGGTCTGTTTCATTAGCAAACTGAGTAACTAATTTTTTAAGATTACCGCTTTTATCATTAAGCATTGCCTGACGTAATGAATATGTATTACCAAAACCGATAGCATCTGGAAGAGCCTGAATATCATCCGGTAGATTCAGATCCTTACTCGTATGAATATCGACAGGAACGGTATAACGCTTATCTGTATCAAGCCATAAGGTTTCAGTTATACCTGTAGAGCCATCCTCACGAACAAAGTACCCCGATTTACGGTGGTCTACGTTGTTTTTATCCGTACCACTACCTGAGCCTGTTTTTAATGAAATTTCTTTGATGCCTAAATCAGCAAGTGTTTTTAATTCGTCTGCGTTACTGATACCATCACTATTCGAATCTTGCCATAAACGTAATTCATTAAACATATTGTCATCAGCATTGATTACACCGTCATGATTGCTATCAAGCTCAGCAAGTGCTTGATAACCATCGGCTGCGAGCTTTCCATTGGCAAGTGTGGTCTCTGTTCCAAAGAGCTCTCCACCACCGCCAACGATACCATCTGCATTCCGATCTAACGCTAGAAAAGCATCATCTGGACTTATCCAAGCAGTTTTTTCTGCAAAGCCATTATTATCAAGATCAAAATGAGCACCAGAGTCAATTCCTAACGTTGTTACTCCATTGCCATCTAAATCAAATGCTAATGGATCTCTTCTAGGCGGAGTTGGGCGTTTTGGTGGGCGAGGCAAAAATTTTCCTCCGGTGCCTCCGGTGCCTCCGGTGCCTCCGGTGCCTCCGGTGCCTCCTGCGCCTCCTGCGCCTCCTGTGCCTCCTGTGCCTCCTGTGCCTCCCGTGCCTCCTGTGCCTCCTGTGCCTCCCGTGCCTCCTGTGCCTCCTGTGCCTCCCGTGCCTCCTGTGCCTCCGCCTTTTTTATTCGCATCGTCCAAAAGTGCATCGTATGCTCTTTGCCCAAGAATATCTCTTATTTCATTAGAAAAATCTTTACCTATAGCTTTATAATATTGATTCATTATATCAGCAAGTGACTGGTCGCCCCCGGCATTATTCTGAAGACGATCACCATACTTGTTAACAGCATCTCCTAATACTTTACTGAAAATCGGTGACAATAAACTCCCCCCAGCAGATGCAGCTATCTGACGACCATTCTCTCTCATCGCATCGGTCAGTTTATTCCAATTTTCACCTGTCGGATTATTTACCGCTAGTTCGGCTGCTTTTTCGACAGCTCTAGCTGATTTATCCACAGCACTAAGACCTTCAACTGTGTTCTTATATCCCCATACTGTTTCAGCATTCTTTATCGTAAACTTCATTCTAAATCCTTCTAGTTATATTTCAGTTGTCTCTTGGCTCTTTTATCTCCAGCATTTGCTGATTTCATCAATATATCTAAATACATCTTTCTATTTTTAACCACACCAATGCCATCTAAATAGCATAATGAAAGTTCAAACAATCCAGGTTTATAACCACGATTAACAACATCTTGGTATAATAAAAATGCAGCTTTGTTATCTTGACTTAGATACTGTCCTTGTTTAAGTAGGTTGGCAAATTCCAGCATAGCCAACGGAAACCCTTGAACTGCCATTGATTTTATTTTATTTACACCTTCAATTCTTATGCTTTCTTCGTCAGCAAAATGAACTGCAATATATGCGAGATAAAAAATACTTTCTGGATTGTCTCCGTTATCTATTGCTGCTAGAAACCATTCTATTGATTTATTAAGGTCTTCAGTACAGAAGAGGTTATATAGACCTAATTGATGCTGTGCTGCTGCAATACCGCTATTGCCAGCTTTAATATTCCAATAATAGGCTCTGCTAAAGTCTTGTTTTACTTCTACGCCATGTTCATATGCCTCAGCTAAAATAAATTGATAAGTTGCATCACCTTCCGCTTTAATTACAACCTCAGGCATCGGGATTAATGTCAATATATTTTTTATTAAACTTTTCGTTTTTATATGGTTAGGCAACTCTTGAGGGCAGGCAATAGTGGGTTGAGATAGGCAAGAAATTGGATAAATCAAAAAAAATAAAATAGGTAATTTAAAACTAAAATAGTGTGGATAAATTACAGTGAGCCATTCGCGACACAATGTAATGAAGATCGATAAGCGTAAACGAGTCATATTAGCCTTACTAAATATAATTCCGAATTACTTCCCAGTTTATACGTAAAAACGCATAAGCCACTGAAAAACAAGAAAAGAAAAGAAAAGTAAAGTAAAGCAAAGTAAAGTAAGTGTCAATAATTTATATATCTTTATAAGTATTTATATACATTGCCTTCAACATATTTAGTCTTACTTACTAAACATAAACGTTAAGGACTATTAAGTTGATGCTTTGCTTTCGAAGAAGTCGATTGTAGTGATAGGGGAAGTTTGAGTATTGAGCTAGGAATTTAGAGTATAAAAATCTAAAACTCACCAATTAACGATTTATTTAACATACTGTATCTAACACGCAGAAGCCAACACGCACTCAAGTAAAACAACGCTATAAATGCGTATTTATACATATTAATTAGGGGATTATGAGCTAAAACGGAGAGATGATTTTGCACCATATTGGGGAATCAGTATTTCAGCTAAAATCAGCCTGAAGCACCTATTTTATCAACTAATGCGATAAGTATCGTATTAGCCAGGTTTAACCCTATCAAACTGAGTTCAGCAAAAATTAGATACAAAAAAGTCCCAGCTCTCACAGGGACTTTGTTTATTTCATTCAGCCTTTTCGGCTGTGCTTGTTGCTTGATGTGGATGCTGACATCCAGTCCTTTTCTCAGCAGCCTATTCGGCTGGTCACGATTAGTAGATAGCCACGCGATCGGTTTTTCTTTTCTCAGCAGCCTATTCGGCTGGTCACTATAAATATATGACACAATCACTAAGCAATACAAACAATTACCAATAAATACCAATAAATACCAATAAATGTGACGTTTACCCATTCTAAAATTAAGAACTGTTAAGTGACTGATTTTTCGTTAAAATATTTATACGTCAATTTCATTGGTTATTTCATCAATGACGACAGTTTGGGTACTGTTCCTCGATGCTGTTCATTCGTTGCGAAACCATAATCCAAAAAGTCTGCAGCATACTGTTCAACACAGGGATTCTTTTGAACATGGAGAGTGAAGCCATCAGGCTTTTCTTTACTGTTCATCGGTATCGTATGGTAGTGATTAAATACTCTTTTCTCTGTATTAATATGCAAGACAGGCTTATAAGTTTCACCCCTTGCTTCAGCCCGTTTTTTCGCTCGTTTCAGTCGTCGTTTCTTATCACCTGCAAAGGACTTACGTATTGCATAATTCAGTGTGAAACGTTCTTCTTCTAGTTTATCAGGGATACTCAGTACATCACTGATTTCAAATATCAGTTCGTCCGCCATTACACTAAATAGCGGTTGTGCTTTTAGTTGTTCAAGCGCTTCCATATCTGTACTCACGAATGCTAAAGCATTACCTATATCTTGCTCACTCCAACAAGGAAATGAGACACCGACACCTGTAATGCTATGCTTTGCAAAAAAGGCGTGTGAGACCTTGATACATCGCCCAATAAGAAAAGCGTTGTCAGTATGCTGTGGAATGAATTTGATATAGAAATAGAATCGATTAAGCATTTACTTTGCCTCCTTGGCTGATACTTTTTTAGTTTTCGAAGCACTTAGTTTTTTCTTCTCAACCTTCTCGCTCTTAGTTTGAAACATCCCCCCCCTCACTAATACTGACATGAAATAATGAATTGAAGGTGGTATTGTATCTGCGTCACCTACTTGCATAAACTCTTCAATGAAGTTAGGTACCTGATGATTAAAGTAGGTGTAAAAGTCATTTCCCTTGGCAGGTGTGCGTAATGGAATAACCTTTTTTTGATCAATGCCATACTCATTAACCCTCACTGCATAATCGGCATTATCATCCCACCAAGTATCAATAAACTGAAGCGCTGCCCCAACTTTATACCCAGTCATACAGACAGTCTCATATCCACTAGGTGTTAACGTCGTCGCTAATATTCGGCTTTTCTTCCCCTGCTCTTTACTATTACCCTTATTCTCAATGAATTTCTGACTTGGAAAAATCTCGTGGGAAAATGTTGGTAATAGCTTAGCTTTAATATCAGCCGACCAATACTTACCATCATGTGATAAAGCATGAGCTATCTCATCACTGAATTGATCTAAGACTACCTGAGCATCACTTTCCCAATCACTCACTTTTAACGTTAATAAATCCAGGCAATCTAAAATATGATATATGTTATCGTTAGTTGTTCTAATTCTAAGCGATGTAGGACACGTATTCTTATTACGCCACAACCAATTACAACGCAGGATATTAATGGCTATTTTTAGGGCTAAGACTTTATAGCCACCTTTATCTTTATAAAGCTCAGCTAGCTGTGATAATTCTTGTCGATTTATATCTGAATTACATACCTCGGGAGATAATGAATGCGCATTAACTCGTAATGAAAAGCGGCAATAAACTTCTTGAATTGATATCGGTACGAAGCAAGATTCAACACGATGAATACTTGCCTGAGCCAATGCATGTTCATCCAATTTTTTAATTGTGAAATCTTTATTATAACCATCCGTGTAACCCGATTGCTGACTGTAGTTTGAAGCATAAGTTGTCCAAAGAATACCTCTCCATAGTCCCCCTATTCAATAACATATAAATTATCTACATCCATAAGCTGTCACTAAAATGAAGCATAAATTGTCACAATAAAATTTGTAGACAGCTTATGCTTCATTTCATGTAGTAAACTTACTAACTTTAGGCTGTTATAATTTACGACAACTGTAGTGGCCCAAAAGGTAAATGCATACCTCCAAACACGAAATTGGACATAAACGGCTTAGTGCTTATGCTTCAAAGAGAACGCTTCACATTATATAAAGTATGATGAAATTGAGATTAACGCGAAAAACAGTGGCGCATTTATGCGTCTACCTGCTTTTGCTTGTTAGTTTTACGTTTCCAAGGGTTCTTAACAATACTAATACCTTGAGATGCGACATTTGAAACTAAACGCTGACCGTTTCCCAGAGTTCTCGATGAGGATACGAGCCAATTAAATTTTTCAGAACTATATACATACTTAGTGGCTGCACCGCTAATTTTTGTATTGATTTCATGTAGTAGTGCATCATTATACTCACCCACGAGTATGTACTCTTTTGGATCATTTGAAGGTGTAAGTATCAAAGCAGTATCTTTTGATATTGGATATAGAATTTCTGCTAATGGATGAGCAGGACCGACATCTCCTACACTTTGGTGATATGGGGAAAAAACAACAGGAACATCGCCAGTTACGAAATTTGAACCTTCTGGTGCATTAATTAACACCCACTCCTTTTTAAGAAACTCTAAAGCAGCCGCTTGAGCTGATTTTGCCATATGCTCCAAGCTAACCGTCGAGTTTATTTGTAAATCAATAACATTCGATAGGCCTTCTTTTTCAACCAACTCCTGTAGAGGTTTAGGAACCTTCGCGTTATCCCAAACTTTATTAAGAGTCTGCCTAGCAATTTGTCCATATATTTCAGCGATTCCATCTCTAAAGCTTGGTCCACGGAACATAAGAAGTGCTATGTAAAATGCTAGTTCACCTTTTTGAGCTCCATTTATTGGGACATAATGCAAAGATCTTGAACCCAGTATTTTATCAATTAGGTTATTTCCAACCATTTCAATTTCGGAAAGAACATCCTCTAACAGTGTATGATCTACGTCTCCGTTAGGATCTATCTGATAATAGTAATAATCTTCAGCACAGATTTTGTTGATGGATGAGGTTAGGCGTTCATACTCACCTTTAATCTTATCAAATGCCCAAATCAAAGATTTCTCTCCATCAATAGTGAAGCGCTTCAAGTGAGACTTTGGTACATAATGCTGATTTTTCTTTATTTTTCTGTTTTTCATCCAACTAAGCCAATTGTAAAACTAACGCTTAAATAATGGGCGCGCTCTTCAGCGTCGCATTCATTTTCTTGTTATACATTTTCTTCCAGTTTACGGAGAAATGAGTAGCCATCCAATTCTCTTGGTAACACAGTGCTAACTCTACGAGATACTTGAACGGAATCTTTGCCCGTTTTAAAGCGAATCGCGCTATATACTCCGTAGATCAAATTACATAATTCTTCTAGATCATCTATGTTTCCATTGGAAGGAAGGATTTTACGCTTCATTGCCATTCCATAGTCATTGTGGGCAATTACTTCATTTCTGAATTTTTTAATAGATGATTTATATAGAGCTATGGCTGTGTATATTAACTTCTTTATTTCATTATCATCAGATAGATTCATATGAATAACCAATCTGTCTATCGACAGATTTTTATTACTTTTTTCACCAGCTTTATCTAAAAGCTTTGCAAGTTCTAAACAAATACTCACATACATATTCTTTTGAAAAACGCCAAAAACTAGTGGGTTGAAATTGTTTAACTTTGTAACACTTTCATTTGTACCGTAGAGCTGTGAATAAAGAGTTATTTCGAAAGCAACATTTGACAACTTTTTACTGAAAACTTCTAAATCATCCATAATTCGATCCTCGAGATGATGTATAACATTTGTATAGTAGGACGTCTCGATTTGCCAAATTCATTCATCACTACAAAAGGTAACTAATCAATTGAAAAATAAAGCTATACTTAAAATTAATTGATTATAAATTTCTGGGAGAACGAGTCGTCCTGCAAATTATTGATTTAGTCTTGTAAGTTACATGCAAAACTATCTATGTATCTGAGTATATTGATATTATTTTTCAGTCACAAGATAAACCTGACTGTTTTTTGACAAACCGAGACTGCGTTCACCAAAATATCAATAACACGGTATAAAATCATCTCGTCGAACAGTTTTCAATATGCATAATAAATGTATGGCAAACCGATATGAATATATTGTATGTGATTAACTACTCTAAGCCATTTAGGGGCAGAATCGAGTTGGAGCAATTATAAAGCCGATAGTGATTGGTGTAGTTTTGGATTGATGATGCTGAGGCGCTTGTGGCACAAAGCGCCTTCTATTACAGTGATTCGCATTTAGTCAAACGTAGAAACAGAGCCATTGACTCCGCCTCCTTAACTTACCTTGAATCCTATAAAAGACTAAAAATAAACGATATAAATCAATTGATTTTAATAGCCGTCAATCGCTGGATGATATTCAGGTTCAGCATCCATCAAGTCCAGATATCGAGACATTTCATCCCCAATATGGTTATCTACTTTCTCACCATCAAGATAGAAAAACTCACGATATTCTTGGCCAATTTTTGATTTAACTCTTTCTATTACCAGTTGATTAGCATCTTCGATAGACCATGGATTATCTTTGTTTCTTAGGAACTCAATACAGGTGTAACCCCAATTATGTAGGAAGTCTTCACCAAGTTTTCCACCAGGAGCTTGTAGAGAACGATGCTTCAGTTCGTTGAGGCTCACTTGTCTTGCACCAATATCCTCTGCAAAACCCTTATCAAGGTATTCCGTTTGAAAATTTCCCCTGACAGTTATTAGTTCACCATTTTCAGAGTTACATCTATAAAGCATTAGATCATCATTGAATACAACTAATAGTGAGCTTTTTTGATTTGGGTTAAGCTGCTTTCCTCTGTTGCCCTGTGCTTTGGCATACTGATCGTTCACACCGTCTGAACCCAAATTGGAATTTACGATATTGGACTCATTGTTGATATTGTCAATACGAGATTTCAGTGCGTGATACGAGTCAAACCCATGTGTTCTTGCAGCTCGGTCTAGAGCTTGTGCATGGCAGATATTGTCGTTTTTTTTGATGGCTTTAGCGGATTTCTTAACGTTAGAAAGAAATGTTTTAGTGGTGATATCAGGCATTGTCTTATTTCCTTATTCGAAAATACGATAAAATCCACCTCTAATTTTTTCTATTCTCGTAACAGTAATAAGATTAATTACATTGAGCGGTATGTGGTTCTCGAAAGAATTCGCCAGTTGAGGTGAGCGGGCTCCCATAAAGCCGATGTATAAGATAACTTATGGAAGTAAAAAAATCAAATTAATCATTGGCTTGATACTATCTTTAGCAAGTTATGTCCTAAATGTTTTACATCATATCCATTAAAGATTGTCTTCTTAATTGTATAATACAGATACATCTCAACGCATGATAAAATATATGGCAAACCGAGATGATCATATTGTGATTTGAATTACTGCTCCATATACACTTTGGGGCAGTTTCGGCTTAGAGCACACGGCTTAGAGCGATCAGCCTAAGCCATTGATGGACAGGAATAGCTTAGTGCTATTAATCTAGTCGATAGCCATATACATTAGATTTTGTAGGGTAAGTGAAGGCCTCCCTCTCAAACTACCATATCGAACTGAATGTTGACCAAACAAAACATTGTAGCTTGATGCAGGAATTCTAGATAATGACCTAACCCCATCTTCAAGTAATACGAATGGTGATGTTAAGCATTTTTTGTCTCTAGGGCATTAGATTTGAAGTAGTTTTCAATCTTTGTTAGATCATTTTTCCGTAAGCTGAACCACTCACCTCTAATTCTTTTTGCTCTGAATATTTCATGAAGCTCTATTTCATCTTGGTCTGTACCTATCCATGCTTTTATCAATTGTACTTCAGGCTCTTGTGACTGCAATGTTTGTTCTCTGAATTTTGGCCCTTTAGTTGTAAAGCCAATTTTGTAATGCCCGTTTTTTGCATTGAGCATAACATAAACATTTCCCTTTTTTGGTTCAGTAAGAGTGGATCTAAGTTGCCTAATTTCCTCTTCTTGCTCCTCACATTCTAGACGCCATGCTTCTTTTTGTTGTTGGTGGGATTCTGCTATGTCACCGTCCGTTAGTTCTTGCAGGTACTGCTCACAGACTGATTTGAGTTTTTCAACTTCAGCACGTGTTGCCATTAAACGTGTATTCTGATTGGAAATGCTTATACCTTCAGGAGAGAAAACAAATAAAAATAGTTCATCTCGGTTGTCTCTTACGATTGGCACGTGTTATCTCCTTCTTTGTCCGATGCAGCCGTTTGTTATACGCTTATTCAATCATACATGACAGCATTTTGAGCCATGTCAGCTAACTGTTTTTTTGCATTGTCTAAATATTCAATTGCCTGCTGATCTTGGCTATTTGTTTTAAGAAATTCCTCTAAGTATTTAATTTCGACGGTTAACAAATCAATTCTTATTTGTATCAAACAATTTGGCCTGCTAAGAGAAAAGTCCTCCCAGTTCCTTATATTAAAAGGGCTGATTGAATAAGGGAGTTCTTTGAAAATAGTACTATCTACACCATGAGCTTCTATAAAATTAATAAATTCATCTTGGAGTTTATCGTTACTTTTACTGAGTCTTTCTAATAATTCTTCAATTCTGACAACGGTTTCTCGTGCATCATCAAAGAGCTGAATATAACCACCTTTAGTTGTAACCCTAAAGGCTAAATCTTCCATAGTATGTTCAACTGTATTCAATACTTCAATTTTATCCCAGTACGTTTCAACATCACGCATTAATTTATGTAATGCAGCTTCATCTATTTTGAAGTCTGATTTAAGAAAATTAGCCTCATGTTCCTGTTTTATATTAATCATCAATTCAACAGGGAATTCTTCAACTTCATCAGTCTCTATATGATGTTGGTAACATAAAATAAGTAAGTTTTTATAAGAGCGGCGATCTTCATCGGTTTGTTGCGGGTTGAACCTTTCTCCATCAGGCATTGCCGCTTCAATATGACAAACTTGACCAATAAACTTTTGCTTATCATTCACCAGAGAATGGACACAACCAGGAAATGCGCATTGATTTCCAGAGCGTGCAAATAGTGCTCTTATCGTTTCAAGTTTTGGGGTTAATCTGGCCAATGAAGTCTCCATACTCTAAAAGCGTATACGCCTTGCTAAGCGGGCTAAAATTGTTGGTTAAAATAGCGAAGCGATGACCAACTGTTTTAGTTCCGTTTAAGCAACTTGTTATGTTTTGGCTATTAAAAATGAAACAACAGCCCATAAATTTTGAAGTGCAACAATTCCAAATAAAGTGAATCCAACAATAAAAAGTGTTGTGCATGTACGTCTATAAAATGGAAATTTTACATCACCAAATTCATGCATTGGCCAAAAATAGTGTATAGGATCTTCTACATCGATTTCAGGTTCATTTACTACAGAGCCAATTGTTTTTATACTCCTTTTTGCCAGTTTTATTTTTTCATTTTTATGTTCTATTTCTTCAGCTAACTTCCCCCAATTGAATGAAATATCATCACAATATGGACCTAACTGTTTCAGTTTTTTACCTTCATTAACATAACTTTGATAAGTGGGATGTTCTTTAATTATTTTGGGACATTTAAGCAAATAGATTAAATTACCTAAGGCCAAGAACAAAGCGCTGAAATAAAACATGCTCCATGAAAAAGGCAATGAAGTACTTATTGGAAGTTGTTGCTGAAAAATTTGAAATATAAGTTTTTCATCTTCGACATATTCAAAAGCTTTTACTAACAATGGCACAGCGAAGGTCCACATATACATTGAATTTACAAACTTAGTGTCACCAATTTTTTTTAAATCACACCACTTTAAATCGACTTTCATTTCCGTTCCTTGGGACTAAATTTAAAAACATAATAGTTTACTATACCGAATTCTGTATAAGGCGAATTCCATTTCAATTTAATAATTATCAACAATATCAAATTTACTATAAATTACAAATAGATATTGATGAATAGTAATTCAAAATCAAATAAAACACGGATAAAAACAAGAACAGTATTTATAGAGACCCATGTAAACATTGCCAATACAAAGATAACGATTAAATATCAATTACTTAGTAGTTATAAACAATTGATAAACTAGATGTTTTGGCATGTTAAATAATATATTTTTGCTATCTTTGTAAATCCAAGTCATGCCTAAATGTACTCACAGTAGTTGTGATTAATCAGCAGAATTATCTATAACAAAATATATGGCAAATTAATGTGAGGATATTGAGTATGAGTAACTGCTCTAAGCCATTGATGGACAAAAGTGGCTTAGAGCTATTGTACTAACCGAGATAATACACATTAGATTTTGTAGGGGGCGTGATTCCATTCACTCCCACGAAACATAATATGCGTTATACGCAGTTAGGTTATAATATCTTTATCTATGGCAAAATCATCTTCCGACTTCAGGTAAGTCATTAGGATAAATTTTTTGAACCGATAATAAAAGAAATAAACATTAAATCTTCTTACTCTATAGCGGACAAAAGTATAAGAGTTAAAATTGTTCCTATTACCTCTAGTTTTTTAAAATTTGTAAATGATAGCTCCTGTTATTAAATCTGTTTTATATTTAGTTAGTTCGTATCGTTGCCAATCTAAGGCGAATGAAAAATTTTCATAAAGCGGTAGTTGCACTCCCAGTCCATAATACAAGTCAGTACCATGATCGCTCACTTTTATACTTGAGTATAAAGTTTCATTGACAGAAGAATTAGAGTCGTAATCACCGTGCCAAATAAAACCACCAATGCGAGTATATATGGAAATCCAGTTACTAATAGGGTAACTAAGCTTACCTCCAAATGTTGCTCCACTCGCTGAATTCAGTTGTACATTAGCCATTTTCTCAACAACGGAATCAACGTCAACCGGTAAAGCCGTATCTGTTATTGTTAATGTTTGCTCGCCTAAATTTGTATATCCAACTTCTAATGCAACCCATTTATTGGCTTGATATCCTAATTGTGCCCGATAGGCAAAGGTATTTTTATCACGGTCAGTAATCGTAGCACTTGATGAGATAGCTTCTACTTTTTGCTGTAAATAACTATTGCTATTGGCCGATAGAGCGCTCCCGATACCTAAGTCGATATAAAAAGAGCTTTCTTTCGCTTGTGCATAATTAATTCGAAATAACGTGAGTAGAGAAAGTAGTATCAAGCCAAATAGATTAAAACTACCTCCGCTGGCTTTGTTGTCGATGGTGTATCCACCATCTATATTCGACGAGTCTACTGCGTCTGATACAGAGGTGACGATTCCATCTAATTCAGATAATGATCCAGCTGCGTAATACCATTCAAACGCTTCACTTTCACCGTTAGCTAGATCATCCATACGAACATAAAAACCATAAGAGTTATCGTCTGTTATTGTGATAACAGCAGCAGCAGGGTCTTGCTCAGTAACATTCGAAAATTCACAACAGTCTGCTATTGATGTCGTCGCTTTAGTTGAAGTCGTTAACAATAGCACACCAGTATTCGCTGATGTTATTTTTAATGCCGTCGCTTTTTCAGTTTGCGTCGCTAAAGCTGTAAAAATTCCATCAACCAAATTCCCTCTTAGCTTAGTTGGATTATCATCCGTTCCAACATAATCATCTTGGGTTCCCACCCACACACGTAAATTAGTTGCGATACTCGCGCTATTATTCGTAATTTCAGTGATAATTTTGATATGAGCACTGCCTTCTAATAATTCATATGTATTCTTAACTCCTAAATCACTCCCATTAATCGTAATTGTTCCAGAAGAAATAATGACACCGTACCCATCACTACCTGCGCTAATGACAAAACCAGAGGTATCAATATTTTGACCCGTTAAGACGGAATTTACCTCAACAATACCGTTTATATTCCACTCGCTAGTACCATCACCACTTAAACCTACAGCATTATCTAAAGGGTTAGTATCAATAGTTAATTGCTGCCAAATACCCAAGTTTTCATCATAATAAAAGGGTTGCTGTAAGTTACCCA
The DNA here is from genome assembly GCF_000170855.1 of Moritella sp. PE36. Lineage (GTDB taxonomy): Bacteria > Pseudomonadota > Gammaproteobacteria > Enterobacterales > Moritellaceae > Moritella. The sequence goes on along the minus strand of NZ_ABCQ01000037.1, from coordinate 25,331 downwards.
GTGTATTGACCGAATCTTCAGCTCCAGTACCGAAGCGAAGCTTTCCGTTATTTAATACCTCAAACGCCCAAGCATTAGTTGTTATGATTTGTAATAATATAAATAACATTATATTTCGAGCTTTAGTTAAAACAAAAAAATACGAACCGATATTGTTAATCACGAAATTATCCAAAATTTAATAATGACAAAATAAAGTGAACATTTTGTCATTGGCACTGTGTATTTACAATCCCCCGAATTGGGGGGGGGGGGGGGCATTTCAAGGTGAAATAGTCCATGTGCGGTCTATTGAACATAGAGGTGATAATACGCAGTTATTTCACAACTTAGACAAAATATCCTCTCTAATGCTTGTTTCTGTTTCTGTTGTTTTTGTCATATGAGACGACAAGTCACTACAGTGTTGTGGTCAAGGGGCAAAGGCGCGTGTGCAGTTGTGATATGACAAATAATTCCAATCCCTCACATGAGAAAATATATGGCAAATCGATATGCACATATTATGACAGAGTAAGGACTCTAAGCAGAAAAGGGGCAGAAACGGCTTAGAGCTTAAGCTTAAGCTTCAAAGGTTATGGTTCGCAGTACATAAAGTATAATGAAATTGAGATTAACGCCGCCAGTATGGCAAGAAAACCAGAGCGAAGCGGCGGTTTTTGTGTCCCTCTGGCTGGCCTTGTTAGCTGTGACCATGCTGCTTACGTAAATGCTTAGTCATATTTTTTGGGTTTAATATTACTCTGCATTCGGGGCACTTCACAAGGCCATTATTGTAAGCAGTAAATTTGTAAGATGGCTCTTCGACAGGCCACATCTCATTTTCAGAAGTATCATAAATACACAGTTTACCGAGAAGAAATCCAGCATTGTTTTTTATACGAATCTCTTTTGATCCATTCTTCCCTGTCTCTATAACAATATCAGTGTAATCTTTAGACCAGTGCACGTTGGTAGATTTAACTACGCCGATAAATAAGTTTGGCTTTCCCTTTATTTTGGCTTGTAGAGAAAGATTATAAGTCGTAGCCAGACTACTCTTCGGGGTACCCTCTGCCGGTTTGTCAAAACAACCGTGCTTATACCAAGGCGGCCCCAGCGGAGGGTCAATCCATACACTTCCGCCATTATGTCGTATGAAAAAGACCTCTTCTCCACAGTCTGGGCAGTTGGTGCAAAAACACTTACTCTCGTGGCTGACGTTATAGCCAGAGTAATCATTGGCTGCTGAGTTGCCTTCGCCAATACATCCACCATATAGATGTAAGGGAATGCATCTTCCATTGACATAACGAAACTCTACAGGGTTACCACATCGGCTACATGAGCTCACTATGACTCCTTATCAGTGGTTACCAACCCCACTTAAACGGAACAAAAATTGTTGGCTAAACGTTGAAGTGAAACTTAGCCAACTGTTTTTGTTCCGTTTAAAGTGCTTGCTAGTTGTTTGAGCTACATAGTTTCTGAAACAATCGCTCCACATATGTCTCAATACTATGGTCTTTAAACTTATTGCCGACAATAAGATTGAGATAGTCGGTAAAATAGCTTACTACCCCTTTATATTTGACATAACTGAATGTGGTTGAATCAATTGAAATGTTATTTGTGCAATTGCTATACCCCAAAGATTCTAGTGGTATCTTTGGAACTAGATCATTTTCAACGAAAAAATGTTTGGGAGATTCAAGAATAGCCATTGCATCACTATTTCCCCATCGAGGCATGCCAAACGTATAGCAGGCACTATATCCCAATAAAAATCTTCTTTGTTTGCTAAAATATAACCCATAATGATCGCACATAGCGTATGTAATTGCGGATAGGGCACCACCAAGAGAATGGCCGACAAAATATACGGGAGACTCATGCCACTTTCGTTTAATTAATTCACCCATGAGCTCTTCATAAAATGACTGAACTTCAAAGTAAAACCCTTTATGTATTTTGATTCTTTTAGCTGGAAACGGAGATACTTTTCTAGCATTTAAATTGATACGCCAGTCTTTTATACTTAGTAAACGAGTGCCGCGCATTGAGATGAAAACGACATCATTTATTTTAGTACCAACGACTACAACGCCAGGTCTCTCGATAACCAATCGTTCATCAGTGTCTAACAGGTTGAAATATTTTCTAAATTCAGTACTCTTCGAACTTAATAGTTCATGGTACGTACTGGACGGTAACATCTTCACGTTATCATGGTCTGCTAATTCACTCTGCGAAATCTGGGTATATGCTAGATTTGACATTACTGAGCATACAAAAGCTTTTTCTGTAGTCCAATTTGCACTTTCCCAATCCTCGCTACTCACATACCCACAAACATGCAGTAAACTTTCTTCTATTTTCATCTATGATTCCGGAATTTTGAAACAACTAACGCCGCTTAAGCGGACAAAATTTGTTAGTTGTAATGTTGAGCGAATCGAAACCTAACCAGCTGTTTTAGTTGCGTTTAAGCGCCTTACCATGCATTTAAAACGTACAATTTAATTATTTAAATTCAGTTACTACGTTGTAATGTTTTAATTGTTCAATGCTCATTCTTTTGGTGGTTTCTGGGGGGATTTTAAATGTTTTAGTTATCATTACTTCTATTTCATTGACAGGTAGACTACCATTTTCAATATATGTATTGAGTAACTTATTAAACTCCTCAGCCTCTGATTCATTTTTACTACTCCAGAGACATACACCACAAGCAGAAAATTTATCTGATGACGAGTGGTACAGAAAAGAAGCTGTTTTACCAAGCATCACTCTTTCATTCCCCGCCATATAAGTATATGGACACATCGAAACACACTGAGTTTCTGATTGTATTGTCTCTATTTCTTTCCCTGTATCTAAAGAAAAATACTTATCTGCAACACAGGTTGAAAGCTTATTTTTAGAAATGTAATTGCCAAGAAATTTACCAAAATCATTATCGCCCCCTGGTGAATCAAAGCAAAAATACTCTATGTCACCATTAACTGAGTTCTCTGCAACAAATGCTTTTAACACATTCTCTGATTCCAAGACAAACTGCCCTTGAAGTAAAACCACTTTTTCTAAACATAACCCATCATTTGAACATGCTTTAGCATATTGGGCAGAAAGAGGAGCGAAACCTGCAGCTGTCTTTTCTTTCGGTGCGAATTTATTTATTAAGCAAGCTCCCAACGCAACAAACGACGTTACACATACCACAATAATAATTGTGAGATTTAACTTTTCTTTTTTCATAATATATAGGGCAACTTATAATTTAATAATAATATTTATAGGTTTTTTATATCCGTCAAAGATATGCATAACGGTGCATTATACAGACGTCTTCATAAGTCTTTTTCCCGACGATTGTAAAAATTCAAATGCCATCTTAAACTAACTTATAAATCAATGCATTACATAATTTTATTTAATCATAACTTGACCACTTTATTCCACGAAATTGAGACTTTTATTTATAGGGACCTCTATAAGTAGATTTGATAAAGAACAGAAGCTTTATATTTCAATCTATAAGCTTTTACAAAAAGTGAAACTGAGACTGTTTGGCAATATAAGTAGCCCATTTTTAGCAAAAAACGATTCGATTTAATTATGCCCGTATGCAAATTCAGTTTGACTTAAGGAAAACGTCCTCACGTATCTATCGAACAACGGACATGTTGTTTTAGCTAGCCAACACTAAGTTCTTTTTCACTTCACTACAGTAATAATACATCAACAAATGTATGGCAAACCGATATGAATATATTTTGAGTAAGTAACTACTCTAAATAGATAATGGGGCAATTTCGGCTTAGAGCGATCACCCTAAGCCATTGATGGACAGGAATGGCTTAGTGCATATGCTTTAAAAATGCAATTCGCATTATAGAATGTATGGGTAGATTAAAATTAACTTGTTATACAACTTTCACAATAACGTGGTTTGGGTTTTAATTTACGTATACGTTCTGTTATTGTCCAATTCGACATTTTGGCTTGTTCAGAACTGAATTTCATAAGTAGATCATCGTAGAAATTTATGAGTGCATTTTCAGGGGACTCCTTCGAGAGGGAGCACGCTTGTTAAGAATATTGCCCTTAGTCCAGATCCATTGGCTTTTACCATTCATTAATCTTTATGCGTTTGAATATATAGAGATAACTTAACCTGTCTCATGTAATATATTGTTTTACTTAAAATAACAATGGATTAGGCGCGAGTGAGACACATAGTGACATGTTTTGTAACAAGTGTAGTTGGAGCTCTATTTGGAATACTATTTGGAGGTATTCTCTTGGGTTATATACTGGACTCGTTGCTTGCGGGGAGCTTAGAGATAGGCGATGCTGGAACTTGGTTGGCTGCGGTAAGTACTTTTGGTGCAGCTATTGGTACGATAGGCTCTCTCATAATGCTAAACCGTCAGCACAAACAGAATGTAATACATCAGGAAAGAGTCTGGAAGAAGCAGGAAGAGTCTTTAGACTTTGCTCGTTATAGAGACCATAAAGCGCAGTTTGAACAGTTACTTGATACTCTAGAAGATAAGCATAAAGACTTTTATGTTTTCGGAGATCGGATTAAATTGTATTTGTCATTATTCCCGTGTAACTCTCTCTGTAATGACTTTTTAGATTACAAATACAGGCTAAATCAATCCGACCTGACAGAAGCGCACCCATTAAATTCAGCGTGGAAACATATTGATAAAATAGACACTATCTTAAGGGATTATCACGGTGGGAGGGTAATTAAATACGGTGATGGATACCGTTTTAAAGAGCAACCAAATCCAACACCTATTCATCAGGTGGAACTCACGATTCTCAATACCGCAGGGTGTCTATGGTTAAAGTGTATAAGAGCGCCAAGAACTGGGGATTTAATTCATGACGACGAAGTGTTTGCAAACGTCATTGATCCAATGGTTATGAGAAGTCACTCAGCAGACATTTTTGAGTCATTAAGTGAGTTTTGTGGTATAGAATCACCACGTGAAAGTATGGGCATCTATACACCTATGAATTTAGGATTTGAGCTATTTAGTTATTTCAGTAGAGAAGATGTGCCTAAATATAACAATATTATTCACGGTCACTACAACATTGTAGCTATTCTTTTCGAACTAGATTGTCTTGTCAGTCTACTTCCTAGTGGACATCCCTTTGTTTTATTCTTCCGTATGTCACTTTCCCCGCGTGGGGATAAAGCTCTACTAAAGGGAATTGATGATAAGAGCAGGGTTAAGGATTATCTAAACCAAGTTAATAGGCAGTTAAGAGATATCATTAAAGGAGAAGAATATTCAGAAGATGCGCAGAAGCAAGCACAGCAAATAATTATCTGCATCAAGGAGCATGCTCAGTAAGTGTGATGTTTATTTTGGGAACACGCTTGTCTGATGCGCTGCTACTGGCTCAAAACAATTCATTTATGAACCTACCGTTTTGAGTCAAGCGCCTAGGGGTACAAAAGTACTCCTGTTAACATTATGAGCTTAGCTCATGAATCCCCTACTTATATCAACTGTACCTATTAGGTATACCCATATGACGGTGGTCAAATCATGATCGGGCAATACCCAGTAGGGCTAATTTGCACTTATGGACTCTATAACTTTGAGCATATCTAAGAACCAAACGGGTACACTCAGTCGCACATATCGCTTACCTATGCTACCAGTTTAATCTTTGATAGTAACCCATTGAGATACCATAGAGCCTTTCGCCACATCATCTTACGAATATTCGTATAACTTTTGGCAGGGCAAGCACCATGAACAGGTTGCGAATGATTCATTGCGCTAACTGAAAATATCACAAAATCTGCTTAGCGACATAGAATGGAACACATAGAATGGAACAGGTACAGAGCTTAGAACTGGACAAAAACGAGTTAGATATATAGCTCTAAACCGTTTCTACCAGATTAAAAAGGTATCTTGAAGCCTTAAGCGTTTGTTAAATTTAAATCACTCGATATGGAATATCGGAGCTAGAAACTAAAATGTCTATCCCCTTGGATTTTAAAAACATTCGTAAACCTTCAATTGCTTCTCTTTGGTAATTGGATGGTCCGACTTTGATTTCCTTTATTGCCTCTAGAGGGAAATCAATAGCGAGAAACGGTATTAGAAAGTTGTGCTTTGGTCTAAACGAAACTTCTTCTGGATTCACAAGTTTTATTGAAGGATATTTATTAATCTCTTGAGTATTTATTACGTCTAAGTCTCGATGCCCATATGAAAACAGGCGTACCTCTGCCTCTTCTGAAAACGCAGAATTTTTGGTTCGAGCTAAGAATGTAAGCATTTCCAAGAACGTATTTTCTTGAGAGAAATGAGCGTGTGCTGATAACCCCATTCTATCAAAATTCTTGACAGTCCCTTCGGCTATAGTATCCGCAACCCAATCTGTATGTTTCGTATCATAGCAACAGTCTTGGAGGTATCTAAAGTTAACTCCTTCTCTTCTACCGCAAAGATGTTGCTCTAAAATTGCTTTATCAAAACCAATAGCAACGCCGCCCTCTTTAGGGCAGTAACTACGCCATTGAGATAGCAAATCACCTTCACGAGAAAAAGATGTTGAATAGATCATTACATCCTTGATGTGCGATAGCAGTTCTTGTGTCGTTTCTTGAGAATATGTTCCAACACTACCAATGTAAGAGTTTAATTTTTCCTCAAGGATGTTTAAACCTTCATAGTATTCTTTTTCATCATTTAGGAATGAATGTGCGCTCAACCAAAACTTGTTGTAAGTCAGCATACTCTGACATGCACCAATATCGGTATAGTGATATATAATTTCAGACACTCAACTCTCCAGAATAAATTTCATGCTACTTAGACGGCTATCTGCCGCTTTCAATCCTCTCATCATGCCTCCTTTGATTTATCATTTCAATTTATAATCAATTTCTTAGTAAGGATGTTGATAGAATAGACTGCTAAGTGAAGTATAATTTATCAATTAATTGAATCGGATTAAATTTGATAGGGAAAGCGCACATTAATAGATAGTAAATGAGTTTTTTCTAGCACATAAAGGGGCAGTTTCGAGTTAGGCTGACTAGCTGCTCATTCATGGACAAAACTGGCTTAGTGCTATTATTCTAGCCGCTAGTAATACTCATTATATTTTATAGGAAAAGTGACGGATTCCAACTGATGCCCTCACCCCCCATTAACCACAACAATGCGTCATCCGCAGTGGTCTCGGCCATTCATCCATGATTAATGATTGCAGATAAACAACCCTATATTTGATTAATGAACTCACGAATAACTTTAACTAAACCATTTAAGCACTGATTATTTAGCTTATCTGCAATTTAATTATCAATCGTTCCAAATTGAAGTTTTTTGCCACTATTCAAGTCAGTCATTACTGGCACTTTCACAAAAGCTGATCGTTCCACAATATATGGGGCGATATCATCCAGTTTATTATTTTTGATATAATTCTGTAAATTTTTATCTTTCAAAAAACGCGGTGAAGTTTGATATAAATAGACTCCAGATTGCGGTGATGAAAGCTTATCTATTGGAAACGCGGCAGGGATGTATGCTAACTGAATCATGAAATTACCACGCGGCAATCCAAAGCCATTGTCCCCAGTTGAAGCATACGGGAGCCCATATTTAGAAACTTTAGAGTAGCAACCGTGGACACGATTATCATTACCACGCCCTCGTTCAGTTCCTTTAGGGTTAACTAAAGCAATGTCATTTATTGCTTCAGGGTAAAAACAATGTTCGATATTCCCCTCATTATTGGTTGGTATTACAACATAATTAATACCTCTCTTCATTACAATAACTTCAGAACCATCTTTTTTGTAGGCATCACTGATAATAGCCGTCATGACGTTTAGATTTTCATCTAAGGATTTTTGTATTCCCGCATCTGATAACGTTGCAACTGCACTTATCGTAAAAATAAAATTTTGCTTATATATATAATGCAACTTAGACAAGTTACTTTGCTGACCAAAAATAGTGCCTATTGCTTGAAAAGGATTAAGTGATGAAGCCAATACACCTACGGCAGCCACTGCCTGCGTTGTACGCACGCTGACATTCGTGTAACCGTCCATGTTCGCGTCTAAGTCATTAGCTTTGTGTACTCTTTTTTTGCTGATTAAATGCATATATTGCATTGCAACACTGTGGTTATTTTCTTTTCCCATAGATAAGTCGTAATCCTCAAACGAGTCCATCTTATCTTGAGTAATCGACATCACAGAGCGAGGCCCTGCACAACCAGAAAGAGCCACTGTAGCCCCCAAGGTCAATACAACACTTAACTTCTTTAGATTCATCATTATGTGAATTCCTTATCATCTATATCAATAGTTAAAATTAATGGCGAGCTGTTATAGAAGCTCTTTAGTTAACAACATCATACCATTTAAAAACCAATTTTAACCCGTAATTCTGGATGGATCATTTTGTACTATTATGGTGAATCTAACTTTCACGTTATTTTGATTGAAAAGCTTGTTTCTAATGCTTTTGTAATATGGGATACAATTCGCTACAGGGGCCAAATAGCGGGTGCAGTTGTGATATGACAAATCGCTCCAATCCCTCACATGAGAAAATGTATGGCAAATCAATATGCACATATTATGACAGAGTAAGGACTCTAAGCCAGAATGGGGGCAAAAACGGCTTAGTGCTATTGTACTAAACCATCATTGCAACGATGCCCCCCGGTATCAGACCTGTTGTTAATATCCTGAATATAAGTGACTAGCGTGAATGCTAGTTATTTAGAAATAAAAATCTCATATCCCATAATTTTATAGCTTTTGCTTCTTTTATTGAACATCCGTTTTAACATTGGTAGCTCAGTATCAACATAGTCATAGATGATGGTGTCAAATTTACCTTCCGATTGTCGATGTATACGCCCAGCATATTGTGTAAGTGAGCCCTTCCAAGATATCGGCATTGTGAGAAATAATGTATCTAGGCGAGGCAGATCAAAACCTTCACCAATGTACTTACCTGTCGCAACTATCACTTGAGCGTGTTTTAATTTTTCATTCGCATCATCCCGCTCTTGTACCCTCATAGCACCTCGAAGAATAACAGCACTCAGTTTATTGGCTTCCAATGTATTAAATAATATCTGGGCATGCTCCCTTCTTTCCGTCAATAAGAGCGGATTACGACCAGTATTAACCGCGTCGATTACGTCACTAATAATTTGTTGGTTTCTTTCATCATTTCCCATGATCCATTGATAGACAGAAGCGATATGCGGTTTTTTATCTGTGTCAGTAAGCTCTGGCGGTGGCAGACTGTCTACTTGTTTTATATGGACCGTCTGAGTAAAGTTTTTGCCATGGTCTGAAATTACTTTATGCCTTACAGGGCCAGCTATCATGAACATTATTTTTTGATGTCCGTCTTGTCGATCTGGTGTAGCTGTTAGTCCATGCACATATTTAGCGTTTATTTCATTGATCACCATCTCATATCTAGGTGCTGAAATATGGTGGCATTCATCAATAATAACTTGGCCATATTCTCGGGTTAATTCTGATATTGAGTTGTCGCGTTTATCAATGAGACTTTGATAAGTTGCGATGTCTACCTGCCCTGTCGGATTTTTCTTCCCACCACCATACACACCAACATCAATACCTGAAGTAAATGACAGGATCCGCTCTTTCCACTGGTCTAACAATTGTCTGCTGTGAGTTAAGATAAGTGTATTCACTTTTCGCTTGGCGATTAAGCCTATAGCAGCAACTGTTTTTCCAAAAGCAGTTGGCGCGTGCAAAATACCCGTATCATGTGCAGCCATAACATCGACAGCATTCTGCTGTTCAGCTCTCAATATACCAAGGAATTTGATTTGATTTAACGGTTTTCCATTGGTTCTTTTTTCACAGAAAGTGACGCTAATTTTTTGATTCGTTAAAAGTGAGACTACATCATCAAGGCAACCTCTTGGAAGGGATAAATAGCCATTTTCAATATGTGCACAGCTAATATACCGTGGGATCCCATGCGTAGAAAAGCGCATCGCCTGGGTTTTAAAAAATATGGGATTGGAAAAGCTAGCAATACGTTTTAAATTGGTCAGCAAAGCACTTGGCAATGACTCAATTGGTATATAAATATGGTTCGCTAATGTTAACTCTATGGCCGCAGGACATTGAGGTATTACACTATTGGGGTTTGGTTTACTTGTTGTATCCCACGGGTCTGTGAGTTCAAATGCTTCTTTTGTAGTTGCTGGTTGGTAAGAACCAATAAGTTTGAGTACTTGATTTAGTGAGAAACGTTTTATATTCGCCAAGAAGTTCCATTGGTCGGGATATGGCATTAATTGTTCATCCACAAATAAGCTAAAACCGTTATTTCTTGATTTCAGTTGTAGAGGGAGCGCAATCAGATTGCCGAATCCGCCATTAGGCATCGTATCTTGGTTGGGAAACAATCGGTCGTAAGACTCAAAAGAAAGTGAGGGTTGAATGTCCATGGCTTTATCCAATATGAAAAAACCAAGCTGCCGGATAATTTTGGCTGATATAGACTCAGAAAAAAACACCCATAAATGCGCGCCATTGCCTGAGCGTGAAATTTCAATTGCGTGCGGAATATCATGAACCGAACATGCTTTGGATATAGCTTGAATCGATTCTCGCCAATCCGATTTATCAAAATCGATAGCAAGCAGATGGGAGCTACTATCTTTACAGAGTGGGTAAAGCCCGACGACTATTTTACCTGAAAGATGGTCATAAATGGTTTGCTTAGTGAGCGGTTTAAATTGTTGATTTGGGCATTCACCACATTTAACTTTGGGCTTTGCGCATACCCCACTCTTCCATTCGTTATCACAAGCTAAACCGTAACCATTTCTACCCTTTGCGTTTTCCCATCTTGTGGCATAAATATCATTTCGCCCTTTAAATAGGCCTGAAAATATTTCAACCTTTTGTTCAGTAGTTATTGAGCTATGGGGTGATGACTGATTCTGTTGCGTTAGTAATATTGTTCTATTGGCTAAAAGTTTCTGTTTTTCAACTTCAATTTGTTGAAGACGAGTATCTATAGCTTTTAACTCAGTCAACAGATGAGCTTGAACCGTGATAACTGACAAATGAAGTACCTCAATAAAATCATAACCTAAGTCTAAGATAATAAATAAAGTCTGTAGTCGCCCGCTTGGCTTTAGCTATAAAAAAACCTAAGCGCTAGCAATTTAGGTAATACCTTATTAACTTAATCGTATTTCATATAAAAATGGATATTCACGTTACATTTAGCCTGAAACCTAACTTCACCAAAATGGTGCAAAATCATCTTACCTATATTTGGCTTATTAGAAGGGTTAGTCTGTGAGAAATAGGCTGTTAGCGGGGCATTTTAATCGAGTTGGTTTTTGGCGCTGCGCATTATAGTATTTATGTTTAATAGCGTGTAAATAGCTGCAATTATCTAAACTCTGAACATATTGAAATTGGACAGAACGATGAGGTAACTTGTGAAGTGAGTAAAGAAGACCAAACACGCTTGAGATCTAATCCCGTAGCTAACAGATTTATAACGAATAGGACATTTAACATATCCAGCATCCTATGCTCAGTGTTGCTCACCATCTATATGTTTATATTCGATACATGCCATATTGATGGTAAGCAGCTACACTATTCAAACCGCGTAAAAGTGCTTTTTATAGCCACCTGATTTATACTTAAAATGTACCCTTGAAGGATTTCACATTTACTTAAAACATAAAGTTCACTTTATGCCCTAAAAATCCAAAAGGATAACACTTTAATTACTCTGCCTTTTCGGCTGTTACACGTAATCTGATGTGATTGCTCACTGCCAGTCCTGAACTCAACTGCCTGCTCGGCGGTCATCTTCGGTTTCATAATAAAATACCGCCTTTGATTTACTTAGCTGCCTATCCGGCTGTTCACGATAATGGGGTTAACCTGTTTGATTTTGTGCTTTACTTAGCTGCCTATCCGGCTGTTCACACCGACTGTTTTTGGCTCTAACTGTAGGTGGTTTACTTAGCTGCCTATCCGGCTGTTCACGCCGACGCCAAGCCTCTCATCCTGCTTGAAATTTACTTAGCTGCCTATCCGGCTGTTCACAAAATTGATCGTGCTATTAGAATAACGGAAATTTACTTAGCTGCCTATCCGGCTGTTCATGCGAAGAAGGCCATACGAAGATTATGGAAGCTTTACTTAGCTGCCTATCTGGCTGTTCACTATAAATATAGTAAACAATTACCTTATAAGACAACTAATTAATACTCGTATTAAAAAATAACCAATGAAAAACAGCCTTACCGTAACAGATTGATAGTTAATCATTTAAAATACACGTTGAATTACTTGGTCATTTGATTAAATAAAATCGACATATCAGGTACTGTTCCTCGGTTATCATTATTCGTTGCAAAACCATAAGACGTATAGCAATCACTTAAAGCTACATCATTGTGCTTCTGAATATGCAACATGAAATCTTCCTCCGTGCCATAACTATCAATAGGTAAACTATGAAAGTTTTCAAATACTCTTTTTTTACTATTTTCATGTAAGGCAGGTTTAAATGCGTCACCACGCGCTTCAGCTCTTTTTTGAGTTCGTCTAAGCCGTTTCTGAGTATCTTTTATAAACATTTTAGAGATAGTATTATTACGACAAAATTGAACTTCAGGTAACTCTGAATTCACAGCAGTGATATCGCTAATGATAAATATTTCATCACTTGCCATCATTTGGAAATAACTATCTTGATGAAATTTTAATAATTGATTTTTATCTTCAGATACGAAAGCAATCATATCCCCTACGCTATTTTCAGACCAACAAGGTAAAGCAATACCAATATTATGCTTTCGTTTTTTGAATTCAAAATTATGCAATGCCTTAGCACAACGGCCAGATAATAGGAAAACATCCATATGTTGATGATTGTATCTAATTGAAAAATAATAACGCTGATTCACGATTAGTGCTCCTTAGTTGGTTGAAATAGCCCACCTTTAAGCAAAACAGACATAAAATAGTGTATCTCTGGTTTGATTGGTTTCGATTTGTCTTCTAAGTCAGATTTATACGTTTCCAGTTTTTGATTCAGGTAAGTATAAAAATCATTTTTATTTGTAGGATTTCTTAATGAAATGATACGCTTTCTATCCGCACCATACTCATTAACTCGAATGTAATAATCAGCATTTTCAGACCACCAGTTATCAATTGACTGTAATGCAGCTCCAATTTTAAATCCGCTAAAACTCGTTGTTTTATCACCGTTTGGTAATTGAGTTTTCAAGAGTGTACGGCTTGATTTTTGGTCTGTAAATAATTGGCTAGGATGTATATCCAGTGTCGATCTTGCTTTTAACGTTGCAGTTATTTCCGCGGACCAAAATATACTCTTATCTGACATAGCATTAGCAAGCTCTTTAGCAATTCCTTCTAACATGCCTTGATCTTCATCAGGCCACTCCTCAGGTAATTTATTTGCTAAATCTCGCGTATTTCCAATTATGAATTGGCTACCATTTTCAGTGATAAACGAAATAGACGTTGGACCAGCATTTTGATTTCGCCATAGCCAATTACCTTCAAATATGTTCTTGCAGATACGAGTTGCGAGCTCTAAATAACCACCTCTTGCTTTATATTCTTCGGCAAGTTCTTCCAATAAGGTTAATATTTGGGGATTATCACAAACAGTTGGTGAAAGTGAATTAGCTTCAATCCCAAGAGAAAATCGGCATTTGACTTCCTTAACACCTATTGGAACATAGCACATTTCAAGTTCATGAATATTGGCATAAACAAGACTTTGTGGTGTAATATTTTTAATTGAACCATCGGTATTATAAGCATCGCCAAACCCTGACTTACTCGGTGTTGTCTTATGACTCTCAATAATTAAAGCATTGAATTCATTATCTTCTGATTCATAATAAAAAACACCTTGGCTAGGTGATAACGTTCGAGAATAGCTTAACTGACTATATGGAATCACTTTAATCATCCTTTCGTTGATATTTAACCATTAGCATAGTTTTACTTTCAAAATAATGCTGCCAAAATATGTCTTCAAATAAACGCTTTTGTCCATTCAACCTAACTGTAATTGGATTTAAAAACTGTGCGACACCGATTAAAGATTCAGCGTAGCAGTGATATTTTTCTAGCGAATATAGTCTTGAGGAAGGTTCCTCCACGGCCTGATATCCAATCAATACAGGTTTCAATTTTGAATTTATTTTTATCTTTTCAAACATATCGTTAAAAGATGTTAATGGTTCCGATGAAGGTGCAACCCAACAACCAGATTTAGGTAATCGAGATAAAACGGAAAACAATGCTGATTCACTTGAATATACTTGTAGCCAATTAATTTTAGTGTCGTAAAAGGGCTGGTATATAGAGCCGCCAGCAAAGCGCTTTGGTATTATGCCTTTTAACTTATTGATAAAATTAGGTCCATGGATATCTTTAAACTTATCTTTTTTCATATTTAGCTTAATAACGATATCCATCGTCATGTTACACAAGTAATCATCGATAATACCATCACGTATTAACACCTCTTTCTTCCTATCAAAACGGTTAATCTGTGGTGATGGTTTGTACTTAGATAATTCATATTGACGGATAAACCATGCACTACATTCAACTTCGACGTCGGCTGATAATCTTTCTTGTAAATTACGTTGAAGTTTATGTGAGAAGCCACCAAGAGCGGTTAACGATGGTGTGCCGATAAGATAAGGACAAGATAATGCTTGAGCACTTTCAACTCTAATTGAGTTCAAATAAATGTAACAATAATCACAGCTATCTTGAACATCATGTTGATCACTTGCTAAATAAGATAACATCCACTTTAACTGGGAACGTAGTGGCTCAAGTAGTGCAGGATGGAAAGAATAAGCAGATAGTTTTCTTGATAGCTGCAATTGAGTATTCAATTCATTGCTTAACGGGGTTATCAAAGAGTTAAGCTCATCGATAGGTAAATTGACAAGAGCATCAAAAATTGACCCCGGCTCAATATATTCCAGACTTAACTCATCTAAACCATCTCTGATATCCATGATTGGTAAAATCCAATTAACTAAGCATTCCCTGATCTTACGTAAAGCCCCTACCTTTAACTTACGTCGCAGTTTATTTGTTGTGCCTGTACGTTTCATCACAATATCAAGTGATTTAATAAAGTCCTTATCAGCTAAAGCATTAATATTAAAATAGCCATAATTACTATTCTTTATGGTTTGTAAAAATTTAACCGGTTTACGCCAAACAGGTGGTGGATAAAATAAAGCACTAACATGCCCTCCAAGTGATGAAGCTAAACTGCCCACGTTATATGATTTTGAATGCATCACGTCTTTGGTTCTTATACTTTTTATATTTGTATATTGTTGAATTTGATATTGCACTGCGTGTGATACAACAGGCGTGATTGAGCAATATGATTCTTTATATGGAAAGCGAACTTGCTTACTATGGATATCAACATTAGTCGGTAACGCTTTATCACTGAATATTTGTTCAACTTGATTACACATATCAAGAAATCGTGTTTTAGTTAAGCCTAATTCAATAAAAAATACTTGCCAATTTTCGGGATGATCTCTTAATTCAAATGCCAAATTTGTTATGCGGCCTTGGTATAAAAAATTTGAACAAAAGAGTTTCGCTTTATTTACATCAGGGCCATTGTGGGACCAACCAGTCATAAGTGGTAAATTAGCACTGTTTAACGCTGAACTTACTTTATCTATCTGAGGTGCATATACATTTTGCTTTGATACCTGCGAATTTGGATATTTCAAATTATGAGTATGTAACCAAGATACTTCATCAGTTCTAAGATTCAATAATGTTTTAGTATGTGCCTTGTTGTATTTTTGCAATATATGTCTAGCTGAAACTCGGCTTAATAGATACACGTTCTCTTTTGCTACGTACGTCAAATTCAATAACACAATTAACGCTTTAAGCTCAGAGTCATATATTTCTATATACTCAGAATAACTTGCAAACGCACGTTTTATTGACCTTTGTCGTTCATCCCGGTCTTCTATTTTAAGTAACTCTTTAAAGGTCATCAGTTGAATCACCATGCTGGCAAGTATGTTGAGTAATCTGAGCTTATTGGGATACGTGAGTTTCGTAATTCAATCACATGGCGTAAATGAAATGCCGGAATATTTACTGATAATCGATGAAACTGTTTTAATCTCACAGCAATGATTAAATGCCCCGTTTCATATAGGCGGTAGATTTGCTCATGTGATGTCGATAGCAGTGCAGCTACTTCAAGTATTGTTAACAAGGTATCTGCGATGTTGGGATGCTTAGATTTAGCATGCGTTCTAACTAAATTAATAAGATAACTGGTGATATCACGCAAGATAAAATTATGTGTAACATTCCTAGACGGCAGTTTGCTCGCATCTAGCAATAGAGAACCGAACACATCTGAAAATGGCATTTTATTAAATGCAACAACCTGAGTTATTTCAGCTTTATTTACCATAGCTTCAAATGTGGAATACAAATCATTTGGCCAGTCTGAAAAGTATGAAATAGCCCGCCCGAACGAGACGTAGCTTGATTGTAAATTGCTAGTATCGTCATTATGCTGTAGGTAAAACCAAAGTAGTGCTCCGTATCTATGCGACAAGTCGACTTGATAAAGTATCGAGTCATTATTTTTATCAGCCTTTGCATTAGTTACAAGTTTAGACAATTCAACGTTTATCGGATCAGATTTCAATGCACGATAAGTTCGTAAGTCATAACCGCAGCAACAATACGTAATACTTTCGGTAAGCTGGTAATTAATAACTTCATCGCACTCAGGGCACTTGGAGAGCATTTCGCATTGATGAATATGACAGGCTAAGTATGGGACTAATTGCCAGTACTGGCGGATATAAGGGCTTTCTCTTAAGCAATCGGAGCATATTGGAATACCATCATGCTTTATAAAGCATCGCGGGATTAATACCCCTTGATAACTGACCGATTTTAGCCCTTTTAAAAAGGTTGTATCATTGTTCATTATTGATAAATTCAGTAAAGGAAGGCGTCCTGTTACAGTGAGTTCTTCAATAAACTGTATTGCCCTCACTCTAAAACTTGAATTTGTGTTCGTATGATAAATATTAAGTTGATCTAGCGACTTTGGAAATGCACCTGCGGCTTCATTATCGTTCTCGTATAATACACACCAAAGTATATGCCCAAGCTCACGAAAGCCTTGATAACCGTTTTCTTCAGCTATCCGTAACAGGTAACTTTCTAATGATTCATCATTATATGGTGTAATCGGTTCAAGTAATTTCATAAACCCCCAACAAAACTAAGTAATACTTAGTAATCTAGTCGGTGATAATTATTTGGCAACCCTAATATTCATACTTCGACGTTTATTTTCTAGATCGAGCCTTCTGGACCTAACACACTTTGGAGAAAAACGACTTAGCGTTATTGCCCTAAGCAGTAGCTGGACAAAACCTTGATAGAGTTATTGTTCTAGCCGATAGTAATACACATTAGATTTTGTAGGGGTAGTGAAGGAATCTAGCTGACACCCTCACCCAATTGTGCATAACATGCGTTATGCGCAATTGGGTCGGGGGGAGTTGAAACGCGGTTAGGTGCTTTTGTTATATACAGTTGTTATTTTTATTTTGTACATTCTTAACTAATTACCTACCTATTATCCCGAAACACAGCCGCCATTCTGTCGCCGTTTTTTTAACCTGAATCTTTGATTATTCTCAATTTTGTGATAAATCGTCAGACTGCGATCTATTCTTCTTGCTGTGAATGAAAATAGTAATAAAATCAGTCGAATATCTTTACTTGTTAATAATTAGCGGCACTTGGTGTTTAATCTTATTTTATCATTTGATTAGTCATAATTGGCTAGGGTGAATAAATTGGAAGGCACTAGTCGCCCTACTATTAAAATACTATAACGTATGGAATAAATGATGATCTTACAAACACATTATATTGCTCAACCTTTGCCGTGTGCAGATGAAAATAGTTGTAGCTATTCTTTGACTCTCGCGACACGTTTGGGAAGAATGCTTATAGAAATTGAATCGTTATATGGACAAAGAGATAAAGAATACACATTTATTGGTGTTGAATTCTCATCAAATGGTCCTCAAAATTGGTTTCCAAGAAATTGCAAGAATGTAATTATTCAATTAAATCTGAATGCTCTTAATGATGATACGATAGCTTGCTATCAACTTGCACATGAAGCTATTCATTTGCTTGCTCCTGATGGGCAAAACGGAGCTCCAGTTATTGAGGAGGGTTTAGCTACGGTTTATTCCGAAGATTTTGTACAACGTGAATTCAATACGACTAACTTAACTGGCAGGCTGTCCTACATTGATGCTGCACAAAAAGTGCGAGAGTTAATTAGTATTGATACTGATGCTATTAAAAAGCTACGAAATATAGAACCTTCTTTTAAAGAAATGACAGCAGCAACTTTTAATTTGGCTGGTTTGAACTTGCCTCAAGATACAATCGATTGCTTACTTACCCGCTTTGTTCGTTAATAGTTACAACTATAAATAAGAATGTGTGTCGCCATCTTGTCGCCATCACTTTTCTTTTTCTGTCAGTTAATGTATTGATTGTTTTTCCCTTTCCCCGCTAGGGGCAGAGGGTGCTGCAACCCCGAAATAGCAAATGATGATTTTTCTTGGCGAACAATCATCAGATGTTATCTTACATAACATGCGTTATGCGCAGTGCTATTGTAGGTCCCCGATAGAGATGTCAGGTTTGTCACCGTTAGAAATGTCATTCGAAAAACATGTTATAAATAAACCAAATTAAATTTGATGGGTAAATACAGGCTTTTGATATTCCTGTATAAAAACATGAAAAACTGTATAAATTCTAAATATTAGACAAGAGTACACTATTAAAGATAGTGTGCTCTTGATACAAATACCTATATTTGAAAGGACGATAAATTGGAATATTTAATGTTGATAATTAATTTTATATTAATGCCCGAGGTTATGGTTGTTGCCATAGCAATACTTACTATTTATTCATTTTATTGGAAATGGAAATTTAGAACATATGGGACCATTGATGCTAAATTAGAAAAGCTAGACAAGTTAGAAGAAATTGAAAAAAAATTAGCTTTGGCTAAATTTGACGTTCAAATGGAACGGCTAGATGAAATATTAGATTTAGAAAAAGTAAAAGCGATTGGAAGTGGTAGCGTAGATTTTGAATATCATCAACGTAAAGAAGACTTAGAAAGGCTAATGGAATTCTCCAAAAAGATAAATTTGGTCAACTCTAAAATAATAAGTAATTGTCGAAAATCAGCTCAAAATACAGTGGATCTACATGAAGCTTGTTTCAACGATAATAACTCATTCACAATAAATAATTATATTAAACACAATCCAGATGTCGATGATACAGAGGCTGATTTATTGTTTAACGAAATTGCTGTAATGTATACTATATACTTCAAAGAATATGGGGAAGAGTTTGATTTCCATCGCCATTTTAAAGATTGGAAGTTAAAAGTATTAGCTGTTCGTACATTTGACACAGAGTTTATAACAACTATCAGAGGAGCTTTTGATGGTTCTGAATCGACTATCATAGGTGATAATATTATCTCTCACATTGATACTAGAAATAATAAAATAAACGGCGTGATAATTCCAATGAATACTAGTTTGAGCTATGTAAATGTATCATTTGGTCAAATCGGCAGTGCGATTAAAAATAAATAGCGTGTTACTTCGCATAATGCGGATTATGTGTAAATACCACGTTGTGGCCTGCCTGCCTGCCTGCCTGCCTGTTCCAGTATCGCAGACAGGTAAATGTTTAACATAATCACATCTCTATTATGCGCAGAACGAAATGTTGCTATTAAAACAGAATATATCGAGCATATTTTTTGTGCACCGGTTACTCACAAAAACGGTGGATAACTAAATCAAGTATTGCAGCTACGAGCCTGAAATGATTTTTGGTGGGAGTTAGTTCGCTAGATTTAACGTAGTGAACCATAACTAGATTCTGATCTTACATAACATGCGTTATGCGCTTGCCAACAACTTTACGCTACTTAAATCGATTTTCAACATACTCAAGTATCTCTGAAGGCTTAACTACTTCAGAGATATCGTCCAGCCGACCCATATTTAAATATACCGATTCACCTAATGTAAGACTTTTAACATGTTGTGTTGCAAGCCGAAACTCGAACTCTTTTGCATACTTTTTGCCTTTAATAAACGGGAATAAAACTCCGTTAGAACGTTCAACTACATCAGTTGGTAAATACCAAACGCCTCCAAACTCCATACGAGGGTGAAGCCCTACAACACGACGAAGGAATTCCTTTGAGTCATTAATAACAATTACACTATATTCTTTGGAGCTATCTTCTTGGAATTTATTGATGTTATATAACTTCCTAAAACTCTCGACGTTAGCTTTACTAACGCGCGTAAAACATAGAACGTGGTACAAACCTCCAATCGATAGTTCCATTAGCTTTAGATCTAAGCCTGACAGTTTTACATTCTCAACTTTTACTGCTTGGTGAGGTCTATTTTCATGTAAATCACACCAAGGTCCATCTTCTTTGGGTTTTCTATAATTTTTAGTCGGACTAAATCTACCTTGTTCTTCGACTGTAAAACTTTCGACATGCTTAGTTTCCACAACACGGAAAAGGAGCATATCACCATCAAGCTCTTCTATATCAAGTTTGCTGTACAACTCTCGATTAATAAAGCTTGAAAATTCTTCGAGCCCTTTAGCAACACCGCCATACGAAATTAATGAGTTATGTAATCCTTGCCATACCCCTAGTTCTGAATGGTCTAGTAATAAAGATTGCTTAAAATGTTTAATGGCACCTCGCCATTCCTCCAAATCTTGAAAATGACGACCTAGTAAGTAGTGTGTATAGTGACAGTCTGGAGTGCTCTCTAATTGCTTAGAGCAAACCTCAAATAACAGTTGGGATGAAAATTCTTGTTTTTCAATAATCTTTTTTAACATCAGTAAGCCCAAGCAAACAAAAAAAATACCATATTACATAGCCACGTGATATATATTATTTTAGTTTTAAGGGGGTTATATGCGGGATAATAATATGCTCATTGCTGATTTTATAGAAATTCAGAACAAAAAACTTTCAGGTACTTCGTATTATAATAAGAGAACCGATCGTTTTATAAGACAGCTCGAGGGAGTATCTCTTTTTGATGATGGTACTTATTGTGTTACTGACTTAGAGAAAGCTTGGAATGAGACTAAGTCCTCTAATGTGTATGATGACCACGGAATTAACTCTATTTGATTGACGAGTCTTATGCTTAATTATCGCGATATAGTAAATTTAGCCTCCTCGTTGGAGGTTTTTTTGATCTTGGGATTAAAGATATCAACAATGTGACATTTCTAAATAAATAACCGATGTGACATTTTAAACTTGCCTTAACAGTCATTTCACCACTTAGACAAAATATCCTCTCTAATGTTTGTTTTGACCCTTTAAAACCGATTTAAACCTAGCATTTCGGATAAATAATTTTGCAATGTTCTGGGGAATCGCGTGTGCAGTTGTAATATGACAAATCACTCCAATCCCTCACATGAGAACATGTATGGTAAATCGACATGAACGTATTATGAGTGAGTAACTGCTCTAAGCCACGTTTGGGCACATTATGCCTTAGAGTACTAGCTTTAATGTATGATGATTTAACCACCTTAATGCAGTTAAATTAATATAGTTTAAAACTTAAAGTTCGTACAAGTGGTCACAGAATTGACACTTGAATGTATAGTCATCAAGTTTTACATATTCTCCTTCCTTACAACTGGAACATAATCTTACACCTTGCATTGAAAATGATAACAACGTACTTCTCAACAGAGGATCGTAATGACTATTCACTTTTTCAACTTCTGATTGCATAGCTGAAATCAGTCTAGGAATGAGCCCATGTTTTTTCACTTCTTCATTAAATCGAATATTTAAAAATATCAAATTTATGTGCCAATCAATAAGCATATACATATCCCACATGAATAATTCTTTATAAGAAAGAACTAACTCTCCAAGTGTTACTTTATTATTAGATAATGATGCGGCATAAAGATCTTCTTCAACATCAAAATGAGAGCCTTCAGTATCAGCAATAAGACGAATTAAGTCATTTCTAGTTAAGAAACGATCTTCGTACTGATTGTAATATATGGACTGCTGAAGATAATCATCCAAATCAACCTCATGCTGACAGCTATCAGTTTGTTTAGATATCCATAGCTTAGAAAGAATAACTTTATCTAGAGTTTCCACAGAATTAGAGCGGATGCTTGTAAAAAACTTAGGTTTAACCCCTTGGCTGCTCAATACCCTCTGTAACAATGGATTCATAGTCCAAGAACCAGTGCACACAAGAGCTCTTAACTTTGAAAAGATTGCAGGTTGTATATGTGAACAATTCCCCATTTCTATATTTTCTGCTAATTTTTGGAGTGTTTTTTGTTCATCGATTAATATTTGTAATTCACGCGATGGTGAAACAGGTTGTTTATTGTTTTTAAATTTTCGTTTCTTAGACTTAGCCATACTTTACCCAATATAATCAATATCCATACAATCTATCGGCTTAGGTGCATTATGAACTCTTTTTAACACAAACAAAATGCTTAAACTTATGAAGTGTTAAGTCTCACTAACACTCATACACTGGCGAATATTGGCGAACCCCGATAGCCAATAAATGGAATGGGGCAGAGTTAGAGTGATTGTAAAACTGATGGTGTTTGGTGCAGTTTTAGATTAATGATGCTGAGGCGCGATGGGGGCGAAAGCGCCTTAGCATTATACCTAACCTAGTTTAGACGGGATCCTAATTGCGTTCGTAATAGGGTTCGCGTGATCAGCTGTGATATGACAAATAACTCCCATTCCTCACATGAGAAAATGTATGGAAAATCGACATGAACATACTGTGAGTGAGTAACTGCTCTAACACACTTTGGGGCAAATTTGGCTTAGCGTGATTCACATGGCTTAGCGTTATATGGCTTAGCGTTATAGCACTAAGCCAGAGCTGGACAGGAATGGCTTAGAGTTGAAACTTTAAATGGTATAGCTCGCATTACAGAAACTATACTAAAATTGAGATTAACGCCGCAAACAGCGACGACAAGTCTGTCCAAGGAGCAGCGCGACTGATGCTGCTTTGCCTTGTTATGCATGTTCTTTTTGTGCATGAGCCATACTATGCATATCATTGATAGTAAACTCAGCTTTGCTTAGAATTTTATTAAGCTCCAAACTTATGTTTTTTACTTCTACCTTGATTTCCATGCAGCGATCAAAGGCTTCCTTGTCTTCTTTTTTAGTTATCCCTTCGAGTTCAGAGCAAAGATTTACTAACTTTTCTTTAATTGGGTTAGTTTTCCTGATTTCTACCAGAATTGCACTGTGCCCTTGAGAGCATCCAAAGGAACTCACATAAGGTGATTTTATTGAGGATAGAGATAGCCTTTTTTCGTTAACGAAATTTGTTCTATTTTCAGTCTTCTCAATCAATGACATTGTTTCCGAATATGCATCGTGAAATAGAGAACCTTTACTCTTATATTCTTCCTTCCTATCTAAGTCAGATATTCTCTTGAAATGCCACACACTAACAACTAATACGGCAAGGGAAATAAGAACTGTAATGGTTTCAAACTGGCTCATGAACGATCCCTATTGATGCATACGCCGCATTAAGCGGACTAAAATTGTTGGCCAAACTTGTTGAGGTACGAAACATAGCCAACTGTTTTAGTTCCGTTTTCAATGCCTTGTTATGAGGCTTTACAGCAAACTAGCCTTCTGAGATTGATAGCTGATACCATAAATACATTTATATTCTACTTGTACAAAAAAACGATCTAATTTACTTGCTATTAATTTATGATTATCTTCTGATTCAGTGGCGTCACAAAAGACAAGTAAGCTCTCTAAGTGACCGACAGAAAATGCAGAATTAGGGTTAACATGGAACACCTCAATTTTTCTAATAACTTCATTTAGATTTAGCGTTTCAAACATAGCTTTATAATCTTCACGATGAGTAATACGGAAGACATCATCACCAACAAAAAACTTAATTTCATTCAGAAAGGCTGGTCCAGTTCCCAAATTTAGGACTTCACATCGAAGACCTTCACCGGGCTTATTTACCCACGAAAAATCTAAAAAAGGTTTAACTGAAAGACGATTATGTTTCCGAGTTAAAAAACCTTGCCAAATGGTTAATGCAAACGCTAATAATGCAATAGAAACAGAAACCAATGCAATCCAATCACTTACCCCAATTGCTGACACTTCAATATTCTCAGGCAAGATACTCCCCCTTTACCTCATAACAGCTTTTTATGTGTCTATTTATTATATTTAGAAGGTAAAAGTGAAATTAATATCATTTCTAAAGACTCAACCTTTTCAATTAAACTAATATTTACTTCATCATTTTTCACTCGCTCACCGGCACAAAAGACTCTTAATTTCATTTTCTTGATCGATTCAATACTCTCGTTACTCGTAACCGTTTTGTTTAATAAAATGGAATCAATATCTATGATATTTTTTGATAATGTGTTTTGAGGATTTTTTTTATATTCACATAATTCTTGCGAAATACGATAACGTAAGCCTTTAGTACCTTTCTTATTTTGACGAGATGTTCCCCCTTTACCAATATACTTAATTTCATTATCTACACCGATAAACAAATACACCCCGACTTTATCCTTTAAACAGTCAATCAATGTCAAGTCATTATCACCATCATCCTTAATCAGTTCCGATACACTAATATCGTTCTGTTCAGCAAATAGTTCTTCTATTGCAGAGCGGAAAAAAATATCCAGTTGTTCGTACTTTCCCATCAATAAATCAATGTTTATCTCGATTTTTTTTAGCACACTTGCCTCTACATTTAGAATTGAACTGACACATAAGGTTTGTATAATAGGCGCGCTCGTTTACCTCATTAGACTAGTGTGTCTAAATGTAATTAAGGCATTGAATAATAATACTTTATTTCAAATGTGTAAATAAACCAATTTGAGAAAGCGTGCGCGCCTGTTATATCGAGTTTGTGTTCCGGTTATTTCCGTACCGAAACTCTTATCTTGCTGAGTTTAAAGAACAATTATACTTACCACAAGAGAAAGTGTGCGTCCAAGATCGACAAAGCGTGATTGAATTTCAGGAAAAGCAAATAAT
>NZ_ABCQ01000038.1 GCF_000170855.1 Moritella sp. PE36 | reverse complement strand
TTATCACCGCCAATACGTACCGATGAAGAATAAACCACACCGTTTAGTGAGATGATCGCAACTTCGGTGGTACCACCGCCTATATCAACAACCATAGAACCCGTTGCTTCAGAAACAGGTAAACCAGCACCGATTGCTGCCGCCATCGGCTCATCAATCAAAAATACTTCACGTGCGCCCGCACCTTGTGCAGATTCACGGATAGCACGACGTTCGACTTGTGTTGAACCACAAGGCACACATACCAGAACACGTGGGCTTGGACGGAAAAAATTATTGTCATGCACTTGTTTAATAAAGTGTTGTAACATTTTTTCAGTCACGTAAAAGTCGGCAATTACACCATCTTTCATTGGGCGAATAGCGGCGATATTACCGGGAGTACGACCCAACATTTGCTTAGCCGCCGTACCTACTGCTGCAACACTCTTATTTGCACCACGCTCTTGGCGGATGGCAACAACAGAAGGCTCGTCAAGTACAATACCTTGACCTTTAACATAAATGAGTGTGTTTGCGGTTCCCAAGTCGATTGATAAATCGCTAGAGAATAGGCCTCTTAACTTCTTAAACATGGTTATGGGCATTCCTATTAGTAAAATATTGCAGGATCGGTTAACTTTACCAATGCGCAAAGAATGAGGCAAGTTTATCAGACTTTATGACTGACAAACATTAATTTAATCGCCGACGGTAAATAACGCGATCATTGCCATAGAAAAAGCCGAAAGTAATAATAGCGGTGGGGGTTTTAGTGCTTGCTGACCAATCATACTGTAACCAAGGCGGTGTATTTATATATTCTAAAATAGCCTCGCCAGGATTTACCGAAGAAATCATCAGCTCTTGGCTCTCCCCATACCTAAATTGACCACTACCACTCAGATTAATGCCCAATGTACTGCCTTTAATCTTCGCTTCAGCACCAGTAGCAACAAAACTTGTCAAACTATCATCAGGATTAATAATAAACTGCTGTCCATCATAATATTCTAATTGCATAACAACAGGTAATTTATCATTAATTGGGCCATAACCGTCATTAATATTCCAACGGCCATAACGTAGTTCGCTAGCCAGTGCAGACAAGCGCTTGGCTGTATTCACATTCGTCGGCATATCTTTGTCTTCAAGCTCAACACCATCAAGATCTGATATCGCAATGCCAAAAAATGTATTGAGTATGGGGCCATCTTCACCACTCACTAAGCGGGTAAACAAACCGTCATCGCCAACGCCATAAGTACTATCTACATCGCACAGCCCAGGCTGATAAACGCCATAACACCACCCGCCCCCAAAATTTTGTAAACGAGAAGATAAGTCCAGTCCGTCTGAGTCCGCAGTAAAGGTGACAGTAGCTTTATCTTTATCGTAATTTTGAGTCACTAAACCAAGTGCATTTTGCGCCTCAAGGCGATAGTCAAATACTAACTCCGGTTGGTCCATATAAGTAAATACAGCGCCAGAAACAGGCTCATCGGATAATGTCCAAGCCATCTCCCAAGCAGTACCAACACCCGGTTCATATTGATTCGATCCTTCGGTCCATATTGTACACCATTGGGAATGGTCCCATTCTTCTCTACATTCATAAATATTACCATCGTCGTTCTGTAGTACTTTTGTTCCCGCAATATAATTGGCGAGTTGATCAGGAAAGACATAATCATAACCACTTGCAGAAGCATTATTACTGCCAACATAGTTATCCACTTTCGATGATGTTAATTTAAAGTGTGATGGAATAAAACGCCCTATAGCTTGCCCTGCTGCCTCTGCATCATCATTTTCATCAACAGAGAACGACATGCCATAATAACCATCATCCATCACATTAACTTGAATCGCGCCAGCTTCATCATAGTGCGCTTGGCTATACCAAGAAACACCACTCTTAAACGGTTCAAGCTGAGCAGTAACCCATTCACCACTCGTCTGGACTATGCCTAAGTTACCTTTAGCATAAGTAAAACTTCCATCCACTCCCGTGAGTTGAGGTATTAAGCGCGTTAATTTAAATTTTATACGCGTACCACTATCAGGCTGATAGTTAGTCGTTGTCATACCATCGATATTCACCGCACTAACACTGAAGTTAAAATTTTCCCCAGCTTTATGGATATTAATGAAGTCATCGCTTGCAGTCTTTGCCGTTAAATCCGCTGCTGTTGTTTTATTTTCTGCATTGATTTGAAATTGATAAGGTCTTACAGCAAACTGATTACTCGCGCCTTTAATGGTTAAGCCACTTAAATGGTGAGTATCATCATCGATGGTATAACTGGCAATAAGATTGATCTTACCCGCGTCTTGATATAATGCGTTATCAATTTGGGTACCGTTTCGCGTGAATTTAAGATCAACAGGTGCATATGCAACACTTTGACTAGCGTTATTTTTACCTAATGTAATGGTATTCGCGAGGAAATCTAACGCTGAACAAGACCCCGGCTCTTTACACTGAATACCCAAATTGACAGGGATGACTTCATTATTTTTAAAGATGTTTTTACACTGACCTCTATCATTATAAAAAGCCTCTAATTTAACGGGCTTAGAAAAACGCTTACCAGCTACTTGATTGCCAATATCATTACTGCCATCGTCATTATCATTATCATAACTAAAGAAAAAACCGGCATCGGCAAAGTTGATATCGCAGTTACTGTCATCACTTGGAGCGCCATTACAGTAATAGGCTTTATTAATACCCGATAATGACAGCGCTAAATCATCCGCACTTAAATACCCTAAATCAACATTCGTCGTCCCAACAAAACGGCCCGTGGATTGACGTATTACATCATTACTATTTTTAGCCTTTGCCACTAAAGTCGCCATTGTTGAACTTGTCGCTTCCACACAGGTATCACCCGTTTGATAACGATTAATACACGCTTGCACGGTAACGATAGCGGGCTCACAAGTTAAAGCGCGGTCGCTATAAGTTAAGCGGTAATGGTTAATATTAACATTGCTATCGGGGCCCATTGTAAGGACGATATCATCCCAAGAAATGTCATCTGCATCACCATCATCCTCGACTTCAATTTCCAACTCATATTCCACGCCCGGTAATAACGTTTTATTCAATCGCCAGACAAAGTTACCCGAGCTAGAATCCGTATTCATATAGGTCGTTTGCTTGCTAAAGTTATCACCAGAAAGGGTCAGCTTGACATAATCACGGTTGGGAATAAGGTCCCGATAATTATATAGTGTGATCGATTTTAAGTTGGTGCGACGAGGCGGGGTAAACTCATATTCGACTTCATCACCTTCGTGATGATCTGGGTACCAACGTCCGCCATAACCATCATTTTGACGCTCATTTGAATCACCAATATGACGGCGTTGTAAAAAGGTAATACTGTTTGAGGTTTGCGGAGTGATTAGCTGAATATCAGAAAAAGAAAAATCTTCATAATCCCAGTTTTTACCGCAACGATTAGACCAACCTTTTGGTTTGCCCCCACGATTAAAACATTGCCCAACAACAACCAATTTATAGTCACCAGCAGGTAAACGAGTATTGAGTAATTGACTACTTGAATATAAATAAGAGGTAGAGCGGGTATTAACCATCACCTGATCACGACTATTCCAGATAACAAAATACAACGAAGCGTTTATCGACTTTGCATTATTTAGGCGAATTTGCGTTAAATTAATGTCTTTACTGAGATGAAAATTGATTGCGTTCGATGCTTGAGGCTCCTCCAACTTATCATTTGTTCTGGAGTCTTTCGCGGTTAACAAATAGCGGGGATGAATACGCTTGGTATCATTATCGCCGACTTTCATACTGCCTGTTAATAACACATCAGCACCAGCTGAAAACGCTACAAATAAACAGAGTGACAATGCAAAGCATTGGTACGTGAAAGTATTAAATCTAAAATCGTTCGTGAAATGCACAATTAAAACCCATAAAAACACCAGCCGTTATTATAATATATTATTGACGATACATTAATAATAACAATGGTACTTATACAAACCTTTACAAATACATATAACCTCGAATCTGCTCCAATACTGCTAGCTTGCGTGTAACCTCTAATTTAAACGACGCGGTAGATAGTCTGTCATGACCTGAATAACGTCATAATTTAACCTCTGCTTCAACTTTATGTTCAGCAACAATTTTTCCACCATCGCAAGTACCCGTAGAGATTAAATAATATTGCTCACTGCCATCAGGTAAGTTAATCGTTTGACATGTAACACTCACTCTACAATTTTCCAATCCAGTTTCACCATCAATAGCAAAGGGCGTTATAGGCGGGGGAACTGGGAATATGTTACACGCCAAAGTACCATTCAACACCCGATAAATCCCATATTCCATACCACTATCAGCAGCAAAATAAGCTTTCGCGCTATACACTTCATTAGCAACACCGTCAGCAGTCGAACTCAAAATACGACTTAATGACGCTGCTAATAACGAAATAACAACGATGATAAATACCGCAATGACCAGCATACTGCCCTGTTGTTGCTGATAGCTGCTAGCGCAATGATTACGGGACATTAGTCATTACCACCTGATGTTCAAATTTGATTTCACTGCCATCCCGCAGTAAAAACCCGAAGCTTAACTCCAAAATAGCATTACTAAACTGCGTCGCGGTCGTTAATGTCATGCTGCTATTAGTACTTAAATTATCCACCATCAAGACAGAGAGAGGATAAACAGAGTCAGTTAAGGATGCTTCACTGCGTGACAACTCCATAGCATCACCGCTAGAGCGTAAACAATATTGCACTTTATTTTCAGCAATAAAATAGCGTGATACCGCAGAGTCTCGGTCTAGTGGTTCATCTAGATCCAGAGTCGCTTGTGAACCCGACGCTGTATAAGTACTAATTGTCGCTATACTATCGCTCGCATTTTCAGTCGTAATGTAGAAATCGTCAGCATTCGTGGTTAACACACTGATACGCAGACCTATAAACGTAGTTACCGCACGGCTGCCAGAGCGAGTCATGGGATCCATTATCAACTCAATTGAGCTTTGCCCTCCGACATTATTAATGTACTGGCCTGCAGCCGTGAACGGCACAAATTGAATGCACATTTGCCCCGGAATATTAGACACAGCAGTGACACTAAATGCAATTGCAGAATCCAGCTCTTTACTCATCCGATTCAGCACAAAACGGGCATCATTTAGACGTTCATTCTGATTGACCGACGTTTGATAAAGAATCACGTTATCACTGATAAAACGGCTACTAAAAGTGCCGACAACGCCTAATAAGATAATCACCATAACAAGTTCAACTAAGGTGAAACCGAGCTGTTTGTGTTTAATCGCTCTAGGCATCAATAGTTCCCCTTAAATGAAGTCAGCGTGATAGCTTCATTATTAGGCATGAATATTGTCACTGAGATCCGTTTAGCGACATGGTTTTCACCACTGCTACCACCAAACTTATCTGCTGCCAGCGAGGCACAAATTCTAACGCCATAACCTGGATACTCACTAGTGAAAAGACCTAACGCCACTTTGGGATCATAACCCGTTTGGTCGTCACAATAAATATGATAATCATCAACGTCATTAAAACCATTTGGGCTAGCTTTAGTCTCGACAACATCTAACCCTAAGCTAGCGCTGCACGAAACGGTCACACTACCGGCAATAACTTGGCCACAACGGATAGAACCATTGGCACGGGCGTTAACATCATCATAATAACGAATAAGCACTTGGTTCATGATGCTCTTACCTAAGGCCGTGGCTTTTATCTGATACATGGGCCCAGTCATCTTATTAGCCTGCGGTAGAAATATGCTGGTGACAATGGTCATCGCCACAGCAAGTACAACGATGCCAACCACTATCTCGATTAAGGTGAAACCACGTTGTCTATAATTCATGGATGTAACCTTGAGGTTCGATGCGGATTGTTAATGGTTGATCGCCGATGATACTGATATTACAGCCTGATGTGCAGTTACTAACAATACCCCATGAATCAAATTCAAGCGTTGTAGTACTTATGTTTACAGTCCCACTAACCGAGAAACTGACATTGGCGCTATTTGCTTCTGTAACACTCATGCCTAATTGATTAGCAGAAAAACTAGTTGGTAAACTTGTGCCACAATTTGTTGGAATACCAAATCGCTCAGTTGTGATGACAACTCGATTACACGCATAGGCATTACCCGTTAAAGGGTCGCGAGGGTTACCAGCAAGAGAAGCTCGACAATCAAGATCACAACTCATCGCTTGCTGCTGCACCGTTTTTAATAATTGCAGTAGTTGATCACGATAAGTTTGGGCTTCAAAACTATTATTACCGATGAATTTAGGGAGCGCGGTCGCAGCCAGAATACCTAAAAGGATGATAACAATAACGAGTTCGATAAGGGTAAAGCCTGATTTTTTATGCATAGCGACCGTACTTGATGGCTTAAAAATGGTGGATACTAGGTATTAGCGTTTTCCCATATTGGATATTGATAATATTATAAAATTAAGTAAGTTGCATTAATAACAGGCATTAACCAATACGTTGCTGAAAATAAAAAGGCTTACCGAAGTAAGCCTTTTGCTCATTAAATAGATTAATACCCATTTAACAGTTAATCACGTTATTATGAGCAATTTCCACTTACGATTGTGTAACCTGCAGCGCTAGTTGCTGGCTGGCTATAAGTAACACAAGTATCACTTGAGCTTGAAGCTCCATTCCAGAATGTATAAGAAGTCCCAGAAGTCCCAGAATCGAAGCCACTTAATTCAACTGCACTTGCAATACCTGCTGACGTAGCAGCAGGATAACCCCAAATAACATTAACATCACCGCTAGATGTAGAAATACTATCTGATGCATTACTTTCAACACCATCAATAGCTGACTTAGAATAAACGATATTAGCAGCACTATGCAGCGCAGACTCAACACCTTTCATTGCCGCTTCTTTAGCATCATCTTGAAGATTAATAAACTTCGGCACTGCCGTTGCAGCTAAGATACCTAGAACAATAATTACGATCACTAATTCGATTAGTGTAAAACCTGCATTTCTTTTCATTTTAGCTCCAAAAGCATTTTTTGTATAAATTACATGAACATATAACCGGTAGAACATCCACCTAATTTACATTTATGCACGTCTTAGTATATTTTTCGATACTATGCCAAAAAAGTCACAGTTTCACTAGTTTTTTTTCATTAATGCCAATTAATCTCAACATTCTGCCCGCTTATAATTTTCTATATTACAACCAGCGTAATAATAAAGAATGTTATAAAGCATTAGCATCAGTATAATACCATGGTGGTAGTTTAAGGTTAACCTTGAACTACACCCATCATATCCCACATCGGCACAAAAATACCCAGTGCTAAAATTAATACCATGATGGCAACAATGCCGATCAATATTGGTTCGATCTTAGCGGTCAGTGATTGCAATTCATAATCCACTTCGCGTTCATAAAACTGCGCCGCTTCTAATAACAAATCATCCACTTGACCAGTTTCATCACCCACCGAGATCATTTGTAAAATAAGCGGGGTAAACATACCGCTTTCACTCGCCGTTATAGTCAGGCTTTTACCTTCTTCAATACCTGCTCGCATCCCTAAAATACGCACTTCCATCCAGGCATTATCCACGGTTGATGCCACCAGTGACAAACTGTTATTCAAGGGCACACCGCCCCTGAGCATCAATGAAAAGCTGCGCGCAAAACGGGATAACAAGGTTTTTTCAATCACAGGACCAACAATCGGAATGCGAATAGTAAACAGCCCCCAACGCAATTTGCCTTTATCAGTTTGAATATAATATTTAAAACCAATAACAGCGGCAATCACCGCAATAATTAATAAGTGCCAATAATTCACAAAAAAAGCCGATGAGGCTAATAATGTCCGTGTTGCCCACGGAAGTTCCACACCAAACTTATTAAACATATTAGCAAACGTCGGAATAACAAAAATATTCAAGATCACCATCGCGCCTGTAATAGCGATTAATACAAAAATAGGATAACGCACAGCACTGGCAATACGACGTCGAGTATCCATTTCTAATTCTAAATAATTGGCGATTTGTAAAAATGAATCATCTAAACGACCGGTATTCTCACCCACGCGCACAATGGAAACAAAAATAGAGGCAAATACATGCGGGTGTGCTGCCATGGATGCCGATAGTGTATTACCACTGTTTAAGCGAACAACCACATCATTAAGCACGTCTTTAAGCTTCGCATGTGAACTCGATTCTGATAAACCTTTGATCGCACGGATCATCGGAATACCTGCTCGTGTCAGTGAATACATCTGACGGGCAAAAATAACTAACTCGGCCAGCGGGATCTTCGGGGTCAGCAACTGGCTAAGATCAATGTTGTTACCGCTGCTGCTCACCACTTTAATGTCAGTAGGGGTAATACCTTTCGCCATTAACGATTGTACTAATGCATCTTGGTTCTGCGCTTCTTGTTTACCAGAAACAGCATTGCCTTGGCTATCGCGGCCTTTATACGTAAAATTTGGCATTGGCTAACCTTAATCGTCCTGTTTACTGACCACTGCGGTCCAGCGATCTAACCGCGTTGACCAAGCGTAAAATATTTTCAATATCAACATTATCGACTTTATCTAACTCCCTGACATGGGCGGCAATATTGGCACCTAAGGTATTAGAAACAGCGGGTTCACTCACGCTAACAGTTGCTGAATGATGGCTATCATTACTGATGTCGCTGTCATGATCATCAAGGGTCACTTCATCTGCCAGTTTTAATACTTCCTCAATAGAGGTCAAGCCTTGCTTAGCAAAATCCAGCGCTGATAATACTAATGGACGATAATGTTTACTCTTACGTGCTTCGACCTCAAATTCAGCCGCCGATTCACGTCGTAATGCATCACCCATCGCATCACTTATTTCCAATAACTCAAACACACCGATACGACCACGGTAGCCGCTATAGTTACAACTTTGACAACCAACGCTGCGATAGAACTGTTCATCACCTAACGGTGCTTTGGCTATTTTTTCTAAACAATAATGTTCACTGCTGGTCAGCGCATGGCTGCTTTTACATTGATTACATAATTTGCGCACTAAACGCTGAGCAACAACCGCCCGTAATGCCGCGCCAATTAAATAACCCGGTGCGCCCATATCCATTAACCGTAATGCACACGTGATCGCGTCGTTAGTATGCAGCGTCGATAACACCATGTGACCCGTTAATGCACCACGTAAACCAATTTCGACGGTTTCTTTGTCACGCATTTCGCCGACTAATAAAATATCCGGATCCTGACGTAAACACGTGCGTAAAATATGCGCGAAGTCTAAACCAATCTTAGGGTTGACCTGCACTTGACTGATCCGCGGCAAACGGTATTCCACCGGATCTTCCACGGTAATGATCTTTTTACCGGGTTCATTTAGCTCACTCAAGGCAGAATATAAGGTGGTGGTTTTACCACTACCGGTCGGGCCGGTTACCAATACCATGCCATGAGGACGGCGGATCAAACCACGTAAGCGTTTAATTAAGTCTGCAGGCATCCCGGTACTTTCTAACTGGAAAATACCGGAATCTTGATTCAGTAATCGCATGACCACAGATTCACCGTATTGCACCGGCATGGTCGACATACGTATATCAATCGATTGATTACGTACCTTTAAGTTAAAGCGGCCATCTTGCGGTAACCGTTTTTCAGAAATATCTAAACCGGCCATTAATTTTAACCGTAATACCAGCGCTGGTACGATAGCCACTTCATTCAATACATTTTCTTGCAGCACACCATCAACACGTAAACGAATACGCAGCGCGTTTTCATCGGGTTCAATATGAATATCCGAGGCGCCCACTTGCACCGCATCTTCAAACACCGAGTTAAGAAATTTAACCACGGTGGCTTCACTCGAGGCATCATCGACATCTCTAAAAATATCAAATTCTTGCGCCGGTCTATGCTCATCTTCTAACTGACCAGCAAACGCTTCAATGTCTTTGGTTCGACGGTATAAGCGATCATAGGCGGGTAATAATTCACTTTCTCTAACAATCGCAAATTCAAGTTGATACGCCGATAATACATTCGATATCGCTTCAACCGCGTTTAGATCAGCCGGATCACTTAACGCAATCGTCAGTACATCATGTTCGGCTTTTACCACTAATGCCCGGTGACGACGTGCGTGTACTTCCGGTAACTTCATCACGCTTTGCGGATCGATAGTCAGTGTGGCGATATTTAAAAATGGAATATCCAACTGTTGAGATAAAAAGTTCAGCAGTTGCTCTTCAGTAATAAAACCGAGATGCGTTAACGTGGCACCGAGTTTACGGCCACTACTGCGCTGTTCTTTTAACGCTAAACCGAGCTGCTCATCACTGATGATGCCTTCACCAACAAGTAAGTCACCCAGTCGTTGTTTTAATTTTAATTGCGCCATTACTGTTTCTCCAACTGGATAATTCGAGCATTGATATAATTACGTGATGATGCTGATAGCTGCCCCATGTTTTGTGCCGTGTGGTAAGCATTTAACGCTAACGTCACTTGCTTGGCTTTATCTGCGGAAATACCCAGCCCTAACCACCATTTGGCACGGTTAGGCTCGTGTTCGGTCAAGGTCTTATAAGCCATTAATGCGCTATCTAAATCATCAAGACTTTGTGCCAAGCCAGCGAGGAGCGCGTAATAATCAACATTACCGGCCACTTCCGGTCGGTGTGGCTTCAGGTAATAATAGGCTTGCTGTTTATTTTTATTCTTTAAATAAATACGCGCCAGCATTAACCGGAAATTCGTGTAGTCAGGCGATACACTCAAGCCTTCTTGCAACAAATTAACCGCAGATTGTGTTCGTTGCTCACCATATAAGATAGCGGCTAATGTTTCTCGCGATAAATTATGTTGCTTATCAAAGGCTAACACCTTAGAAAATAGTTGCTTAGCCCGTTCTTTATCACCCGCAAGTAAGGCACTATCCGCTTGCGTAGCATATAACTGCGCTTGCTGCAGAGGCGTTCGCGTTACCGCTTTAATTAATACGCTGTCTTCGACATGCTCTGACTCAGGCGTTGTCGCCTTAACGTGTTTAGCAACAGTTTGCGGTGCTGTAACGGCGACAGGTGTAATCGTTTTCGGCGTTACCTTTTCGACTCGAGCGACTACAACGTTTTTAACATGAGTCATTTTAGTTGCTGCTGAACCCGCTACTTTATTGGTGCTGCTGACCACTGCCGCCGAAGTTTCAGTTACTGGTGCGACAGCCAATTGAGCAACCACTTGTTTTGTCATTACAGGTTTCGCCACTATTGGCTTCATTACTCTCGGCTCAGCCATTGTCACTTTATCGTCATCCAGCTTAATGACCACTGGTTGTTCAACTAACTCTGCTGATATTATTTTAGCGATCAACGGCCCATTAACTTGGGTATTATTATCACGGCTTACAACTGGCACGACAATATTTTGTTGCACACTCACTTTTGCGGCACGACTTTGTTTTTGTACAAACAAATACCCTGCTAGCGCAGCAAAAATAACAATGGAAGAGATCAATACGATGACAAGTTTATTTTGACTTTTTGGCGCCGCCACAATCACCGCGCCACTCGATTCAACATCGGCTTGTTGCTGCTGTGTCCCTTTATCTAGGCCTTGCAGCATTTGATTAATAACACTCACAGTATTGATTCTCCAAACCACCAAATGACTAACATCATTTCAATCACTAAAATACCCGCCATTATCGGTAACCGGAGATTACGTGGCTGCATGGCACTCTCTGTATCTTGTATCGCGAGTTTCACTAAATTGGTATTAATATTCCGCACGTTTTCGCCATAACTTAACATTAAGCATTTATGCGCTAATATATTGATTAAACGTGGAATGCCGCCACTGGCCTGATGTAATAATCGCAATGCTTTTACTTCAAACAACGGTGCACCACGATAACCCGAGATCGTTAAACGATGTTCAACATAGCTCGAGGTTTCATTAGCGAGTAAAGGACGAAGTTGGTAAGAGAAAGTAATACGCTGACGTAACTGGCGTAAATTATCTTGCTGCAAGCGAGTGTCTAATTCGGGCTGACCAAATAACACCACCTGCAGCAGTTTTTTGCTTTCAGTCTCTAAATTACTAATTAAACGCAAAGCCTCTAATGTTTCATGTGGCAGCACCTGTGCTTCATCAATTAACAGCACAACTTGTTTATCTGCTGCTGATAATGCAATTAAATGATGATTTAAGGCTTCGGTTAACTGGTGCTGATCTAAACTTGCATCAATACTTAATTCACTGGCAATCGCCGCCCGTATTTCATTTGGCGTTAAATACGGATTCGGTAAATAAGCGATGACATAATTGTCGCCAAGCTCATTCAGCAATTTCCGGCAAATGAGTGTTTTACCCGTCCCTACCTCACCCGTGACTTTAATAAAACCTTCGCCAGCAGCAAGCGCTGTCGTCAACACTTGCAGCGCTTCAAAATGGGGCACTAACGGATGGTAAAATTGCGTGTTGGGGGTCAGACCGAACGGTACTTCGGTCAAACCAAAATGCGCTTTATACATTACTCTTGCTCATTTTTTGATTCAGTTGGATACCATTGCTCAAGTAATTCAGCTGATCGCTCTAGCTCAATACGCCAGGTATTTTGATCAACCACAATCGGTTTAATTAAAATGATTAATTCGGTTTTTTGTACTGATTGCGAACGATACGTAAAGAGTTCGCCTAACCAAGGAATATCGCCTAAGAAGGGTACTTTAGAAACCAGATCTTTATTCGCTGTTTTCATTAAACCGCCAATCACAATAATTTCACCGCTTTTCGCTTTTACCACGGTATCGGTTTCCCGCACATCGCTTTTCGCCAACGGTAATTCAATACCGGCAACAATTTTATTTGAGTCAGTGACCTCTATAATCGACGGATGAACGTGTAATAATACCCCGCCGTCGCTATCAATTTGCGGTGTAACATCGAGCGCGATACCAGAGAAAAATGGGGTTAACTCAACATCTTGCTCAATAGAATCATCGTCTGATGATGTTGATTTGGTACTGCTGTAACCCGTCACAAAGTATTCATCACTGCCGACTTTAATCACCGCCTTTTGATTATTCAGCGCAGTGACCCGTGGGCTAGAGAGGACGTTGACATCACCTTGGGTTTTTAACAAACTGATCGCCGCACTAAAGTCATTACCTGCCAGTGTGAACACCCCAGCACCAGACGCGAGGTCGGTAATATCAGTAATACTAAAATTGAACGATGAATCTGCGGCGACGTTGCTATTATTGACGTTCCAATCAATACCTTGCTTATAACCGTCATTTAACGTCACTTCCATGATTTTCACTTCAAGCAAGACTTGACGTTGTAAATGCTGCTCAGATTTAGCCAGAAAATCTTTGATCTTACGAATATCTTTTGGATAACCCTGTACTGTCACTAAACCGGCTTGTGGGCTGATGATCACCTGGGTCTCTTCTTGATTCGCCGTTAATGCTAATAAGGTATACTCTAATTCCGCCCAATAATCGGTATTAGTTTGCGTTGAAATTTCGGTGCCGGTACTGCTTGATGACGAACTTGATGAACTGTCATTATCTGAAGAACTGCTCGACGAACTATTATCGGTGAGATAACCCGAGCTAATCGAGCTGTTTGATAACCCATTACGCTTCATCAATAAATAATTCATCGGGATGATTTCGGTGCGAACGCCGGCACCATTAACACGGTAGGTATTACCTTGACGCTTAATATCATAACCATACATATCGGCAACCGCATCCATAGTTTCTGCAATCGTCACATCATTGAGCACCACCGTGATACGACCCGATACATCAGGGCTAACGGTTAAGTTATATTTAGTGCCTTTTAATAACGACCCAAAGAATTGACGCGCGGTGACTGATTTAGCCGAAATATCCATACGCGGCTCAATCATCGGACGGTTTAACGCATCATGACCATCAAATTCTGGTAACAATTCAGCATTCACATCATCAGGGACAGTCCAAGCTTGTTGTTGGGCATCAGCACGAGCAAGTTCTGCTTGAATGGATGCTTTGATCTCCACAGGCTCAAGTGAACTACGCGTTGTTTCGCAACCCGTTAAAAACATCCCTAAAATAATTGCAAGATACAACTTATTCATAATTAAATCTGAGCCTTAATGTTTAATTTTGCTGCCGAATAATGACAATCTAAATTCTTTATCGTTACGTATAAAATACACAAAATCGTCGGTAATGCGACGTACCTGAAAGCCCGATACCCAGCTGCCAGCGGCGACTTCTTTATCGTTCATAATGGCGATATGGCTATTATCTCGCACAAAAATAGCCTGTAAGCGGGGGATCTTCACCTTTGCTTTGTTTTGACTGCGTACAACGGGATCTGCCGCACCCCAAGGACCGGTTGGATCATCAAGTACATTGCCATTAATCACACCTTGACCTGCTTGCGCGATGCTTGCGCTTAATAGTATGAATATAGGCAGTAGTAGTTTAACCACGAATAAACTCCTTATTAATACTCAAGGTATAGATTTCCATTACCACTTCGGCAGTTGGATATTCTTGCATTTGATAATCAAATACTTTCCAATAAAATTTCTTCGGTAATTGCTCAATTGAATCGAGGTAGGCTTGAATATCAAAAAATGCGCCCGTCATAGTAATGCGTAAACCATGACGATAAAGCAGTACTTCAGCACCGCTCGAGTCGAGCATGGTATCAATATTGCTGGTCAGCGGTTGCTTGTTGGTAATTTCATCTGCATTGAGATCTTTACCTTTGCGACTCGTCAATTTCGGTTTAGCTTTACCTTGGTCTTTTGCTAATGCCTGCTTATTACTATTGCCCGTGATTATTGTTACCGGTAATGATTCAATAGCGATCAACTTCACCTTTTTTGCTCGACTTAATACATCACCAAGCACCAAGGCCATTTGATTGGAATTGATTAAATCCGCAGTCAGATCCGTTAATTTACCATTGGCTTTTTTAAGCGTATTTTCAGCACGTAAAATACGTAGTTTTATCACTTTATTCGGGTCTGTCGCCAATACACGCTGTAACTCAGCGAGAGTAAAGCCGTGTTGGCGTTGCTGTTGGCCTAAAGACGACAATTGTGATGTTAGTTGTTTATGACGAGCATAATTTGGTGCCAGCACAAAGCTATCAATAACATAAATAACCGATGCGACTAATGACACGACAATAAGGATACGCTCACGCATCGATAATTGTCTGAATTTATCATTAATCGTTAGCCAATGTTGCTTCATCATTTACTGGCCTCCGTGATCGCCTGATTCGTCAAGGTAAACACGATAATATCGTCCTCGTTACGGGTAATATTTAACTGGCTAAACTCTCGTCCTTGCAACGATTTAGCGGCCGAAAATTTACCAATCCAGCGTGGTATCGCATCATGATTTCGCGCAAGACCAGTCAACGTCATACTCTCACCCGCTAAACGAATTTGAGTGATGCGAATATCTTTATCTCGCTGTGCGGCCAGATCAGACATCAGAATTGCGAAACCACTAGTTTGCACCTGCGCCAATGCAGACAGTTGCACAAGTAACTCGTCACGATATTGTAAGCGGGTATTCAATAATGCTAATTGTTGAGCTAAGGCTGGATTTTGCACATGACGCGCAACCTTAGCAGATAATACGTCGACTTCACCAGCTAACTCACTCACCGCTTTTTTCGCCAGCGCCACTTTGTGCGTTAGCAAGCTATTTTCATTTTCAGACAGTATGGTCAATGTCAGCATCAGCAATAAAGAACCGGCAATAGCAACAATCGCCTGCGTTAAGGTAAGACGCTCTTTCTTTGGCCTAAACGCCTGAGTATATAAATTTACGCGAGTCTTCATCACAGTTTTTCCAACGCGCCGCCAATGGCAGGTAAAAATCCAGTATCGACATTATCAGCAATAAACGCATGCTTTAACGGCGTCACCGGAATGGTGAAGTTGAGTTGAAGGCGGGCAATTAACGGTGCTAAAATCGTACTCGGCAAGGCTAAGTTAATTTCTTTTACTTCAGGTAACTTTAATTGGCTAACAACAAAATCAGCTGAGCGTTGAATTTCTAAACTAAAATTATCTAATAGCGCGGTATCAAGTTGATCTTCCTGTAAATCACGTAATCGCGAAAAACCACGTAAGCGTCGTGAGAAATACAGCTGATTATCATGAATAATCGTCAAATTAATTTCTTGGTGATCCTGCTGAGCAATTAACATTTGGGTACTTTTTCGGTCATCATCAGCACTGGTATTAAATAGATTGGCTGTCGCTAATTCCTCAATGCCGATAGTTACCAGTTCGAGTTTTGCTTGCTGGATTGCTGTAACAATTAATTCAACCAAATTTTTCGGACAATAAACGAGATTAATTTTATTTTGATTCGGTACCGAAAAATAATCAAAGACGACTGTATCAATCGCTTCATTAATAAATTCTTTAGCAATGAAAGGTAATGAACTGGAAATTTCATCATCAGGCACATTTGGCTTATCAATTTGTAATAACTGATACAGTTGATTCGACAGCACCACATGGCAAGTTGCAGCCTGCAGATTATGTTTTGAAATCAGCTCACTGAGGGTTTTAATCAGTTCCGAAACATCATTAAACGCACTTGAGTCAAGTACTGCAATTGCCTCATTACCCGCTGATAAAGCACAAATATCAACGCGCTGTTTAGCGATAAAAACACCCAGTTTTGCTTGTGCCTTACGATTTTTTAACCAGGGTATACGCATAAAATTCTATTGCACCTAAATAAATGAATACTTACATTATAAATCACTTGATGGCCATCATACTTTAATCGGCTTTAAGTAGTAAGCAAAGTGTGAGGTTAGCACAATAACGACACTTTAAAATAATAAAATCATCTCCGTAAAGTCACTTTATGATTCTTCCAATACACTGACTTTATTACAAAAATAACCTTGGGCGCCATAAACACCCAGTTTATTGAGCGCATCCCATTCACCTTTCGACTCAACACCAACAGCGACCACAGTCGTGGCCAAGTTAACAGTGCCACCAAGAATACTTCGAATCGCTAATTGATTGATTTGGCGTTTATGTAAGTCACGTACCAAACTCGGGTGGATCTTAATAACGTCCACGTTTAATTTCTTAATATAAGAAGAATCAACCACATCCTGACCAACCATATCCACGGCGATGCAACAACCGAGTGCTTTTAGGTTTTTAGCCGGTTCTAATAACATCTCCAGATTACGATTAATTTGATATTCATGGATCTCAAAATACAATAATGAACGTAATGCCACGGGTAAGCGAATAATATCTAAGTACACAGCGCGCATAAAGCGCTTATCTAAATAACTCTGAATATCTAAGTTTATCCCGCAAGCAATAGGGTCACTAGTCTCTAAATTAGAAATTGCATGTTCCACAGTCAGACGGTCAATTCGTTTCAATACACCACACTTCTCTGCCATCGGCAAAAAGACCCCAGCATGGATCCATTCATTATTTTCATCTTGCAATCTTGGGTAAATTTCATGACCCAGTACCTTATTATCAGCCATGCTTAGAATTAATTGCTGCTCATAATGAAACGCGTTATTTTTAAAGGTTTGCTCAAACAAGCCACGCCATCTTACGGTACCTTTGGCATAGACAGGCGTCTGCTCATCTTGCTCATATAAAAACCAACCTGAACAGCCTTGTAACACCGCAATTTTTAATGCTTGATCAACGTTTTCTAATACCTCTTCTGCCTGTTCGCCATAATGATAGATAGCGACACCAGTATAAAACAACTCATCGCAATCGACCGGCGTTGATAAGCCCACTCTCGTTAGCAGTTTATACAACTGCTTCATCACAATTTCAGATTCCGAGCCGGTGATCCTGGGCAGCAAAATCATAAACTGATCACCGCGGTAGCGCGCCAGCACAGAGCCAGTAAAACGGTCGACAAATTTACTTAACAGTTCACTGACCGACTTCACCATTCCGTCGACACCTGCAACACCATGGTCATAATTTAATTGCGATAACTCATAGAGTTCAATCTTGATAACGGTACCCGCGATGACACCGGGATCAGATAGCATCGCTTCTAATTGATTTAAAAAGAAGTCACGATTACCAATACCAGTAGATGCGTCAACAAAAGCATTGGTACGCATATAAGAATCAAAACGACTACGCTCTTGCTTGGTATCTTCGAGATCGGCAATGAGTTTATCAAACGCTCGGCTAGTTGCTTTGGGCCACTCAGACTCAGAGCCCACCGCCACTTTAACGTGATCGCCATTAAGGATCTTATAACTGCGCATGGACAGTAATTCAGCCCCATACATGCCCTTTTTAAGCAGCCTAATTGCAATAACTAACCCGAACAAAGCAATGAGTAACCCCATACTTACACCGGTGAATAATTCCGGTGGGTATTCCATCGCATAATACGGCGAAAGCATGACAACTTTAGCCGTAAAATCACTGTTTGCTTGCAACTCAAAATGGTATTCTTTCAGGAAAGAAGTGACGGCAAAGGTATCTGGCGTTAGCGCCCTAAAGTCGTAACTGACGATGCCATTTTTTTCCACCGTAAGCTCTAATACCGAATGCGCACGTAATAATTCAGGTAGCCAGAATGCAAAGCGTGGTTCGCTATCTTCCATTGCCAACTGCTCATCCATCACATCAATCAATCGAGAGATATTTTGTTTTTGGGTTTCAATCGCCAGACCACGTAAACTAACGCCGCCGCCGAGCAGTACCACACCGACTGATGAGAGCACACAAAAAATAATAAAACCAATCAGTTTATTGGTAAATTTCATATATTCTTATACATCCCTATATCAGAATTTCATGATTAAAACACAAATTATGGTAACGGCAACAGAGTACCGATATAGTTAATTATTCTACTGTATTCTGCTGTTAATAACATATAAAAAACTAATATCATGTGGTCTTAACACAATAAAAAATACCAAAGCAGACACTAAGCATAGATAATTATCGATTACTCCAAAATCATCAAAAATAAAAAAACCCAGCAGTTACGCTGGGTTTAGGGATATTCATCTAGTTAAAGGTACTTATTATTACACTTTTAATAAATACGGGATCTAGAACGGAATATCATCATCAA
Organism: Moritella sp. PE36; assembly: GCF_000170855.1. Classification (GTDB taxonomy): domain Bacteria; phylum Pseudomonadota; class Gammaproteobacteria; order Enterobacterales; family Moritellaceae; genus Moritella. The sequence goes on along the minus strand of NZ_ABCQ01000038.1, from coordinate 25,109 downwards.
AATCTGCAGACGGTTCGTTAAAACCTTGTTGCGGAGCTTGTTGCTGAGGTGCTGCAGCTGGAGTTTGCTGTTGTGGAGCATAACTTTGTTGCTGTGGCGCCTGTTGTGGTGCTTGCTGTGATGGTTGTTGTGGTTGTTGGTTATAACCACCCTGTTGTTGCGGTGCAGCAGCAGGCTGTTGTGGTTGACCCCAACCCGCATTTTGGTTCTGCTGTTGTGGCTGTTGGTTGCTATTACTATTGTAAGTACCACCAGCAGCAGGCTGTTGTTGACCGCCTTGACGCGAACCAATCATTTGCATTACGCCGTTAAAACCTTGTACTACTACTTCTGTAGTGTAACGGTCTTGGCCATTTTGATCTTGCCATTTACGTGTTTGTAATGCGCCTTCAATATACACCTGTGAACCTTTACGTAAGTATTCACCTGCAATTTCAGCTAATTTCCCGAATACTGCAACACGGTGCCACTCTGTTTTCTCACGCTGTTCGCCAGTTTGCTTATCACGCCATGATTCACTTGTCGCAATTGTTAGATTGGCAACCGCGCCACCATTTGGAAATGAGCGGATTTCAGGATCATTACCTAAATTACCAAGAATAATTACTTTATTTACGCCACGACTGGCCATGCTAGCTCCTGTGCTGTTCACGAACCAGGTTCAAAGCCTGGTCTATTTCAAAATCTTTGGTCGCTTTTAAATAAGCAACCTGCTCTTCTAATACTACTACAGCTTCATTAATACCGGAAAGCGATATTAGCTTTTCGGCTATTAATTCAGCTTCTCTTTGGTTTGCGATCGTCACTGCGATGGTATGCGCCTTCACTTGACCGACATTTTCTAAACCCAAAGAAATAACAAACCACACTATCATTACTGCAGCAATGATAAAAAATAAACCTTGTGAACCCAGTTGAGAATACAAACTACCGGCGATAATACCGCCACAAAATGCACCTGCAAATTGTGATGTAGAATAGATGCCCATTGCCGAGCCTTTTGCACCCGCCGGTGCCGACATCGAGATCATCGCAGGTAACGATGCTTCTAAAAAGTTAAAGGCGGTAAAATACAACACGATAGCAAGTGCAAATAACCACACACTACCACTTGCAAAACCCATCACGCACAGCGCAAGGCCCATTAATGCAATCGAGAATAAGAAAAATTGTTTATTCATTTTCTTTTTCGCCGCAATAATCAACATAGGCACCATCAGTACAAATGATAGCAGTAATGCCGGGAAATATACCCACCAGTGGTGCTCACCAACCAGTCCTGCCGCTTCTAATTCAAATGGCAGTGATACAAATACCGCCGTCAGGGTTAAGTGTAATAAAAAGATACCAACATCGAGACGCAATAATTGCGGATTACGCAACATGGCTCTTAATTTTTTGCTATTGGTACTCGCATCACCAGCAGGTGCTTTGGTTGTCGAGTTCGGTACAATATAATGCACCACCAACATACCAACAATCGCCAATGCTGCAGTGACAAAGAAAATACCTTTAAGGCCGATCCACTGTGCTAAAACTGGTCCAGCCACCAGCGAAAAAGCAAAGGACAGCCCGATACACATACCGATAACAGCCATCACTTTCGGACGTTGTTGCTCACGGGTTATATCCGCCGCTAACGCAAGAATTGCACTGGCAACAGCCCCCGTACCTTGGATTATACGTCCAAAAGCCACACCATAAACAGAATCAGCCATACCAGCAACGATACTGCCTACACAAAACAAACCTAAACCCGCAATAATAACCGGCTTACGACCGATACGGTCAGATAATTGTCCCATCGGTATTTGCAATATCGCTTGGGTTAACCCATAAGCACCAATGACGATACCGACCCAAAGTGGTGAATAACCAATTAAATCGCGTCCATAAATAGCAAAAACCGGCATGATCATAAATAAACCAAGCATTCTTAAGCCAAAGACCAATGCTAACGACACTGCTGTTTTTTGCTCTAATTTAGATAAAGCTACATTATCCATAATTAATCCATCAACCCCTTAATATTTACAGCGCCATGTTAACACGTCATTCCAGCTGACAATAAAATTTATTTAAAACAACCACAATGATGCTAGCCATGCTTTAGCATTAACAAAAAACAAAAATAACCGTAAAACACCAAGTTAATAATATCTAACGAAATAAAACGCCAATATAACCTGCTAACACAATGAAAACAAAAGTTTTACACCCGATTAAACCATCAATATAGCTAAAAGATAAAAGTATGAGTCGCGATAAAACTCAATGCCAACTTGACTCATTTATGCCACCCCGATATGTTAACTGAAGTTAACAACTGGTTAACATTAAGTTTCCAGCGAGGTTAACTTGCCGCCTCCACTAGGCGTTAATACTTTAGTACCAAGTTACATTGAACTTAGGTACTACATTTAACACTTTAATTAAGTCATTAGCTAAGTTTAATCGCTTTATAATGCAATTAAGCATAGATATGGATATCACCACACAAACTAAAGGATTTAGTCATATGTCGGATTACCCAAATGTAGTACTGCTGTCTCAGCCTAGTCTGCAAGTTGCCACGTTAGTCTCTTGCTTAAGAGCTAAACTCGATATACCGGTGCAACAGCTGCGTGAAGTAGCTGAGATTGAACGGATCTCGATTGATGACAACTTATTATTACTCGTTGATACAGATAATCTCAGTGCCACTTCGCAAGAACAACTGAAAAACAAATTAAAGCAATATCACGGTATGTTTCGGTTAGCATTGATTAATTTAAGTGATGATACCACGATGGAAAACATTTCCACTTGGCCATCGATATTCGGCGTGTTTAATAAGCGTGATGAACTCGATGTGGTGTGCAAAGGCATACAAAAGATCACTGAAGGTGAATTCTGGATGCCAAGACGCACGCTAAGCTCCTTGATCTCTATTTATCGTTCAACTAAAGCCGTTGATTTAGACCGAAAACCAGAGCTAACAACACGTGAACAAGAGATCTTACGCCAGCTAATGACGGGATCATCAAATTTAGAAATTGCCGATGCATTATATGTCAGTGAGCACACGATCAAGTCACATTTATATAATGTATTTAAAAAGATCAAAGTCAAAAATCGCCTGCAAGCAGTATCTTGGGCAAAAGAAAGTCTTATCTAAAAAAGCAGCTAAGCAAAAGTCCCTTAGACTAAACTTCTTAAAAACCATAGCCAATATGGTTTTTTTATCATTAAATTAAATAATTCTGTGACCGCTCCCACTTATGATGTTTCATTTTTGTTAAAATCATGGTACTTCTAATGCTAAGTAATGAGGACGTATGGATACGTGAACTTATCGCTCAGCATTCAAAGGATCTGAAGTGGGGCAAAAATTCGAGACGCACAGCGGACTCCAACAAGGAGGCCAAGGCCAAGACGAAATTGATCTGACGCACCTAGTTAATATAATTAGACGTTCTTTCTTGCGGATCTGTGTACTCACCACCCTGGTCGCCATTATTGCCGCCATGTTTATATCCGACCTGCCGCCGATTTATAAAGCCAGTACCGTTTTACAATTACAAATACAACAAGCTAAACCCATCGCCATCCAAGGTGTGTTGCAAAACGATATAAACAATAAAGACTACTTTCAAACTCAAATAGAGATCTTACGTTCCGATTTAATCACCGAAAAAGTCATTAGCAAATTAACGCTATCTCAGCATCCTTTTTACACCCAGCATAAACCGCGCAATAAATTCGCCGAAATATTGCATAACCTAAAAAACAGACTGTCACCAACAACAACGTCAGTACCGATCATTGACCCACAAGATTTTATTGGCCAAATAAAATCCGCAGTCCATATTAGCCTGATTAAAAACACCCCATTACTGACTATCAGTTATGAACATTACTCGGCAGATTTAGCGGCATTAATCGCCAATACTTATGCCGATGTATATATCCAGCATAATCGTAATTTTCGGGTGCAGCAGACGGTCACCGCGTCACTCTGGCTCAAAGATGGCGTACAGGTACTCAAAGATAATTTGAATCTAGCAGAAAGTAATCTGACCGATTTCCTGCAGCAAGAAAACTTAATTCATGACAGCGGTATTGATAATTTCACCACCACAGAGTTACAAAACCTCACCACCAAATTAAATACCATCAGAAGTGAGTTAATCAGCGCGCAAACCTTATACCGACAAATCAATCAAGCGCAAGATTTAGATTTACTCACCTCGACATCAATCAAAGCGTTATCGAATCAAGTCGTGATCGTCGAGTTAAGAAATGATTATACCCGCGCCAAAAATAATATAGCGCAACTATCGAAACGTTATGGCCCGCTTCACGATAAAATGATCCACGCCAATGCCCAACTCAGTGTCGCAGAAGATAATGCCCAAAAAGCGCTGCAGCAATTGGCGCTCGGTTTTAAAAAAAGCTTAACCTTGCTGGAACAAAATGAATCTGCGGTAATTGCTGCATTAGAAGCAAAAAAAGCCGATCACCGCACCCTGATAAAACAAAAAGCACGCTATACAGAGCTCAATCGCGAGTTAACGTCCAGTAACCAACTCTATAATATGTTTTTGATGCGGTTAAAAGAAACCAGTTTAACCAATGATCTTAATCTATCCACAGTCACCATCACCGACATAGCCAAAACGCCGCGTTCCCCTTTCAAACCCAAACGGGTATTGATATTAGTGTTAGTGATCCTGTTAACGCTAATGCTGCTAGTGGCACACGCGCTAATCACCGCATTATTTTTCGTCAACCAAGACAATCTGAAAAATTTATCTGTGCCATTATTAGGCTCACTGCCAAATTTAAAAATGATTGATAAAAAATTCCACCTAAAGTCTCCACAACAGTTATTCCTGACCAACAGCATGATTTTTGAAGCCACCCAAAGTTTACGTACGTCACTGCAGTTATCAGCGAGAACCAAAAAGCAGCAAATCATTATGCTCACCTCAAGCACCATAGCGGAAGGTAAAAGTACCTCGGCTATTTATCTCGCCATGGCATTAGCACAATCTCATAAAACCATTATTTTAGAAGCAGATATGAGGAAACCATCGGTAAGAAAAAAAATGGGGATCCCAAATACCCAAAAGGGATTGGTCGATATTTTGACCACAAGTGGTAATTTAAATAGCTATATCTGGCATGACCCACACTCAAAATTAGCCGTGCTTTGTGCCGGTGAATTAACCGATAGTCCGTCAAATTTACTTAGCTCAACACGCTTCGCCAGCTGCCTGGCCATTTTAAGAGCGCAATATGATTATATTATTATTGATTCACCACCAAGCCTGTTAGTCAGTGACGCATTCATTATTGGTCAACACTCTGATTTTAATATTTTAGTGACCCGTTCAAACAAATCTAAAATTGGCGATCTCAGCAATACTATCGAATTACTGGCAAAACATGGCGTCAGTACCGATGGCATTATATTAAATCAAGAATCATTAAAAAACGATAAACGCTATCAGTACCAGTATCAATATAAGAAGGAGACGGCACTGGCATCATAGTCGTGCTTAATCACCAATGCTGATATTACGTTACTTATTATTCACCCTATGCGCCGCGCCATTTTACTTGCTTGCAGCCTCGTCACCCGCCCCCTCCGGTATGGTTGACTTAGGCATTGAGATAATACCCACTATTGCGATTAATTATAAACACGATGACAACGTCACCAATGTAAAGAATAACAAGCAAGCCTCTAATTTAGTTGAAATAATGCCAGAATTACGTATTCAAGGAGAGAAATACAACAATCAATTTTCTCTCAGTTACAGCGCCAAACAAAGCTTATACCGTGACAATAAAGCCAGTAACTATACTGACCACAAATTACAAGCAGACATTAATCGTGCGATGAACAGTCATCATCAACTGGCAGTATCATATCAATTTGAACGTAGCCACGACGCGGCTAACACCGGGATATCAGAGGGTAACGACCAAGCGACAGATCCCGCTATTTTTTATACTCAGGATATAGCGCTTAACTATCGCTATGGCAGTCAATCCTCGACACTAACCTTTGCTCCTAGGCTGAGTGTTAATAATAAACGCTATGATGAGGGCAATAGCAATTACACACCCTTGGCAGATTTTAATGAGTATCACTACGGGATAGCGCTCTATTATCGTCTCGCAGCCAGCGTTAACTTATTAGTGGATATCAGTAACAAGGTGACTAATTACCCTGGCAACAGTAACGCAAAAGACAGTATCAATAGCCTACTCTATAGCGGTATCAATTGGGATATCAGTGGTAAAACACAGGGCAGCGTTAAACTCGGCTATGAAAAAATTAATGTTACCGATAATAGCCGCGGCTCTAAAACCAACCCAAGTTGGGATATCGGTATTCGCTGGTCGCCAAAAACGTACTCCATATTCAACATCAAGGCCAGTCAAAAAATCACGAATGCCATCACCGCCGCCGACAGTATAAAAGAAAATACGGGCTCGGTTAACTGGCAGCACGTTTGGCGTTATAATTTATCCACTACACTGGCTTACCAACATGTCAATGAGACGTACCAATACAGTGCGCGTGAGGATAACAGCAATAGCATCAATATCGCGCTGTCTTATCAATTAAGGTATTGGCTAACATTTGGACTGAGCTATGAGCATGAGACCAAGTCATCATCAGATGTTCGCTTAGGTTATGACAACAATATTTATGGGTTAACCAGTCGCTTGGTATTTTAACTGTAAGGTGTATTTTAATGAACGGATTCATGCAATCACAACGTATTATACTGGTGTTCCTACTGTTATTAAGTAGTCAAACAATGGCGCAGGAACAGCACAATTATAAACTGGGGGCAGGCGATAAGATCGCGATTAAGGTCTATGGCGAAGCAGACCTCAGTATGTCAGTATTGATTGATACCTCAGGCAGTATTGATTACCCCTACCTTGGCGAAATTCACGTTGTCGGTTTCACCCCCGCTGAAATCAAACAAAAGATTTATCGCGGATTAAAAGGTCCCTACCTGATCTCACCTAAAGTCATGGTCAGTATCGCTTCATTTCGACAGTTTTATATTAAAGGTGAAGTAAAACGTCCCGGAGGCTATCCATTTAGGCCAGGATTAACCGTCGATAAAGCCATAGCGCTGGCAGGCGGTTTCACTGAGCGCGCGGCAAGACAATCTATTATGCTGTCGAATAACAGCAACCTCAAGCAAGGACATAAGGTGACAACTGACGATCATGTCTCACCTGATGACATTCTGAATATTGAACAGAGTTTCTTCTAAAGTAATGCCTAACAAGCCCTAATATGCGATACTGATTGATTATTTTATGTAGTGTGAGTTATGTATGGATCAAATCATTGTTCGGGGCGCACGCACCCATAACCTTAAAGATATCAATGTTGAACTACCTCGCGATAAGCTGATTGTGATCACAGGGTTATCGGGTTCTGGCAAATCGTCATTAGCATTTGATACGCTTTATGCAGAAGGTCAACGCCGTTATGTAGAATCGCTTTCTGCCTACGCCAGACAGTTCTTATCCTTGATGGAGAAGCCTGATGTCGACCATATTGAAGGTCTGTCACCCGCGATCTCAATCGAGCAAAAATCAACATCCCATAACCCACGCTCAACGGTCGGCACCATTACCGAGATCTATGATTACCTGCGCTTGTTATTTGCCCGTGTTGGTGAACCACGCTGTCCAACCCATAATGCCCCTTTAGCGGCGCAAACCATTACCCAAATGGTCGATCATGTGTTGGAATTAGAGACTGGCCGTAAACTGATGTTACTCGCGCCGATCGTGAAAGAGCGTAAAGGTGAGCATGTTAAAACCCTAGCCAGTTTAGCCAGCCAAGGTTATATCCGGGCGCGTATTGACGGTGAAGTCTGTGATCTGTCCGATCCACCAACATTAGACCTACATAAAAAGCATACCATTGAGGTTGTGATCGATCGCTTTAAAGTGCGTGATGATCTGCAACTGCGTCTGGCGGAATCGTTTGAAACCGCACTCAATATGTCTGGCGGCACTGCTTATATTAGCGATATGGATGACAGCGAGGCAGAGCCGATCGTGTTTTCGGCTAACTTTGCTTGCCCACAGTGTGGTTACAGCATGGCCGAGCTTGAACCGAGGGTCTTCTCATTCAACAATCCAGCCGGCGCCTGCCATACCTGTGACGGTCTTGGTATTCAACAATACTTTGACCTCGATCGTGTCATCATTAATGCGGGTCTTAGTCTCTCAGGGGGGGCCATCCGCGGTTGGGATAAACGTAATTTTTATTACTTCCAAATGCTCACCTCACTGGCTAAGCACTATAAATTCGATGTCACCAAACCGTTTAATTCCTTAACCAGTGAAGTACAAGATTACATCCTGCAAGGCAGTGGCGAACAAGAGATTGAATTTAACTATGTCAATGATCGCGGTGATATTGTCATTCGCCGCCACGCTTTTGAAGGCATTATTCCCAACATGCAACGCCGCTATAAAGAAACAGAATCCAATGCGGTCCGTGACGAGCTCGGTAAATACCTAACCACCAAATCTTGCGAAACCTGCTCAGGTTCGCGACTGCGCCAAGAAGCTCGCCATGTTTATATTCAAGAAACAACATTGCCAGAAGTATCACGTATGGCGATTGGTGATGCATTCGAATTCTTTTCCAAAATGACGCTACCGGGTCAAAAAGGCCAGATAGCCGAAAAGATCCTTAAAGAAATTGGTGATCGTCTGGGTTTCTTAGTCAATGTCGGCCTGAATTATTTAAGTCTAGAGCGCAGCGCCGAAACATTATCTGGTGGTGAAGCGCAGCGCATTCGTCTTGCCAGCCAAATTGGTGCAGGCTTAGTTGGCGTGATGTACGTACTCGATGAGCCCTCGATCGGTTTGCACCAACGGGATAACGAACGCTTATTACAAACCCTGATCCATCTACGTGATCTTGGTAATACCGTGATTGTGGTTGAACACGATGAAGATGCGATCCGCGCTGCCGACTATGTGCTGGATATTGGTCCTGGCGCTGGTGTGCACGGCGGTGAGATCGTGGCCCGAGGCAGTATTGATGATATCTTAAAAAGTGAAAATTCACTGACCGCCGATTACCTCAGTGGCCGTAAGTGCATCGCGGTGCCAGCGCAACGCACCCCATTAACCGGCAAATGGGTGCATTTAAAAGGCGCCAGCGGTAACAACCTTAAAAATGTTGATTTGTCCGTGCCTATTGGCGTGATGACGTGTGTCACCGGAGTATCAGGTTCAGGTAAATCGACCCTCATTAATGATACCTTCTTTAAGATCGCCCATATCGAATTAAATGGCGCTACGGTGACAACCCCGTCACCTTATACCTCGATTGAAGGCTTAGATCAGCTTGATAAAGTCGTCGATATTGATCAAAGTCCAATCGGCCGTACCCCACGCTCTAACCCAGCAACCTATACCGGTATTTTCACGGCTATCCGCGAGATATTTGCAGGCACCCACGAAGCGCGTTCTCGTGGTTATAAACCAGGACGCTTTAGCTTCAACGTTAAGGGCGGCCGCTGTGAAGCTTGCCAAGGTGATGGCCTAATCAAAGTCGAGATGCACTTCTTACCGGATGTGTACGTTCCTTGTGACAACTGTAAGAGCCAACGTTATAACCGTGAAACATTGGAAGTCCGTTACAAAGGCAAAAATATTCACGAAGTATTGGATATGACAGTCGAAGAAGCCAATACCTTCTTTGCACCGATCCCCCCTATCGCACGTAAGTTACAAACCTTAGTGGATGTCGGGCTGTCTTACATACGCCTTGGCCAATCAGCGACGACGTTATCCGGTGGTGAAGCACAACGGGTGAAACTGGCGAAAGAGTTATCCAAACGCGATACCGGCCAAACCTTGTATATCTTAGACGAGCCAACCACAGGTCTGCATTTTCATGATATTAAGTTACTCATGAAAGTATTACATCGCTTACGTGATCACGGCAATACCATCGTCATTATTGAACATAATCTTGATGTGGTGAAAACAGCAGATTGGGTTATCGATCTCGGCCCTGAAGGCGGCAGTGGCGGCGGTGAAATTCTGGTTGCAGGAACACCGGAAACCGTATCTGAGCACCCTGATAGCCATACAGCACGCTTCTTAAAACCTATGTTAGAACGCGCGAAACAGCTTAGTACTATCAACCAAAAAAGTATTATCAACCAAGAGTCATAGTATGAACTTAACACCATTGAAAAAAGGATTTTTCATTACGTTCGCCGTCTATATGCTGATCGGGATGCACTATTTTCAGCATAATGGTGGCGGTTCAGGTCTGCACCTGCCTTTTAATGCCATAGGTTGGATGTTTATTTCAACCTTAATCGGCATTGGTCTGTGGCAAGCCACATTGCAAGGGAAGTTGGTTTACTCCCCACTGAGCTTAATGTTTATCGCCGCCACGCTAGTGATGCTCATTCCGGTATTATATGCCGACCCAATAGTTGCAGGTCTCAGCTATACCCGATTATTCGGTTTAATCGGGGGGTTATTGTTTTTTATTGCCTTGCAACAATTGCAGCTTAATCAACAACAACGGCTGCTGTTATTGTATCTAATATTAGCGGCGGTATTTGTCGAGGCGTTATTTAGTCTGGTGCAATATTACCTATTACCAGTCAATAATACCGTTGGTTATCAGAAGATTGCCAATCGCCCTTATGGTATTTTTCAACAACCCAATGTTTCCGCGTCATTTTTAACTACCGGTATTGCCCTTGCCTTATACCTGCTGACACTCACCAAGTTAGATGAAAAAAACAAACGACTATTTTGTTATGTCACCACCTTCATGGCAGTTATTCCAGTGGTGTTATTGCAGTCTCGTACTGGTTATTTGTCATTATTGATCGCACCATTGCTGCTATTACCTTGGGCGTGGCAACAATTACGTGATACTGAACAATCAAAAAGCTTATTACTTTGGCTCGTTTGCGGTGTCATAGCGGTTGGCATTGGTGTTTATTCGTTAGAAACAGTCGAAAAAGTCACGCGTTCAGCTGCAGCTCTCACCGATCCAGGCGCACGTGTTCCTATCTATCTACATGGTTTGGCTATGTGGTTAGACAAGCCAATACTAGGTTGGGGTTATGGCAGTTTTGAAGTGGCTTATCTTAACTCATACAGTGACGCGCTAAGCCAAGGATTGGCCTTACCAGGATCACCAGAGAATCTTGATCATCCCCATAATGAATTACTGTATTGGGGCATTGAAGGTGGCTTGATAGCGTTATCCGGCATCGCTTTATTGGTGATTGGTTTCCTACGTATTATCCTCAAACAGCCATTCTGGCAGGCACTGGCGCTATTGGGACTCGTATTCCCCCTGGTCTTACATAGCCAGACCGAATACCCGTTTTACCATGCTATCGTACACTGGTTAGTATTCTTAACCTTGGTTTGGTATATCGGCAGTCGTTATGGCAATACGAAGAGCATTGCATTCAATTACACCTTTTTATTACGTACTTTAGCCTTATTGATCCCCTTGGTAACTGGTTTGTTCATGTTAACCACGTTACATACCAATAAACTGCTCACGCAATATGAGCGCAGTGATCGCAGTGATATCACCCCGCTAACAAAAGTCGTTAATCCGGTGGCTTGGATCACCCGATTAGAGTTCAATGCCATGATGTATCGCTTGCAAATCGCCATGTACAACAATGACATCGAAGAGCTGAATAACTACTTAAATTGGGCTACTGAGATAAGTCAGAAAACACCCAGAGCGAATATTTATATTAATTGGGTACGCGTATTAACCAAGCTCGGGAAAAACGCAGAGGCGAAGATATTAATGCAACAGACAGCCCTACTCTACCCAGGTAATCGATTGGTACAACGGTTTGCCGCGATTAAGGCTGATACTCAACCTAAGTAGATAAAAACGGACGTTTATTTCCTGCAGAATAAAATCAAAAAAGCCACACTTCAGGATCCATGAGGTGTGGCTTTTACATCTTAATACGCTTGATTAGCTGAACTACATCAATCTAGTTCAACGTTTCTTCTAGCGCACGTAAACACAGAGCCACATTTTCGGCACGTGCAGCATAACCCATTAACCCAATACGCCATGCTTTGCCTGCGAATGCCCCCAGACCAGCACCAATTTCAAGATTATAGGTTTGTAATAAGTGGTTACGTACCGCGGCGTCATCAACACCGTCAGGAATAACGACGGTATTAAGCTGTGGTAAACGACACGCCTCATCAACAATAAACTCAATGCCCATTTTTTCTAAACCAGCACGTAATGCTAAATGTTGTTGTGCATGGCGTGCCCATGCGTTCTCTAGACCTTCAGTTTGTAATTGCACCAGAGATTCGTGTAATGCATATAAAGTATTTACTGGCGCTGTATGGTGATAACTGCGTTTACCTTCACCTGACCAATAGCTCATCACGAGTGTTTGATCTAAGAACCAACTTTGCACTGGTACAGTTCGGTTTTGAATTCTTTCAACAGCTGCAGGACTGAAGCTCACTGGTGAAATACCCGGAACACACGACAAACATTTCTGGGTACCAGAATAAATCGCATCAATACCCCAATCATCGACATACAGAGGGACACCGCCAAGTGATGTCACCGCATCAACAATGGATAAACAACCGTATTGTCTGGCTAACGCACATAATGTTTTGGCATCAGAAAGTACACCGGTTGAGGTTTCAGCATGTACAAACGCGACAATTTTTGCATCCGGATGGGCTTTTAACGCGGCTTCCAGTTTTGCAGGATCAACAGGTTTACCCCATTCATCTTCGACTTTCACCAGTACACCACCAGAGCGGGTGACGTTTTCAGCCATACGGCCACCAAACACACCATTGATACACACAATGACTTTGTCACCTGGCTCAATTAAATTCACAAAGCAAGTTTCCATCCCTGCAGAGCCCGGAGCAGAAACAGCCATAGTACAAGGGTTCTTGGTTTGAAATGCATATTGCAGCAGTTCTTTTACTTCATCCATCATGTTTACAAAGACCGGATCAAGGTGGCCAATGGTCGGGCGGCTTAATGCCTGTAATACATTAGGATAAACATCTGAAGGACCTGGGCCCATCAAAGTACGTTGTGGTGGGTAAAAAGAGGTAATGCTCATTCACTTTCCTTGTCATATTGTGAGAACTTATGATCAGAAGCAGTATCTCTAAATGATACTGCTTTGCCCTACGTTCTAAACTATCTGTTAAGCTTTTAGGTATTAAGATAGATTAATTTACCATTGCAACGGCGTATTGAAAACAACAAAGCAAAGTTTTGTTTACATTTCAGTTACAAAAAAGTTTATCAACTTAACGTCGCCAGATAATCAGCAATACCATCCAGTAACATCTGCACCGATATCATCACGAGTAACATGCCCATTAATCGCTCAACAGCCGCTAGGCCTTTATCACCGAGAATACGATTAAATCCTTCATAAAACATCAGAATAAAGGCACTCAATCCCCAGGCAATAAGCAAGGCCGCAGACCATTCAAACATTTTATCGGGATCTTGATGGGCTAATAACAACAATGCAGCGAGGATTGATGGTCCCGCTAATAATGGGATCGCCATTGGCACAATAAATGGTTCTTCACCTGCAGCTAGGCCGGTTAATCCACCTTCGGTCGGGAAGATCATCTTAATGGCAATCAAGAATAAAATAATACCACCGGCGATCCTCACCGCTTCTTGTTTTAAACTTAAGAAACCAAGGATCTTTTCTCCTAAGAATAAGAATAGCAGCATTACAAACAGGGCAATTAGCAACTCGCGGATCATGACCGCACGTCGACGCTTTTTATCAATATGTTTTAAAATAGACAAAAATATTGGTAAGTTACCTAGCGGATCCATGATCAAAAATAGCATCACCGCTGCCGAGATTATTTCCATTTCCATTAACTTAAACTCCCTAAATCATCCAATTAGCCGACTGTAATTGCTGAATTCAATATACCAGAGAGATAGCATATATAAAGGCTTTAATGATAGTCAAAAGCAAAGAAATACAACCACTAAAATAGTCATATACACTATTGCTAATAAAACGGGGCAATGCAGTCAGTAAGCTTGGTGATATTGGCAGAGGAAATGAAAGAAGATAAAGAGTAACAGTGAAAATAGAAATTATAATTCACTGACACACAGCACAGTGAATTAGTTATGACTCAATTAGGTAATAACACCGATTATATTAACCGAGCGCTTTAGCCAGTAAGGCTTGCTGATCTGGTGTAAACGGTAATTTCAATGCCGCTTCATGGCCCTTTTCTGACATTTTAGCCCAGGTCTTTTGCACAATCACAATCAATTTCTCTGGTGTGTGCTTTTCTGTAAATGCGGTAAAATAATATTTTAAGAATACCAAGCAGATAACATCTTCTAGCGCTTGAACCTGTGGATCACGTTTTAATTTCTCTTTACGTAACATGCGGCCAATAGCTTGTATTTCGGCTTGCTCACAACCTACTTGTGCAGCAATCGCCATGGCTTCTTCAGCATGCAGACGACCTAATGATTGACGCCATTTGTAATAACCTTCACGCCCTAATGGATGCTCGCTACGCGGAATACTCCAACGTTTAATATGCTGTGCACGTGCAGCTATCTGCAATGCTGTGGATGCTTCAGGCATAAACTCAGCCAAGCATTCACTCATACGCAGACCATATAACCATTCTTTTGGCTGTGCTATTCCATCTACAATTTCACTGACTGGATCACACTGATTTATTTCATCAATTAATTGTATTGCTTGCTGTATCCGTTGCTCTGACATGACATCCTCGTTATTAGTATGGTTATAAGTCCATATTAGCAAAGCACAAAGGAAGTTATCTATAAACCGACAATAAATATAAATTATTCTTGGTGATCGATCTGAGAAGGTGGCTGCGGTTCGATATTCTCGCCATAAAAATAACCAACAACAGCGCCGGCTAATTTGGATTTTGCCGATACAGACCCCTTTGCTACATCGACATCATCATCAAAAGAAGCAGCAAAAAGATCATCCAGTGCGACAACGTGAGAATGCACATTGTTACCTTTTAATACCCCTGTTACACCGGGGAGCTGTGCCGCTAACTCTTTAATCTCATCAAGCTGCTTCAATCGTAATAGATCGGCAAGCGCATTTTTAATGATGTGATTAATTTCAGCAAGTTGCCGGCGATCTTCAATATCGAGCGCTGGTTTAGCTAAGATCGCCTGTCGTAACAGCAGCACTGCAACAATAATAGTTTCAGGGGGATCCGTCATATCAATCGGCAATGTAACGGGTCCAAAACCATTGTAGCTCGTACCTACGTCATCGACCAGATGTTCGATAACGACTGCAGTTTCATCGTCATCAGATGTAAGCAGCGATGGATCTTGAGCGGACTTTTTCTTACGGTCAGGGTCGTTTTTCTTCGGGTTATAACTGAGAAGATCTTTCTCTTCTGTGCTGTCACTCGTTGAGGCAGATGCACTATCAGGGGTGATCGCTGGCGTGATCTCACGCTTTTCCGCGTCACGCTCTACCGCAGCGGTGGTTGGATTTAATGCATTAGGGATCCCCGTAGGAGGTGGAATAACTAATACCATGTGCTAGCGTCTCCCTTGATAATATTCATACAGTGCAGATCACTAATCGTAACTTGTAATGGTATGAACATATCTTTCCCTCATTATTATAAATAACGGCTCAGCAGCACATCATCAATATACCCAAGCTAGTTGAGTTTATAACGAATGGTTAATAAATGCCTGTAGTTTATTAACAAAAAGCGTGGGTTCAGAAATAAAAGGCGCATGAGAAGACGCTTTAAATATCCAACTCGGGGATTGCGGCAGATAGTTATCCATCCACGCAACAGTCGCTTGTGGCACCAGCGAATCTAACCGCCCATAACAACGATAGAATGGCATTGTTAAAGTTGCTAACTGAGCACGTAAATCCACCGTCGATAATAACGTTAAGCCATTACTAAGCGCTTGTTCATGCGGCTGTGGTCTGGCGGCTAATAATAATTTTAATTGCTTAATATCTTGCTTCGCTGTTGCACTACCCATGCCCTGGATAGCTAAAAATCGATTGATGGTTTGCGAGAGATCCTGTTGCAACTGTTGTTGAAATTGCGCTAATACTTGTTCAGCAATGCCAGGCCAAGTCGCAGAGTCATCGACTTTTGATGCCGCCATAAATTTCGGCGAGCTAGCAACAGTAACCAAAGCAGAAACCCGGTGCGGATATTGTAATGCAAAATCAGTGGCGCAAAGTCCACCTAACGACCACCCCAACCAAACTGCATTAGCAGGGGCGACCTTTATTAAGGCGTCAGTGATATCAGCAAGAGTACCGCTGGCAACATGACTGTCATGACTAAAACCAAAACCAGGTAGATCAACTAAATGTAAGCGATAATGTTGAGATAATAACGGCACAATCGATTGCCAACACGCACCATTTAGTCCCCAACCATGTAACAGCACTAAATCTGGGCCATCACCGACAATGTCGACATACAACGTTGTGCAAGGGCTTACATTTTTACTTTCTGTGACGACGATTTCTGACATTTGACTCTACACTTGACGAATTACTTAGCAATGAGGATATACTAATCAAACGTGTAGATATAGCCATGATCCGCAAACTCAGCATGACACTATTACAACCTCGTTGTTATTTGTGCGATATGCCCATCGATAATCCGCAACCTTTTCTATGTTTATTATGCTTACAAGAACTGCCTTATTTACCCAATTCGCACTGCCTTCGTTGCGCGCTACCACAACGTAAAAATCAGCAACAATGTGATGAATGCAACCAACAAACACCACCTTGGCAGCAATTAATTGCCTGTATGAGCTATACCTTAGAATGCCAATATTTAATTAAACAATACAAATTTTCCCATCAACCACAATTGCATTTACTCTTTTCTGGTTTATTAAGCCGCACAATAACCAGCAATATAATGCAACATAATTACAATTTACCTGAAGCGCTAATTTGCATTCCGCTACATAAAAAACGTCAAGCCAAACGGGGTTATAACCAAGCCCAGTTACTTGCCAGTGCTATATCTAAACAATTACAAATACCGCTCATTGCCGAAAAACAGTTTATCCGCGCAAGATATACAGCTCCGCAAGCACAACAAACAGCAGCCGAGCGTAGCGCCAATATGCACAATGCATTTCAAGTAACTCAGCGTTTTAGCGTTAAACATATCGCCCTGATAGATGATGTCGTCACGACAGGTGAGACCATCAAAGCAGCCTGCTTAACATTATTTGCAGCAGGAATAGAACGTATTGATATATGGTGTATAGCCAGAACATTAGCGGATTAGTGGTTTATCATCTTAAATAGCGTTACAATTAAAGACATAGTAAATTAGTCAGGTATGACAACGAGGGCACCATGATAACAATTACTGAAGCGGCACAAACTCATTTTGTAAAATTACTTAGCAACCAAAAAGACGGCACTAACATTCGTGTATTCGTCGTTAATCCAGGCACAGCAAATGCAGAGTGTGGCGTATCATATTGTCCACCTGAAGCAATTGAAAGTACTGATATTGTATTACCATACAGTGGCTTTGATGCATTAATTGATGACATGAGCAAACCATTCCTAACCGATGCTTATATCGATTTTGTGACGGATAAAATGGGTTCTCAATTAACACTTAAAGCGCCTAACGCAAAAATAAGAGCGGTTGCAGATGATGCACCACTGACAGAACGCGTTGACTATGTGATCCAAACTGAAGTTAATCCACAACTTGCAGGACATGGCGGTAACGTGGTATTGACTGAAATTACTGATGATGGCATTGCTATCTTACAGTTTGGTGGCGGTTGTAATGGTTGTAGCCAAGTAGACTTTACGTTGAAAGAAGGGATTGAAAAACAGTTACTCGAATTGTTCCCTGAAGAACTAACGGCTGTTAAAGATGCGACAGAACACCAAGCTGGTGAGCATTCTTACTACTAAGCTTTAATCAATCAAGTACAGTTAAAATTAAACGATAGAATAGATAAAAAGTGACGGTCTTAGCCGTCACTTTTTTTATAGACAAAAATATTTATTCGCCTTTTTTATCTCGTGCTAATAATGCTAAAGCAGCTTCTTTGGGAGGCTTATTCTCATATAACACTAGATATATTTGCTCCGTAATTGGCATTTCCACACCAAGACGCGCAGATAACAAATAAACTTCTTTGGTATTGCGATAGCCTTCAACAACTTGACCAATCTCAACTTGTGCTTCATCAACGCCTTTACCTGCACCCAGTGCAAGACCAAAACGACGATTTCGACTTTGATTATCAGTACAGGTTAGTACTAAATCACCCAAGCAAGACATACCCATAAAGGTATTTTTTTCTGCACCTAATGCTTCACCAAGACGACATAACTCTGCCAAACCGCGAGTAATTAATGCAGTACGCGCATTAGCACCAAAACCAAGTCCATCAGATAAACCAGCGCCAATAGCAATCACGTTTTTCACCGCGCCGCCAAGTTGCACGCCAATAAAATCATTATTGGTATAAGTACGTAAGCTACGGCCACAATGCAATAAGTGTGAGATATCATCAGCAAATTTTGGATCCGTTGACGAGATACTGATTGCAGTTGGTAAACCAGCAGCTAACTCTTTCGCAAATGTAGGTCCAGAAAGTACCGCTAATGGATAACCACTGCCAAGAATATCAGTCGCAACATCTTGCAATAGACGTCCCGTGTCAGCTTCTAGCCCTTTTGTAGCCCAAGATATACGCGAGTTTTCACGCAAAAATGGTTTAATCTGCTTTAATACATCACCAAAAACATGGCTCGGTACCACAATCAGAATATCTCGACTTGCGGCCACAGCTTGTTCAAGATCCGCCTCCAATACCAAAGCATCCGGAAAAGCGATACCAGGTAAGTAAGCTTCATTACTGCGCGCTTTAGCAAGCTCGGCAACGTGCTGTGGATTATGACCCCACAACACGGTTTTGTTACCATTACGTGCTAAGGACATCGCTAATGAAGTACCGTAAGAACCAGCACCCAGAACTGTAATCAAAGCTGTATCAGTCGCCATCACTTAAGAGTCCAGTTTTTGCTCTGCAAGAGCAGGAGCTTCAGCTGCTTGTTGTGCTTGTTGAACATAAGATGCAAACAGTGCATCGAAGTTAACTGGCGCAAGATTAAGTTGTGGGAAAGAACCACGACTTACTAAGCTAGCAATTGTTTCACGCGCATATGGGAATAAGATATTTGGACAGAAAGCACCGAGACAATGTGCTAGTTGACCTTCGCTTAATTCGCCAACACTAAAGATACCCGCTTGTTGAACTTCACATAGGAACGCCACTGTGTCGCCATCTTTAGCGGTTACAGTAAGTGATAATACAACTTCAAATACACCGTCACCCAACTTAGAGCTACGCGTATCAAGATCTAATTTAACTTCAGGTTTCCATTCTTGTTGGAAGATCGCTGGAGAATTAGGACATTCAAAAGATACATCTTTGATGAAAATGCGTTGGATATTAAATTCTTGTTGGCTTGCTGATTCTGACATAAGTAAATTCCAATATTTTATAGTTTCAAACTGAATAATTAATTGCTTAGTTATCTGGCTAGTAGACTATTATTTTTTAACAGTCGGTAAGTTGGCTTCTTGCCAAGCTGCCATGCCACCAGATAAATTATAAACAGTAGTAAAGTCCATTTTAGATAGACGATTCGCAGCGCGACCTGAACTCATTCCTGTGTCACACATAACGATAATTGGGGTATTTTTGTATTTTTCAATCATCGTTAGCTTATTTGCTTCGATATCAGCAGTAGGAACGTTAATTGCGTTTAAAATATGTGACTTACGATAATGTTCTGCAGCGCGAACATCAACAACAATAGCATTTTCTTTATTCATCAAAGTTGTCGCTTCTTGATTGTTCACCGACTTCACTTTTGACAGGGCACTGGTGCCAAATGAATAAATAAGGAAACCAGCAATAGCTACCCAAGCGAGAGATAAGGCTGGATTATTTGAAGCAAATTCAATATATTCTTGCATGTGATTATGACTCTAAAATTTAATAATAATGGATTATTCTCAACGCAGTATACATGTGCCAAGGAATAAAAGCAGCTCAATAATACATTCCTCACCACCGTTATGAATAACTCAAAGATAACGTTAATCACGTGATTTGTATAATGACACGCAGAACTCGTAGGATGAAATAGCTGGATATGTAGTAATATTACCGATATTTACCAGTAAATATCTTCAATATTCTACCTGGATCATAAATAAGAGCCAATTTATCCCCGGAAAGTGTAGTAATATTCCTATATTTAACTTTAATAACCGAGAGGTAAACTCATGTCTAAGGCGAAGAAAACAATTGCACTTATCATTATGGATGGCTGGGGCCACCGCCTTGATCAACAAGATAATGCCATTGCCCATGCAAAAACACCCATTTTAGATAAGCTTTGGCAAGATTACCCAAGCATGTTGATTTCAAGTTCAGGTTTAGATGTGGGATTGCCAGATGGTCAAATGGGTAATTCAGAAGTCGGCCATGTCAATATTGGTGCTGGTCGTATCGTGTATCAAAATTTAACTAAAATCGATAAAGCAATCGGTGATGGCGAATTCTATCAAAATCCAGCACTTGTTAAGGCAGTTGATGCAGCAGTGGCGAATGATAAAGCAGTGCATATCCTAGGCTTAGCGTCACCAGGTGGCGTACACAGTCATGATGATCAGATCTTAGCCATGATCGAACTTGCAGCAAGGCAAGGTGCAACAAAGATTTATCTACACGCATTCTTAGATGGCCGTGATACTCCTCCGCGTAGCGCACTGGCTACATTAGAAAAATTTGATGCTAAATTTGCTGAAGTTGGTGCAGGTAAAACGGCCACATTAATCGGTCGCTATTTTGCAATGGACCGAGATAATCGCTGGGACCGTGTTGAAGAAGCATATAAATTATTTACTCAAGCTGAAAGCCAATATACAGCAGATACTGCAGTAGCAGGTCTTGACGCCGCTTATGCACGTGATGAAAATGATGAGTTCGTCAAAGCAACAGTCATTGGCGAAGCTGCTCCAATTTCGGATGGTGATGCTGTCATCTTTATGAATTTCCGTGCCGATCGTGCACGCGAAATTACCCGTGCATTCGTCGATACTGATTTCACTGGCTTTGAACGCGCAGTAACACCGAAACTTGCTGATTTCGTTATGCTAACTGAATATGCAGCGAGCATTGATACTAGCATCGCTTTTCCTTCTGTTAAATTAGTTAATACCTTAGGTTCAATACTTGAGCAGCAAAATAAAACCCAATTACGTATTTCTGAAACAGAAAAATATGCCCACGTGACCTTCTTTTTTAATGGTGGCGTTGAAGACCCTTTCACAGGTGAAGATCGTGAATTGATCCCATCACCCCAAGTAGCAACTTACGACTTACAACCTGAAATGAATTCAGAAATGCTCACTGACAAGTTCGTAGCGGCAATTGAGAGTGAAAAGTACGATGTGATCATTTGTAACTATCCGAACGGAGATATGGTTGGCCATACCGGTGTATTTGATGCGGCAGTAAAAGCGTGTGAAGCCGTTGATCAATCAATTGGTCGTGTCGTTGAAGCATTAGAAAAAGTCGGTGGTGAATGCTTGATCACAGCCGATCACGGTAATGCTGAGATGATGATCAATCCAGAAACAGGTGGAGTTCATACTGCACATACTAACTTACCTGTACCACTTATTTATTTTGGGCGTGATGCCGAGCCTGCCGAGACAGGTCGCCTATGTGATTTGGCTCCGACCATGTTAACTTTACTTGGTCAAGAAATTCCAGCGGAAATGACTGGTAAGAACCTGATGAATCTGAAATAATCGTTTCCCTACGGGGAAAGGATGACGTCATGAAATTTTTAAAAAACAGCATGGCCTATAGCGTTATAGGCCTGCTGATATTGCTATCATTAAACGCTTTTGCAGCCAATAATCAGTCTGAGCTGAATCAACTTCGCAACCAAATCAAAGCCCAAAATGCAGCCATCAAAAAGCAGCATCGCTACTTAAACAATTTATCAACACAAACACAAAACACCGATCGCGCGATTAGTAAAGTCGCAGCACAGCTGAGTAATACCAAATCTTTAATCCGTAATATTGAGCAAGATCTCAGCGCACTCGTTGCGCAACAAAAAGTATTATTTAAAAATAAAAAAAAGCAGCAAAATATTCTTTCTGCGCAAATCGAAACCGCCTACTTAAGTGGTAATAATGATTACCTTAAATTACTTTTAAATCAACAGGACAGCAGCGAAATTGAACGCTCATTGGTTTATTATAAGCACCTCCATGCAGCGCGAGCCCAGTCGATTGTAGAATTTAATATCACGATAGATAAAATAACTGAAAATGAGTTCGAGCAGGAAAAAATTAAGCGACAGTTAATTGTCATCAAGACCTCACAACAGCAAAAAGCCAGACAGTTAGCACAACAAAAAAACCAACAGAAAAAAAGCAATAAAAATATCGCCCGTAACATTAGTAAACAAAAGAAGACCCTGACAGAACTCAGCATTTCAGAACAAAAACTAAAACAACAAATCGCATTATTAAGACAAAAACAGAGCTTGCAGATATCACTCGCAGGCTTAAAAGGCTATAAAGGAAAACTCGACTGGCCAATAAAAGGCAAAGTGCTTCACAACTTTAACAGCAAGCGTTTTAATAATGTCAGTTGGCGAGGTCTCGTTATCAGTGCGAGTGAAGGCGCTAAAGTGAAAGCAGTGAGTGCAGGCAAGGTAGTCTTTGCGGATTGGTTACGCGGTTTCGGTATGGTGATGATTATTGATCACGGTCAGGGATATATGAGCCTGTATGGCCACAACCAAACATTACTCAAAGTGACCGGAGAAAAAGTACGTAAAGGTGATGTGATTTCATTAGCTGGGCGTAGTGGTGGCCAACTAGTGTCTGGCGTTTACTTCGAGATCCGCCATAAAGGTAAAGCAGTTAACCCACGCTCATGGCTTAAGCGTTCATAGCATTACGCTGTTTGTATTTCTAAATCAGTGATGAGAAATAATGCTTCATCACGGTTTTCACCACAGACATCACTAGCGGCCTTAAACGTATCACACAATGCTGGTCGCTCAGGGTCGGTAAATATCAGACATAAATTATCCGCAGATAAATTAACACAGCGCACGCCTGCAGGCTTGCCATCAGGCATTCCCGGAATATAACTGGTAATGCTTGGCGCTTCGCAACACGCGCCACAATTCATTCTGCATTGCATAAAACAAACCTTAAATATCTAATGATTATAGCGTAGTATCATCCTGCATCTAAAAAAGGGAACAGCATGAGATTATCAGCATTTACCGTAACAGAGTCGACACCACAGTTACTAATTGATATGACTAAATTGTATCTACCATTTCAATCTAATGAAGCAGAAATTAAAAACGATTTCGATGAACTGCTTCAAGATAGCAGCAAAGCATTATTTGTAGCTAAATTTAATGATCGCCACATTGGTGGGCTCATCATGCATTATAGCAGCTCAGCGCTAGTATTAAGCTGCATTGCAGTGAGAGAGATAACCCAGCAACGCGGAGTTGGTAAGTATCTAATCCAACAAGTAATCGAGCATGCTAGAACGAAAAATTTTAAAACTGTTAAAATAATGAAAACGACGCAAATAACACCTGAGTTATCAGCATTCTTAATTCATCAGGGTTTCACAGTTCAAGACGCAGCACTTAGTTTTAGCTGTTAATAAATTACAGATATAAAAAAGCCGATATCAATGATATCGGCTTTTTTCGTTCAAGACAGCGTCTTGAATCTTGATTTAGCGTTTGGCGATGCCCTACTCTCACATGGGGAAACCCCACACTACCATCGGCGTTATTACGTTTCACTACTGAGTTCGGAATGGGATCAGGTGGTACCGCAACACTATGGTCACCAAACAAATTCTTCGAGTCTTACGAATCATCTGCTCTTATTCAAAGCTACGCTTTGAATTTAATTTGGCGCTTGGCGATGCCCTACTCTCACATGGGGAAACCCCACACTACCATCGGCGTTATTACGTTTCACTACTGAGTTCGGAATGGAGTCAGGTGGTACCGCAACACTATGGTCACCAAGCAAATCTGGTTTGCTTTCTATATAAGAAACTTACGTTTCTATTGTAAATCTGAAAAGCTATAAATAAAGAAGTCTTTAAAACATAAAGTGTTCAATCAATTCTTAAGTCAAATTTCAATTAATCATACTTTAATTTGTATGGTTAAGCCTCACGGGTAATTAGTACAAGTTAGCTCAATGCCTCACAGCACTTACACACCTTGCCTATCAACGTTGTAGTCTCCAACGGCCCTTCAGGGAGCTTAAAGCTCCAGTGAGAACTCATCTCGAGGCCTGCTTCCCGCTTAGATGCTTTCAGCGGTTATCAGTTCCGAACTTAGCTACCGGGCAATGCCATTGGCATGACAACCCGAACACCAGTGGTTCGTCCACTCCGGTCCTCTCGTACTAGGAGCAGCTCCTCTCAATTCTCAAACGCCCACGGCAGATAGGGACCGAACTGTCTCACGACGTTCTAAACCCAGCTCGCGTACCACTTTAAATGGCGAACAGCCATACCCTTGGGACCAACTTCAGCCCCAGGATGTGATGAGCCGACATCGAGGTGCCAAACACCGCCGTCGATATGAACTCTTGGGCGGTATCAGCCTGTTATCCCCGGAGTACCTTTTATCCGTTGAGCGATGGCCCTTCCATTCAGAACCACCGGATCACTAAGACCTACTTTCGTACCTGCTCGACGTGTCTGTCTCGCAGTTAAGCTGGCTTATGCCTTTGCACTAACCACATGATGTCCAACCATGTTTAGCCAACCTTCGTGCTCCTCCGTTACTCTTTGGGAGGAGACCGCCCCAGTCAAACTACCCACCAGACACTGTCCGCAATCCCGATAAGGGACCTACGTTAGAACATCAAAC
>NZ_ABCQ01000039.1 GCF_000170855.1 Moritella sp. PE36 | reverse complement strand
TTTTATAAAGGCGAGGAATATGCCTTGCCTAACGAAATTTGTCAATATTTTTGTGTAAATAACAGGCAAAATATTGGCAACTAACTGCAATGACAGTTAAGATGTGGGACATATTTTAGCAGTAAATGCGCCCCACGAACAGGGCTTGATGGACATAAAAGGTATTTCTTGAGTAATAAATTAATAAAATCTGGCCTTATCGTCAGTTCAATGACCATGATCTCGCGTATTTTAGGGTTAGTTCGAGATGTTATCGTTGCAAATTTAATGGGCGCGGGTGCCGCTGCCGATGTTTTCTTCTTCGCCAATAAGATCCCTAATTTTTTACGTCGTCTTTTCGCTGAAGGTGCATTTGCACAGGCTTTTGTGCCCGTTCTGACCGAATATCAACAGACTGGTGATAAACAAAAGGTGCGGGACCTCATTGCATCCGTGTCGGGTACCTTGGGTGTTTTGGTGACCATTGTTACCTTGTTTGGGGTAATAGGTTCGCCATTAATTACCATTCTCTTTGGTGCTGGTTGGTTTGTTGATTGGCTTAATGATGGACCCGATGCACACAAGTTTGAACTTGCCTCATTTATGTTAAAAATTACTTTTCCTTATTTGTGGTTTATTACTTTTACCGCATTATCTGGTGCAATTTTGAACACTTTGGGTAAGTTTGCTGTTGCTGCCTTTACCCCAGTGTTTTTAAATATTGCCATTATTGGTGCGGCATTGTTCATCGCACCTAATCTAGAACAACCTGAAATAGGGCTCGCTATCGGGGTATTCATCGGTGGTGCAATTCAGTTCTTATTTCAAATCCCGTTTTTAGCAAAACAGAAGATGTTAGTGAAGCCACGTTGGGGCTGGCGTGATCCTGGCGTGACTAAAATCCGTAAACTCATGATCCCGGCGATGTTTGGGGTATCAGTAAGCCAAATCAATTTATTGTTTGATACCTTTATTGCCTCATTTTTAATGACGGGTTCGATTAGTTGGCTATATTACTCGGATCGGTTACTCGAATTTCCGCTTGGTTTGTTCGGTATTGCCATCGCGACCGTTATTTTACCCGCGCTGTCTCGAACACATTCTGCAAATTCAGATCACCAGTTTAAGCAAACCATGGATTGGGGCGTAAGGGTGGTGCTATTGTTAGGTGCTCCGGCGATGATGGGCATGATAGTACTGGCTAGTCCCATGCTTAAAGTGTTGTTTATGCGCGGTGAGTTTAGTGCTGATGATGTATCGATGGCCTCGATGAGTTTGATGGCTTATGGCTCGGGTTTACTCAGTTTTATGTTGATTAAGGTACTTGCCCCTGGTTATTACGCGCGCCAAGATACCCGTACACCAGTTAAGTTTGGCATTATTGCGATGATTAGTAATATGGGCTTTAATATCATTTTAGCGATCCCATTTGGTTATGTTGGTTTAGCACTGGCGACTGCGGGCTCTGCGACCTTAAATGCGGGGTTGTTATATTGGGGGTTGCACAAACAAGGTGTGTACCAGATTAATACCGCGACCGGCAAGGTGATCGCCAAGTTGTTCTTGTCTGCTGGCTTAATGGCTGGCTTAGTGCAGTATATTAAACCCGACATGCAGCAGTGGTATGAGTGGGGTCTGTTAGACAGTAGTTTATGCCTGTTAGGGCTCATAGGATTGGCTGTAATAAGCTATTTTATGGTTTTATTGGTACTTGGTTTACGCCCGCGACATTTTAAAATTACTGACTGAGTACAAATTGTTGCTGACCTGTGCGTTGACTAAGTTATAATTTATCATTTTAGTGGAATAGTTGGCAAAGACATGGAGCTGATTCGAGGCATTCACAATTTGAAGCCACACCATCAAGGGTGTGTTTTAACTATCGGTAACTTTGATGGCGTTCATCTCGGGCACCAATCAGTATTACGACAGTTAATCGAAAAAGCGAAACAATTGAATTTGCCAGCAACGGTGATGACATTTGAACCGCAGCCACTAGAGATGATCATTGGCGATAAAGCACCTGCGCGATTAACGCGGTTACGTGATAAATATGCAGCATTAAAAGATCAACATATTGACCAGCTATTATGTGTTAATTTTAATAGCAAATTTGCGGCATTGTCTGCGGATGAATTTATTACCCAGTTGTTAGTGAATAAATTAGGTGTTAAATATTTAGTCGTTGGTGATGATTTCCGTTTTGGCCATAAACGTACGGGTGACTTTGCTATGCTGCAAGCCGCTGGTGCCAAGTATGGTTTTGATGTGGTGAGCATGGATACCTTTAGTGTTGCCCAAGCGCGTGTGAGTAGTACCATGATCCGCGACGCGTTAGCACAAGACGACCTTGATTTAGCCGCCGAACTATTGGGCCGACCATTCAGTATTTTTGGTAAGGTGGCTCACGGCGCTAAATTAGGGCGAACTATCGGTTTTCCGACCGCTAATATCCCATTAAAACGCTGCGTAGACCCTATTAATGGCGTCTATGTAGTAGAAGTGTTAGGTATCAGTGATGATGCCATACAGGGCGTTGCCAACATTGGAAAACGTCCTACAGTTGGCGGCGTACGTACCCAACTGGAAGTGAATTTATTTAATTTTGATGGTGACCTTTACGGCAAACAGCTTGAGGTTGTCCTGAAGAAAAGATTACGCGGCGAACAGAAATTTGCATCTTTTGATGTACTTCGCCAGCAAATAGAACGAGATGTCATTGCAGCCAAAACCTTTTTTGGCCTGTCAGTTTAATTTTTAATAATACCAATAACGGAATTAGGATACATGAGCGAATATAAAAAAACGCTGAACCTGCCAAAAACTGGCTTCGCAATGCGCGCTAACTTAGCGAACCGCGAACCAAATATGTTGAAGCAGTGGACGACTGATGATTTATACGGAAAAATCCGTGCCGCTAAGAAAGGTAAAAAAACCTTTATTTTGCACGATGGTCCTCCTTATGCGAATGGCAGTATTCACATTGGTCACTCAGTTAATAAGATCCTGAAAGACGTTATTATTAAAGCCAAAGGCTTGTCTGGATTTGATGCACCCTATATCCCAGGTTGGGATTGTCACGGTCTGCCTATCGAATTGATGGTAGAAAAGAAAGTGGGCAAACCAGGTCGTAAAGTAACGGCTGCACAGTTCCGCGAAGAATGTCGTAAATATGCGACAAAACAAGTTAACGGCCAACGCCAAGATTTTATCCGTCTTGGTGTATTAGGCGATTGGCAGAATCCGTACCTGACAATGGATTTCAACACTGAAGCAAACATTATTCGAGCTTTAAGTAAAATCGTTGCCAACGGTCATTTACAAAAAGGTTCTAAGCCTGTTCATTGGTGTACAGACTGTGGTTCTGCATTAGCAGAAGCTGAAGTTGAATACGAAGATAAAAAATCACCGGCTATCTATGTACGTTTCACTGCGCAAGATCAAGCAGCAGTGAAAGCGGTATTTGGTAGCGATGTTGAAGGCTTAGTATCAACCGTTATCTGGACCACGACACCTTGGACATTACCTGCTAACCGCGCGGTTGCACTTGCTGAACGCGTTGAATACTCGTTAGTTAATATGGTCACTGAATCGGGTTCACAACAGTTAATCCTAGCAACTGACTTAGTTGAATCTTGCATGGCGGTATTTGCACCAGAAAGCTTCACTACGCTGGGTACTTGTACTGGTGCTGCGCTAGAAAACCTACGCTTTAACCACCCGTTCTATGATTTCGACGTACCGGCTATTTTAGCTGACCACGTTACGACTGACGCGGGTACTGGTGTGGTACATACTGCACCTGGTCACGGTCAAGAAGATTACGTGGCTGGTCTACGTTATAATCTAGAAATTGCCAACCCTGTTGGTAACAATGGTGTTTACCTTGAAGATACGCCGTTATTTGCTGGTCAACACGTATTTAAAGCCAATGATAACGTGATTGAAGTACTTACCGAAAAAGGTGCGTTACTAAACCACCAAGTAATTAAACACAGCTATCCACATTGCTGGCGCCACAAAACGCCAATCATTTTCCGTGCGACACCACAATGGTTTATCAGCATGGAACTAAATGGTCTGCGTAATGCGGCAATGGGCGAAATTAAAAATGTGGAGTGGGTACCTTCTTGGGGTAAAGAACGTATCGAAAGCATGGTAACTAACCGCCCTGACTGGTGTATTTCTCGTCAACGTACGTGGGGTGTACCAATTTCTTTATTCGTGCATAACGAAACACAAGAACCGCATCCACGTTCAGCTGAGCTAATGGAAGATGTTGCTAAGTTAGTTGAGCAGAAAGGCATTCAAGCGTGGTGGGATCTTGATCCGGCCGATCTCCTCGGTGATGACGCTGTTAATTATACCAAAGCACCTGATACCGTCGATGTATGGTTCGACTCGGGTTCAACGCACTTCTCTGTGGTTGATGCACGTAAAGAATACGCGGGCGCAGAGATCGACCTTTACCTTGAAGGTTCTGATCAACATCGTGGTTGGTTCCAATCATCATTGATGATCTCGACGGCTATTCACGGTAAAGCACCTTACAAAGAAGTATTAACACACGGTTTCGTGGTCGATGCGAAAGGCCGTAAGATGTCTAAATCTATCGGTAACGTAATGGCGCCGCAAGACGTAATGAACCGCCTTGGTGGTGATGTGCTACGTTGGTGGGTTGCGAGTACCGATTACACCGGTGAAATGACAGTATCTGATGAGATCTTAGATCGCAGTGCAGATGCTTACCGTCGTATTCGTAATACGGCACGTTTCTTACTGTCGAATCTAGAAGGTTTTAACCCAGAAACTGATCTTGTCGCAACAGAAGATATGGTGGCACTGGATCGTTGGGCTGTGGGTCGTGCACACGCACTACAAACTGAAATCCTAGCAGATTATGAAAGCTATCAAATGCAGAGTGTGACGCAAAAGTTAATGACATTCTGTTCAATGGAATTAGGTAGTTTCTACTTAGATATCATTAAAGATCGCCAGTACACTGCAAAATCAGATGGTGTTGCACGTCGTAGCTGTCAAACTGCGATGTTCCATATCTTAGAAGCCATGGTTCGTTGGACTGCGCCAATTCTAAGTTTCACATCGTTTGAAATTTGGAATGCAATGCCTGGTGAACGTGCTGAATATGTATTTACTGAAGAATGGTACACAGGTCTAGCACCACTTGCAGACGATGCTGAGCTGAACAACGCTTACTGGAACAAGCTACAAGCGGTTCGTAGTGAAGTGAACAAGACTGTTGAACTAGCACGTAGCAATGCTGTTGTCGGTGGTTCACTGCAGGCTGACGTAACGCTGTATGCGAATGCAGAATTAGCGGCTGATCTTGATAAATTAGGTGATGAACTTCGTTTCGTACTGCTGACGTCTAACACGACAGTTGTTGCTGTAACAGAAGCGCCTGCAGACGTTGAAGCAAGCGCTATTGACGGTTTATGGATTAGTATTGCTAAGAGTGACGCAGAGAAGTGCGAGCGTTGCTGGCACCATAACGAAACTGTTGGTCAATCAGCAGCGCATCCTACTATTTGTAATCGTTGTGAAGACAACATCGAAGGTGAAGGCGAGAAACGTCAATTTGCTTAATCGCTAGTGTGTTCATCACTCCGAGCGAGTAAAGAAGGGTAATAACCATTAAGTTGTTATTATCGTTCACATAGAATGCCTACTGTGTATTGGTTAGCTTAATCAGTGTAAACACAGTAGGCATTTTTTTATGGATAAAAGCTAAACGAGTGCCATAAAATGATATGATTGTTAACCATCGATTTAAAGATGCTGGGTTGATAGTGATAACAATGCAGTCGTTACATGACATTTATCGTCATCACGTTGACGTATCAGAGGATAATAATGACCGTAGGCGCACATAAGAGAACGGGATTAATTTGGCTGTGGCTAGCCGTTATTGCATTTTTTATTGATTTGGGTACCAAGTCTTTTGTAGTCAGTCATTTTCAATTAGGTGAATCGGTAAATGTATTACCTATATTCAATTTCACCTATGCACGTAACTATGGTGCCGCCTTTAGCATGCTTGCTGACGCAGGTGGCTGGCAACGTTGGTTCTTTGGCGTGATCGCGGTATCGGTTTCTGGCTTGTTGATTTATTGGTTAAAGCAACAATCAGCCAAGCAATATTGGAGCAACATTGCTTATGCGCTCATTTTAGGTGGTGCATTAGGCAATTTATATGATCGTATTATTCATGGTTATGTAATCGATTTTTTACATGTGTATTGGGATAAAAGCCATTTCCCAATCTTTAATTTAGCAGACACTTGGATCTGTATTGGCGCTGCGATGTTAATCTTGGAAGCCATTATGGAAAGCAAAAATGACAAGGAATCATCAAATGACAGTTAACGTAGCAACAATTGGCGATGATAGCCAAGTACTCATGCATTTCACTATTACTTTAGCAGACGGTTCTGTTGCAGATAGCACCGAACTACAAGGTAAACCAGCTAAGTTAGTGATTGGTGATGGCAGCTTAACCCCTAATTTTGAGCGTTGCTTACTCGGTTTAACTGTTGGCGATAAGAACAAGTTTGAACTGCAACCAGAAGATGCGTTCGGACAACCTAATCCAGATAATATTTACTACTTAGACCGTGCTAAGTTTACGGAAGTGAAAGCGGAAGTTGGCTTAATTGTTGGTTTTACTCAGCCAGATGGCGCTGAGTTACCAGGTATGATCCGTGACGTGATTGGTGACTCGGTCACTGTCGACTTTAATCATCCGTTAGCTGGACAAGTCGTGACGTTTGAAGTTGAAATTTTAGAAATTAATGCAGAATAAATAAGGTTGATGATGGAAATTTTACTCGCTAATCCTCGAGGGTTCTGTGCTGGTGTTGACCGTGCTATTAGCATTGTTGAACGTGCACTTGAGTTATTTGAAACCCCTGTTTATGTACGCCATGAAGTTGTACATAATCGTTATGTGGTTGATGGCCTAAAAGAGAACGGTGCTGTTTTTGTCGAAGAGCTTGATGAAGTGCCAGATGGTCGTGTGGTTATTTTTAGTGCGCACGGGGTATCAAAAGCAGTGCAAGCTGAAGCTAAACGTCGTGACTTAAAGGTATTTGATGCAACTTGTCCGCTAGTGACAAAAGTACACATGGAAGTAACACGTGCCAGTCGCCGTGGTATTGAATGTGTATTGATCGGTCATAAAGGGCACCCCGAAGTCGAAGGCACTATGGGTCAGTATGACAATGCTGACGGTGGTATGTATCTGGTTGAGTCTATCGCTGATGTTGCAGAATTAAGCGTTAAAGATGTGAACAATCTAACTTACAGCTCACAGACTACGTTATCGGTAGATGATTGCTCAGGTATTATTGACGCACTGCGTGAACGTTTCCCTGAGATCAAGGGTCCACGTAAAGATGATATTTGTTACGCAACACAGAATCGTCAGGATGCGGTGTCTAAATTAGCTGGCATGGTGGATATTATGTTTGTGGTTGGTTCGAAAAATTCATCGAACTCGAACCGTTTACGTGAAAAGTCTGAAAACCTTGGTGTACCGTCTTACCTGATTGATAATGCTGGTGATATTGATCCGGTATTATTGGAAGGTAAGCTTAAAGTCGGTGTTACTGCGGGTGCATCTGCACCTAAGATCTTAATCGATCAAGTCGTTGAAAAATTGAAAAGTTGTGGTGGCAAGTTGGTGACTGAAGTTGAAGGTCGTGCCGAAAACACGATATTTGAAGTGCCTGCTGAATTACGTATCAAGCAAGTAAATTAATCATCATGACGAAGCAGCTCGTTTAGTTATCGACTGAATGAGCTTTGTTTATCCATTCTCTTTTTCCCTCTTAATACCTCATACTCACACGGGCTATTCTTCCTTGGCTCTAGTCCATTGAACCATCTATCTAATTCAACGTTATGTCTCACAGAATGACAGTGCATTGTGTTTACATAAATTAAACATTTGTGTAACATGGTGGCGTACAAATTATTAAAGTGAGTTAAGTATGCAATCTAGAACGGAATCTGGATTCAGTCTCATTGAAGTGATGATCACATCATTCATCCTTGCCGTTGGCCTGTTGGGCATAGTGGCATTGCAAGGGATTGCGAAGAAATCATTAGCAGATACAGACAAGCAAATTCAAGCCTCTTTTCTTGCGCGCACAGCGTTGGAAGAATTACGCGCGGATACCCGTTGGCTTACTGCCAATTCCATCGCGGCCCAAAACACCGTCATCACCGACATTCTCACGAATGCAGCAAGCTCTGTTTCACTCAATAATATGGCATTATGCCGTAATATTACAGGCTTAGGCTTAGGCTTAGGCTCAGGAACAGTCACCTTCGCGGTGAGTTGGCAGATTAAAAATGCAGCAAGCTCATCAGGAGCTGCTAATGGCGCAGCCTGCGGTCAGGCAGTCGATAATCGCCGACAAGTGGTATTAACCAGTTTGATCTCGGAGGCGATATGACAGTGAAGCAAGCGGGTTTTAACTTAGTTGAACTGATGATTTCGATGGTAATTGGTTTAGTGCTTATGGTGTCTATCACAACTATGTTTGTGGATACGAAGGTATCGGCTAACCGCTCTTCAACTGTATCGAGTTTACAGCAGCAGGCACTGCTAGCGTTGCAGATATTAGTGGATGATGTCCGTAGTATTGGCAGTTGGGCTGAGTTTTCGGGGGTGTCGTTAGATGATATAACCCTTCCAGTGTTAACTGCGCCAGCAGGCAGTTGTAGTTTAATCCCTGCTATAGGTTCAACCACATCTGCCAACCGTCACAAACCTAAAACTGCAAATTGGATCCGTAATTCAAGTGCTGGACCAAATCTTGTATTGTCTGTCGCTAATTGTCTTGATGCTGAATATAGCATAGCCACAAATAGTGATGTGTTATCTATTGCCCGTCTGCAAGGTACGATTACTGCGCAGGGTGACATTGATACTGCAAGTTATTATGTCGCTGTTTCACCACTGCAAGCACAGATATTTAAAGGTGATACGCCCAATGGTGCCACCAATATAGACGATGCAGATATTTATCCCTACTTACATCATACCTACATTGTGCAAGCTCATGGCTCTGAAGGAACGCGGTTAAGCCGATTTAGTTACATTGATGGTGACTTTGTTAACGATTTGGTCGTGGATAATATTGAGCAAATTCGTATTGATTTTGGTGTCGACGCTAACAGTGATGGCCGACCAGAAAGTTACCTCGTTAGCAGCAGAATTACTGATTTGATGTGGCGCACTAATCAAATTGTGTCTGCTCGAATATACGTGCTCGCACGTGCTAAAAATAAAGATTTAACATTAAACAATAATGCAACGTTTAACGACAAATTTAGCCCTTTCAACCCGCCTGATGATGATAATTATCGTCGTTTTTTATTATCAACAACGGTGCTTATTAACAACAACATGATGGTGGCAGCACAATGAAGTCTCAACAAGGCGTTACCTTATTTATCGTCATCATTATATTGGTTGTTGTTACCTCTTTGGCCGCCGCGGTGATTACCGAAACACGATTAGGACAAAATGCGATTGGCTTGACGCAAGAGAAATTAGCCAATGAGCAAGAAATATTAGGTGGTGTAGAGAGTATAGTTAGCGATGCCACGCTCATTGATGACATCATGGGTATGGATGGTGATAACGACGTCAGCCTTTCTGCAAGCGCATTTAATACAAATGCAAATATGACCCTGCGTGGTGAAGGATATTGCAAGCGAAGTACGACTGCGTCGAGTATTAATTTAATTCAGTGTCGGTATGTCAGAATCGATTTTAATCAACAAAATGATGCTCGACGCGTACAGGGAAATAGTATGACTTCGGGTATTGAGCAGCCATTTTTAGCGGCTAAAAATAATTAGGGACAGGCAATGAAAAGGATTTTCAAACAAGCCAGTATCATTCTAACAGGGCTGATGGCCTTGTATGCAGGGGCTGATGAAGGTGAAATTTATTCCGTCAGCTTAAATGGCAAACCCCAAGTGCTTATTATTTTAGATACTTCTGCACATATGAAAGAGGAAGCTGATTTTCCTTATCCAAAATACTATGATCCGCATATTGCTTACCCGCCGACGCCAGATACAAATGCTGAAGATATAATTTACCGTTGGTTCTATGGCGGTGAACAGTTTTATTATAATAACAGCGCTAGTGCTAAAGCGCTCAATCATACTGAATTACGTGATATTGCTGAAAAAGCGGTTGATACTTATGCGGGAGGACCTGCACTAACAGGGACTGAACAAGAAAAATATAACGCTTTTGTTACGACTATTCCAGCTCGAGGAAGTGGTAATAAACTCGATTTTTCTAAAATGAATTGCTATTCAGCTGTCGCTGACTTTCAGGGAGATCTCGGTGCTTATCAAGATTATATCGCTCAATGGTTACCAGGCAAGATTAAACTATTTGATGGTGTTGTTGGGATCCCATATGAGTGGCGTACCATTGGCAGTAAAACGAGTATTGGTCGAAAATTTGTTGATTGTGACCAAGATATAGCAACGGATGAAAAGCGAAATCCTGGTTACGAGCACAGTGGTGTGATTAAGGCGGAAGAGGTTAACGCTGAAGGTGAATCTGATGATGGGTCAGCTGATGGTTATGTCGAAAACCCGAAAAGAGAAGGTTTCCCATCGAACGGACCAGAGTACTATTGGAACATTTATGAAGATACGGCACAAGGACGATTTAATGGTAACAGCGATAATAAAGCGTATTTGTATTCGGATAACTTAGTAAAATGGGCGGCATTAAAACCGAGTAGTGGCACGACGATTCAATTATCGAATTTACAGATAGCCAAAAAAGTCGTACTGGATATGATGCTTGATACTACCGAGATTAATACCGGACTGGAAATTTTCAATCCGAATAACTCTATCACTAAACTTGATATTTTAAATAATAATGGTGGTCGAATAATTTCTAAGATTAGCTCTTATGATCAGGATGATTATGATGCGTCGACGAATGATTATGTAAATAAAAAAAGCCTGCTAAAAAGTAAGATGCAAGATATTTTTACTACTAGCATGTCCAAATCAGCCTTATGTGAAAGCTTGTATGAAGGATATCGATATTTATATGGTCAAGATGTTTGGTATGGGGATGATGTATTAATTGGAGAAAAACCAAAACGCGATCAAAGTGCAGAGGCTAGTGGTACTTATATTAGCCCTATGGATTGGGTCAATAGCTGCCAAACAGAGGCTTATATTATTATGGTGACCACGGGGCACCATGATGTCAGTTCTAGACTTAGTGACATTGTTAAGTGCGGCGGTATTTTTGGTGATCTAATCCGTATTGATGCATATGATCATGATAGTAAAGCAAATAAGTTAATTGAACAGTTACCAGGGATGACGGCTCAAGATATTAAAGATAGAGCGGTACAAGTGAATAATGCGGATACTACCTGTGATAAGAATTTACTCCCTGTGCTCTCAGGTTGGCTGGCAAATAATGATATGAATAAAACGACGACGAATGTGAAGGAACGCATTGTTACTTACACCGTAGGTATTGGTAATCTCGATGCCGGACGTCGTAATTTGTTAGAAAAAACGGCTGAATATGGCGATGGACAATTTTATAATGCATTGAATGCTAATGAATTACGTCAAAAATTAGAAATGGCATTTGCAGATATTATCGCCAGACAACAAGGGATAGCCGCCGCTGTTGGTACTTCCATTAATAGCAGTAACTCAAGTAAGAGTAACGAATTCGTTTATTACTCTATGTTCCAGCCGAATCAAACCAGTAAATGGCAAGGTAACTTGCGTAAGTTTAAGGTCACTGGTGATGGAACCTTAAGTGCGTGGACACAATCCGCTAGCGATGCAGGATCAACAAACTCGGCGATATTGCCAGCCTTAACCAATGATGTCAGCAGCTTCTTTAATGATGATTTATATTCAGGGTGGAGCACTGAACAAGGCTTAAATGATGTAAGTACAGGTGGTGTTGCTGAAGCATTTACTCATTTGGACTCAGCGATTCCACGTAATATTTATATTACTAATACTGATAATACTGCGTTACTTACCTTGTCTAAAGATAATTTAAAGAGTGCCTTATCAGTGACCAGTGATGCTGATTTGGCAAGTGCGCTTGGCGTATCTGAAGCTACGTTAGATGCGGCGATTAGTTGGTTAAGTGGCAAAAATGAAGCAGGGGAATATCGTGATGATATCTTTGGCGATCCTATGCATGCAGAGCCACTAATTGTTGAATATCCAGATACTCTTGGCGTTGAAGGCTCAGATGGGCAAACCGTATTAACGAAAGCGCGTATATTTATTGGTACTAATTCTGGATTTTTTCATGCCTTTAAAGATAATGGGCGCACCGTCGAAGAAGAATGGGCGTTCATTCCTAAAGAAAACCTCGCTAATGCATTAAAATTAAATCTGCAGGTCACTAAAGCTGAAAATCGTATTTATGGTATTGATGGCAGTGCTGTTGATGCGGCATACCTCGATAGCGCTGGTAATGTTAAGCATATTATTAGTTTCGGTTTACGTCGTGGCGGTGAAAAATATTTCTCTTTGGATGTTAACCTTGATAGCAGTAAAACAAATACGACTATCCCACAGTTAAATTGGGTAATGGAAAACAAGAACTCGAGTAAAACATATCCTGAATTAGGGCAAACGTGGTCAACACCAGTTGTCAGTAAGGTATTTAGAGGTAACGTTAATACTAATGATAAACCGGTATTAATTTTTGGTGCTGGTTATGATGTAAAAAAAGATACCTGTGGTGCGAATAATATCAATGTTACTTGTGCTGATACCGTGGGGAGAGGCGTGTATATCATTGATGCAGACACTGGCGATTTACTGAAATCGTTTGGCCGTAATGACGGTATTAGTGATAGTGTCGCCAGTCGTTTAGCGGTCATGGACAGTGATGGCGATAGTTATGCCGATCGTATTTATGCACCAGATACAGCGGGTAATATTTATCGTATCGATATGCCTAAAATATTTGATGCAGATAAAAATGAGTTCATTATGGATACCGCTAAATGGCGATTATTTAAATTGGCTAGCCTTGGAGGCTTAGCAGCGAGTGATCGTCGATTCTTTAGTGCGCCATCAATTGTCAGAGCAAGAGATATCAATGGTTACTCCTACGATGGTTTATTATTAGGTAGCGGTGATATTACCAGCCCGAACTCAAACCTTACTGCGCGTAATTATTTCTTCAATATTAAAGATAGTTTTATTTACCCTGAAATATGGGGGAGTAACTCAGGTGAAACGCCAGTGCCTTCGACAATTAAATTAACTAACTTATCTTTGATTAAATATAGCAGCGCAAATAGTAGTGATGAAATTACAGATGTTATAGACGGTGAGACGTTATCTGGGTGGCATTATGAATTGCTGCAAGCTGATTCGGTAGATGGTTCGAACCTAGGTGGAGAGAAGTCACTTGGCGCTGCCGTTGTTATTAACGGTATTGTTCATTTTAATACCTACACGCCTTTTGATACTGATTATGTAATTGAAAATGGCCAATGTGTGGTTAATCAATCGGGTAATAGCCATTATTATCAACTCGATTTAAATGTTGGAACAAGAACATTTTACCAAAAGCTCCCTAACGTTATCGCCAAAGATCTTGCGGTACATGCTGCATCGATAAATGGTGCGTCTGTATTACGTCTATTAGGTGCGGGTAAAGGTGAAAGTAAGACTGTTGAGGGAGTCACAATTAATAAAGGGACTGTGGATACAAAGATGCTATTAGCGCCACGTTCAACCTACCGTTACTTCAATGAGGCTGCCCTATAATGGCAAATAAACACACGGGTTTTACCCTGGTCGAGCTGATGATCGTGGTGGCGATTGTTGGCATCTTAGCGGGTATTGGTTATCCCTCTTACAGTGCTTATATTATGAGTAACAATCGTAATGATGCGAAAACGGCATTGTATAAAGCGCAGTTATTACAAGAACAGTTTTATTTAGATCATGGCCAGTATGCAACGTCATTAGCCAGTGGCGCGACGAATACCTTATCTGGATCTGGCTGGCATGATGACAGTGACTATTACAGTTTTGCACTTGGCGCGAGCAGTACTAAAAACAACTATACGATAATCGCGACTGTCGAAGCTGCAAGTACGCAGGCTAATGATACCGATTGTACCTCTTTCACGATTGATCATTTTGGTGTGACGACCTCGTTGAATAGTGCAAATACAGTCACAGCGGATTGCTGGTGATTAGCGTTAAATCATAAGTTTAACAATTTCATCGATTTAATTGCTTGTCTGATTGGCAATTTGAATTTGCTTAGGTATGCTAAGAGTTATATTTAGGGGCAAACAGGGACTGACAATGAAAAAAATTGAAGCGATTATTAAACCGTTTAAGCTGGATGATGTACGCGAAGCGCTTGCCGAGATTGGTATCACAGGGATGACTGTATCTGAAGTAAAAGGTTTTGGCCGTCAAAAAGGCCACACCGAACTTTACCGTGGTGCTGAGTACATGGTTGATTTCTTACCTAAAGTAAAACTTGATCTTATAGTGCAAGACGATGACGTTGATGCCTGTATCGACTCTATCGTTGAAACCGCGCACACGGGTAAAATTGGTGATGGTAAGATTTTTGTTACCGCTGTAGAACGTGTGATCCGTATTCGTACAGGTGAAGAAAACGAAGAAGCGATCTGATTATTATCAGTGAGATGGCTCGCTGAAATAGATATAATTTTTGAAAAGCACCGCGCATTTATGTTCGGTGCTTTTTTTTGGCTGATATATACCCAAGTTACTTCAAGATGCACAATCAGCAAATCGAAAGGAGAGGATGTTCAAGGCATGAAGTCGAGGATTTAGCTATTCTAAATCAAGGCTTCATAACGCCGAAGATTCCTTCATTCGGTTTGCCCTACGGGAGGCGAGCAGGAATAACAGCACAGCGTTACAATATTTGAAAATGGAATAACCATTATCTACATATTGTGCCTTGTTCTGATATCCCTGCTCGTCTCTGATATAGCATCTTGAAGTAACTTGGGTATATCTTTACTGATTGGATTAACAACACAGGTAAAATACAGCCTCAAGGGCGTCTCTGAGTTAGCATTTTGACGCGGTTTGGGTATAATCACTTCATTAACAGATCCGTTTATATTATTAAATCTAAACAATCGCTCATATTTCAAGCACCCAGGACAATTACATGACTATGTCTACAGCTGAGATCCGCAACGCGTTTCTTGATTATTTTGCCAGTAAAGGGCACAACAAAGGCACAAGTAGCTCACTTGTTCCTGCTAATGATCCAACTTTGTTATTTACAAATGCGGGCATGAACCAATTTAAAGACGTATTCCTCGGTGCAGAACAACGTTCATATACACGTGCCACAACGTCGCAACGCTGTGTACGTGCTGGTGGTAAACACAATGACTTAGATAACGTAGGTTACACTGCGCGTCACCATACATTCTTTGAAATGTTAGGTAACTTCAGCTTTGGTGATTACTTTAAAGAAGATGCGATCTTATTTGCATGGGAATTCTTAACCGTTGTTCTGAAAATACCAAAAGAAAAGTTACTTGTTACTGTGTATGAAAGTGATAATGAAGCATTTTCATTCTGGGCGAACAAAGTAGGCGTGCCAGAAGATAAAATTATTCGTATTGGTGATAAATCCCCGGAGAAGAAATTCGAGTCAGATAACTTCTGGTCAATGGGTGATACCGGTCCATGTGGACCATGTTCTGAAATCTTCTACGATCACGGCGAAGACATTTGGGGCGGCGTTCCTGGCTCTCCAGAAGAAGACGGTGACCGTTTTATTGAGATCTGGAACTTAGTATTCATGCAGTTTAACCGTCAAGCTGACGGCACCATGGAAGAATTACCAAAACCATCTGTGGATACAGGTATGGGTCTTGAGCGTATTGCTGCAATTATGCAAAATGTACACTCAAACTACGAAATCGATATCTTCCAAAGCTTAATCAAGCATGTTGCAGAACTTATCGGTACCACAGATTTAGAACACAAATCATTACGCGTTATTGCCGATCACATCCGTGCATGTAGCTTCCTGATCTCTGACGGTGTGATGCCATCAAATGAAGGCCGTGGTTATGTGCTACGTCGTATTATCCGTCGTGCAGTACGTCACGGTAATAAGCTTGGCGCTAAAGGTCCATTCTTCAACAAACTTGTTGCGAAGATGGTTGAACTCATGGGCGACATTTCTGACGATCTGGTAAAACAACAAGCAATTGTTGAAAAAATCTTACTTATCGAAGAAGAGCAGTTTGGTAAAACACTAGAGCGTGGTCTGAACATTTTAGACAACGAACTGTCACAACTAGACGGTAAGGTTGTTCCGGGTGATGTGGTATTCAAACTTTACGATACCTACGGCTTCCCATCAGATTTAACTGCTGATATTGCCCGTGAACGTGAGCTAACCATTGACGAAGACGGCTTTAAAACAGCAATGGAAGCGCAACGTAATCGTGCGCGTCAAGGTTCTAACTTTGGCACTGATTATAACGAAATGCTAAAAATTGATGCAAAAACTGAATTCTTGGGTTACCAAACGCTGACATCTGATGCACAAATAGTGGCATTAATTAAAGATAACGCTGAAGTTGAGCTGTTAAATGACGGTCAAGAAGGTGCGATTGTATTAAACAAAACACCATTCTACGCAGAAGCGGGTGGCCAATCTGGTGACCAAGGTGTGATCAAAATTGGTGATGCTGTCTTTACGGTAACAGATACCAAGAAAGCGGGTAATGCAACGATTCACTTCGGGTCAGTTTCAGGTGTGATCGAAGTAAATAGCCAGGTTATCGCCGATGTTGATGTAAGTCGTCGTAAAGCGATTGGCCTTAATCACTCTGTTACTCACTTAGCACACGCCGCATTACGTAAAGTTGTTGGTGATAATGTACAACAGAAAGGTTCATTAGTATTACCTGAACGTTTACGTTTTGACTTCTCACATTTTGAAGGGGTAACGCCTGCGCAACTGATTGAAGTTGAACGCCTTGTTAACGCTCAAATTCGTGCTAACCATGAAGTTGTAACGGAAGTCATGGACATTGATGCGGCGCGTGAAGCGGGTGCTATGGCGTTATTCGGTGAGAAATACGATGATGAAGTGCGTGTAGTACGCATGGGTGACTTCTCAATTGAACTATGTGGTGGTACGCATGTTAAACGTACTGGTGACATTGGTTTCTTCAAGATCTTATCTGAGAGCGGTATTGCCGCCGGTGTACGTCGTGTTGAAGCGGTAACCGGTGATTCTGCACTGGCTTATGTGCACGATCTTGTTGCTAAAATGCAAGAAACTGCAAGCTTAGTGAAAGCGGACCAAAACACAGTTGTGGCAAAAGTGAGTCAAGTACTCGACCGTAACCGTAGCCTAGAAAAAGAAGTTGAGAAGTTAAACGTACAAGTCGCCAGTGCTGCGAATGCTAACTTGATCGACCAGGTACAAGTGATTAACGGTGTTAAAGTACTTGTTGCTAACCTAAAAGGTGCTGATCCTAAGTCGCTACGTAGCTCGATGGATGAACTGAAGAACAAACTGCAAAGCGGTATTATTGTGCTTGGTATTCCAGGCGAAGGTAAAGTTAACCTGATCACGGGTGTAACTAAAGACCTAATCGGTAAAGTGAAAGCGGGTGAGCTAGTCAGCTTCCTTGCCGTTCAAGTTGGTGGTAAAGGTGGCGGTCGTCCAGATATGGCGCAAGCGGGTGGTTCAAACCCTGAAGCACTAGCTGCTGCGCTTGAATCAGTGACGCCTTGGTTAACTGAAAAACTGTAAGTCAGTACTAGTGAGTACTATTAATTAGAAATAGTTAGTTAGCAATGATTAACGAATCGTTAATGGTGGTTAACTAAGTCTAAATAAACAGTGTAATGACAAGAAGTAGACGGTACTACTTCTTGTTCTGAGCACAGGCGGTGATAAATTTAAAGGTTATTAAAGGAAGTTGTTGTGGCGTTGTATGTACAAAAATATGGGGGTACTTCAGTTGGTTCAATTGAGCGAATTGAAGCTGTTGCCCAGCGAGTGAAAAAATCTTGTGAACAGGGTAATCAAATAGTTGTGGTCGTGTCGGCAATGTCTGGTGAAACTAACCGTTTACTGGGCATGGCAAAAGCGCTTGATGAGCACGCAGCTCGCAGAGAAATGGATGTATTAGTTTCAACAGGTGAACA
This sequence comes from Moritella sp. PE36, assembly GCF_000170855.1. Classification (GTDB taxonomy): domain Bacteria; phylum Pseudomonadota; class Gammaproteobacteria; order Enterobacterales; family Moritellaceae; genus Moritella. Next base: position 23,615 of record NZ_ABCQ01000039.1, on the reverse strand, counting down.
GGTCACTATCGCGTTGTTAACCATCGCCCTGCAAAAAGCAGGTGTTGATGCGATATCAATGACGGGTGATCAGGTTCAACTGAAAACCGATAACAGCCATGGTAAGGCGCGCATCAAAACTGTTGAAACAGAAAACTTACAACGTCATCTAGATGCAGGTAAAGTGGTCGTAGTTGCAGGTTTCCAAGGTCGTGATGAAGATAATAATATCACGACGTTAGGGCGCGGCGGCTCGGACACTACCGCAGTTGCAATTGCAGCTGTACTGAAAGCTGATGAATGTCAGATTTATACTGACGTTAATGGCGTCTATACCACCGACCCTCGGGTTGAACCGCGCGCACGGAAATTAGATCGCATCACTTTCGAAGAGATGCTTGAAATGGCGAGCTTAGGTGCCAAAGTATTACAAATTCGTTCGGTCGAATTTGCAGGGAAATACAATGTACCTTTACGTGTACTATCTTCATTTGAAGAGGGTGAAGGGACATTGATTACTTACGAGGACGTAAAAAAAATGGAATCAGCAATCATATCTGGCATTGCGTTTAACCGCGATGAAGCAAGTTTAACAATATCAGGTATTCCTGATGAACCTTTAGTCGCAGCCAATATCTTAACGCCAATTGGTGATGCCGGTATTGATGTTGACGTTATCGTCCAAAATGCACATGGTAAAGATGGCCTTGTTGACTTCACTTTTACTGTACATCGTGACGATTACCAAGCCGCGAGAGTACTCTTGGAAAAGACTTGTGAAGAATTATCTGGAAAAAATGTGCAAGGTAACGATCGTATTGCTAAAATTTCAATAGTAGGAGTCGGCATGTGGAATCATCCAGGCGTCGCTAAAACAATGTTTGAAGTATTAGGTAGTGAAGGGATCAACATGCAGTTGATTTCGACCTCTGAAATTAAAATTTCAGTGATCGTTGATGAGAAATATTTAGAGCTTGGTGTTCGTGCACTGCACGCTGCATTCAACTTAGATGTCGCTTGAACTGAGTGAATTAACAACAAATTAAGTCTTATTTATTCTTTTCTTGTTTTATATTGAAGCTTTTAATAGAATAATAAGCGGCTTAACAAAAAATAATGAATTAGTTGAGGAATAAATTAATGCTAATATTGACGCGCCGTGTTGGCGAAACGCTTATGATTGGTGATGAAGTTACTGTTACAGTTCTAGGTGTGAAAGGAAATCAAGTTCGTATCGGTGTTAATGCGCCTAAAGAAGTATCTGTTCACCGTGAAGAGATCTACATGCGAATTCAAGCAGAAAAAGGCGAAAGCCCTGAAGGCAACTTCTAAAGTAGAATAATAAACATTATTTCAGATTGGGTTTAGCGATGCTAAGCCCTTTTTTTTACCTAGTTATTCGCTATTTTTAAGCTTTTTATCACGCCTTTGCTGTAATAGTGGGTTTATTGTTTGAAACTTAAACAGTTGCTTGGGTGCGGTTAATTAACATTTGACTTATTTTCCAGTATCCGTATTATGAGCGCCAACAACACGGAGAGGTGGCCGAGTGGCCGAAGGCGCTCCCCTGCTAAGGGAGTATGGGCTTTAAATCCCATCGAGGGTTCGAATCCCTCCCTCTCCGCCATTGTTGTCCTAGCTTCTATCTCATGTTGAAAAATGTGTTATAGTGTTTTGGTCAGCTTTTTGGTCGTTGGAAGAAATAATTGTATGCGGATGTAGCTCAGCTGGATAGAGTACCTGGCTACGAACCAGGCGGTCGGAGGTTCGAATCCTCCCATCCGCACCATTATTTCGATTAGAATTAATTCTAAGTAATTAGTAGAAGTTGAAAATACTTAATCTAGTTATAAAAAATTATACGTTAGACCAAATATGTGCGGATGTAGCTCAGCTGGATAGAGTACCTGGCTACGAACCAGGCGGTCGGAGGTTCGAATCCTCCCATCCGCACCATTGGTTTTAACACAACGTTTGCTCGGCAAACAACAGAATAAATTATGCGCGGATGTAGCTCAGCTGGATAGAGTACCTGGCTACGAACCAGGCGGTCGGAGGTTCGAATCCTCCCATCCGCACCATTTATTCAAATCAACTAGAGATTTTAAACTAGACGTTGTAGAACGAAAACCTAACAGAACAAATTATGTGCGGATGTAGCTCAGCTGGATAGAGTACCTGGCTACGAACCAGGCGGTCGGAGGTTCGAATCCTCCCATCCGCACCATTTGTTCAAACCACAATTTAATTTTTATTGTTTAATTCGTTAAACGGTAAAATAAAACAAGTTCTTAAAATAGAATATGTGCGGATGTAGCTCAGCTGGATAGAGTACCTGGCTACGAACCAGGCGGTCGGAGGTTCGAATCCTCCCATCCGCACCATCTATTTTAAATATAATTTTTTGTGCGGATGTAGCTCAGCTGGATAGAGTACCTGGCTACGAACCAGGCGGTCGGAGGTTCGAATCCTCCCATCCGCACCATTTATTATATTATTATGAATTGTTCCGATGTAAGTCTTTACATTGTCGATGTTTTTCATGATAATAGGGTTTGTGTGGAGAGGTGGCCGAGTGGCCGAAGGCGCTCCCCTGCTAAGGGAGTATGGGCTTTAAATCCCATCGAGAGTTCGAATCTCTCCCTCTCCGCCATTAACATAAAAAAACCGCTTAATAGCGGTTTTTTTATACCTGAAATTTACCCCATCAATTATTTTCACTTGCTATTATTGAGCTAGACTTAGAAAACACCCTGTTTTATTGGTCGGTCTATCATGCTTCAATTCACACTCACCATTCAAAAGTTTGCAGCGCCGCTTGGTCGCTTTCTAATTGGTATCTTATTCGTACAAGCTGGATTAGGAAAGATATTTTCTTATGCGGGCACGGCTGACTATATGGTCGCCATGGGCGTACCGGGTATATTGCTACCTTTGGTTATCATTACCGAGTTTGGTGGTGGTTTGGCGGTTATCCTGGGTTATCATACCCGGATTGCGGCTTTTGCCTTAGCTGGTTTTTGTGTATTAACTGCGGTGATATTCCATGTCGATTTTAGTGATACCATGCAGATAATCATGTTTTCCAAAAACATGGCGCTGGCCGGTGGTTTTTTATTGTTAGTCGCCCACGGCGCTGGGGCTTTCTCGCTAGATAATAAAGTGAAATGATAATGCATATAGGCGGCTGTAGCGCTCACCAGCTTAGCGGGTAAGGTACATCATCAAGCTGAAAAATGCGATTATGGCCGTTGTGCCGCCAATAATATAGATAAAGCCCTTTTTACCTTGCTGAATGGTCCAGTCATTGTATTGCAGGAAAGCAAACCATAAGATGCTTAGCAGTAAAGGTAATAGAAAAAATTTAAACATAAGTTCCCCAATGTAGCGATTTATCACTGTTTATTGAATTATATAGTGGCTAAACTGTCCTACCACTTTTAATGAGACTGTTAATATTGGCGTTTTTGTTCGATATTAAATGCGTCGTTAAGTCCATTAAGCCATGATATTAACATGCCTAACTTTGATTATACGTCTAACTTCAATATATAGTGTGACTTAATACTCTTGCTGGACATGCTGTGAGTGAATGAATTTAGAGGATTAAATGGGTCTTTGGTTATTATTTTTCAGTAGTTTTACGTCAGCGACCATTTTACCTGGTAGTTCGGAAATATTATTAACCGCGATGCTGATTGAAGGTTCATGGTCATATTGGCAACTTTTTGTGATGGCCACCAGTGGCAATGTTTTAGGGTCTATCCTCACTTTTTATATGGGGTATTTCATTCATGCGAAAAAACCAATCGATTTTTCAGCCAATAAGCACTACCAGCGTGTGCATGATGTGATCCAGCGTTGGGGTTGGAGTAGTTTATTATTTAGTTGGTTGCCTATTTTTGGTGATATTCTTTGCTTATTAGCGGGTTGGTTACGTGTAAATCCGCTACTTGCTTTTATGGCAATCATGTTTGGAAAATCAATTCGTTATGCCATTTTGATCTGGTTTATGAGTGCAGTTAGCTAGTGACTTTATATTTATATTTATATTTAATTTTAAACGGACGGGGAATTTTTGATGCGTGTTAATGCTTTTTATAGTGCAGTAGTGCTGAGCTCTGCAATAGTGCTGCTGAGTGGGTGTTCATTATTAGATAAAGATACTGATGTCGCGGTATTACCAGCAGGCATCACCCTCGTTGATAAGCAAGATAAAACACCGGGTAGCTTGTTAATTCCTTATGAAAAATATCAGTTAAGCAATGGTCTTACGGTTATCTTACATGAAGATAATTCCGATCCTTTGACTTATATTGATATGACTTATCATGTCGGATCGGCACGTGAAGAACTGGGGAAATCAGGATTTGCGCATTTCTTCGAGCATATGATGTTCCAAGGCAGTAAAAATGTTGGCGATCAGCAGCATTTTAAAATCGTCAATGAAGCTGGCGGGTCGATGAATGGCAGTACCAATCAAGACCGGACTAATTATTATCAAACGGTGCCGGCGAATCAATTAGAAAAGATGCTATGGCTAGAAGCCGATCGCATGGGATTTTTATTAGATGCGGTTGATCAGCGTAAGTTTGAAATTCAACGTGCAACCGTTAAAAACGAGCGCTCACAACGTGTTGATAATCGCCCTTATGGTTTACTTGGCGAACGCGTTGGTGAAGCTTTATATCCACGGGATCACCCTTACTCTTGGCAACCGATTGGTTATATTGAAGATTTGGACCGTGTTGATGTAAACGATTTAAAACAGTTTTTCTTACGTTGGTATGGCCCAAACAACGCCACATTAACGATCGCGGGTAAATTTAATAAAACAGATACCTTAGCCTGGGTGAATAAATATTTTGCCAGTATACCTAAAGGACCAGAGGTGAAAGACGTCGTTCCTGTGCCTGTGAGTCTTGATAATGATCGTTATATCACCCTAGAAGATAACGTGCCTCAGCCAATGCTGTATATGAGCTACCCAACGGTATACATGGGGCATGAAGATGAAGCACCACTGGATTTATTTGCCTACGCGCTGGGCGGTGGTAAAAACTCGGTGTTATATAAAGATCTGGTCGAAACTGGCTATGCCACCAGTGTTGCGGCTTACCACAGTTGCAGTGAACTGAGCTGTACCTTTGATATCTATACTCAGCCTAATCCGGCCAAAGGCATGGAACTTGCTCCGCTGCTAGATAAGATCAATACGTCGATTAAAGCGTTAGCAGAACAAGGTATTGCGGACTCTGAAGTGACCCGCTTGCGCTCGATTATTGAAAGCTCAACGATATTTGGTATGCAGAGCGTAGCAGGTAAAGCCAAGGAACTGGCGTTAGGGGAAACCTTAATGAATGATCCTAATTATTTAACCAAAGGGTTGTCGGTCTTTAAGCATATGAGTGCTGAAGAAGGGGTGGCAGGGTACAAGAAATACCTCGAAAACAAGCCTAAAGTAATTATGAGTGTGGTACCAAAAGGGCAATTACAATATATCGCCCACGAGCCGACATTCAGTCCTGCGCCGCGTAATATAGATAAGCTCACGCTTCTGCCAGCTGAAATACTGGCTGAGCGTATTACCCAAGATGACTTTGATCGCTCGGTTATGCCAAAGGTGGGTAGCAACCCACAGCAAACATTACCGACGTTATGGCGTCAATCACTTGCGAATGACATTCAAGTACTTGGTACAGTATACGATGAAACCCCAACCGTGAGTATACAGATCAACTTGAAAGGCGGGCGCCGTGTTGAAAGCTTAGATAAGCTCGGTATTGCTAAGTTAACGGCGGCAATGATGAATCAATCGACAGCGTTACATAGCTCGGCAGAACTCAATGATCAGCTGCAATCATTAGGCAGTAGTATTAACTTCTCTGCAGGCTTGTATGGCACGACTATCAGTGTAAATAGTTTATCTAAAAACTTGCCAGCAACACTGGCTATATTAGAAGAAAAATTATTTAAACCAGGTTTTGTTGATGCCGATTTCACTCGGATTAAAGCACAATCAAGACAGGCATCATTACAAAATCAACAACGTGTGGGTTGGTTGGGGCAGTTAGCTACGCAGCGTATCTTGTACGGCGAAGAGCGTGTTACTGGTAACCCATCGTCGGGTACGTTAAAAAACCAAGCAACGTTAACCCCCGATGATGTACTTGCTTATTATCAGCAGTATTATAATTCGGCGGCAGCGAAGATCGTGGTGGTTGGTGATGTCAGTGAAGTGGCAATAACGAAGTCGTTAGGTTTCTTACAACAAGGCGCGCGATTACCTGCCGTGACTTATCCTTCTCTGGCAAAAGCACCGTTATGGCAACCAAATACCTTGTATATTGTGGATAAGCCCGATGCAGTGCAATCGGTAATTAAAGTCGTATCACCAGCTATCTCTTATGATGTAACTGGGGATTTCTTTAAAGCTAACCTGATGAACTTTAACTTAGGCGGTAATTTTAATAGCCGCTTAAATCAGAACTTGCGTGAAGATAAGGGGTATACATACGGCGCCAGCACAGGATTTTATGCTGATCGTGAATTCGGCTATTTCTCTGCTTCGGCAGATGTTCGGGCGGAAGTGACTGGTGATGCCATTAAAGAAACACTAACAGAATTAAAAAATTATACCGAAAATGGTATTACAGATTCTGAGTTAGATTATATGAAGAGTGCCGTATCACAACAGGAAGCACTGTCTTATGAAACGCCTGCACAGAAGTCTAACTTCTTAATGCAGCTGTTGTTATTGGACTTATCTCCGGATTTTGTTGAGCAGCAAGCTGATATTATTCAAGCCATGGATAAGTCTGAAATTCAGGCATTGGCAAAGACTTACTTATCTAGCGATAAATTTTCTGTTATTGTGGTCGGTGATCGTCAGTTGATTGAAAAACAGGTTCAAGACTTTGGTTTAGATATTCAAGTTTTTGATCTGTTAGATAAATAATAGACTTGAAATTAACCTTAAAGATTGCCTCACAGATCGCGCAATTTTTAAGGTGCTACTTTTATATAGTTCATTGGTGGATTTAATTTGAACGTTACATTTGAATCTCTGATTTCGAAATTATCAGAGCCAAGCAATATACAGTCCTTAAACGGTATTACTCGTGGCATAGAACGAGAGTGTTTACGCGTCAATGAAGCAGGGGATTTATCTCAGAATGACCATCCTGCAGCGTTTGGTTCGGCATTAAGTCATCAGCACATTACCACAGACTATTCTGAAAGCTTACTCGAATTTATTACCCCGGTTAGCGATAGCGCCGCGACAGCCCAGCAGCAGTTGAGTGATATTCATCGTCACGTCGTAAAAAACCTTGATGGTGAGCTATTCTGGCCGTCAAGCATGCCGTGTCAGGTTAATGATGTAGATGCAATCCCATTAGCTAAATACGGTACCTCAAATACCGGGAAAATGAAGCACACTTACCGCATCGGTCTAAAGCACCGTTATGGCAGTAGTATGCAAATCATTTCTGGTCTGCATTATAACGTGTCATTGCCTATTCCATTTTGGCAAACGCTTTATGATCTAAAAGGTGAAACCGGCGAACTGCAAGATTTCATTTCTCATAGTTATATGGGATTGATCCGTAATTTTTACCGCTTTGGTTGGTTAGTACCTTATTTATTTGGTGCGTCGCCAGCATTAAACCGTTCATTCTTACCGGTAGAAAAGCAAACGCCATTTTCATCTCTGGGTGAAGATACGTTATATATGCCGTATGCCACATCATTGCGTATGAGTGATTTAGGTTATACCAATAATGCCCAAGACGATCTGGTTATTTGCCATAATACCTTAGATAACTATACCGACAGTTTGAAAAAAGCGATTAAAACCAAGGCACCTGAGTTTGCCAATATTGGTATTAAAGTTGATGGGGAATATCGTCAGCTTAATGACAATGTTCTGCAGATCGAAAACGAACTGTATGCGCCGATCCGACCTAAGCGTGTGGCTAAATCCAATGAAAAACCTTCGGAAGCATTAGCTGCTCGGGGTATTGAGTATATTGAGATCCGTTCTTTGGATGTTAACCCATTTACAGCGACGGGTATTACGACGGCACAAATGTCGGTATTAGACAGTCTACTAGTTTGGATGGCGCTACAACCTTCAGCGCCGATGACGGCTGATGAAATGGCGGTATGTCGTGATAACAGTACCAAAGTGGTGATGGAAGGGCGTAAACCAGGTTTAACATTAGAATTAAAAGGTAAACAGCAGGTACTTACCGATGTTGCTAGCGATGTATTAGCGCAAGTTCAACAAGTTGCACAGTTATTAGATGGTGCGCAACTCGCCACCGATACTGCAGCTAGTAATTTTGCTAAAGCGGTTAGTGAACAGCAAGCGCTGATCTGTGATCCGCAAGCGCTGTTGTCTGGCCAAGTTCTGACTATAATGAAAGAACAAGGTTTAGAGCACAATGATTTTATTTTAAACTTAGCCAATAAGTATAAAACAGAATTATTAGCAACGGATTATGGACATTGGGATGATGTTTACTTTGCGCAGATGCAGCAGCAGTCTGTTGCACAACAACAGCAGATTGAAGCTGATGATACGCTTGATTTTGATGCGTTTTTAAATGCATATTTTTCAGAGACTAAAAAATAGCTAAAAAAAAGAGCCTTAATAAGGCTCCAAATAATGAAAAAACAACTCTTGCAATGAATCAGACTACAGGATGAAGCTATGGTTCATAAATAATTGTAAAAGTTGTGCAATAGATAAAAAAAAGGAGCCTTAATAAGGCTCCCAAAAAATGAAAAAACAACTCTTGCACTTAATCTGACGTCAGCATTAAGCAATGGTTCATAAAATTATTATTTGTTTATTAAATTATTTCAACGGAGTGTTAATAATGCCATTACTGGATAGTTTTACGGTTGACCATACCATCATGAATGCACCTGCAGTACGTATCGCTAAGACCATGGCGACGCCAAGCAAAGATACCATCACTGTCTTTGATCTGCGTTTTTGTGTACCAAATAAAGATATTTTAAGTGAAAAGGGTATTCATACCTTAGAACATCTTTACGCTGGCTTTATGCGTGACCACCTTAATTCAGCAACGGTAGAAATTATTGATCTTTCACCGATGGGCTGTCGTACTGGTTTTTACATGAGTTTGATTGGCGCCCCGACTGAGCTACAAGTTGCTGATGCTTGGTTAGCGGCGATGCAAGATGTGTTGACGGTTAAAGATCAAAACGCGATCCCTGAGTTAAACGAATATCAGTGTGGTACTTACCACATGCATTCGTTAGATGAAGCAAAACAAATTGCACAGGCGATTATTACTGCTGGTATTGGCGTGAATAAAAATGATGATTTACTGCTAGCGGATGAAATTTTAAATAAACTATAATATTTACCAGAGCATCTAAATAAGTAATAACAGTAGAGGCGACGGTTGAGTCGCCTTTTTTATTATCGTTATCTGTTAATGAACCATATTAGTAACAATAAACACGCGTTAATCATAGAGAGTATTGGGTCTCGAGGAGGGTTTATGAAAGCAAGACAGTTGGTTAATAAAAAAGCTTATTTGGTGGTGTTGTTTAGCTTAGTCTTAACAGCATGCTCCACGGTTAAAGTCAGTACGGATTACGATAAAAGTGCTGATTTCACCGCGCTAAAAGGCTTTAATTGGTTACCTGAGTCGGCACAAGTTGAGAAAGAAAATACTTATTTGAATAATCGTATTATGGATGTGCGTATTACTAAGACCATTGATAAGCAATTGGTCGCTCAAGGTTTTAAATTTTCGACTGCCGCTGATTTTTATGTCAATTACAGTATTACCTCGGAAAAGAAAACCGATATTCGCAGCTACGATAATTATTCCGGTTACGGACCAAGTTGGGGTTGGGGTGTTGGGTATGGGCACCGAGGTATGTCACTGAGCGCGCACACAGAAACCCGTATTGATGAATACCAGCAAGGTAGTCTCGTTATCGATGTGATTGACCCAACAAGCTTAGAGCTAATTTGGCGAGGCATAGGGAGTAAACGTCTACCTGAGTCGACAGATGCGGCTGAAATGGATAAGTTAGTTGCAGATGTGGTGAAAAGTATCTTAAGTAAATTCCCACCTAAAGTAGACAAATAGTCCTGACTAAGTGGTCATCGTATTGGGTATTGTAGAAAAATCGTTATTGCAGACATAAATCGTGATTGCAGACATAAAAATGAGCAACCTCTGGCTGCTCATTTTTTTATAACATCAAAATAGTGTCTGACTATTTGTGCTACTTTTGGTTTTCACGCGCGATAGCACGGTAACCAATATCGGTACGGTAGAAAGCACCTTCCCAACTGATTTGAGCAGCCAGTTTATAGGCATTTTCTTGCGCTTCAGTCACTGTGTTACCCAGTGCCGTTGCACAAAGAACACGACCACCGTTAGTCACAATGTTGTCACCTTGCAGTGCCGTACCAGCGTGGAATACTTTGCTTTCTGTTGAGTCAGTTTTCGGTAGACCTGTAATGATGTCGCCTTTTGCGTAATCAGCAGGGTAACCGCCAGCCGCAATGACTACACCAACTGCAGCACGTTCGTCATAATCTGCAGTCACAGTATCAAGTTTACCTGCAACCGCAGCAAGACAAAGCTCAACAAGATCAGATTTTAAACGCATCATGATAGGTTGTGTTTCTGGATCACCAAAGCGACAGTTATATTCTAATACTTTCGCGGTGCCATCTGGTGCAATCATCAGACCTGCATAAAGGAAACCTGTGTAAGTATTACCTTCCGCTTTCATGCCATCCACCGTCGGGCGAATTACTTCATTCATTGCAAAGTCATGCACAGCTTGTGTTACCACTGGTGCTGGTGAGTAAGCACCCATGCCACCTGTGTTTGGACCTTTATCGCCATTGTCACGCGCTTTATGATCTTGGCTTGTTGCTAGTGCCAGAATATTCTCGCCATCAACCATCACAATGAAGCTTGCTTCTTCACCGACTAAAAATTCTTCGATAACAACACGGGCACCGGCATCACCAAATTTGTTACCTTCAAGCATGTCATCAATTGCCGAAAATGCTTGTGCTTCAGTTTCAGCGATGATCACGCCTTTACCTGCGGCTAGACCGTCAGCTTTAATTACAATTGGGCAACCCATTTCACTTACATACGCTTTTGCAGGTGCGATCTCAGTGAAGTTTTGGTATGCCGCGGTTGGAATATTGTGACGTGCAAAGAAGTCTTTCGAGAATGCTTTTGAGCCTTCTAATTGTGCCGCACCTTGGGTTGGACCAAAGATAGCCAAACCTTCAGCTTGGAACGCATCAACAACGCCAAGTACTAATGGTACTTCAGGGCCAACAATCGTTAGTTCAATTTTGTTTTCTTGTGCGAATGCAACTAATGCAGGAATATCTTCCACTTGGATTGGTACATTTTTACATTTGTTTTCTAGCGAAGAACCAATATTACCCGGTGCGATAAATACCGTTTCAACATGTTTAGACTGAGCCGCTTTCCAACCTAGGGCGTGTTCACGACCACCGCCACCAATAATTAATACGTTCATAATGCTGTTATTCCTTTTACTTTATGCGCTAATCTTGGCGGTACTCTACGATACTTAGCAAGATTTATAATTGAATGAGAGCAGTACAATAAGAGCGGGGTGTGTCACCACTCTTATTGTATGTTTAGCTTATGTGCTTAGTGACGGAAGTGACGCATGCCGGTGAAGACCATGGTCATACCGTGTTCGTTAGCCGCATCGATAATTTCATTATCACGGATTGAACCACCTGGTTGGATCACACATTTAATACCCGCCGCCGCTGCAGCATCAATGCCGTCACGGAATGGGAAGAATGCATCAGATGCCATTACTGAACCTTCAACGACTAGACCTTCGTCAGCCGCTTTAATACCAGCAACTTTCGCACTGTAAACGCGGCTCATTTGACCTGCGCCAACACCGACCGTAACGCCATCTTTTGCGTAAACAATAGCGTTTGATTTAACGAACTTAGCTACTTTCCAGCAGAATAGTAGGTCAGTGAGTTCTTGTTCAGTTGGTTGACGCTCAGATACAACCGTTAAGTCGTCTAGACCGACCATGCCACGGTCACGATCTTGTACTAAGATACCGCCGTTAACACGTTTAATATCGAACTCGCCGTTTTTAGCTGTCCATTTACCACATTCAAGTAAACGTACATTTTTCTTGCTTGCCACGATCACGCTTGCTTCAGCGCTAACTGATGGCGCAATGATCACTTCGGTGAATTGACGGTCAACGATTGCTTGTGCAGTGACTGCGTCAAGCTCACGGTTGAACGCAATGATGCCACCGAATGCGGATGTTGGGTCGGTTTTAAATGCACTGTCGTAAGCACTTAGGATATCTTCACCAATCGCAACACCACATGGGTTAGCGTGTTTTACAATCACACAGGCAGGTGCATCGAATTCTTTAACACATTCGAGTGCCGCGTCTGTATCGGCGATGTTGTTATAAGATAATGCTTTACCTTGCAGCTGTGTTGCTGTTGCAACAGATGCTTCAGTGGTATGCTTTTCAACATAGAATGCGGCTTTTTGGTGGCTGTTTTCACCGTAACGCATATCTTGTTTTTTGATGAACTGAGCGTTGAATGTGCGTGGGAATTTAGATTCTTCATCACCTTCAGTATTGTCGCCATAACTCGGAACCATAGTACCGAAGTAGTTTGCGATCATGCCATCATAAGCAGCTGTGTGCTCAAATGCTGCAATCGCAAGATCGAAACGGGTTTTATGAGTCAGTGAGGTATTGTTTGCAGACATTTCACTTAATACGCGGTCATAATCGCTCGCGTTAACGACGATAGTCACGTCTTTGTGGTTTTTAGCTGCAGAGCGAACCATTGTTGGACCACCGATGTCGATATTCTCAACGGCGTCAGCAAGGCTGCAATCTGGATTGGCAACAGTGTTGGCAAATGGGTAAAGGTTAACAACTACAATATCAATCGGGTTGATACCGTGCTCTGACATTACTTCAACATCAATATCACGACGGCCAAGAATGCCACCATGTACTTTAGGATGCAGTGTTTTAACACGACCATCCATCATTTCTGGATGCCCGGTATAGTCAGAAACTTCTATTACTGGGATGTCATTTTCAGCTAGCAGTTTAGCTGTCCCGCCAGTAGATAATAATTCGACGCCTTGTTCTACTAGGCCGCGAGAAAATTCTACAATACCAGTTTTATCAGACACACTGATAAGTGCACGGCGAATAGGTCGAGCGTTGTCCATTTTACGATTACCTCAAAGTACATTTTATAGAAGGATGTTTTCGGAAAAGGTCGGCTGGGCCTTTTACGGAAACATCCTGCACTATATCCCTTCTATACCGACTCACTTGACGAAGCAATTTGCTTGTTAAAGAGTTTTCGATATATAACGTACCGCAGATGGGGGGCATTCTAACTGAAAATTAATTAATTGTGTCGAATTTTTCATAAAAAATTTACGAACAGTATTTTTATACTTTGAATTTAACTTCGTTAGTACAATCAATCTATAAACTCAGTGCAACCAAGCAATACAGTCAGTGCAATCGAGCTATATTTATGGATTATAATTTTATGATAATGCGTTATAGACGTTCGTTATTACATTGTAATTTTAACGTTTTTTCTTTTTATGCCAAATTTTAGTTTCTTCGCCGCGCAGCAAACGCATGATATTGTCGTAGTGACGTAAAATAATAAGGCAAGATAACATGGCGACAGGTAGGGTATATTGGGCTTTGAACATTAAGGTATAAATAGGGGCGAAGAGGGCTGTGAAAATAGCTGCAGCGGAAGAATACCCTGTGACAGCTAAGGATAATAACCAGCTAGCGACAATCGATGCGCCCAAATCAAATCCAATCGTCAGTAGTGCGCCAAATGCGGTTGCCACACCTTTACCACCTTGAAAATGGAAAAAAATGGGATAAATATGACCAAGACAGGCTGCTATTGCAATCAGTCCGAGATAAAAGGGTGTCATATTAAAATACCAAGCGACCCAAACCGGTAATGCGCCTTTGAGCATATCAAAAAATAACACTAAACCAGCGGCCACTTTATTTCCTGACCGTAATACGTTTGTCGCGCCGGGATTCAATGAGCCGTATTTCCGAGGATCAGGTAAGCGAAAAAGGCGGCAAATCAGAATTGCTGAAGAAATAGAACCTAGCAGATAGGCGGAAATGATAAAGATTAAGCTCAATAGGGTCATTACTGATTAATTCTTCTCTAGGTTTGCTGTATTATTGCATTATTATATCGATTAATAAATTGCGTACTGCCATACCGCTTACAATTATGCAGTTTATCTTGGATATAAATAAAAATTGAGAAACCTATCATACGCGTTTTTTATTCGCTAGGGTATCCGACCTCTATCAAGTTTATTACGGACGAGTTCATGGACATTGTATTTATTGAAAAATTGGAAGTTTTTACTACGATCGGTGTATATGATTGGGAAAAAGAAATCATTCAACGATTAGTCTTTGATTTAAAAATGGGCCACGATAATCGCCCTTCAGCATTGACCGACGATATTACTAAAGCATTGGATTATTCTGCTGTGGCTAAATTAGTCACAGATTTTGCACAAAACAATATTTTTGAGTTAGTCGAAACAATGGCTGAGCAAGTTGCGGAGCTATTAATGACGACGTTTGGTATCCCTTGGATCAGCTTAAAACTCAGTAAGCCGGGTGCGGTGGCTAATGCTGCTACTGTCGGTGTGTATATTGAACGTGGTCAGCGTGATGGAACGTTAGCGTAATGGCCTTAGTGTATATCGGCATCGGTAGTAACATTGATAAAGAATATCATGTTGCGAATGCGCTGCAAGATCTGGATAAACGGTTTGATGATTGTCGTGTTTCACCTATTTTCGAAAGTGCTGCGGTTAATTGCACTGGTGATGATTATTACAATTTAGTGGTGGAATTTACCACATCGTTATCTATTCACGAATTAATGCAGTGTTTAAAAGATCTGGAGATCACACATGGACGTAAAGCCACTGATCGTCGTTATGCACCGAGAACGTTAGATCTGGATCTCTTGTTATTCGATAATATCATCCAATCTGGCCCTCCTGTTTTACCGCGCCCTGAAATTCTTTATCACGCATTTGTGTTATGGCCTCTCTCTGCGCTCGCCCCCGATTTACGTCATCCTGTGTCTGGATTATCCATGGCTGAATTGTGGCGTGATTTTGACAAGTCAACACAGGTATTAAAGCTAGCGGAGTGGCAATGGCCGAAAATAACTGAGCTAGCTTAACTATATTAATTGTTAATTGTTAATCGCTTATCAGTAAGGTTAATATTACTGATAAGCATTAATTTTATTTAAACTAATTTATTTTAATTATCACCATAAAGGAAATATGAATGAGTACGTTGGAAGTGATCGTTCTGGCATTAATTCAAGGGTTAACTGAATTTTTACCGGTATCAAGTTCTGCTCACCTTATCTTACCGTCGCAATTATTAGGCTGGGAAGATCAAGGTCTTGCTTTTGATGTGGCCGTACACATAGGCACATTATTAGCGGTACTTATTTATTTCCGTGACGAAGTCGGCACGATGGCCGTTGCTTGGGTACACTCAGTATGTAAACAGCAACACAGTAAAGACAGTCAGTTGGCATGGTGCATTCTATTAGCAACTATTCCGGCGGCCTTCTTTGGCTTCTTTGGTAAAGATTTGATTGAGTTATATCTACGCAGTACTACGGTGATAGCCACGACAACGATCATCTTTGGCTTGTTATTATGGTGGGCTGATGCCAATGCGACGCAGATAAAAGACGAGTACAAAACCGGTTGGAAAGGCGCATTAATCATAGGTTTTGCACAAATGTTAGCACTGATCCCGGGGACATCTCGTTCGGGTGTGACAATTACGGCTGGCTTGATGTTAGGACTGAGCCGTAGTGCGGCGGCGCGTTTTTCATTCTTAATGTCGATCCCGATTATTGCCATGGCGGGTGGTTATTTAACACTTAAACTGGTTTTACATGGTGATGTGGTTGAAACCCTGCAAGCGGGGGAGATCATTACCACTATTCGCGCTGTTGATTGGTTTGCTATGGGCTTAGGCGTTGTGGTGTCTTTCTTCAGTGCGGTTGCTTGTATCCATGTATTTTTGAAAGTATTGGAAAAAGTCGGCATGTTGCCGTTTGTTATCTATCGTTTACTGTTAGGCACGGGTCTGTTCTATTTAATCTATACCCAAGCGCTGTAGCTTTTTAACTCGCCTTATGGCCGCAATGCCAAATGAGGTTAAGTGCGATAAATAGCAGTAGAATAAAGTGGAAAGGCTGTTACCTGTTAGTAGCAGCCTTTTTTGATCTTGCATGTTAATTAGCATTTATGACAAGTGCTTATTGAGATCGTAACAGGGTTAATGCCGCAATACGTTGCGTTGTTAATTGCTGTTTTATCTCTGCGCCACGGAACCCTGCAGCAATGATAGGTTGTACTGCAATATCACAAGCTGCATTAAGCATTGTTGTCAGGTATTGGGTCGGTTGATAGTCATCGACTAATTTACTGACTTGGCTACTTGCACAAGTCAACAATATCTGCTGAAAACGAGCTGGTTTTCGCCATGCATCGGTATTGTCGAAGAGTCTGATAATATCTGCGGGATCTAAAGACCGCGCGTTATGAATATTTTCTTGTTGTGCACTTACTTGCAGTGCTAAATCCCGATGTTCATTAGGTACTTTACAGCGTTTGGCGAGTGCTTTAATACTGATTTGGTGGTGATCTAGCTGCTGCATTAACGCCGCAAAGCGGACTGCTAAATCAGTCGATAGTGATGCTGATTGTTTTAGCTGGGTTAATGCTTGCTGGCCGATACTCGTACTGTCATTCTCGCTATTCTTTACCGCTAAGTTAAAGAGCGCATCGAGCTCTGGTAGAATAACGGCCAATGCGCCAATCTCTCTGAGTACTTGAAAAAACACCTCTGGATTATCGGCGGATAAGGTTTTTTCTACTTCTTGCCATACGCGCTCCGGGGTTAACTCGGCAAGATCACCCGCTTGTGTCATCTCTTGCATCAATGTCAGTGTTTCTTTGGCAATGGTAAAACCAAGCTGATGAAAACGCGCGGCAAAACGGGCAACACGTAAAACGCGTAATGGATCTTCACTGAAGCTCTCAGAAATATGACGTAATAGACGATTATCTAAATCTAATCGGGCATTGAGTGGGTCGATAACGTGACCATGCTCATCTTCAACCATGGCGTTAATGGTTAGATCTCGACGTACTAGGTCTTGTTCCAGGGTGACATCTGGCGCAGCATAACAAGTGAAACCGGTATAACCTGAACCGCTTTTACGTTCGGTACGTGCCAGTGCATATTCTTGTTTACTGTTAGGGTGTAAAAACACCGGGAAATCTTTACCAACTTGCTGGTAACCTTGCGCAAGCATTTCTGCAGGCGTTGCACCCACCACAACAAAATCTTTATCTTTTACTGGTAGCGATAATAACTTGTCACGAACCGCGCCGCCGACTAAATATATTTGCACTAAACAACCCCTGTTACTTTACTTTAATAATGGCTTGAAGATATTTACTTTAATGATGATTTTAACTACGACTTGAAGATAACTGTTGGTATTTGCTTATTATACCTTAACGGTTTAGAAACTCGAACTGTGCTGTTGATGGTGATTATTATTTTCTACTTTATTTACCGTAATGGCGCTTGAGTTCGTGGTTAATGGTACTTTGGTGACTTATTCATGAATAAAGTGGTATTTTTATCGCCTATTTTTGACATTTTGTTGTCTAGCTATTAACGTGAAGTATCAATCATAGGATGATAATCATAGATGTATACTGAGTTTTTTCATTTAAAAGAAATGCCTTTCTCTATCGCGCCCGATCCCCGTTTTTTTTATATGAGTGACAGGCATAAAGAAGCACTGACACACCTGACCTATGGGTTACAAGGTGCGGGTGGTTTTATCATGTTGACTGGTGAAGTTGGTACGGGGAAAACAACAGTATCGCGCGCCTTGATACAAGAACTCACCAATACGACTGTTGTGGGTTATATCCATAATCCAGCAGTCAGTGAATTAGAATTATTAGCGACCTTGTGTGATGAATTTAAACTTGATTATGATCAGCATAATTTGAGTTTAAAAGTGTTGTTCGATTTATTGCATCATTTTCTGTTAGATAATTGTCAGCAAGATAAAGCCTGTGTGGTTATCATTGATGAAGCACAGTTATTATCAACAGCGGCCTTAGAGCAATTACGATTATTAACCAATCTCGATGTGGAACACAAAAAACTGTTACATATCGTCCTCATTGGTCAGCCAGAATTACAGCAAAAACTAAAACTACCAGAGTTACGCCAACTCGCGCAACGTATTACCGCTCGTTATCATTTATTGCCTTTAACAGAATTAGAACTGGCCAGTTATGTGGCTTATCGGTTAAGTATTGCATCGGGTAATCCGGGGCTATTTAGTCGTAAAATATTAAAACTCATTCACCGACATACCGCTGGGGTTCCCCGTTTAGTGAACCTTGTTTGTGATAAAGCACTTTATTATGCGTTCAAAACCAGAGACGATAAAATTACCTCTCAGCATGTTCAATCCGCGGTTGCAGCCGTTGCTATCACCACGCCAGTTAAAGCCAATAAATACGCGCAGAGTTTAGCTGCACTTGCCGTCACTGTATGTCTTGGACTAGTGATCACAGGTTTTCAGTTTGGGCTGTTTAATTTTGTTGAGGATGACAGTTCCACCACACAAGCCGACAAGGTAACCCCTATTATCGCCACGACCAACGCAGAGACTCAGTTAGCGCGTGCTAGTAATAAGGTGATGTCTGACAAAGCCTTATTCAGCGATATTAAATCGGCGCGACAACGCAGCACTGCAACACAATTTTTATATAAAGAGTGGGGTTACGACATTGCCTTGAACGATGCCACTTGCCGTAATGCCAAATATGCCAGCTTGCGCTGTTTGCAGCGCCAAGGTAATTATGCTCAGTTAGTGCAATATAATTTACCTGCGGTGGTACGTCTGTTAGATAATTTAGGGGAAGGTTATTACGCGACCTTACTGAGTATTACGCCATTGGGGGTGGAACTACAATTAAGCAGCAGTCATATACTGGTGAGCCAAGCCTGGTTTGAACAATACTGGAGTGGTGATTTCACCTTATTTTGGACAGCGCCAAGTCGTTTTAAAAATAGCTTAAAGCAAAACGATAAAGGTGAATTAATTCGTTGGTTAGATCGTAACATCAGTGCTGTACTCGGTGAGAAAGCGGCGTCAGGGGCGAAATTTGATTGGCCATTAATGAAAAAAGTGATGCGCTTTCAGCAGCAGTCTGGCTTAAGTGCCGATGGTATTGTGGGGCCTCAAACTATGATGACTGTGGTGCATTATGCTGACAGTACTGTGCCTAAATTGAATGTGGCAACACATCTTGCGGAGGATAAATGAATCTTATAGTGAGTAAAAAATTACGCAGATTGACTGTCAGCTTGGTCGTTAGTTCATTATGGAGCCCAACCTTACTCGCTAATAGCAATATTTCAACGGGCGTTGAGCAAACGGATCCACTTGTTATTTTGAAGTTAGCGGATATACAATTTGAACATCCGCTGTCAGTGGTTAAGATACCGGTACAAGTGGTCACACCTGCATATTCAGCAAAGCACTCAGAGACTATCGTGATACCGAGCAACCAATCGAAAGCCAAGATGGATAGCCGCTCTGAACTATTAACCATGAATGAAGAATTAGCCAATGAGCAGGTGTCTGCAGAATTACTGGCTAAGTTCAATCGTGCGTTAACAGCAACAAGTGATAACGATAATATCCCTGTAAACGCGGTTGCAGAAAGTTATAATGCCGTACCCATCGCAGACTTACCAGAGTATTTACGCGCGCAAATACCGGACATTAATTATAGTTCTCATATATATTCGTCGAAAGCTACAAGTCGCAGTGTGCGTCTTAATAATCGAGACTTGCGTGAAGGTAGTTGGTTAAGTGATGATGTGGAGATCTTAGAGATATTACAAAATGAGGTGATTATGCGTATTGGAGCGCAAAGTTTCAGTATACAAGCGTTATCTGACTGGTCAGCATAATCTCATTGCGCGGATAGTTTAAATGAGCAAGGGTGTCGTTGACTACACTCTTGCTCATTATCATCTTACTGCTTGGCTAATTTACTAATCACATCATCAGCTTCAGACATAATACGTTCTACGATCACTGCTACACTCGGTACATCGTTGATCAAACCTTGCGATTGACCAATAAATTGCACGCCTGTTGTGAGGTTACCTGCAATCGTTGCTGCTTCTAGTTTCTCTGTTGCGGCACCAAAATAAGATAGTTGCTTGATCTTGTCGAACTGCACAAATACCCCTGCAACAAGCTTCCAAAATGGTAGATCAACCATTTTCGCGGCCTTCACCGATTTAAATAGTGCTAAAGCGAAGTTCATTGGTTTCTTGGTTGCTTTAATAGAAGCAGGCGTTTTTAGCACGCGGGCATAAAGACCATCAAAATTCTTCGAGTAAATAGTATCGTTTTCTGATTTAGTGGTGATGACTTGTTTAACGTCATTGTGCAATGCACTTTCTTCGCTGGTGGCAAAACGGGACCCCATGGCCACACCGTCAGCGCCTAAAGCAAGCGCCGCAACTAAGCCTCGTCCATCAGCAAAGCCACCCGTTGCGATCACAGGTATATCAACAGCACTGGCAATCGCAGGTACAAGTACCAGTGAGGTTACGTCACCACCATGTGCAGCCGCTTCATGGCCTGTGACCATCAAGGCATCAGCACCAATTGATTGTGCTGACTTTGCGTGTTTTTCGTTAACGACTGTCGCAATGACTTTACCGCCATAAGCATGTACCTGCTCAACGATCCACGTACCTTTACCTAGTGAAAAGTTAATCACAGGTACTTGTTCTTCAATACCGACTTTCGCATTCTCTTTTGCACCGGGCATAAGCAGCGTTGCGCCAATGCCAAAGGGTTTATCGGTGAGTTCACGGATCTTTCTAATTGCAGCGCGGGTTTCTTCCTGGCTCAATGGCCCAGTTGCTAAAATACCTAAACCACCGGCATTGGAAACCGCAGCCACAAGTTCTGGTTTTGATATCCAACTCATACCAGGCAAGATGATAGGATGTTCAATCCCTAATAATTCTGTAATCCGTGTTTTCATCACTTTATCTCAAGATGCAAAAAAAGGTTGGAAAATAAACTAGCATAAATACACTAATATATACAGATGTTAATGGTATGTTTGTTTTTAACAAAATTATTTATCGTTAAATTTTAAGTTTTACAATTTTAGTTTGGGTATGTTCTGTGTGTTTTGTATTCACGATATTATCTGCTGGGTAGATAGATCTCCATGTGTAAGACATCGACTATGTGGATACCGAGACATAGTCGTTACGTCGTGGTGTTTATCTCGGTATTAGACCTAGTCTTACACTCGTGATTTATTGTTATGTGCAGCATTATCAATCACTTACTGTTTAATGTGTTTTATCGCTTGTAAATTTGTGTCATTTAATTGAATTTACGCGCTTGTTGCTCAGGGTTAATGACGTATATTTATAAGCACAAGGACGGAGCGGGAACATCTTCAGGAAGAAGACTAAAGGATTACGTTGCAGGATGCGACACAAGGAACATCTTCAGGAAGAAGACTAAAGGATTACGTTGCAGGATGCGACACAAGGAACATCTTCAGGGAGAAGACTAAAGGATTACGTTGCAGGACGCGACACAGGACAGCTTCAGGAAGAAGACCAAAGGATTACGTTGCAGGATGCGACACAAGGAACATCTTCAGGAAGAAGACAAAGGATTAAGTTGCAGGACGCGACACAGGACAGCTTCAGGAAGAAGACCAAAGGATTACGTTGCAGGATGCGACACAAGGACAGCTTCAGGAAGAAGACCAAAGGATTAAGTTGCAGGATGCGACACAAGGACAGCTTCAGGAAGAAGACCAAAGGATTAAGTTGCAGGATGTAACACAGAAATAAATCAGGATCGATTTATTGTGCTAGGAAGGCAAAAGGACACTCCGACGGATTGGGAAGTGGAAATTTAACGGAATAAATAGAGTCAGGATTTTAGCAGGGTTGCTACAAGTTTCATGGATTGAAAGTATAGACTTTAGGGCGGCACACTGTGCCGCCTTTTCTATATCTGGGATTTAATAAACGCTTTATTACGATTTTCCACCAACTAATTTTCTGGCATAACTCATCTCATCTTATATAAACTTACTTCCTTGGTTCTTTACCTTTAGATCTACTTATAGATGTTGATGGTATGTTTGTTTTTAACAACATTATTTATCGTTAAATTTTAAGTTTTACAACTTTAGTTTGGGTATATGCTGTGTATTTTATATTCACAATATTATCTACTGAGTGGCTAGATTTCGACGTGTAAGACATCGACTATTTATGGTGAGGGAGATAGTCGTTACATCACGGTGTTTATCTCGGTATTAGACCTAGTATTACACTCGTGATTCATTGTTATATTCATTTCTATCAATGGCTTACTGTTTTATGTGTTTTGTCTCTTGTCAATTTGTGTAATTTAATTGAATTTACGCGCTTGTTGCGCAGGGTTAATGACGTATATTTATAAGCACAAGGACGAGGCGGGAACATCTTCAGGAAGAAGACTAAAGGATTAAGTTGCAGGATGCGACACACGGACAGCTTCAGGAAGAAGACCAAAGGATTAAGTTGCAGGACGCGACACACGGACAGCTTCAGGAAGAAGACAAAGGATTACGTTACAGGATGTAACACAGAAATAAATCAGGATCGATTTATTGTGCTAGGAAGGCAAAAGGACACTCCGACGGATTGGAAAGTGGAAATTTAACGGAATAAATAGAGTCAGGATTTTAGCAGGGTTGCTACAAGTTTCATGGATTGAAAGTATAGACTTTAGGGCGGCACACTGTGCCGCCTTTTCTATATCTGGGATTTAATAAACGCTTTATTACGATTTTCCACCAACTAATTTTCTGGCATAACTCATCTCATCTTATATAAACTTACTTCCTTGGTTCTTTACCTTTAGATCTACTTATAGATGTTGATGGTATGTTTGTTTTTAACAACATTATTTATCGTTAAATTTTAAGTTTTACAACTTTAGTTTGGGTATATGCTGTGTATTTTATATTCACAATATTATCTACTGAGTGGCTAGATTTCGACGTGTAAGACATCGACTATTTATGGTGAGGGAGATAGTCGTTACATCACGGTGTTTATCTCGGTATTAGACCTAGTATTACACTCGTGATTCATTGTTATATTCATTTCTATCAATGGCTTACTGTTTTATGTGTTTTGTCTCTTGTCAATTTGTGTAATTTAATTGAATTTACGCGCTTGTTGCGCAGGGTTAATGACGTATATTTATAAGCACAAGGACGAGGCGGGAACATCTTCAGGAAGAAGACTAAAGGATTAAGTTGCAGGATGCGACACACGGACAGCTCAGGAAGAAGACCAAAGGA
>NZ_ABCQ01000040.1 GCF_000170855.1 Moritella sp. PE36 | reverse complement strand
ACAACTTGGATGTCGCGGGCTTTCATGTCTTCAATTTTATCTAGTACAAATGCTTGCAGGTCAGAAATTTGCAAGGGTCCTCCAGAGGAACTTTATCGAGTTAACCGCGAATTATAACAGTGAATAATGCCTAAATATATACCTAGCTTGTATCTGAGCGAGTATCTCTTGCAGTTTATTTATATAAGCTATTTTTATGTATATAAGACAGAACATTATCAGGCAGTAGATATTGAGGGCTTTGCTGATGTTTAATCAACTGACGGATCCGTGTCGCCGATATTTCTAATTGCGTGCTTGGCCAGAGTAAAATCCGGCCTTGTTTTTGTTGCTGTAGGACTTTGACATCCATTGTTTGCACTTGTTCAAATAATTTTTGCACTTCTGGCGCTAATGTTAACTTGTAATTGGGGCGATAACTGACGACAAGGTGACAATAATCGAGCAGTTCTTGCCAACGATACCAGGTATGTAGGCTGTTGAGTGAATCAAGACCAATCAAGAAACACACTGGCGTGGTTGGATTCTCTGCTGCAAGTTCAATTAACGTATCAATAGTATAAGACGGTGTTGTACGGTTTAACTCTCGGGTATCTACACTCAGCTCATCACAATGTTCTACCGCTAATGTCGCCATCGCTAAGCGGTGCGCTGAATTTGATCCCGGTGCTGCACGATGTGGCGGAATGTGGTTGGGCATCAGCCTTACTTCAGCTAAATTAAGCTGCTGTAATAAATCTAAGCAAGGACGAAGATGGCCATAATGTATCGGATCAAATGTACCGCCTAAAATACCGATAGCGCGAGTCGGGGTAAAATCAGTCATAAGTAGCCGTTCGTTATTATTCCTGACACAAAATTAATTAATGTCGGAATGATGAAAGTTGGGTAACAAAGTAGAGTCAGCAAAGCTGATGCTCAACATTTGTAACGATAACCAAGGATCAACACTGGTACTGGTTTTAATTGCACTATCAACACTTGAACACAGGATTAACATTTGCTCTATTTTACTTAATGATAAACGACTTAAACAGGCATTAATAATTTGTTGTCGACCCGCCCATAAACGCTGTTTTTTCATTTCGTCAATCACCGAAAGTCCTTGCTGCTGCATCAAACTGTAATGATAAAGCTGATTGATTTCTTTATTTAGCGCCCAGTTAATGACGATAGGGTCGACACCTTCTGCCTGTAGCTGTTGCAGGATCCGCTGGCCTCGGTTGACCTTACCCGCGAGTAGGGCATCAACCAGCTGAAAGCTAGTGAAGTGTGAATGCTGGGTTATTGATTGCTGCAATTGTGCCAAGCTTAATGTCTGACCAGGGTAGAGCAGAGATAATTTATCTATCTCTTGTTGGGCCGCTAGTAAATTACCTTCAAAACTCCGGCACAGTAGGGTGATCACATCCGCTTGCGGTTCTAAATTTGCACGTTTAAGACGATTGCGCATCCAGTTGGCAAAAAAGCGCCCTTCGGGATGTCCGACGGGTATGTAAAGTGCGTTTTTGAAGTACTGGGTAAACCATTTCGCATTTTGCTGTGCTTTGGTCAAATATGGACCACTGAGTATTAAAATAAGATCAGGGTTTAGCAGCTTAAATACATCATTAAGCTGGCTGATATCTTCTTTCGCTGGTCGTTTTTCGAAGATAAGCTCGACCGTTTGACGACTAGAGAACAGTGACATTGATTGACAGGTATTAAAAACCGCAGGCCAATCCATGAGCGGTTCGGCATGAAACTTGTGGTGTTCATCAAAGCCGACTTTTTTAGCGGCGGCTTTGATCTGGTCAATCGCTTCCATTTTTAATAATGGCTCTTCACCGAATATTAAATAACAGGGTTTGAGTTCAGTTTTTAAGTATTGATCGAGTTGCTCTGGATAAACGCGCATTAGTTAGCTTCAAACTCTGTATTTAGCTCTATTTTATTATCACTATTACCGATTGTTTTTGGTTCGATAATAACTTGGCTTAGGGTTCGAACAACTTGTTGTGCCGCCGCTTCGCGCAGTTCTCGTATTAATAATTCAGATTCGCGTGAACGAGCAAGTGCTTCTTGTGAGTTATTTAGCTGATCACGTTGCAGGGCAATGGTGAAGTATTGTGGTTCTTGCTCGGGTAAGCGTACTTCTATTTTGATGACGTAGCTAAGTTCATACTCGGCTGCCGTTGCATCAGAGTAGAGTGACACAGTACGTGATCCTGTACTTTCTGACATAATTCTGAGTATGGGTGTTTGCGAGTTTAATAACGCGGGGTCCATTGCCGTTGTTCTCGTTTGGGTTGAATCTTCACCCATCACATCAGAAGCATCATCGGTTTCTGTTGTCAGCGATGCCATACTCGTTATTTTCGGTTCAACGAGATTGATTTGGTTGTAGCGTAATTCTTGTTTGATGAGGCGGGTTAGATCTGAATACTTACTTGATACTAAGGTTAAATTGCGTAATTCATTTGGAATGCCACTGCCATTTTTTAAATGGAAGCCGCAACCGCCGAGCACTGCAGTAACAAGAAAGATGCAAGTTAGTCGAATAAAACGTGGTCTTAGTGCCGATGCGATCATAATGCCTACAAAATAAATAAGTTAATTGTAGCTAATTTTACACGTAATCTAAAAACAAAAAAGCCCTAGACTCTACTATAAAAATAAAAGCAGAATGAAGGGCCTATTATTTGTGTACTATTTACATCTAGCTGTGCGATTAATCGACTAAAGACAGCGCTAATTAGTCATCGAGTAACGCTGTCGCTAGTGCTGATAAATAGTCTTAGTTTGCAACTTATTTTGTAACTTAGTTAGCAACGATATTTAGTAGTTTACCTGGTACGAAAATTACTTTACGTACTGTTTTACCATCGGTAAATTTAGTCACGTTTACATCTGCATTTGCTAATGCTTCAACAGATTCTTGTGTTGCGTCTGCTGGTACCGTTAATTTAGCGCGTAGCTTACCGTTCACTTGTACAATGATCAGTTTTTCAGACTCAACCATAGCCGCTTTGTCTGCTACAGGCCATTGTGCTTCGTCGATGGTACCTTCTTGACCAAGTTTGCCCCACAGTTCAAAACTGATGTGTGGCGTGATAGGTGCAAGTAGACGAACAACCGCTACTAATGCTTCTTGAAGTAGTGCGCGATCTTGCTCTGCTTCTTGCGGTGCTTTAGTAAGCTTGTTCATTAATTCCATCACTGATGCAATCGCAGTGTTGAACGTTTGACGACGATCGATATCGTCAGACACCTTCGCAATTGTTTTATGGACTTCACGACGAAGTTCTTTTTGTTTGCCGTTAAGTGCTGCAACGTCCAGATCGGCAACGTCACCTTTGCTGATGTGATTGTAAGCAAGTGTCCAGATACGACGTAGGAAACGGTGTGCGCCTTCTACTGCCGAGTCTTGCCATTCTAGTGTTTGGTCAGCGGGTGCTGCAAACATCATGAATAGACGTACTGTATCAGCGCCAAAACGATCGATCATGGTTTGCGGGTCGATACCGTTGTTCTTAGATTTAGACATTTTAGTCATGCCGGTGTGAACAAGTTCGTTACCTTCATTGTCGATGTATTTCGTTGCTTGACCTTTTTCGTCACGCTCAGCGGTAACGTCTAATGGCGAAACCCAAACACGACCGCCATTTTCGTTGGTGTAGTAGTATGCATCAGCAAGTACCATACCTTGACAAAGCAGACGTTTGAACGGTTCGTTGCTATCAACCATTTGCTCATCACGTAATAGCTTGTGGAAGAAACGTGCATATAATAAATGCATACATGCGTGTTCAATACCACCAACATACTGATCAACTGGTAACCAGTGATTTGCATCTTCACGGTTTAGCATTTCAGTTTCTGATGTGGCGCTACAGTAGCGTGCGTAGTACCAAGATGATTCCATGAAGGTATCAAATGTGTCTGTTTCACGTAGTGCAGGTTGACCCTTGTATGTTGTTTTAGCCCATTCTAAATCTGCTTTAATTGGACTTTGAATGCCGTCCATTTTCACATCTTCAGGTAGGATCACTGGCAGTTGGTCTGCTGGTGTTGGCACAACAGTACCGTCTTCAAGTGTTAACATTGGGATTGGCGCGCCCCAATAACGTTGACGAGAAACCCCCCAATCACGTAGACGGAAGTTAACTTTCTTGGTGCCTTGACCGCTTGCTTCTAATTTAGCTGCGATGGCATCAACTGCTGCGCCAAATTCTAAACCGTCAAATTCGCCCGAATTAAATAACACACCTTTTTCAGTGAATGCCACTTCAGAAACGTCTAGTTCACTGCCATCGCTAGGTTTGATTACTGGAACGATATCGATGCTGTATTTTGTTGCGAATTCATAGTCACGTTGGTCATGAGCTGGAACCGCCATTACTGCGCCTGTGCCGTAACCCATTAATACGAAGTTTGCTACGTATACTGGTACTTTACGACCATTTAATGGATGAATAGCGTATAGGCCAGTAGCCATGCCTTTCTTTTCCATTTTTTCTAAATCAGCTTCAGCCACTTTCATGTTTTTACATTCAAGGTTGAATTCGGCTAGTGCAGGGTTTGTTAATGCTGCTTTTGTTGCCAGTGGGTGACCTGCTGCGATACCCACATACGTTACGCCCATTACTGTGTCTGGACGAGTAGTGTATACAGATAATTTGCTTAGCGCAGCATCGCTTTCGCCTTCAACAGTGAAGTCTAATTCAATACCTTCACTGCGACCGATCCAGTTACGTTGCATTGTTTTAACTTGTTCAGGCCAGCCGTCAAGATCATCAATTGACGTCAGTAGTTCGTCTGCGTACTCAGTGATTTTAATGAACCACTGTGGAATTTCTTTTTGTTCTACTGGGGTATCACAACGCCAGCAGCAACCGTCATTGACTTGTTCGTTAGCCAGTACCGTTTCATCGTTCGGACACCAGTTCACTGATGACGTCTTCTTATAAACTAAACCTTTATTGAACAGTTTAGTGAAGAACTCTTGTTCCCAACGGTAATATTCAGGTGTACATGTTGCGATTTCACGCTTCCAGTCATAACCAAAGCCTAACGACGTTAGCTGACCTTTCATGTAATCAATGTTTTCATATGTCCAAGGCGCTGGCGCCGTGTTGTTCTTGATTGCTGCATTTTCAGCTGGCAGACCAAATGCATCCCAACCGATAGGTTGTAATACGTTTTTGCCTTGCATACGTTGGAAACGTGCGATCACGTCACCAATTGTGTAGTTACGTACGTGGCCCATGTGCAGTCGACCACTTGGGTATGGGAACATTGACAAGCAGTAGAATTTCTCTTTAGTTTCGTCGTTTTGTACTTCGAATGTTTTATTTTCTTGCCAGTGTTTTTGAACCTGAGGTTCGATACTGCTTGGAGTATATTGTTCTTGCATGGGTAATATCCAGTCTGTTCTTGGTAGGATTTATAAACAAAATTTTGCCATAGAATACCTTAGCACAGAGAGGGCAACAAGTTTCATTTACAGATAGCGATAAGTTATTCCTGAACAGGCTCTCATATTTAGTTATTTTGCCGTTAAACTTGTGAGTTAGCCCGCTTGTTGACTATGCTTTTTGGCATATACTTAATATATACCCAAACTACTTCAAGGTGCTATATCAGCGATTCGCTCGGATATAGTAATGATAACTTTTGGTTGATTAATACAGCTTGATTGTATAATTAACTTAAATTAATTCGGAGGTTTATATGGCTAAATCTAACACTCAGTATCAAAATTCAGTGAGTAAATTATCTGTGCACCCTTTGGGTTATAGGGGACTGCATCCGCTTATTGAGAATCGTTTCACTCGCCGATTTGTGGTTAAAACAGAGGCGTATTTAGGTGCTGCGGGAGACTTGACGAAAAAAGAGTTAGCCGAAGCATCCGCTTATATTCGTCATGATATGGATGAACTTAGCAAAGATTACCATACAAGTATCGATAGTTTTAAACTCTCGGCTTGGTATCAGGCTTGGGACAAAATAACCTGGGGTACGTTAGCATCAATTACTGATAAGACCCAAGTTGAATGGACCGAGGTAGGGGATGATTTGCAACATCAAGGACGTTACTGCGTTGGTGATGAAGTCGGATTCGGTATATTGACCTGTGTTCGTTGTGGTTATAAAAAAGAATTATTTCATCCGACCAAGGTCCTTTCTTGTGCTAATTGCGACGGTGGCGAGTTTATGCGTGAAAGTTTTGAACCTTAAATTACACCCGTCAGGTATTTCTGGCCGTGTGGTCATTCAACGATATAGTCAGCTCGCAATGGGCGCTGGCTATATCGGTTGACGTCTGGTTATATCGATTGAGGTAACGGCAGAGAAGTAAGATGAACTAAAATGGCTCATCTATCCTAACACTGGGAAATCCGACTTGCTGAGCTGTTGCTGTGGCGATATCTAAATTACGGTAACATTTTTCGTGACCACTAAAATCGGTTAGTGGAATAATGTCACCATCCTCTGTTTTAAATTCGACAATCCAGCCATTAGCAATTAATGATGGCTCGACAATTGCCTCGACTAATTCATGTCTGTGATACATGCTTTTGATATCTGAAAGTTGCATCGCAACACCTCCCTCGGCAGAACATTAGGATCCATACTGTCAGTTTAGTCGATAAAAAAGTAACTTCAAGCAAGCTTATTTTTTGTATGCTTGGTTAAGCCGTAGCAGAGCGTTAATCTGTCGCTAGCTGTTTTGCTATTTTAATATTGATGTGTGATGAACTACGATTAATACTCTTTATTATCACTTGTTTTGCGATACTTCTGGCGACTGCTTTGAAATTAATCCGTTAACTTCCATTCTCTTTATCATACTGAGTTGTATCATCATATTGTTTGGAACTCGGATGTTCATTCGCACTTATTCATTACTCGTCTCATTATTCGCCTCAAGCACTCAGCAACTGTTAGCCGCCGATATAATACCACCTTCATCAAGTCATTCATCAACAGCAAGTACAGTGACACATTCCCGCTGTCCAAGTGTACTTAATCAGCATCGTATTAGTTATTTAGAAACGCAAATCATTAAACATCGGCGTATTTATTACGCTGGTCAAACGCCGTTATTACATGATGGTGAATTTGATTTATTAGTGGATGAATTAACGGTGTTATCGCATTGTTTATCCCCGGTATTAACTCAGATCGGAGGCGGAAATCTGCAGCATAATGATACTCGCCAACGTGATCGACAGCCGCATCGACAACAAATGTTAAGTTTAAATTCAGTGCGAGAAAGAACCGCCGTGGATAAATTTTACCAGCTGCATCAAGATCAGCAGTTACTGATCCAACCTAAATTTGATGGTATGGCTATTGAGTTAGTGTATGAAAAAGGCATGCTTGTGGGCGCATCAAGTAGAGGCGACGGCAAACAAGGTAAGGACTTGCTGGCGCTGATGTTACGCAGTAATGCAGTTAATAGTATGATTGCTTATCCGTATACATTAGTGATCCATGGTGAGCTATATGTTGGACAACAAGATTGGCAGTTGCGCGGTAAATATGTGTCTTCGCGTCATATGACTGCCGGTATTGCCAGCCAGTTGTCGCCAGCCCAAACTGATGTCATGAGCTTGCGCTTTATGCCTTGGCGTTGGATAGATTCTCCCTATAACAATGAACTTATGGGGTTGGCACAATTAGCCATGCTTGGCTTTGCTGACATGTCGAAAATGAGTCATGTCATCGACCGGCCTCAAGACATCGATTATTGGCTCGCGCACTATCAAAACACAGAAGCGTTCTTACTCGATGGTATTGTGCTTAAATTAGCGAACAATACACTGCAACGTCAATATGGCCACACTCAGCATGCGCCACGTTGGGCGCTGGCGTTAAAATTTACCGGTCCGAAAGGGTTAAGCAATGTTATTGATATTACTTATCAGGTGGGTAAAAGCGGTCGTGTTACCCCGATTATTCACGTGCAACCATTAGCGCTGTCTGGGCGTCAAGTAACCCGTGTTTCGGGACGCTCTCAGCCTTGGTTATTACAGTCTAAGATTGAAGTCGGTAGTCAGGTCGAAATTGAACTGGTAGGGAATGCGACACCGCAATTAACCCGGTTAGTGAGCGATCGTTAGCATCTTGCATATTTAGGCATTTTGAGTATACTGCTGCCGAGTAACTGCAACGGGCTAACTTTAAGGTTGGCCCGTTTTTATTTTGATTGAAATGATCGAATATATCAGCGAAACACCCGGCTCGATGAAATGCTGGGCCACCTGTTTGTTTGAACTATGATGTAGGCAAAACCATGAAATTTATTGTAAAAATATTCCCAGAAGTAATGATGAAAAGTAAATCTGTACGCAAGCGTTTTAGTAAAATGCTGCAATCGAGTTTACGTAATATTCTACGCCGTGAAGATGAACATGCACGCGTGATCCTTGAATGGGATAAAATTGTTGTCCGCACCACAGATGACAGTGAGAAAAACCGCGATTTTTATTGTGAAGTATTAAGAAATACCCCAGGGATTGCCCATTCACTCGAAGTTCAAGAGTCAACTTTCACCGATCTGGATGATATTTTCCAACAAGCTTTGCCTGTATATAAAGATGTACTTGCAGGTAAAACATTCTGCGTACGTGCTAAGCGTAACGGTAAGCACGATTTTACCTCGATTGATTTAGAGCGTTATGTTGGCGGTGGCTTAAATCAGCATACTGATGCAGCGGGTGTAAAATTAAGAAAACCACAAGAAACAGTTAAAATTGAAGTTGAGAATGATAAACTTTACCTGGTGACTGAACGTCATGAAGGTTTAGGTGGTTTCCCTATGGCAGGACAAGAAGATGTGCTGTCATTAATGTCAGGTGGTTTTGACTCTGCGGTATCAAGTTACTTAACCATTAAACGTGGTAGCCGAACGCATTTCTGTTTCTTCAACTTAGGCGGTGATGCGCATGAGATTGGTGTGAAACAAATTTCATATTTCTTATGGAACAAATATAGCTCATCACACAAAGTTAAATTTGTTAGTGTACCGTTCGATCCTGTTGTTGCTGAGATCTTAGAGAAAGTAGATAACTCACAAATGGGTGTGGTACTTAAACGTATGATGATGCGTGCCGCGTCTAAAGTAGCAGAACGTTTAGGTATTGAAGCGTTGGTAACCGGTGAAGCGGTTGGTCAAGTATCAAGTCAAACTATCCGTAACTTATCGTTAATCGATTCTGTTACCGATACACTGATCTTACGTCCGTTGATCGTTGCTGATAAACAAGACATTATCGATACCGCGCGTAAAATTGGTACTGCTGAATTCTCAGAAACAATTCCTGAATACTGTGGTGTTATCTCGAAAAAACCAACCGTAAAAGCAGTGAAAGAGAAGATTGAAGCAGAAGAAGCTAAATTTGACATGA
This sequence comes from Moritella sp. PE36, assembly GCF_000170855.1. Lineage (GTDB taxonomy): Bacteria > Pseudomonadota > Gammaproteobacteria > Enterobacterales > Moritellaceae > Moritella. The sequence continues at coordinate 31,860 of NZ_ABCQ01000040.1, read as the reverse complement.
GCTTGATTGATCAAGTTGTGATGGATGCTAAAGTGATCGATATTCGTCAAATCGCAACAGAAGCACAAGAGCAAGTCAGTGATGTTGAAGCAGTAACTGAAATTGCCGCAAATGAAGTGATCTTAGATATTCGTAGTATTGACGAAGTTGAAGATTCACCACTTGACGTTGATGGGCTTGAAGTTCAGCACATGCCTTTCTTTAAGTTAGGTAATCAGTTCAGTGAATTAGATCAAGACAAAACGTACTTACTGTACTGTGATCGTGGCGTGATGAGTAAGTTACAAGCGCTTTACTTGATTGAAAAAGGTTATGGTAACGTTAAAGTTTACCGTCCTTAATGATCATTTAGGTAAGGTTAGTATTTAGCTTTGCCTTCAATGATGGATGAAAGCCAGCAAGAGATTGCTGGCTTTTTTGATCGTGATGTTCAATATACTCTATTGTTACGAGACTAGTTTAGTTTCTTGCTGTTTGATTTGTTCATACAGGGCTTGGTTCGCTGGCACTGGGATACTGTAGGCATTCGCCACCTTCAATACATAGCCGGTAATATAATCAATTTCGGACTGGCGATTGAATTGCTGATCTTGATGCATCGAAGAATAATTTTCAGCAGTGCGGTTTATCACATTATCCACTTGTGCTTGCAGCTCTGCATAAGCCCAAGGTAAGCGGGCTTTTTCACAAACAAGCGCTAACTCTTGCACCACCTTAACCACATGCGGGTATAACGCAGGACAGGCCAATTCGCCATTCTTACAGTGATGAATGGCGGTTAATGGGTTGATCGCACAGTTAATCACGAGTTTAAGCCATAACTTCTCTCGAATGTCCTCGCACCATGTTAATTCTTCAAGTGCGAATAATTGCTTGGCAATATCCTTATAACGTTTAGCTTGGTTATTAAATGGCCCTAACCAAGTCACACCAGCGCCCGTGTGGCGAATATGATCGTCAGAGACCTTTAATACCCCATTGGATGTGGTACCCACCATGATAGCGTTGCGTGGGAATAGTTTCTCGGTTTGTTCGGCGGTGCCCATACCATTATGCAAAAGCACGATACAACAATGTTTATCAATTTGTGATTGTAATAAGGTCAGCGCCGGCAGTACATCTTGCGCTTTGAGGGTGACCAGTAAAAAGTCACATTTAGGCGTGAGTTTGCCTTGTGCCATGACGGTATTACTGGTGTTTTCACCCGTTAAGTTTTCAAAATTAAAACTGCGAATATGCGCATCACTCTCGGGACGTAATACAAAGGCGGCATGTTGACCTGATTTTAGTAATTTTTCTGCGAAGAAATGCCCGATAGCACCGGCACCGAGAATGTTCCAATTAGCCATGTATTTTTGCCCGTAATGGTTGAAGAATTAAGTAGCTGGTAATACCGATTAAATCGGCGACAATATCCCAATGGCTCGTGGTGCGACCAGGTATCATACCTTGAATGAACTCAATAAAAATACCGAATCCAAGTAATGTCATAAACAGCGTTATGGTTCTGTTTGGGAAACTATAATCAAACAGCAATGCTAATGTTACAAAAGCCATTAAGTGATTAAACTTGTCGTAACCAAATTCAGAGATATTACTCGAAGGTTTACTAAAAGCAAGCAGACAGATGACGAGTATAACAATGACAAATAGCAGGCGAAACCAGAGTTTATATTTGTACAATGGCATACTTGTCTCAATAAAATATGAACGTAATAGCAATTATAGTCAGTTAATGCGAGCAAGTAGCTCACTTCTGTAGTTAATGGTTGAATTACAGCTAGTATCTATTAGATAATCAACCCATTATAAATGATAGGATATGAAGATGCCTCAATTTGATATTATTTCTGAAGTTGACATGGTTGAAGTGAAGAACGCAACCGACAATGCAAACCGTGAACTAAGCACTCGTTTTGATTTCCGTGGTGTTGACGCCAGCTTCGAGCTAATTAAAGAAAAAATAAAAATGCGCACCGATGAAGATATGCAACTTCGTCAAATGGCTGATATTTTACGTAGTGCTTTAGTGAAGCGTAATATAGACAGCTCTTCGATGAGCGTCGGTAAAACTGAATTCTCGGGTAAAACTTGCAGTGCCGATGTTGAATTTTTGCAAGGCGTTGAAGGCAGTGTTGCTAAGAAAGTTGTAAAAGCAATTAAAGACAGCAAGATCAAAGTACAAGTGTCTATTCAAGGTGACAAAGTGCGCGTTGTTGGTAAGAAGCGTGATGACTTGCAAGCCGTAATGCAATTAATTCGTACGTCAGATCTAGGTCAACCGTTCCAATTTGATAACCAAAGAGATTAGGCGCTGAGCGTTTAATGTTGAAGTGACTGAGTTCTAAATAGTCATAAAAAGCCTAACGTATCGATACACGTTAGGCTTTTTTTATACCTATGATTCAATCCATTTAAAGCGCTTGGTCATTTGCATATAGACTAATATGACAATAAAGACCACCGGAATAATGCCTAATATCGCGGTACCAATGAAGAAGGCTGAATAATCCCATGCATCGACCACCACCCCTGAGAATCCTGCAATAAACTTAGGCAGCAATACCATGATTGATGAGAACAAGGCATATTGGGTTGCAGTAAATTGGGTATTGGTTAAGCGTGATAAAAACACCACGAAGGCGCAAGTGGCAATACCCGCACTGAGGTTATCAGCACTGATCACTAAGGTTAATAGCAATACAGCAGGGTCTTGTGTTTGCAACCAAGTATCCGGCAGTATTAATGCAAGCACTGTCATTAATTGTGACGTTGCCATGCTACCGGCCATCCAATGAAACAACACATTAGTCAACGCAGCAAGTACACCGCCTAATAATAAGGTAGAAAGTAAGCCTAAACCATTGACCAATAACCCTCCGAGCCCGGCACCAATCAGAGTCATTATCACCCCAAAGACTTTTGCTACCGTGGCTACTTCAGCCTTCGAATAACCCATATCCACATAAAATGGGTTAGCCATGATCCCCATGACAATGTCACTAATACGATAGGTGATGACAATGCCCAATAATAGTAAGCAGGTTTTACCGTATCGCTGGAATAGATCGGTAAGCGGCTTTACTAGCCCGGTGATAAGAAAGTCGCGAATATTATGGACATGATGTATTTTATGTTTTGCGATGGGTTCTTTAGACAGTAAGGTCGCAAAAATACCAAATAACATAAATAGCGCCATACAAGCATAAGCGAACTGCCAAGCTGCAGCATTATAAACCGCACTATTATCATAGAACGCAGCAATGGCTAATGAGCCTGCGCCCGCAACAATCATGGCAATACGATAGCCTGTCATGTAAGTGGCTGCCATGGCACCTTGTAAACGCGTATCCGCACTCTCAATTCGAAAGGCATCGACAACAATATCTTGAGTCGCTGAAAAAAGTGCTAAACCAAGTGAGGCGATAATGAATAAGATCACGCTTTGTTGCGGATCTTGAGTCGCCATGATCATCAGCATTACAATGATCATTATTTGCGTGAATAGCAGCCAGCTTCGACGTCGTCCCAATTTAGTGTGTAGCCAAGGCAGCTGGATCTGATCGATCAATGGTGACCAAGCCCATTTAAAGCCATAGGTAAGTGCTATCCAGCTAAAGAAACCGATACTGGCACGATCGACACCGGCTTCTCGTAGCCAAAATGATAAGGTAGAAAAGACCAAAAGAATGGGTAGTCCAGAGGAGAAACCAAATAATCCCATAAACAGTACACGGGGATTAAGGTAAATAGATAAGGTTTGAAGAATAGTCGGCAATGTCAGCAGTCCATCTAACGTAAGTATTTGCTGATACTACCGTATTTTAAGGTATTTAATAAGCCCGACAGCAGACTGGGCTTATTTTAATTACTGTATGTAGTCATTATATAGCGAAATTAGTCCAAGTATTCCGTGATAGGTCTAATACCAATACAGTTGTATGGTTTAACGCCTTGACCTTGCAAAAATAAAGCGCCGGTATGTAATTGTTGGCGCAATATACGGTTAGAAAAAATCTGTTGGCTTGACCAATTTTTTAGCTCAAATAGCAGAAACCAAAAAACCTGTTCCTTGCAGCTAGCGGTAGACTCGTCGTAAATATCCAAATTGTCCCATTCTCGTAATGTATCCCATAGAAAATGGTTTAATTGTGAATAACTCAGTTTCCTCATCAGAAAAAAGTCTAGGTATTCAGCTAAAATGCCAGATTTCTCGTCAATGAACTTTTTCGCTTCCATGCAAATATCCTCATTTGTTAGTATCTGCTTTTAATCCTAGACTAAAAAGTTACACTGTCATTAATTAGCGTATTGTTAATGCAGATTGATGAGAAAAGTGTGAATGATCTCAAAAGATTGGTTTTAGTCGGCGATTAACTTAAAAAATTAACAAAATTTCATTTTTATGGCATTGATTCCGTCAACAATTTTTAAGTTATTGATTGTGCACTTTGAGGTAGCTTGGATATATATATCAAACATCTGATATAGTGCGAGTAATACGCTTATTTTTATCACGGAATGGAAGTTACATCATGCGATCAAATCATTTTTTTACCAAATTACTGTTAATTTTGTGCTCAACATTTATGTTTAATACTGCCTTTGCAGCGGAGACTAAAGCCCTAATCAAAACCAATCTGGGTGATATTACGGTTGAGTTATACCCAGAACAAGCACCTGTATCTGTTGCTAATTTTATCAACTATGTTGAAAGTGATTTTTATAGTGGCATTATTTTTCACCGTGTGATCCCTGGATTTATGGCTCAAACGGGTGGTTTTAATGAAAACCTAGAAAAGCAGATATCAGGAAAGCCAGTCATTAATGAAGCAAACAATGGCTTAAGTAATGAGCGTGGTACGCTGGCGTTAGCACGTACTAACAATCCTAACTCGGCGACATCACAGTTTTTTATTAATCTCAAAAATAATAACTTTTTAAATCGTTCGGGTTCAAGCCCATCACAAGCGGGTTATGCTGTATTTGGTCGTGTGGTAGCTGGAATGGATGTGGTGGATAAAATAGCAAAACAACCAACAGGTAAAAAGAAGTATTACAGTGATGTACCATTAACAAACATTGTGATTAAAAGCATTACGATGTTGAAGTAGTCTCGCGCATTACGGTTACAGCTATAGTTACAGCTACAGCGTAAGAAAATAAAAAGCCTCGCAGGATGTCTTGCTATAAGACATCCATTGCGAGGCTTTTTGGCATCAGTAACATTAACGCGTTAAGTAATCACTGATTTGTTGATCATTAAATACATCGTTTAGTAGTGACGATAATTGCTGAGAAAACTTAGCTTCCAGCTCACTCATTGATGGACTAAACGCGCCCGTTAAAATCGATGCACTACGGAATTGTTTTGTCAGTGTTTGACCTTGATTCTCAATTGAGATAATCAACACTAACGTTGAATCCGCTTGATGCTCGAAGCTATCTTGTTGCACATCGATCCGCGCCGTTTGCAACTCAAGATTAATGGCGATATCTGCAGCCGCAGTAAATACTAACCCTTGTTGTTCCCAGCCTTGTTGTAGCTTAGCGGTAGTAAGGTTAATCAGTGAGCGTTGGTTATTCAGTAGCTGCGCGGGATCTCCGACTTTGTGGACCGCAATTAAGTAATTGGCATCACGAATATCTTTGCTCGTTAGGTTAACCTGAGTGCCGCTATATTGCGTTGTCAGTGGTGCTAACTCAGCCGTAATATTAACTTGCTTAGGTGCACTGGCGCAGGCTGTTAATAATACTAAACCGGCAGTTAATAGTAGTTTTTTTAGCATGTTATTTTTGCGCCTTAATGATCACAAACTTGGCATTTGATGCAATTACTTCATGATTATCAAATAAACGGTCAAGTTTAATATGATAATCAAGATGACGGTTACCAACAATGTAAAGTGCACCGCCCCAAGCTAATGCACGGTGGGCATCTTTAAACATTTGCCATGCAATATGGTCCGTAATGGCTTTTTCTTGGTGGAATGGAGGATTACATAACACCAAGTCCACACTGTGTGGTTCGTAATCGTAAAGACAGTTATTTACTAAGAATTCAACATCCTGTTCGTGGCTGGCAATATTGGCCGCTGCATTTTCTTTCGCTGATGCAATTGCCATGAATGATTCATCAACAAAAGTGATTTTAGCTTGTGGGTTTAAGCGGGCAGCGGTAATACCGATAACACCATTACCACAACCTAGGTCGATAATATGCTGGTATTCACCTTTTGGTAAATACTGCATAAAGAAGTTGCCGCCAATATCTAAATTGTTACGTGAAAATACATTGGCATGATTAGATAACGAGATATTTGTTTTTGCCACATCCCAAGTCACTGGTGCTGGGATCTCTAATGCTTTCGTTTCTGTGATCGTGGCGAAGATCAAACGCGATTTTTTCTTCGCTAATGATGTTTTCGTCTCGCCGAGGTATTTTTCAAATAACGCTAAGGTAGAATTATGAATATCTTTGGCTTTTGCACCCGCAATAATCGTTGTGTTTGGTGTAACAACGTGGCTCAGCATGGCAAGTTGGTGTTCTAATAGAGACAAGGTGCGTGGGATCTTGATTAATACTAAATCAACATTTTCTGGTAATGCAGCAAGACAGTCTTGGACTTTTACTTGTTCTGTGCTTAACTCATTTTCATCTAGATTTTGCGCGATTGCCGCGTGGCTGATCCATGAGTCACTCACTGTGGTGACGTTATGCTGATTATAAGCACACGTAAGTGCACCAAAACTATCATTAAAGATAAGTACTGAAGATTGTTTAGCAAGCGTTAAATCTGCAACGGTATTAATAATATATTCATCGGCAGAGTCCCATGCTTGCAGTTGTTCAACGCTACGTTTAGGGTAGCGGTACAAAGATAATTCGGTACTTTCAAGAGATAGTTCAGTGTTCATAGTATGTTCCAGTTAAGGTTGATCGTGCATTTTACACTGTTATTTTACTAAATATATAAAGAAGAGGTTTTTAAATGTCATTAGGTAACGATATTAAACAGCAGTTGTTGGCGAGCTTTGATATTCAGCATTTAGATGTGGTTTGTGATAGTCATAAACACAATGTACCACCGGGCACCGAAATTCATTTTTCGGTCGTGATCGTAGCGACGGAATTCGAAGGGAAAATGTTGATTGCGCGTCATCGGATGGTTAATACTGCGCTGGTGGCTCAATTTGAAGCGGGTATCCATGCGCTATCAATTCATGCCTATACGCCGGAACAATGGGCTAAGAAAAATGATCAAGATCAAAAAATACCAGAATCACCAGATTGCTTAGGTTAATTAACTGTTAATTTATAAAATTGATTAATTAAATGTTGCTAATTGTGAGTTTATGTTAATTTTTCACGTTTTTATTTTAATTAATCGAGATATCCTAATCTATGGCTATAATCAGTGCAACAAAATAACTGGTTTTGCTTAAACGTTTATTATTAGCATCTTTTTAACTTCTTAAGTAACTGTTTTTATTATGTTATATTTTCACTTTTAGACAGCTAAAAAAGTTTGTCTTATTAGCGTCTGTTACTTGATGAAGTGCGAGCAATCGTCTTAAATTAGTGCTAGAATAACCCCAAATTTTTTGTTAATAAAAACACACCACCTTGTGAATACTCATTTTTAGGTATCTTCGTGTGTGGTTTTTGTTAGCAAAAGTGTTCTTTATCTTCCTAAAAAAAGTAGTGCATGTGAGTATGATTACGATAAAAAAAGGACTGGATCTACCTATCGCAGGTAAACCTGAGCAAGTGATTCATGATGGCCCTGCTATCAAACGAGTTGCTGTTCTAGGTGAAGAGTATATTGGAATGCGTCCAACGATGAAAATTAAAGTTGGTGATCGTGTTAAGAAAGGTCAGGTTCTTTTTGAAGACAAAAAGACGCCGGGCGTAAAATATACTGCCTTCGCTGCAGGAACAATTGCTGAAGTTAACCGTGGCGCTAAGCGGGTCTTACAATCGGTAGTGATTGACGTAGACGGTAACGAGAGTGAGAAATTCGCTCAGTTCAACTCAACTGAAATTGCTAATCTTGACCGCGATGTAGTGGTTAACAATCTTGTAGACTCAGGTTTATGGACTGCATTACGCACTCGTCCATTTAGCCGTGTTCCTGCAATTGACAGTAATGCATCAGCAATCTTTGTTACGGCAATGGATACCAATCCATTAGCTGCAGATGCTGCATTAATTATCAATCAAAACAGCGATGCATTTGTTGATGGTTTAAATGTTATTTCACTTTTAACAAGCGGTAAAGTTTACGTTTGTAAAGCGGAAGGTACATTACCTAAATCAACGGCATCAAATGTTGAAGAGCAAGCATTTGCTGGCCCTCATCCTGCTGGTCTTGCTGGTACACATATCCATTTATTAGAATCAGCTGGTACGAACCGTACTGTTTGGTCTATTGGTTATCAAGATGTCATCGCTTTCGGTAAGTTATTCACTACTGGTGAACTACATACTGACCGTGTTATTTCACTCGCAGGCCCTGCGGTGAAAAATCCACGTTTAATTAGCACTCGTCTAGGCGCATCAATCACAGAATTAACTGCAAGTGAACTTAATGCTGGTGAAAATCGCATTATTTCAGGTTCTGTATTAAACGGTGTTAAATCTGACGGTGTACATGCTTATCTTGGTCGTTATCACAACCAAATCAGTGTAATAACTGAAGGTCGTGAGAAAGAGTTCCTTGGTTACATTAAACCTGGTAGCGACAAATTCTCTATCGCTAACGTATTTACTTCTGCATTCAACCGTGCACGTCAATTCAACTTTACTACAACCACTGGTGGTAGTGATCGTGCAATGATGCCAATTGGTAACTATGAGCGCGTTATGCCATTAGATATCTTACCGACTATGTTACTACGTTCATTAGTAACGGGTGATACAGACGAAGCGATTACGTTAGGTTGTCTTGAATTAGACGAAGAAGATTTAGCGTTATGTACTTTTACTTGCCCAGGTAAGTACGACTTTGGTCCAATTCTACGTAATTGTCTAACGACAATTGAGAAGGAAGGTTAAGCATGGGTCTTAAGAATTATATCGAAGGGATGGAACATCACTTCGAACCAGGCGGTAAACATGAAAAATGGTTTGCCCTGTATGAAGCAATTGCAACTGGCTTATTTACACCTGGCTTTGTAACAAAAGGTAAAACACACGTACGTGATAATATTGATTTAAAACGTATCATGATCTTAGTATGGATGTGCGCACTCCCTATGGTTTTCTGGGGTATGTACAACATTGGAGCTCAAGCAAATACGGCTATCGCATCAGGTGCTGGTCAGGCATTTGACGACTGGCATGTTGCACTACTAAATATGTTTGGTGTTACGATTGGTGAGGGCGCCGGTGTCATAGCAAGTATGCTATACGGTGCGGTTTACTTCCTACCTATCTACGCGACAGTGTTTGTGGTTGGTGGTTTCTGGGAAGTATTATTTGCTGCCGTGCGTAAGCATGAAGTGAATGAAGGTTTCTTCGTAACATCTATCTTATTTGCACTTATCCTGCCTGCTAACATTCCATTATGGCAAGCGGCTGTCGGTATTACTTTCGGTGTTGTAATCGCCAAAGAAGTATTCGGTGGTACAGGTAAGAACTTCTTAAACCCTGCATTAGCAGGTCGTGCGTTCTTATTCTTCGCTTACCCATCTGATATTTCAGGTGATGCTGTTTGGACTGCGGTTGACGGTTTCTCTGGCGCTACAGCACTAAGCTCTGCGGCTGCTGGCGGCCTTGAAGGCCTAACTAGTTCATTGACTTGGGCTGATGCGTTCATTGGTAATATGCAAGGTTCTACTGGTGAAGTATCGGCGTTAATTATCCTATTATCGGGTAGCGTCTTACTTTTCGCAGGTATTGCATCTTGGAGAATCGTTGCTGGTGTATTTATTGGTATGGTAGCAACAAGCTTACTATTCAATATGATCGGTTCTGATACTAATCCTATGTTTGAAGTACCATTCTACTGGCATTTAGTTATCGGTGGCTTTGCGTTTGGTATGATGTTTATGGCGACTGATCCTGTATCAGCTTCATTTACTGAAAACGGTAAATGGGCATACGGTCTGCTTATCGGCCTAATGGTTGTACTTGTTCGTGTAGTTAACCCTGCATTCCCAGAAGGTATGATGCTAGCAATCTTATTCGCTAACTTATTCGCACCTCTATTTGATCACTTTGTTGTTCAAGCTAACATTAAACGGAGACTTGCACGCAATGGCTAGTAAAGAAACTCCACTGAAAACTATCACAGTCGTTGCGGCGCTGTGTTTAGTATGTTCAATCATCGTATCTGGCGCAGCTGTAGGCTTACGTGATGCTCAAAATGCTAACAAAGCATTAGATAAGCAAACGAACCTACTTTCTGTTGCTGGCAAGTTAGAAGAAAATGCGAACGTTGGCGAAATTTACGCTAAGTTTGTTGAAGCGAAATTTGTTGATTTAAGTACGGGTGAGTATGTTGACGAGAATGCAGCGACATTTGATCAACTTAAAAACGTAAAAGATCTAACGAAAAGTACCGACCTAACTGGTAAAGATGTTGCTGGTATCAAACGTCGTTCAAATATTGCTGATGTTTATCTTGTAAAAGATGCACAAGGTAATGTTGAATCTTACGTTCTGCCTGTATACGGTCGTGGCCTATGGTCAACGATGTATGCATTCGTTGCAATCGACAAAGATGGCAAAACAGTGATACGCATTCAGTACTATGACCAAGGTGAAACGCCGGGTCTAGGTGGTGAAGTGTTAAACCCACTGTGGACAGCTAAATGGGAAGGCAAACAACTATTCGATGCGAATGGTGATGTTGCAATCCGTGTCGTGAAAGGTGGTGGTCAAGATAAGACTCCTTCAGGTATTGATGGTCTATCTGGCGCGACGCTAACTAGCCAAGGTGTTGAAAATACATTCCAGTTCTGGATTGGTGAAAACGGTTTTGGTCCTTTCTTGAAGAAATTGCAAAACGGAGGCTTAAACAATGGCTAAGTCTGACTTAAGAGAAGTAGTTACTTCACCCATAGTTACTAACAACCCTATTGCATTACAAATCTTAGGTGTTTGTTCTGCTCTGGCTGTAACAACTAAAATGGAAACAGCGTTTGTAATGACAATCGCTGTAATGGTAGTAACTGCCTTTTCAAGTTTCTTTATCTCATTAGTACGTAACATGATCCCGAACAGTGTGCGTATTATTGTGCAAATGGCGATCATTGCATCACTTGTAATCGTTGTTGACCAAGTACTTAAAGCGGTAGCGTTCCAGTTATCAAAAGAGCTTTCGGTATTCGTTGGTCTGATCATTACAAACTGTATCGTAATGGGTCGTGCTGAAGCATATGCAATGAAGAATAAACCTATCCCAAGTTTCTTAGACGGTATCGGTAACGGTTTAGGTTACGGTGCTATCTTACTTGCTGTTGCGACAGTGCGTGAAATCTTTGGTTCAGGTACTTGGTTTGGTATTGAAATCTTACCACTAATCCAAAACGGTGGTTGGTACCAATCAAATGGCCTATTACTACTTCCGCCAAGTGCATTCTTCATCATTGGTTTATTGATTTGGGCTCTACGTACGTGGAAACCAGAACAAGTTGAGCCAAAGGGGTAAACGATGGAACATTATATTAGTTTGTTCGTACGTGCTATTTTCATTGAAAACTTAGCATTATCATTCTTCTTAGGTATGTGTACATTCCTTGCGGTATCTAAGAAAGTGACAACAGCGATTGGTCTTGGTGTTGCAGTAACAGCTGTACTTACCATTTCAATCCCTGTTAACCAAGTTATCTATAGTGGCGTACTTGCACCAGGTGCACTTGCATGGGCTGGTTTCCCAGAAGCAGATTTAAGCTTCCTAGGGTTCATCACGTTCATTGGTGTAATTGCTGCACTAGTACAAATCTTAGAGATGGTGTTAGATAAATACTTACCAGCTCTCTATAACGCACTGGGTATTTTCCTACCGTTGATCACAGTAAACTGTGCAATCTTCGGTGGTGTATCTTTCATGGTACAGCGTGACTATAACTTCACAGAATCAGTTGTTTATGGTTTTGGTAGTGGTCTAGGTTGGATGTTAGCTATCGTTGCGATGGCTGGTCTTCGTGAGAAAATGAAATATTCAGATGTGCCAGATGGACTACGTGGTTTAGGTATTACCTTTATTACGGCAGGTCTTATGGCGCTAGGTTTCATGTCATTTTCTGGTATTCAGTTATAACAAACAGCTGGCTTCGGTCAGCATGTTTCAAGAGCAAAGGATAAGTCGATGGAAATCATTCTCGGCGTAGTCATGTTCACGGTTATCGTTTTGGCACTAGTAACAGTAATTCTGTTTGCTAAGTCTAAACTGGTAAGTGAAGGTGATATTACAATTAGTATTAACGGTGACCCTGAGAAATCTGTGGTTACTGGTGCAGGCGGTAAACTTCTTGGTTCACTATCTGCGAGCGGTATTTTCGTTTCTTCAGCTTGTGGTGGCGGTGGCACATGTGGCCAGTGTCGTGTGACAGTTAAATCGGGTGGTGGTGATATTCTACCAACTGAACTTGATCACATCTCTAAAGGTGAAGCACGTGAAGGCGAGCGTTTGGCATGTCAAGTTAGCGTAAAAGTTGACATGGACATCGAGCTACCAGAAGAAATCTTTGGTGTGAAGAAATGGGAATGTGAAGTTATCTCTAACGATAACAAAGCAACGTTCATTAAAGAGCTTAAAATGGCTATTCCAAACGGCGAAGTGGTTCCTTTCCGCGCCGGTGGTTACATCCAAATTGAAGCGCCTGCTCACCATGTTAAATATTCAGATTATGATATTCCTGAAGAATATCGTGGTGACTGGAAGCACTTTGGCTTCTTTGACATCGAGTCTAAAGTTGATGAAGAAACGATCCGTGCTTATTCTATGGCTAACTGCCCAGAAGAAGCGGGTATCATCATGCTTAACGTGCGTATTGCTACGCCACCGCCGCGTAATCTTTCTTTACCTGCCGGTAAGATGTCTTCGTACATCTTTAGCTTAAAGGCTGGCGATAAAGTAACGATTTCAGGTCCATTTGGTGAGTTCTTCGCGAGAGAAACTGACAATGAAATGGTATTTGTTGGTGGTGGTGCTGGTATGGCGCCTATGCGTTCACACATCTTTGATCAACTTAACCGTCTGAATACAGATCGTAAAGTTTCATTCTGGTATGGTGCTCGTTCTAAGCGTGAAATGTTCTATGTAGAAGATTTCGATATGCTTGCTAAAGAAAACGAAAACTTTGAATGGCATGTTGCATTAAGTGATCCACAACCGGAAGATAACTGGGAAGGTTACACTGGCTTCATCCATAACGTGATCCTTGAAAATTACCTTGCAGATCATGAAGCACCAGAAGATTGTGAGTACTACATGTGTGGCCCTCCAATGATGAATGCTGCTGTTATCGGCATGCTGAAAGATCTTGGTGTTGAAGATGAAAACATCTTACTAGATGACTTTGGTTAATCTTTTTTGATTCAATTAAAATCGATGTATCGATGGCTAGCTCTGATGGGGCTAGCCATTTTTATTCTTGGTTGTAGTGAGCAAAAAAGTACCGAAGAAGTACTTTTCTCTGGTCCTACTATGGGTACAACTTATCACATGAAAATAGTGGGTTTCCCACTGTCTGAACAAGATAAGCAAGATATCCAAATTGAGATTGATAGACGTTTAGAATTAGTCAACGATCAGATGTCGACTTATCGTCCTAATTCAGAGTTATCGCGCTTTAACCAAAGCGTGGCGGTTACTGATTTTGAAGTATCTCGTGATACTGCAAAAGTCGTGCTAGAGGCTCTTCGTTTGAATAAACTGACGAATGGTGCACTGGATGTTACTGTTGGTCCTTTGGTTAATCTTTGGGGATTTGGTCCAGATAATAAACCGGAAAAAATACCGTCACAGCAACAGTTAGATATTGTTAAGCAACGTATTGGTATTCAGCATTTAGCGGCGACAGAAACCACGTTAAGCAAAGACATTGACGGTTTATACGTTGACTTGTCTTCGATTGCTAAAGGTTATGGCGTAGATGTTATCGCTGAATATTTTACTTCACTAGGGATTGTCAATTACCTGGTTGAAGTCGGCGGTGAACTGCGTATTAATGGTGTGAATGCACGCGGTATTGATTGGCAAGTTGCGATTGAGAAACCGACCGCAAGCGATCAAAGTGTGCAAGAAGTAATTGCTGTTGGTAACAATGCAATTGCAACATCAGGTGATTATCGCAATTACTACGAGCTTAATGGTGAGCGTTTTGCGCATACCATTGATCCTGTAAGCGGTAAACCGATTAAACATAAGCTTGTTTCTGTGACTGTTATCCATACTTCATCGATGACTGCTGATGCACTCGCTACGGCGTTAATGGTGATGGGTGAGAAAGACGGTCTTGAGTTTGCCAAACAGCAAGAGTTAGCTGTATTGATGATCTCGAAGTCAGATTCAGGGTATAATGAAGTGTATACCAAACAGTTCGAACCTTATTTACAATAGAGGCTAATATGGCTTATTTTGCTGCAACATTTGTTATTTTTGCGCTCGTTATTGCGGGTATGTCGATTGGCTATATCGTGCAAAAGAAATCGATCACAGGTAGCTGTGGTGGTATTAGTAACTTAGGCATGGACAAGGCGTGTGATTGCCCCGATCCATGTGATAAGCGTAAAGTTAAAATGGCAAAAGAAGAAGCTAAACAAAAGATGTTAAACGAACACCGTATCATCTAGTTTATGCCAAGCACCTAGCTATAAAGTGCAGCACGCACTTTATAGCTTGTTCTTCTTTATCTTTCCTGATCCACCTCCCTCGAAGACAACTAATTTATTCCTCCGTTCTTATATCGAAGTAGATTTTTTCAAGCATGTTTACGATGTCTTATTTAACGATAGCTATGAGATCTTGGCAATTCAGCAACACCCAACCGGACTGGAAGAACCACCGAATTATTCTATACTTTACTCTCACATGTCTTAACCGACTTGGTAGGGAGTGGTTGTGAATTTACATCTATTGTTTAGTTTTGTCGTCATTGTTTTTAGTTTATCGAGTGGTTCTGCTCTGGCTGCAAACAGTACATCATTAACTAGATCATTAAATAAGTCACCTCAGGTGTTGCAGATAATTAATGACAGCGCGACTCTCCATGAAGCCTTTAATCTCTCGCCACACGACACACTAATCAAGTCAAAGCAGCGCGTTGATAAACGTGGATTCAGCCATACGCGTTATCGTCAAGCGTATCGTGGGGTACCGATATGGGGTGAAGAGATCATCATTAATCGGGATCGATCAGGCAGAGCCATATATGTTAACGGGCGCCTTATCCATAACCTTGCCGACTCACAGCTTGATACCATGCCGCATATCAGTGCCAATAGCGCGCTCAATACCATGCAAGCTCGAGTTAAAAACAGACCAAGCAATAATAGCCCGCTTATATTCCGTAATGAATCGTCGGAGCTGGTGATATTCCTCGCAGCGGGTAAGCCTAAGTTAAGTTATGCTGTGAGCTTTTTTGCTGATAGTCGTGATGGAGGCCAGCCGACACGCCCGACTTTTCTGGTTGATGCGCATGACGGT
This sequence comes from Moritella sp. PE36, assembly GCF_000170855.1. Classification (GTDB taxonomy): domain Bacteria; phylum Pseudomonadota; class Gammaproteobacteria; order Enterobacterales; family Moritellaceae; genus Moritella. The sequence goes on along the minus strand of NZ_ABCQ01000040.1, from coordinate 16,201 downwards.
TCGGTATTATTCGAATATGAAGGCTTAACCCATGTTCAAATGGCAACTGGACCAGGTGGTAACGCTAAAACTGGCCTCTACAGCTTCGGGGACGAATTCGAGATGCTCGACGTAGATATCGATATGGCTGCGAGTAGCTGTACGATGAACACGCCAAATGTTAAAACCGTTGATCTTAATCATAGCGAGTCCGGTTCAACGGCTTTTTCATTTACCTGTAATGAGAATAGCGTTTATATAAATGAGCATAAATTTATTAATGGTGCTTTCAGCCCGCTCAATGATGCTCATTATTTTGGTGGCGTAGTGTTTGATATGTATAACGAGTGGCTAAATGAATCTCCGTTAACGATACCGCTGATGCTGCGCGTTCATTACAGTACCAACTATGAAAATGCTTTCTGGAATGGTTCTTCGATGACATTTGGTGACGGATTAACAACCTTCTACCCATTGGTCAGTTTAGATGTCATGGCGCATGAGGTCAGTCATGGTTTTACCGAACAACATTCTGGACTGATTTATTCCGGACAGTCTGGTGGTATCAATGAGTCATTTTCTGACATTGCCGGTGAAGCTGCTGAGTTTTATATGAAGGGCTCTGCAGACTTTAAAGTCGGCGCTGATATTATTAAGGATCCCGATGGTGCACTGCGTTATATGCAAGATCCAACATTGGACGGTTCATCAATCGGCCATGCCGCTGATTATTACAATGGCATGAATGTGCATTACTCCAGTGGGGTATACAACCGCGCATTTTATCTGTTGGTGCATACAGAAGGTTGGGATGTAAAGGAAGCATTTATACTGTTTGCGACAGCGAACCGAGATTACTGGAGTCCAAGTGATGGCTTTGATAAGGCATATGATGGTTTGTTGGCAGCCGCCAGTGGTCTGGGCTACGACCAAGCTGATATCACAGCAGCATTCCAACAAGTCGGCATACCAAAACCACCCCCAGGCCCTGTGTGTGATAATAGCAATACTGCCACGTCATCTTTAGTTAATGGATCCTCGACGGACAATTTCAGTGGCGTTGCTGGCGAATGGCGTTGTTGGGTACTTGAGGTAGGCGCTGAAGCGACAGATCTAGATGTAGTGCTGCGCAATACTGCAAAAGGTAAAAAAACCAATCCTGGTGATGCCGACCTGTATATTAATTTTGGCAGATCCCCCTTGGTTGACCCATCAATCCCTGATGGGGTATTTGATTGTGGCTCGTATACACCAAGTAGTGATGAAAGCTGTTTAATGACGAGCTCAAACATCCCGACAATAGAGAGTTCACTATATATTGCTGTTTATGCTTACAGTAGCTTCCCCTCTGTCAAGCTCACGGCGAATTATTCCCCGGATACAAATGGTGAGACTCCTCCATTACCAACCAGCGATATAACATTGACTGCCACTGAAAAGGGCGGCCGTAATAAAAAATTCGTATCGTTGAACTGGACAGGTGCAATAACAGAGATGGTAAATATTTATCGTAAAGATAGAGACCAAGATAATTATAGCCTTTTAACTGAAACTCAAAACGATGGGGCTTATAAGGATAACGATGGAAGTAGTTATAACTCTTATCAACTTTGTGATGTTGGGCAAACGAGTCAGAGCTGCTCCAATGTGACACCGTAGAATTGGTCTCTAGTGTCTATTAATACATAATGGGAAATAAACTAAACAAAAGATGTTAAACGAAATTGTATCCTCTCGTTTATGCCTACTATTTAGCTATAAAGTGCAGCGTGCACTTTATAGCTTTGTTTTCTGCACATTCTTTCCTACCTACCTTTAAACGTGCACTCTCTACCTGCTTATTTATCATCCCTTAGTACATCAATCCTCTGGTTTAATATAAATGACGTACTCATTAGTGAGTATTTTTGTTGTCTTTGATATGGATCAATCTGATATTTTATTTCTGTGGCAAAGTACGCGTAAGTTAACCGTTTGTTACCAAATGATGCAAAAGAACATCAGGTGTAATCAAACTGTATTTGAAATGAAAAACATACCCGTATTGATGGAGCACTACATGAACAAGAAAACCTTATCAGGATTAATCACCGCGTCTTTATTATCTGCAACGCTTGCAGCCCCTGCCTTCGCTCATCAACAAGGGGATATTATTGTTCGTGCGGGTGCCCTTATGGTTGCGCCAAATGAGTCTAGTGATGATGTATTAGGTTTAGGTGAATTCCAAGTGAGTGATAATACTCAACTTGGTCTGAATTTTACCTATATGGCAACCGACAATATTGGTATTGAGCTAGTTGCAGCAACGCCATTCACCCATGAAGTAGCGCTTGAAGCGACTGGTGTGATTGCTGAGGTACATCAGCTACCACCAACGCTATTGGCACAGTATTATTTTGGTAATGCGGACTCTAAATTACGTCCTTATGTCGGTGCTGGTATTAACTTTACTATTTTTTATGATACTAAGTTTAATGAAACAGGTACTGGTGCGGGCTTAAGTAACTTAGATATGAGTAATTCGGTTGGTTTAGCGGCGCAGCTTGGTATTGATTATATGATCAATGATAAGTGGTTGGTGAATGCATCGGTAATGTATGCAGATATTAGTACTGATGTAACATTTGATGTTGGTGCTGATAGCTATAAAATCAAAACAGACATCGATCCATTAGTGTACATGGTTAGTATAGGTTATGTATTTTAATTAGCTTTTACAGTTTCTATTAGCTAAAGATAACAAGGTGCATCTGCACCTTGTTTGTTATTAATTTTACTCTATCCCATTCTTATAACAGCCTATCAAGCCACTTTAATTTTTCCTCATTACTATTTATGATTTGTCCTCGGCTTTATTTTTACTTATAATTAACTGGTCTTTTATACAGTGCTACTTAGTTGGTGATGACTCGTTAAGCTTATGAAAAAAATTATTCATATCGATATGGACGCTTACTTCGCAAATGTCGAAGTACGTGATAATCCCGCTTATAAAAATATTCCTATTGCCATTGGAGGCATGAGTGATCGCCGCGGTGTGATAGCGACGTGTAACTATATAGCCCGTCAATATGGGGTACGTTCTGCCATGTCTTCTTACAAAGCAATGCAACTCTGCCCGGATTTAACATTAGTCCCGTCACGTATGCAGGTATATAAAGACGTCTCGGCCCAGATCCATGAAATATTTTCTCGTTATACCGATTTGATCGAACCGCTATCGTTAGATGAAGCTTATTTAGATGTCACTGATTGTGAATTATTTTCTGGTAGCGCCACGTTAATTGCCGAAGATATTCGTAAATGCATTGAATCTGAGTTGGCACTCACTGCGTCTGCGGGTGTTGCTCCAGTCAAGTTTTTAGCTAAGGTAGCATCCGACATTAATAAGCCTAATGGTTTGTTTGTGATCACGCCATCGCAAGTAAAAGCCTTTGTTGCTGATTTACCACTTAATAAGATCCCAGGGGTGGGGAAAGTGACTTGGCAAAAGCTCAATCGTGTCGGTTTGTATACTTGTGCTGATGTGCTTAAATTCCCTGCTGAAGATATTATTGAGAGTTTTGGCAAGCTCGGGCACAGTTTATTGGAGCGCTGTCAGGGTATTGATAATCGCCCAGTTTGCAATGAACGTCACCGTAAATCCGTGGGTGTTGAAATAACCTTACCTGAAGACATTGTTACGTTAGAGCAATGCATGGCGTTATTTCCTAACTTATACCAAACCTTGCTGCAACGTCTGCAAAAAGCTTCCCCTGATATGCGGATCACCAAGCAAGGTGTAAAGCTCAAATTTAATGATTTTACCCTTACCAGTGCAGAGCAAAGCATTACCACTCTCGACGAGCACCTCTTTACTGACTTATATGTACAAGCGATGACAAAGCAAGAACAACGTGGTATTCGTTTAATCGGTTTATATGTCGGCCTTGCGGGTGATAATGACAGTGAACAATATAACCTGCTGTTTTAGCATTACATTTATTCCATTCAATAATTATCTTTAGCTTTCTATAATCGTTCTGTTATTTCTCTATATTCCTAAAAGTTATTAAGAATCAGTTTATGTTCTTTGGCGGTTATAAGTAAAGGGGCTATATTGATCCATACAATATGAAATTATCCAATTTGGTCTGATGGAGTAGAAGATGAATCAACAGAGGTTGACCCACCTTAAACAGCTGGAAGCTGAAAGTATCCACATAATCAGGGAAGTTGCGGCAGAGTTTGATAATCCGGTAATGATGTATTCAATCGGTAAAGACTCGTCAGTGATGCTACACCTGGCTCGTAAGGCTTTTTACCCAGGTAAGATCCCGTTTCCATTATTACATGTTGATACTAACTGGAAGTTTCGCGAAATGATTGAGTTTCGTGATAAGGCCGTTGATAAATACGGTTTTGATCTGTTAGTACACCAAAACCCTGAAGGGATCGCGATGGGCTGTAGCCCGTTTGATCACGGCAGTTCGAAACATACCGATATTATGAAAACCCAAGGTCTGAAGCAAGCGTTAGACAAATACGGTTTTGATGCGGCATTTGGTGGCGCACGACGTGATGAAGAAAAATCGCGTGCCAAAGAGCGTGTGTATTCATTCCGTGATAAGCATCATCGCTGGGATCCAAAAAACCAACGACCTGAATTATGGCGTACTTATAACGGCCAAGTTAATAAAGGTGAAAGCATTCGTGTGTTCCCATTATCAAACTGGACTGAACTGGATATTTGGCAATATATCTACCAAGAACAAATTGAAATTGTGCCACTTTACCTTGCAGCTAAACGTCCTGTTGTAGAGCGTGACGGTGCGCTGATCATGGTTGATGATGATCGTATGAAGTTAAAAGAAGGCGAGAAAATAGAAGAAAAAATGGTGCGTTTTAGAACCCTCGGCTGTTACCCATTAACAGGTGCTGTGGAGTCTGAAGCGACAACATTGCCTGAAATTATTGAAGAGATGTTACTGGCGACGAGCAGTGAACGACAAGGACGTATGATTGACCATGATTCTTCTTCTTCAATGGAACAGAAGAAACGTCAAGGTTATTTCTAGGTAGGAGCAGGGCAAATGAACACTCAAATAGCAAATGAATTAGCACAAACAGATATCGAAACCTACTTACAACAACAGCAACATAAGAGCTTATTGCGATTTTTAACCTGTGGTAGTGTTGATGATGGTAAAAGTAGTCTGATCGGTCGTTTATTACATGATTCACACCAGATCTATGAAGATCAATTAGCAGCATTGCATGTTGATAGCCAAAAGTCAGGTACTACAGGTGAAGCGATCGATTTAGCCTTATTAGTTGATGGTCTTGCTGCAGAGCGTGAACAGGGGATTACCATTGATGTGGCATACCGTTATTTCTCGACCTCTACACGTAAGTTTATTATTGCTGATACACCGGGACATGAAGAATACACCCGTAATATGGCAACCGGTGCTTCAACGTGTGATCTTGCGGTGATCTTAATTGATGCGCGTAAAGGGGTGTTAACACAAACTAAACGTCACTCGTATATCGCGTCATTACTGGGTATTAAACATTTTGTTGTAGCGGTGAATAAAATGGACCTGGTTGATTTCTCTGAGCAGCGTTTTGAAGAGATCAAAGAGGAATACTTAGGGTTTAGCGAAAAGTTAAATGACATCACCATCGAATTTACCCCGTTATCGGCATTATTAGGGGATAACGTTGTTGATCGTTCTACGCACACACCTTGGTTTAAAGGTCGTACATTATTAGAATGTTTAGAAGCGGCAGATACATCCGATGAAACACTTGATAAACCATTCCGTTTACCTGTGCAATATGTGAATCGTCCTAATCTCGACTTCCGTGGTTTTGCCGGTACGATCTCTGCTGGCCAAATCAGTGTCGGTGATGAAGTGGTTGTTTTACCATCGGGTAAATCAAGTACGGTAAAATCGATTGTTACCTTTGATGGTGATCTCGCTTCTGCACATCAAGATCAAGCGATTACCTTAACGCTTACTGACGAAATTGATGTGAGTCGTGGTGATATTCTTGTTGCTGTTATTGATCAACCTAAATTATCAGATTCGTTATTGGCGAATGTGGTATGGATGTCAGATCAAGCATTACAAACCGGCCGTCAATATGACATTAAACTGGCGAGTAAAAAAACCACGGGTCAGTTTAATTTTATCCATCATAAGATCGATGTGAATACCATGGCTGAGTCTGCGGCAAGCACATTAGCACTCAATGAAATCGGTTTATGTGAGTTAACGCTGACTGAATTGGTACCTGCTGATATTTATAAAGATGTGTCTGACACCGGTAGCTTTATTGTTATTGACCGTTTAACCAATGTAACTGTTGGTGCCGGTATGATAGAGCAAGTACTCGATGCAACAGTGAGTACTAACTCGCATGAGTTTAGTGACTTTGAAGTTGAGTTGAATGCATTAGTGCGTAAGCACTTCCCGCAATGGCAAGCTATCGATATTAGCAAGCTGTAGGATGTTGTTATGAATGTGATACAGGGAAGCATTTTAGTCTCACTCGTGATCTTCATTGGTTTGCTTATCTCAGGTAAGTTTCGACCATCGAGTTTATTTGGTGGGATGGTTATTTTAGCTTACTTGTCTGGCGTTATTGAAATGCCACAAGTCATGGCTGGATTTACCAATCCTTCTCTTATCACATTAATTTTATTATTGCTTATTTCGATTACCATTGAAAAAACGCGTCTAATTAGCTGGATAGGGCGGCAGTTATCCACGGGACGTTTTACTGTGGTGGTTGCTAAACTCGGTATTTCTACCGCGTTACTCTCTTCTTTTACCAATAATACCGCTGTTGTTGCATCACTCATTGGTGCAGTGAAACGTAACAATACCCATGCGCCCACTAAATTACTTATTCCACTTTCTTATGCTGCGATCTTTGGTGGCACGCTGACGCTAATTGGCACATCGACCAATCTGATTGTGAATAGTTTTGTGGTTGATGCTGGGCTTCCCTCATTAGGTTTTTTTGAATTTTCTATTGTCGGTTTAGCTGGTTTTGTTGCTGGCATGATCGTACTTATTACCATGAGCCATCGATTACCCGATCATACCCAAGATGAGAGTGAAGAATTAGTCTATTTTTTAGAAGCACATGTAAAACCTAATTCAGACTTGGTTGGCAGAACCATTGCTGAAAATAATTTACGTGCGTTAAAACAATTATATCTTGCCGAAATACAGCGAGAGGGCGATGTTATTTGTCCCGTCTGTCCAGACGAAGTATTGCAAGCGAATGATCAACTGCTCTTCTGTGGCGATGTTGACTCGGTCGGTGTACTGCAAGATATTAAAGGATTGAAACTGTTTGGCCAAGGTGAACTTAATGGCCAGCATCTCGTTGAAGTGATCGTCAGTCATTCCTCCAAATTAAACGGCTTAACCTTAAAAGAAAGTAAATTTAGAGAGCATTTTGATTCTGTGGTAGTAGCTATCCGCCGAGGGCATAGTCCGTTACGCGGAGGCTTAGGGAATGTGCGATTACGTGCAGGTGATACCTTATTATTAGCCCCCGGTGCCGAGTTTAAAAACAGTAAAGATCTGAGTCGTGATTTTGTCGTGATCAGTGGTTTAGATGTTGCCACACGGTTAAGTGATAAACGTAGTATTGGCGTATTAGCGGGATTTGTTGGCACGATTGCGTTGGCACTAACGGGCACATTACCGTTATTAAAAGGTTTAGTTATATTCGTATTGCTGCTGTGCATGAGCGGTACTTTATCCCTGCAAGAGATCCGCAGACGTTTACCCATTGATCTTTGGATTGTGGTTGGCAGTGCACTCGCGTTATCTAATATGCTACAAACCAGTGGTGTTTCAGATTTATTAGCGGACTCTTTAATACAGGCTTTTAATGGTTGGGGGGTATTAGCCGCATTTATTGCGACTTATTTTGCGACATTATTATTAAGTGAATTAATCACCAATAATGCCGCAGCCGCCTTGGCATTCCCTATTGCATTTAGTTTGGCCCAAAGTTATGGGGTGAGTGAATTACCTTTCATTATGGCCGTTATCTTTGGCGCCAGTGCCAGCTTTATTTCGCCTTACGGTTATCAAACCAATCTAATGGTTTATAGTGCAGGAAATTACGCGCTATCAGACTACCTTAAACTCGGTGTCCCGACATCGATTGCTTATTCCTCTGTGGTATTAGTAATGATCCCATATGTATTCCCATTTTATCTGTGAGCATGTAATGACAACAATTATCAATGAAAGCAATGCTGATACAACAGCAACTGAAAATATCGTGTGGCATAAGCATACTGTAGATAAAGCCGCAAGAGCTGCGAACAAACAACAGCAACCTTGCGTGTTATGGTTTACTGGCTTAAGTGGCTCGGGTAAATCGACAGTGGCGGGTGCATTAGAGAATGAATTACACAAAGCGGGTTATCATACCTATTTGTTAGACGGCGATAATGTGCGTTTTGGTTTATGTGGTGATCTGGGCTTTAGCGATGATGATCGTAAAGAAAATATTCGCAGAGTGGGAGAAGTGGCAAAGTTAATGGTTGATGCGGGTGTTATTGTATTAACAGCCTTTATTTCTCCACACCGTCAAGAGCGTGAACTCGTTCGTGCATTATTGGGTGACAGTGAGTTTATCGAAATACATGTTGATGCCGATCTTGCGATTTGTGAGCAGCGTGATCCTAAGGGGCTTTATAAGAAAGCGCGAGCAGGTGAGATCAAGAATTTTACCGGTATTGATTCTGTTTATGAAGCGCCAACTAAACCTGAATTGTATCTAGATAATGGCAATAACCCAGTTTCAAGCTCAGTTCAACAGATCATGACTTATCTTTCACAGCAAGGTCATATTAAGTAACCGTTTTCTAAGATTAATATTAAGTAACTTTGTCATAAAAATCGTTTGTAAGTAAGGGAGTCGTAGCGAATAAATGGATAGTTCAATAGAGAGTTCAATCGATCATTTAGTCAGTCAAGTTAATGATATCGCTGTTGCAGCAGGACAAGAGATATTAACGATTTATCAGCGCGATTTTAAGGTTGATACCAAAGATGATAACTCACCAGTGACAGAAGCTGATATTGCAGCTAATGACATCATTGTTGCCAGTTTACGTACTATTACCCCTGATATTCCCATTTTGTCTGAAGAAGGTGCAAGCATCCCTTGGGACGAAAGAAAGCAATGGCAAACATTTTGGCTTGTTGACCCCTTAGATGGCACTAAAGAGTTTATTAAACGTAATGGTGAATTTACCGTTAATATCGCCTTGATCCACAACCAACAACCAATATTAGGTGTTGTCTATGCACCAGTATTAGATAAGCTTTATTATACTAATTCTGATGGTGCTTTTTTATTGCATGGCGGTGAAACCGTTAAGTTAGCTGCACTACCCATTCCTAATGATGACGTCGTTAAAGTGGTCGGTTCCCGTTCTCATGCCAGTCCTGAAATGGCATTGTATTTAGCTCGTTATAAAGAAACAGATATTATTCCGGTTGGTAGTTCATTGAAGTTTTGTTTGATTGCCGAAGGGAGTGCACATTGTTATCCACGATTAGGCCCAACTTGTTGGTGGGATACCGGCGCTGGACATGCGGTTGCTTGTGCTGCAGGAGCCAAAGTAGTACAGCTTGATGGTTCACCGTTATTGTATAACCACCAAGAGTCAGTGCTAAATCCGTTCTTTGTTGTAGCTAAATAAACTTAAAAATTAAATGCATTATGTAAATGGCTGGTTAGCTCAGAAAAATATTCCGGGTTATTCTCATGCGGGATGAGCTTAGCCAGTTCATCACCAATATTAGTAAAGCGATAATACTTCATGCGTGATGAACGGTTTTTGACTTTCATTGTTAACTTTTCTTCCCCGTAGCTTATTGGTAAGTCTTTATCTAAAGGAAGATTCACCATTTCTAATTCATTATGATGAATTAATCCCAACTCCGACAAGGTTAAAAAGCTATTGTAAGGTAGTTTGTGTCGACCTAAATTAATCGACTTAAATTGCGGCTTGTTAAACAATAAGAAACTTTTATTGTTATTTTGGCAGTTCAGGACAATCTTACGGTTAGTGTCGTAACCGATTTGAGAACTTAAATTACAAGCTGCTTGAAACATTTGCGCTTCACGTTGGGTCATTTGGTTGAGTGTGCGTAATGATTTAACCGAGAAGCTACCGGAATGGCTTAATTCCAATGCAAAAATATGACCCCATAATGTTTGCATATGTGGGCCTGAAATATCTTTTGCCATCGACATGAAAGCACTGAGCCAATCGGGATCAATATTTTCACTAGTCACGTCATCACAAAAATTATTGGCTCGCATGACAATACTTTCTAAGTTTTTCTGCTGTTTGATCTGCTCTTGATTAACACGCTGAATTGCCCTGTGTTCAAATGTCGTATGCTTATTTACCGTTAGCATGCCATCGATGCCTCTATCTTTGGCAACTTGACGTAGTTGTTGAATACTGTTTAAAATATTCGATTCAATTTTATTTATATTGGTATCAGTATCAGTAACGGACATAGTAAACCTAACGGCGTATTAAGAGGGAGTGAATATAAGCTTTATTTATACCTGATATGGCAATAAAAGTATTGTTTTGGTGTTTAAAATTGATGGATAGTGAGAAATATTTTTATGATGGTTTATACAAATAAATTATTTGGACGAGCGTTGTAATAATAAATCGGCGTCGACTCGTCCAACCCTCAATGGTAACGTTTATATATTCGCGTTGATAATTCCGATAACGGTATCGATTTCTGTTGGGTTCATTTCACCATCTTTGACATATAAGATCTTACCTGCCTGGTCTAATAAAATGATCGCTGAGCTTTTTTCGGTTAATGCCCAGGTTTTACGCATAGCACCTTCACTATCGAGTACAAAAATAGCATCAGGAAACTCTTCCTTGTTACTTTTCACCTGACTAGCCACGATCGCGCCTGTCCCCCAGATAGATTCATCTAAATTGACTAATGTCGCGGTATTATATTTTTCAAACGGAAAATCGGCGGCAATAACAGCGTCAATCATAGGGTCATTGAGTTCTTTTGCGGATGTCCGCCCTGCTATGTGTTGAATTAAAATAACTTTATTTTGTAATTCAGCTGAAGTCCACTGGCGGTATTCGAAATCACCTTCCACTAAATCAACATAACCTTTGTCTGTAATTGTTACTTGGGGTAAATTTTCACCTACTGTTAGGCTATGACTTAAAGCGACAAAAGAAGTGAGTGAGAGGGCGATAACCGTCAGAATTTTTTTCATTATTAGTATCCTTTTAAATATGAAAATGGGTATTAAACCGTTTCAATTCGATAGTTGTGCTGGATTTGAGTAATGAGCAGTATCGAATTATATGATTTTCACATCTTATTCTATTTACCAGGGAAATGTGGCAGTAAAACGTAATTATGTGGTCAATATAATGATTCACTAATCAATTTTGTGTTTGAAGAAAGCATTTTATCTAACTTTATTTTTGATCCTGATATCACCGTATATTGATTTTGATTGATCATGATTTTTTGGCCTTCTACGCCACTTTTACTATCAATAGTTAGCCATACAGGAGAGACACTGCCGATACTGGTTGATGGATAAAGCATGAACAGCTCATACTCAGGTGCGAGCTGACTAATTAATGTCGCTAATAGCAGCGCTTTTTCATCACTGTCTGCTTCATTGGTTTTTAATACGCTAATCGGCGAGAAGAAACTGTTGTCATGTTCCTCTCTATCTGGGATAGCGTAGACCCAATGTCGTGCATTGTTTACAGCTGTACTGAATGATTGCTGTTTAGCTAACTGTGTCGCGATATCTTTTAGATATGCTCTATATTCATAAAATAGTTGAGAGTAATTAGGCCTCACACAAGGTAACTCTTTGTTATTTGGATGTACACAAGGGGTTATTTTGAGATGATAAAAGGCATCATTTTGATATTGGTTATACGCCTGCCAAAACAACTGTGATGCATTACTCTCGTTTTTATTTGTGAATGCGTATCTTATGTCTGTTATTTTATCTTGATCATCTGGAGTATAAAAATTAATACGTTCAATCGCAAATTCAAGTCGGGGAGTTAAGTAGGTATGAATTGCTTTGATAGGATGGCTTAATGAAAACGAAAGCTTATAGCTGTCTTGTAACGAGGTTTCGACGACATCGGTATCAAAGAATGATTTTACATTTATGTTTTTACCTTCGTGATCGGTCCATTGCCAATTAATTGAAAATGAGTTCACTTCGCTATTAGGTAAGCTTATTTGCTTGGCAGAGGATAGTTTGTTGCGCTCATCGGTGTCACCAGAAAGAGAGGCCATTACAGGTACAGACAGAAAAATCATTATGCTTGTGGTTAAAGAAGGCCACAAAGATGCTTTGTTAAAAAAAGAGTGGGCCATTTAATGAATCTCTGATGATAGCGATTCATTAAGCTTGGTAGAAAATGTGATTGATATCAAAAAAAATACAGAATAATTTTTGTTAGCAACCACACCTTATCATCATTATGTTAACTATTACGCGAACTTATTTGCGAGTAAGTAACTGATTACCAGCCTTTTACAATGGCATTGTTGAACAGTTTATTTGCTTCGTCATACACTTCTTGAGTTTGGAATGCAGCGATGAACTGTTTTACTTGTTCAGAATCTTTGTTGTCATTACGTGCAACAATCAAGTTTACGTATGGAGATTCTTTGTCTTCAACGAATACACCATCTTTAGTTGGCGATAAACCAATCTTTGTTGCAAATGTGGTGTTGATAACAGCAAGTGTTACGTCTTGTAAGTTACGTGCTAATAAAGCCGCTTCTAATTTTACAATCTCAATACCAAATGGATTTGCAGTAATATCTAATTCTGTCGCTTTAATACCAACACCCGCTTTAAGTGCAATGATACCTTGCTGTTCAAGTAGTAATAATGAACGGCCTAGGTTGGTTGGATCATTTGGTATGGCAATTTTATTACCTTCTTTTAGTTCGTCAACGTGTTTGATTGACGTTGAGTATGCTGCAATTGGATAAACAAATGTATTTGCTACGGCTGTAATATCATAACCACGTTGTTCGATTTGCGCATCTAGATAAGGTTTATGTTGGAATGCATTAACATCAATACTGCCTTCTTCCAGTGCTCGGTTTGGTGTTACATAATCTGTAAATGTGACAATTTCAATATCTAGGTTGTATTTCTCTTTAGCAATTCTTTTTGCAATTTCAATTACTTCCGCTTCTGGGCCAGCCATTGCACCCACTTTTAATACTGTTGAGTCTTTGTCGCCACTACATGCACTTAATAGCACACTTGATGCAATTGCTGTAACTGATACTAATTTCTTTAGTGAAAATTCCATGATTATTATTTCCTTGAGTTGTTAAAGTTTATTATCTGTGGTCGACTTTACTGATTAAGCGTTCACCGACGGATTGAATAATCTGTACGATGATCACCAGTAAGATAACGGTAATTAGAATAATAGTCGGGTTAAAGCCAATGTAACCATGTTGAATACCAACATCGCCGAGACCGCCGCCCCCGACTGTACCTGCCATTGCAGAGTAGTTTACAAGTGTTACTAACGTGATTGTGATGCTATTTATGATCCCTGGCATTGCCTCTGGGATTAACACTTTCATTATAATCTGTAGTGGGGTAGCGCCCATTGTTTGTGCTGCTTCGATCAGACCTGCTGGCACATCTAATAATGCACCTTCGATTAATCGTGCAATGAAAGGGATTGAGGCTACGGTTAATGGCACTATCATTGCGCCTGTGCCAATTGACGAACCGACAATCAAGCGTGTAAATGGAATAATGGCCACAAGTAGAATAATGAAAGGTACAGAACGACCTATATTAACAATCACACTTAATGCATTATTTAATTTTTTGTTTGCTAAAATACCGTTCGTTTTTGTTACATGTAACAAGATCCCGGTTGGCATACCAAGTAAACATGCAATGGCAGCTGCAATACCAACCATGGCTAACGTTTCGAGGGTTGCGTTAAAAAATAAATTAATCATTTGCTCAGTCGACATAACCGATAACCTCTACATTAACTGCGTGTTGTTGGAAAAAAGCCTTTGCTGCGATAGTATTTTCTTTATCGCCTATCAGTTCAGCTAGCATATAGCCAAATTTGATACCGCCAGCGAATTCAATGTCGGCACTTAAAATATTTACATCGACGTTTAATGTTCTACTTACTTCTGAAATTACCGCTGTATCAACGCTATCACCTGTAAAGCCTAAACGCACTAATGGCATTGAGTTTGCTTTTCTATTTAATGACAAGCGTTGTTTATACTCATCCGGAATTTCTAAGTTTATCGTTGCTTCTATAAAGAGCTGCGCTAATTCCGTTTGTGGATTCGCGAAGAACTTCGCGACGGTGTTTTGTTCAATCAATTCACCTTTATCAATGATCGCAACTTTATGGCAGATATTTTTAACCACTTCCATTTCGTGAGTAATAAGCAGAATAGTTAGGCCTAGTCGTGCATTAATATCTTTTAATAGCGCTAAAATTGATTTGGTTGTGGTTGGATCAAGCGCTGATGTAGCTTCATCACAAAGTAGAACTTTAGGCTCTGACGCTAACGCGCGTGCAATCGCAACACGTTGTTTTTGGCCGCCACTTAACTCAGAAGGGTAGGCGTTATGTTTTGTTTCTAAACCAACGAGTTCGAGTAGCGGTGCGATCTTGTTTTTTATTTCCGCTTTATCCACACCAGCTAATTCAAGTGGTAATGCCACGTTATTAAACACGGTACGTGATGATAATAAATTGAAGTGTTGAAATATCATGCCGATCTGACGTCGTGCAGCACATAGCTCTGTCTTATTTAATTTTGTTAGTTCAACGCCATCCAGCTGAATTGAACCTGATGTCGGTATTTCAAGTAAATTAACACAACGTATTAATGTACTTTTACCTGCACCTGATGAACCAATTACACCGAATATTTCGCCTTTATTGACGCTTAAACTCACGTCTTTCAAGGCATAAACAGGCTTGTCTGTAGTTTCAAATATTTTATTGATATTTGCTAATTTGATCATTTCAACGCCTAAAACGAAAAATAAGAATCGATATATAAGATTAGATATTAATTCTTCATTTATGAGTAACAACTGGATACATATGCTAGTTATTAAGTTGCTCAAAGTCAATGGCCTTTTTTACATCTAGACGGCCGTACGGTGTTTTATTCCTATTGAGGTAGTTTAAGTTTCTTAGGTTTGCATGTAGAAGGTATGGATTGCGTAATTTTTATGACGTGAAATAATGTGTAATTAGAATGATCGATAATAAAGGTAATAAATAGTGGCAACTGCAGCTGTATTCTTAGACCGTGATGGTGTGATTAATAAAGATAAGGGTTATGTTTCACAAATTGATGATTTTGAATTCATTGATGGCAGCATTGAAGCAATGCAACTACTGAAGGCGCATGGTTATCTATTAGTTGTAATAACAAATCAATCTGGTATCGCACGAGGTTATTATACTGAAGATGAATTTATGGCACTAACAGAGTGGATGGATTGGTCACTTGCTGATCGTGGTGTCGATCTGGATGGTATTTATTATTGTCCTCATCATCCCGAAAAAGGCATTGGTGATTATAAGCAAGATTGTTTATGCCGTAAGCCAAACACAGGGATGTTAGATAGTGCAGGTAAAGAGCTTGATATTGATTTTGCTAACTCGTATTTAGTCGGTGACAAATTATCTGACATTCAGGCAGGGCTGAAATCAAAGCTTAAAGCTAATTACTTAGTGTCGACTGGCAAAGTCCTGTGTGAAAGAGGTGCTGAAGCAGCAGATGGCGTATTTACAGACCTATTATCTGTGGCTAAAGCGATAGTTAACGGCTAAATTAGCACGGGTTGATTACTATTTGAGCGATTGCGTTTAATTTAATAAAAGAACTTGCCAATGTAACCCAGATCTCTATAATCGCTCCCACTGACACGGCAACAGCCGCTCAGTATGCTCTTTAACAATTTATTCAAGCAATCTGTGTGAGCACTTGCAGAGATATAATGACCAAATATTATATCAATGTAATTGTGAACATTAAATTAAATCGAAAGATTTGGTTTTATAAACAACAAACTTCGGTTTGTTGTTGAAGTACAGAATTCATTGAGCCGACTTAATTGCTTA
>NZ_ABCQ01000041.1 GCF_000170855.1 Moritella sp. PE36 | reverse complement strand
GTGTAGTACGTAACACTCTTATGAAGCGCGCTATTGTAGGTACTGATTTTGAGTGCCTTAGCGAAGTATTTACCGGTCCAACTCTGATCGCATTCTCTAATGAGCACCCAGGTGCTGCAGCTCGTCTTTTAAAAGACTTCGCTGCACAAGAAGAATCTTTCGAAGTTAAAGCGTTAGCATTTGAAGGCGAATTTATCGGTGCAGAAAACATTGATAAACTAGCTAAACTACCAACATACGACGAAGCAATTGCTCAGTTAATGATGACTATGAAAGAAGCATCAGCTGGCAAACTTGTACGTACATTGGCTGCTTTACGCGATCAAAAAGAGCAAGAAGCTGCTTAATTTAGCCGCTTTGTCTAAAATAAATTTTAATATATTAGGAATGACCCATGTCAATCACTAAAGACCAAATCATCGACGCAATTGCTGAACTTTCTGTTATGGAAGTTGTTGAATTAATCGAAGCAATGGAAGAAAAATTCGGCGTATCAGCTGCAGCTGCAGTTGTTGCTGGCGGCGCTGCTGCTGCTGCTGAAGAAGAGCAAACAGAATTCGACGTAATTCTTGCTTCTTTCGGCGAAAACAAAGTTAAAGCTATTAAAGCTGTTCGTGCTGCTACAGGCCTAGGTCTTAAAGAAGCTAAAGGTGTTGTTGAATCTGCACCTGTAGCTGTTAAAGAAGGCGTAGAAAAAGCTGAAGCTGAAGAACTTAAGAAAGTTCTAGAAGAAGCTGGTTGTACTGTTGAGATCAAATAGTCTATTCTTAAATAGATTATTGCCCTCATAAGGCATTGGCTGGTGATTCTTTAATCGCCGGCCTTTTTGCGCTATAGGATGTTTGGAAATTTCACATCATTTCAACCAAAATTCTGCGCACTGTTTAGCCCAATTCATTTGGTCGAGACAGGATAAAAAACATATAATGATGTTGTTAGAGCTGTCCTTATTCAGGGCAGAGTGGGTCACTTATCAGCGAGCTGAGGAACCAAATGGTTTACTCTAATACCGAAAAAAAACGTATCCGTAAAGACTTTGGTAAAAGTGCACCAGTTGTGGCTAAGCCGCAAATGTTGGCTATCCAAACGAGCTCTTTTAAAAAGTTTTTAGAAATGGATCACACAGGTGAACACGGCCTGGAAGCAGCATTCCGTAGCGTGTTCCCTATTAAAAGTTACTCTGGAACTTCTGAACTTCAATATGTATCGTACCGTTTAGGTGAATCCGTATTTGAAGTTAAAGAATGTCAAACCCGAGGAATTACTTATTCTGCACCGCTGCGTGTTAAATTACGTCTTGTATTATACGATCGTGATGCACCAGCAGGTACTATTAAAGATATCAAAGAACAAGAAGTCTACATGGGCGAAATCCCATTAATGACTCATACTGGTACTTTTGTTATCAATGGTACAGAGCGTGTTATCGTATCTCAGTTACACCGTAGTCCTGGTGTATTCTTCGATCACGACAAAGGTAAAACTCATTCATCAGGTAAAGTACTATATAACGCACGCGTTATTCCTTACCGTGGTTCATGGTTAGACTTTGAATTCGATCCGAAAGATTGCTTATTCGTTCGTATTGACCGTCGTCGTAAATTACCATCATCAATTATTCTTCGTGCACTTGAGTTCACGACGGAAGAAATCTTAGCAATCTTCTTCGATACTACACGTTTTGAAGTTAAAGATGGCAAGATATTGATGGAACTACTGCCGGAACGTCTACGTGGCGAAACAGCTGTATTTGACATCGTTGCTAACGGTGAAGTATACGTTGAAAATGGTCGTCGTATTACTGCTCGTCATATCAAGAAATTTGAAAAAGCCGGCATAACCGAAATCGAAGTACCATTAGAGTATCTCGCTGGTAAAGTAGCTTCTAAAGATTATATCAATGAAGAAACAGGCGAAGTGATTGTTGCAGCGAATGCTGAACTAACACTCGAATCTGTGGCTGAATTGTCTCAAGCTGGTATCAAGGTAATTGATGTTCTTTATACGAACGACCTTGATGTAGGTAGTTACATGTCTGACACATTACGTGTTGACTCAACTACTAACAAACTTGAAGCGTTAGTTGAAATCTACCGCATGATGCGTCCTGGTGAACCACCAACGCGTGAAGCGGCAGAAGGTTTATTTAATAACCTATTCTTCGCAGAAGAACGTTATGACCTATCTACTGTTGGTCGTATGAAGTTCAACCGCCGTATTGGCCGCGAAGAAGATACTGGCTCTGGCATCCTGAATAAAGAAGATATTGTTGAAGTGATGAAAACTTTGATTAATATCCGTAACGGTAAAGGCGAGGTTGATGATATCGATCACCTTGGTAACCGTCGTATTCGTTCAGTTGGCGAAATGGCAGAAAACCAATTCCGTGTTGGTTTAGTTCGTGTAGAACGTGCTGTTCGTGAACGCCTAAGTCTTGGTGATCTTGATGCAGTAATGCCACAAGATTTAATCAATGCTAAGCCGATTTCAGCTGCGATTAAAGAGTTCTTTGGTTCATCACAACTGTCTCAGTTTATGGATCAAAATAACCCATTGTCAGAAGTGACGCACAAACGTCGTATTTCTGCTTTAGGGCCTGGTGGTCTAACACGTGAACGTGCTGGTTTTGAGGTACGTGACGTACATCCAACTCACTACGGTCGTTTATGTCCGATTGAGACTCCAGAGGGACCAAACATTGGTCTAATTAACTCACTAGCTGTATTTGCCCGTACTAACGATTATGGTTTCTTAGAAACGCCATTCCGTAAAGTAATCAACGGTAAAGTCACTAATGACGTTCAATACCTTTCGGCTATCGAAGAAGGTCTGTATGCAGTAGCACAGGCTAACGCGACTATCGATACAAACGGTATGTTACAAGATGAATTTATCCCATGTCGTCATAAAGGTGAAACTACCTTTATGTCAGCGGATAACATCCAGTATATGGACGTATCTCCACAGCAAATTATTTCTGTGGCGGCATCGCTAATTCCGTTCCTAGAACACGATGATGCTAACCGTGCATTGATGGGTGCGAACATGCAACGTCAAGCCGTACCAACACTAAACGCTGATAAGCCATTAGTAGGTACTGGTATTGAACGCGCGGTAGCAATCGATTCTGGTGTAACTGTTGTTGCGCTACGTGGCGGTTCAATCGACTATGCTGATGCAAGTCGTATCATCGTTAAAGTTAACGAAGAAGAACTGGTACCAGGTGAAGCGGGTATTGATATCTACACGCTAACTAAGTACACACGTTCGAACCAAAACACATGTATTAACCAACGCCCAACAGTATTAACTGGTGAAGCTGTGGTTAAAGGTGATGTGCTTGCTGACGGTCCTTCAACAGACCTAGGTGAATTAGCACTTGGCCAAAACATGCGTATCGCATTCATGCCTTGGAATGGTTACAACTTCGAAGATTCAATCCTTGTATCTGAACGTGTTGTAAAAGAAGATCGTCTAACGACTATCCACATTCAAGAATTATCATCGATTGCTCGTGATACTAAGCTTGGTAGCGAAGAGATCACTGCGGATATCCCTAACGTGGGTGAAAGCGCATTATCTAAGCTAGATGAGTCTGGTATCGTTTATGTTGGTGCTGAAGTTAAGCCGGGTGATATCCTGGTAGGTAAAGTAACCCCTAAAGGTGAAACACAATTAACGCCTGAAGAAAAGCTTCTACGAGCTATCTTCGGTGAAAAAGCGTCTGATGTAAAAGACAGTTCATTACGTGTACCTAACTCTGTTTACGGTACTGTAATTGACGTGCAAGTATTTACCCGTGATGGCGTAGATAAAGATAAACGTGCACAAGACATCGAGCAGATGCAATTACGTGAAGCGAAAAAAGACTTAACTGAAGAATTATCTATCTTCGAAGAGAGCTTATTCGGTCGCGTTAAAAACTTACTATTAGCTGCTGGCAAAACAGAAGAGCAACTTACTGCTATTTCTCGTGGTCAATGGTTAGAGATGGTTCTTGTTGATGAAGAACAACAGACTCAATTAGAAAGCTTAGCGAAGCAACATGATGAGCTACGCGCTGACTTTGATTCTAAGTTTGATATCAAACGCCGTAAAATTACCCAAGGTGATGACCTAGCACCAGGTGTACTTAAGATCGTTAAAGTATACCTAGCTGTTAAACGTCGTATCCAACCGGGTGATAAAATGGCCGGTCGTCATGGTAACAAAGGTGTGATTTCAACAATCGTTCCTATTGAAGATATGCCGCACGATAAGTTTGGTGAGCCAGTTGATATCGTACTGAACCCGCTGGGTGTACCATCGCGTATGAACATCGGTCAGGTACTTGAAGTTCACTTGGGTCTTGCTGCTCGTGGTATCGGTACTAAAATCGATAACATGATCAAAGAGCAACAAGATCTTGCTAAGATCCGTGAGTTTATGCAAAAAGCATACGACATCGGTGATTCGCATCAGAAAGTTGATTTATCAACTTACTCTGACGAGGAAGTTCGTGTTCTTGCGCACAACTTACGTAAAGGTCTGCCAATGGCAACACCTGCGTTTGATGGTGCTGCAGAAGCTGAAATCAAAGAAATGCTGAGACTAGCTGATTTACCAGAATCTGGTCAATTAGAGTTATACGATGGCCGTACTGGTGATCTATTCGAACGTCCAGTTACCGTTGGTTACATGTACATGCTGAAACTGAATCACTTGGTTGATGACAAGATGCATGCACGTTCTACCGGTTCTTACAGCCTAGTTACTCAGCAGCCGCTGGGTGGTAAAGCTCAGTTCGGTGGTCAGCGTTTCGGTGAGATGGAAGTATGGGCTCTGGAAGCATACGGTGCAGCATATACTCTACAAGAGATGCTAACTGTTAAGTCTGATGACGTGAACGGTCGTACTAAGATGTATAAGAGCATCGTAGACGGCGATCATCGTATGGACCCAGGTATGCCTGAATCATTCAACGTATTGTTGAAAGAGATCCGCTCATTGGGTATCAACATCGAACTAGATGAAAACAAAGGTAAGAAATAAGCTCTTATTAAGAGATTATTCAGACTTTTGAATTAGCATTGCGCCTCGACTCATTCTGTGAGTTGAGGCTGCGTAGTTTTCACTCCCAGTGGAGAAAAACGTGAAAGACTTATTAAAGTTTCTAAAACAGCAAGGTAAGACCGAAGAGTTCGATGGTATCAAGATTGGTCTAGCATCACCTGAGCAGATCCGTTCTTGGTCTTTTGGTGAAGTTAAAAAGCCAGAAACCATCAACTACCGTACCTTCAAACCAGAACGTGACGGTTTATTCTGCGCGCGTATTTTCGGCCCAGTAAAAGATTACGAATGTCTTTGCGGAAAGTATAAGCGTCTGAAGCACCGTGGTGTTATCTGTGAAAAATGTGGCGTAGAAGTAACGCAAACTAAAGTTCGTCGTGACCGTATGGGCCACATCGAATTAGCGTCTCCTGTAGCACACATTTGGTTCTTGAAATCATTACCGTCTCGCATCGGTCTATTATTAGACATGACACTGCGTGATATCGAACGTATTCTTTACTTCGAATCATATGTTGTTATCGAACCTGGTATGACTTCGCTAGAGCGTGGCATGATGCTGACTGAAGAGCAGTATCTTGACAACCTAGAAGAATGGGGTGATGAATTTGATGCGAAGATGGGTGCAGAAGCTGTACTTTCTTTGTTACAAGATCTAAACCTAACCCAAGACATTGAAGAAATGCGTGAAGAATTAGAGACTACAAACTCTGAAACTAAACGTAAGAAGATCACTAAACGTCTTAAATTAATGGAAGCATTCTCTATCTCTGGTAACAAACCAGAGTGGATGATCATGAACGTACTGCCGGTATTACCGCCAGATCTTCGTCCATTAGTACCACTAGATGGTGGTCGTTTTGCGACTTCTGATCTGAATGACCTTTACCGTCGTGTGATCAACCGTAACAACCGTCTAAAACGTCTATTAGACTTAGCTGCTCCAGATATTATCGTACGTAACGAAAAACGTATGTTACAAGAATCTGTTGATGCGCTATTAGATAATGGTCGTCGTGGTCGTGCGATTACAGGTTCTAACAAACGTCCTCTTAAATCTCTTGCTGATATGATCAAGGGTAAACAAGGTCGTTTCCGTCAGAATCTACTAGGTAAACGTGTAGATTACTCTGGTCGTTCTGTAATTACAGTAGGTCCAACGTTACGCTTACACCAATGTGGTCTACCTAAGAAAATGGCACTTGAGTTATTCAAACCATTCATCTACGGTAAATTAGAATCACTTGGTTTTGCAACAACGATTAAAGCCGCTAAGAAAATGGTTGAACGTGAAGGCCCTGAAGTTTGGGATATCCTAGACGGCGTGATCCGCGAACATCCAGTAATGCTTAACCGTGCACCAACACTGCACAGACTTGGTATTCAAGCATTCGAACCTGTTCTAATTGAAGGTAAAGCGATTCAGTTACACCCATTAGTATGTTCTGCATACAACGCCGATTTCGATGGCGATCAGATGGCTGTACACGTACCGTTAACAATTGAAGCTCAATTGGAAGCGCGTACACTGATGATGTCTACGAATAACATTCTTTCACCTGCGAATGGTGAACCGGTTATCGTACCTTCTCAAGACGTTGTATTAGGTCTTTACTACATGACTCGTTCTGGCGTTGGCGCTAAGGGTGAAGGCATGGTACTAGGTAGCCCTGAAGAAGCTGAAAAGCTTTATCGTAGCCACCTGGTTGAACTACATGCACGTGTTAAAGTACGTATTACTGAACATCTTAAAGATGAAGACACTGGTGAAGTTACAGTTCGCACTGAACTGAAAAACACAACCGTTGGTCGTGCAATTCTTTCTTTAGTAGCACCTAAGGGTCTACCATATGCATTAATTGATCCGATTAAAACTTTATCTGCTGAAGAAGAAGCTAAACTTGCAGAGAATCCAGCTAACTGGTTCCTGAAAGTATCTAACGAAGCGTTAGGTAAAAAGCAGATTGGTAAGCTACTGAATGACTGTTACCGTCTATTAGGTCCGAAAGACACGGTTGTTTTCGCTGACCAAATAATGTACACCGGTTTCCATTATGCTGCGCTTTCTGGTGCATCAGTTGGTATCGATGACATGGTTATTCCGGATGCGAAGAAAACGCTAATTGAAGCAGCTGAAGTTGAAGTAACTCAAATCCAAGAACAATTCCAGTCTGGTCTTGTTACTGCGGGTGAGCGTTACAATAAAGTGATTGATATTTGGGCGCGTGCCAATGAGCACATCTCAAAAGCAATGATGGATAACTTGTCGACAGAAACTAGAGTGAACTCTTTAGGTGATACTGAGACACAGAAATCTTTCAACAGCATTTACATGATGGCCGATTCTGGTGCTCGTGGTAGTGCGGCACAGATTCGTCAGTTAGCGGGTATGCGTGGTCTGATGGCGAAACCGGATGGTTCAATTATTGAAACACCGATTACCGCTAACTTCCGTGAAGGTCTAAACGTACTTCAGTACTTCATCTCAACGCATGGTGCACGTAAAGGTCTAGCCGATACAGCACTTAAAACAGCAAACTCGGGTTACCTAACTCGTCGTCTTGTTGACGTTGCACAAGATCTTGTAATTAACGAGATTGATTGTGGTACTGAAAATGGTCTAATCATTACTCCTCATATTGAAGGTGGTGATGTTGTTGAACCACTACGCGATCGTGTTCTTGGTCGTGTTGTTGCTGAAGATGTTGTGAATCCAAGTACTGGTGAAGTAATTCTTCCACGTAACACATTACTAGACGAAAAACTTTGTGACTTCTTAGAAGAACACTCAGTGGACCAAATGAAAGTTCGTTCTGTAATTACTTGTGACAATGACTTCGGTGTTTGTGCAGCTTGTTACGGTCGTGACTTAGCACGTGGTGTTATGGTTGGCCAAGGTGAAGCAGTTGGTGTTGTTGCAGCACAATCAATTGGTGAACCTGGTACACAGTTAACGATGCGTACATTCCACATTGGTGGTGCGGCATCGAGAGCCTCTGCAGAAAATAATATCCAAGTTAAAAACACGGGTACGATTAAATTCCACAACGAGAAATACGTTGAGAATGTAGAAGGCAAGCTGGTAATTACGTCACGTTCATCAGAAATTACGATTATTGATGAAAACGGTCGTACTAAAGAAAGCCATAAATTACCTTACGGTTCTGTTGTTGAATATAAAGACGGCGCAGCTGTTGAGTCTGGTAACATTATTGCTAACTGGGACCCGCATACTCACCCAATCATCACCGAGGTGGCTGGTCAAATTAAGTTTGTTGACTTAATTGAGAGTATTACGGTTACTAAGCAAACTGATGATCTAACGGGTCTATCTAGCACGGTAATTCTGGATCCTGCAGCACGTGTTGCCGCTGGTAAAGATTTACGTCCTATGGTTAAGCTTGTTGATGCAGCAGGTAATGATTTATTCATTCCTGGTACTGAAGTTGTTGCACAATACTTCTTACCTTCAAATGCAATCGTTAACTTAGAAGATGGCGCATTAGTGACTATTGGTGAAGCGTTAGCGCGTATTCCTCAAGAAAGCTCGAAAACACGTGATATTACGGGTGGTTTACCACGCGTAGCGGATCTGTTTGAAGCGCGTCAGCCTAAAGATGCAGCTATCTTAGCGGAAATCTCAGGTACTATTAGTTTCGGTAAAGAAACTAAAGGTAAACGTCGTCTAGTTATCACACCGACTGATGGTGCTGAAGCTTACGAAGAGATGATCCATAAATGGCGTCACTTGAACGTGTTCGAAGGTGAGAAGGTTGCTAAAGGTGAAGTTATCGCCGATGGTCCTGAATCAGCACACGATATCTTACGTCTACGTGGTATTAGCCATGTTGCGAACTATATCGCGAACGAAGTTCAAGAAGTATACCGTTTACAAGGTGTAAAGATTAACGATAAGCACATTGAAACTATCGTTCGTCAAATGCTACGTAAAGCTAACGTAATCTCTGCTGGTGATAGTCACTTCCTAGCAGGTGAGCAAGCTGAAGTTTCACGTCTGAAAATTGCTAACCGTCAGCTAGTAGCTGAAGGCAAGCAACCAGCCGTGTATCAGCACATACTCATGGGTATTACTAAAGCGTCTCTTGCAACTGAATCATTTATTTCAGCTGCATCGTTCCAAGAAACAACACGTGTTCTAACCGACGCTGCTGTTCATGGTAAGATTGATGACCTTCGTGGTCTGAAAGAGAACGTTATCGTTGGTCGTCTAATTCCTGCAGGTACAGGCTTCTCTTATCACCAAGATCGTGCTAAAAAACGTGCTGGTAAAGTAGAAGAAGTAATGCAAGAAATTACGACTGATGAAGCTGAACAGAACTTAGCGAACCTACTAAATAACCTTTAATTGATTTGCTGAATGCAATTAAAGTAAAAAGGAAGAGTCACAGACCCACTGATACTTTTCCTTTTATATTGAGTAGATAAAGTTGTAGTCTTTTACAGCTAACATAAATCCCCAATACTATTTCGATAGTCTTGGGGATTTTTTTATGCCTGCTGAAAATGCTTATTAGTTACTTTTCTGACTATCATCAACAATGTGCTGTCAGTATTTATGGCTCTGCTGATCGACCTTTATTATCAGACATGATGTGTACAGAACCTGTTGAAAGAGAGGATTAATCACGGTTACTCTTGTTTCCACTTCACATTCTAGTCTATACTCTTGAATCTTGTCGGAGTGCTTTAGGGCTGAGACCATTTAAATATGGGATCCGTGGAACCTGATCAGGCTAATACCTGCGTAAGGAAACAAGAGTGATTAATACAATAATGTGAGTGCGATTCGAGGTTTGCCAGAGGGATTTTAAGGCTGCTTTGATAACATAAACAATCACCATATCTGTATCACTACTCTCCACACATACTCAACGACAAGCAATCATCTTATTAGAAAGGAATGAATGCTATGTCTACTACCAATGTTAACCAAACCAGCAAAACCAAAAAACCTACACGTCGTGAAAACCGTGAAAACGCCCAAGAATTTATTAACAATCTCAGTTGCGAACCATTTCCTAATTCAGAAAAATTTCATCTGACCGGTAGCCGTGACGATATTCGAGTGGCGATGCGGAAAATCAATCTTGATGAGACGTTAGTCGCAGGCAGTAAAGACGATCCGATTTATGAGCAAAATGAATCGATTCCAATCTACGATACATCAGGTGCCTATACTGATCCTGCGATTGAAATAAACGTACACCAAGGTTTACCAAAATTAAGACAGCAATGGATCGCAGAGCGTAACGATATTGAAGAACTAGAAATCGTGACGTCGCACTTTGCCCAGCAGCGTCTTGCTGATGATGGTATTGACCATATCCGCTTTGAACATTTACCAAAACCAATCAAAGCCATTGACGGTCAAAACGTTACCCAGATGCATTATGCCCGTAAAGGCATCATCACGCCGGAAATGGAATACATCGCGATCCGTGAAAACATGGGCCGAGAGTTGATCCATAATGAGCTGTTATTAAAACAACATGCAGGTAATGATTTTGGCGCCAGTATTCCGGAAAAGATCACACCTGAATTTGTCCGTGATGAAGTCGCGCGAGGTCGTGCGATCATTCCTGCCAACATTAATCATCCAGAATCTGAGCCGATGATCATCGGTCGTAACTTCTTAGTTAAAGTAAACGCAAATATTGGTAATTCGTCGGTGACATCGTCGATTGAAGAAGAAGTCGAGAAGCTAGTGTGGGCGACACGCTGGGGTGCTGATACGGTAATGGACTTATCCACAGGCCGTAATATTCATGAGACTCGAGAGTGGATCCTGCGTAATTCACCGGTGCCAATCGGTACTGTGCCGATCTATCAGGCGTTAGAGAAGGTAAATGGGATCGCTGAAGATCTTACTTGGGAAGTATTCCGCGATACCTTGATCGAACAAGCAGAACAGGGCGTTGATTACTTCACTATTCATGCGGGTGTATTGTTGCGTTATGTACCAATGACGGCAAAACGCCTTACCGGGATCGTGTCTCGTGGTGGCTCGATCATGGCGAAATGGTGTTTGACCCACCATAAAGAAAACTTTGCTTATGACCATTTCGAAGAGATTTGCGCGATCTGTAAAGCCTATGATGTATCTCTGTCGTTAGGTGATGGCATGCGCCCAGGTTGTGCGGCTGATGCTAATGATGAAGCCCAATTTGCTGAATTAGAAACTTTAGGTGAGTTAACGAAAGTGGCATGGGAGCAAGACGTACAAGTTATTATCGAAGGCCCAGGTCATATCCCAATGCACATGATTAAAGTGAATGTTGAAAAGCAACTCGATATTTGTCATGAAGCGCCTTTCTATACCTTAGGTCCATTGACGACTGATATTGCTCCTGGTTACGACCATTTTACTTCGGGTATTGGTGCCGCACAAATCGGCTGGTACGGTTGTGCCATGTTGTGTTATGTGACACCCAAAGAACATTTAGGTTTGCCGAATAAAGAAGACGTTAAGCAAGGCATGATCACCTATAAGATCTCTGCGCATGCGGCTGATTTAGCGAAAGGTTTCCCGGGTGCTCAAATCCGTGACAATGCCATGTCGAAAGCGCGTTTTGAATTCCGCTGGAATGATCAATTTAATCTGGCATTAGACCCTGATACTGCACGCGCTTATCACGATGAAAATATCCCCCAAGAATCCGGTAAAGTTGCGCATTTCTGTTCTATGTGTGGACCGAAATTCTGCTCAATGAAGATCTCACAAGATGTCCGCGATTACACTGCTGAGCAAGAAAAAATCAGTATTCAATTACTCGATGAAGTGGTTGTAATTGATGCTAAAGCGGGAATGCAGATGATGTCGGAAGAATTTAAAAAGCACGGTGCTGAATTATACCTGCCACCAACACATGATGCGGTAAATGGTCGAGTGCCTGAATCTACAACTGAGAAAGTGGAATAATAACTTAATGACTCAAGCCATTATTTGGACTATCGCGAGCCTTGATGCTCGCGATAATGCTGCGACTCAAGCCGATATTAATACCATTAATGCGTTGGGTGGACGTGGTTATCATGTATCGACGAAACTGTTATCCGATGGGGATTTTGCTGCTGAGTTAGCGGTATTGACTGCCGCTCCTGTGGCATCAGCCATTAAAATAGGGGTGATAGCGACAACCTCGCATGTGGAGATCTTAGCTGATTTTTTACAAGCTTATAAACAACAACATCCAGACCTCAGTGTTATCTATGAGCCGTTATCTATTTCATTATCGGATATGGCAAAGGCTGAATCGGCAGACTCAGTGCTCATTAATACGATTAAAATACGCTTATTACCGATCGTGGATGTATTGATCTTACTGCAAGAGCAAGGCGGAACAGGTGCAGCTGTGTTATTCAGTGCGACGAAACAAGCGATCAACACACTGCTGAGTTTCGGTGTCAAAGGTGTTTGTGCGAAAGCGATTACTGTTAATGGTCATCATGATGATAAGCAGCAATCTATCGCCCTCGATGTTTATATTGACGGACAACGTGAAATCTTATTATCGTCACCAAGCGCGACATTAACGCCACGAAGCAAAGATGAACACCGTGGTGCTTTCTCTTCGGCATTGGCAACCGTGATCGCCCAAGATTATCCTATTGATGATGCATTGGTGGTAGCCAGAGCTTACTTAAATCAAACTGCAGACGCATGGCCTACCGATCGCAGTGATTTCCCACAGGTTGTATTACCGAACACGGTATTGGGCGATCAACTTGACTTAGCACAGCAAATGCAATTGGCTTATGATTTTGCGCCTTGTGATACGAACAGACTCGGACTGTATCCGGTGGTAGATACAGTGGCATGGTTAGAAAAAGTATTGCAGCAAGGGGTGAAAACCCTGCAATTACGCATTAAAGATAAAACCCCAGCCGAGGTGGTTGATGATATTAAAGCGGCTGTGGCATTAGGCCGTCAATATCAAGCGCGTCTATTTATCAATGATTATTGGAAATTAGCCATTGAGCACGGGGCCTATGGCGTGCATTTAGGTCAAGAAGATATGCTGATTGCCGATTTTGTGGCGATAAAAACAGCTGGTTTAAAACTGGGTTTAAGCACCCACGGTTATTATGAAATATTACGTGCTCACCAAATAAAACCGAGTTACATCGCCCTTGGCCATATCTTTCCAACGGTGACCAAAGACATGCCATCAAAACCACAGGGATTACAGCGTTTACAGCGTTATGCTGCTTTAATGCAGGACTATCCGTTAGTGGCTATCGGCGGTATTAGCATCGCACGTGCCCCGCTAGTGGCAGCGACAGGAGTTGGTAGTGTGGCGGTGGTAACGGCAATTACTCGCGCTGACGATTATAAACAAGCTATTGCTGATTTACTGGCGATTGCTGAACCGCATTCAGTCTTAGCATGTGCGAACGATTAATATAACAGGATGAATATGACCGGATTAAGTGATCAGGAATATATGCGTTATAGCGCGCACTTACTGCTTGAAGATATCGGCGAGCAGGGGCAATTAGCACTGCGCAATGCCAAGGTATTGATTGTTGGTGTCGGTGGTCTTGGCGCGCCTGTGGCACTGTATTTGGCTGCTGCGGGTGTTGGCCATTTAGTGTTAGCGGATGATGACCACGTTGAGTTAAGTAATCTGCAACGACAAATCATTTTCACGCAGCAGCAGTTAAAGCAAACTAAAGTTAGCGCGGCAAAAGCCTCGTTAGCACAGCTTAATCCCCATATAAATGTCACTGTGATCGAAGAAAGAGTAACCCTCGATAGTGCGAAAAATCAAATGGCAGACATGCTAGCCCAAGTTGATTTGGTGATTGATTGCAGCGATAACATGCCGACCAGGCAAGCGATAAACAAGATCTGTGTGATCCAGAAAATACCGTTAATTGTCGGCGCGGGTATTCGTATGGAAGGACAGTTGATCTCGTTTAACGCACAATTAGCTGATTCGGCGTGTTATCACTGCTTATATCCTTTTGATGATACTGGAGCAGTAAATAATTGCAGTACGTCGGGGGTACTCGGTCCCTTGGTTGGCATTGTTGGATCATTACAAGCATTGGAAGCGATTAAATATTTAACCGGTATGCCGTTGTCGTCACTTAATCGGTTAATGCGCTTTGATGGTAAAACCTTGCAATGGCAGCACCTCTCGGTCGCGAAAGATCCCGATTGCACGGTGTGCGCCAGTCGCTAATACCAATACGAAATATAAATACTGAATATAAAGACTAAGCAGTTAATTAAATAACCTCGTGGCTGAATATTTGGATGTGAGGGATAGGAATATAAGATGAAATTAATCATTAACGATGAAATTAAAAACCTAGCAGTGACCAGTATTACGTCATTGTTAACGGTATTAGCACAACCGGAAAAAGGCATTGCGGTAGCGGTGAATCAAGCCATTATTACCCGTCAAAACTGGGATGACTTTCAGTTGTCAGAAAATGATCAAGTGACTTTATTTCAAGCTATTGCAGGAGGCTAAATGTCAGTAACAACGTTAAACCCAGCATTCATATTACCAAGCGATGAGCTTATCATTGCCGATAAAACCTTTTCATCACGGTTATTTACTGGCACGGGTAAATTTAGCGATCAAAAAATAATGGCAGCTGCCTTGATTGCATCTCAATCCCAATTAGTGACCATGGCATTAAAACGCATTGATTTAGCTAATCAAGATGATGATATTCTGAAGCCTTTGATTGCAGCAGGCATGCACTTATTACCCAATACGTCTGGTGCGCGTAATGCCAAAGAAGCGGTATATGCTGCGCAATTAGCACGTGAAGCATTGCAAACCAATTGGATTAAATTAGAAATTCATCCGGATCCAAAATATTTACTACCCGATCCCATTGAAACCTTAAAGGCCACAGAACAACTAGCGCGTGATGGTTTCCATGTGTTGCCATATATTCATGCCGACCCGGTATTGTGTAAACGTCTGGAAGCTGTAGGTACTGCTGCAGTCATGCCGCTAGGTGCGCCAATTGGTTCAAACAAAGGTATTCTCACTGCAGAGTTCTTAGAGATTATTATTGAGCAATCGACTGTCCCTGTAATTGTTGATGCCGGTATTGGCGCGCCATCACATGCGGCGTTAGCCATGGAAATGGGCGCGGATGCGGTACTGGTTAATACTGCGATTGCGGTGGCGAAAGACCCGGTAGCAATGAGTCAAGCGTTTGCATTGGCGGTACAAGCAGGTCGCCAAGCTTATTTAGCTGGGTTGGGTAGCCAAGCACAAACAGCGGTTGCTTCCAGTCCATTAACGGCTTTTTTAGATCTGTAATAACGCCAACTTAAGGGTTAAATATGAGCTTTTACGAGCAATTACAAAAATTAGATTGGGATGATATTCGCTTATCCATTTATGCCAAAACGGCGGCGGATGTTGAACGGGCATTATCGAAGTCTCGGCTCGATCTGGATGACTTTCAAGCCTTGATTTCACCGGCGGCAGAACCTTATTTAGAGCAGATGGCACAGCGTAGTGTACAGTTAACACGCCAACGTTTTGGTAATACTATCCAATTCTATGTGCCGTTATACCTTTCTAATATGTGCTCGAATATTTGTACCTATTGTGGTTTTTCGATGCATAACAAAATTCGTCGTACCACGCTTGATATGAAGCAGTTAAACAGTGAAGCGCGAGCGATTAAAAAAATGGGTTTTGATCATTTGTTATTAGTGGCGGGTGAGTCGGAACGTAAAGTGGGGATGCCGTATTTTCGTCAGGTATTTAATGAATTGAAATCGCAGTTCTCGCATCTATCGTTAGAAGTGCAGCCATTAGAACAAGCCGATTATGAAGAGCTAAAAGAATTGGGGTTAGATTCAGTATTGGTATATCAAGAAACCTATCATCCCCGGACGTACGCCGAGCACCATATCAAAGGTAAGAAGTCGGATTTTAAATATCGAATTGAAACTCCAGACCGGTTAGGCAAAGCTGGTATTCATAAAATGGGGCTAGGTGCATTAATTGGCTTGGATGAATGGCGTACCGACTGTTTCCATGTTGCTGCGCATTTAGATTATTTGCAAAAACGTTATTGGAAAACCAAGTATTCAATTTCGTTCCCACGTTTAAGACCGTGTGAAGGTGCATTTCAGCCGAAGTCGATTATGAATGATCGCCAATTAGTACAGTTGATTTGTGCTTATCGATTGTTTAATCCGGATGTGGAATTATCGTTATCGACTCGAGAGTCCGAGCATTTTCGTGACAATGTTATTCCCTTGGGCATAACGACTATCAGTGCGGGTTCGAAAACCCAACCCGGTGGTTATTCTGACGATACAGAGAAAGCCTTAGAGCAGTTTGAAATTGATGATGACCGTTCACCAAGTGAAATGGCCGAGCTAGTCAAAAGCATGGGCTTAGAAGTGGTTTGGAAAGATTGGGACCGGTCGTTAACGGCACTGAAATAACGGTAACTAGGCTGCTATCACATAGCGTGAACGCAGCCTATTTTTGGTATTTTAACGTGGTACTATTTTACATTTGCTCACTGGCGAGTGAAGACTTTAAAAATTATATTTAACACCGATTTGCGTGGATATTTCATTGGTGTTGATTGTGCCTATATCACGGTAACTGATATTGGCGACCGCAGACCAATTGTCAGCAAACGCATAATCATTACCAAAATAAAATTCATTTATTTTAATTTTAACGCCACTCTCTTCTAATGCAGCATAGTTGTATGAGAATTTCATTTTATAATTTTTCGTTACTTGTATATAGGTACCAACTTCACCGGCTGCGCCACCAATGGTGTCACTGTACTTCTCAATGGTACCTGGACCTGATAGCATTGAGAATTCATACACTGATCCAGCTAGTTTGTAATCAGCATAACCCAACGATACGTAAGGGGTAAATTTATTCATTGGTATGAAATAGCCGACTGAATAATATTGTTTTGTGGTCGAAAAATAATCTTGTCCAGATTCAGAACCTGAATTCGTGCCATTCGTCCAAGCTGTTGCCCATCCTTCCCCATCAAAAGAGCTGTAACTTATATTGTAGCTCGCAAACACATTATCATAGAAGTTCCAAGATACGTCGAGGAAGCCACCTAATGCGCTTTCAACTTGCTCATCATCAAAGAGAGCATCATCTGCCTTACCAAACTGTAAACCAGCTGAAACATAAGTAAAATCATTGTTGGCACTGGCTAGTGGGGAAGCCATGATTGTAGAAACCGTGATGATTGATAATAGTATTTTTTTCATGTTATTTCTCTCTTTACGCTGATTCAAGCTGAGTTCATACAAGGTGCGATTAACTGCTATGATTTATGACGATTTCTCTACTTTAGAGGCCGTTCTTGTGAAACGTTTACTGATTAATTCAATCGGTAATTTACACAGTAAAACACCTGCCGTTAGTATTACCATCATGATCAATGATTCGTGGCTAATTGTTCTGCCGTTAACCACACTGTCTAGACCAAGCGCAATCACTGGGAATACTAAGAAACAAATTGATGCTTGAAATGGACTTGCTACTTTATTTAACTGGAAGTAAGCCATGATGCCGCCAATACCCGCAACAACGCCAAGATAAATAACCGATAACCAAGATGTTGATGTGAAGGTACTAAAGTCAGGTCGCTCTACAAATGCACCAACAATAAGTAACAGTACCGCAGCCACAAGACACGGTAGCGCGTTATACGTCAGTACGTGAATACCTTGGCAACGTGTCTGTACGCTGGTATAGATTGTGGCGTGCATGAATACTGCGAGTACTAATGCACCGACACCGATGAGGCTACCATTGGCACTTACGCCCATTTCATTGCTAATAATGGTGATCAAGCTGAACAATGCAATAGCAAGGCCGGCTATCTGGTGGATGTGTACTTTTTGGCGATGGACTAAGACCGCGAACACTAATACCACCACTGGCATAGTGGCAAAAATAATAGACGCTAATCCAGATGAAATATATTGCTCACCAAAAATCATTAAGGTAAAAGGTGCGGCAAAATAAAACACACTGATTAAGGCGAATTCAAGCTTTTTACCTTTCGGAAACATCAGCGGGATGTTTAATTTACGAGCCGCTAAAATTAATAGTGGTGCAGCCAGTACAAAGCGCAGACCCGTTGCTGTGATGGGGGGAATAGAATGTACTGCTATTTCCATAGCCATCCAGGTTGTACCCCAGATCAAACATACAGAGGCAAATAATAATGTGGCGACGAGTTTTGGATTCATAAGGCTATCTCTATATAAGTGCTGGGATATTTAATACGATAATTCTATGCCTTTTACTGAGAAAGATGGTTTCCTATTTTATTTAAAAACAATGTTAATCAGGCAATAAATACTCCAAATGCCATCATTTGTGAAAACTATCAACTGCCTACCTATTTTGTTCACTATATTTACTTTGTAATACCGCCTTTTTTGAAATAAAACGTTCGTAGACTGGTCAAGCTTCTCCACTGTTAAGATCCAAGGTTAGATTGGCGGTATTTACCCCAACTCCATGTTTATGATGGGTGGTAATACACCCGTTTTAGCGTGTTTTTAGCATTACACTTAAATTAAGTTGTTGTTATTAATGGTTTATATTTAAAATGAAAATGTGGCTTAATGGTTGCTATATGGTTACCACACTGTTAATTGAATTGATCTTGATTAACAACGTTATAATTATATGGAGATTATTATGTTTAAATACGCAACCGCAATATCGATAGTACTGGCGAGTATGACCACTTTTACGGCTCAAGCGTCTTCAGGTGCATGTGATCCTGGCGAGATCGTGATTAAATTTAGTCATGTGACGAATACCAGTAAACACCCGAAAGGTATTGCGGCGTCATTACTTGAAGAGCGAGTAAATAAAGAGATGAATGGTAAAGCTTGTATGCAAGTTTTCCCTAACTCAACACTTTACGATGATAATAAAGTGCTTGAAGCATTATTAAGTGGTGATGTGCAATTAGCGGCACCGTCACTGTCTAAATTTGAGAAAGTCACCAAAAAATTCCGCATTTTTGATTTACCTTTCCTGTTTGATGACATTGCTGCTGTTGATCGTTTTCAACACTCTGAATCGGGTGAAAAATTGAAAAACTCGATGCGTCGCCGTGGATTGCAGGGCTTGGCATTTTGGCATAATGGTATGAAGCAAATGTCTGCTAACCGTCCCCTCATTTATCCTGAAGATGCGCAAGGTTTGAAATTCCGTGTGCAAGCATCAGATGTACTGGTTGCTCAGTTTGAACAGCTTGGGGCTAACCCACAAAAAATGTCATTCAAAGAAGTATACGGCGGTCTACAAACCAACGTTATTGATGGTCAGGAGAATACTTGGTCGAATACCTATGGCAAAAAATTCTTCGAAGTACAAGACGGCGTAACGGAAACCAATCACGGTATTCTTGATTACCTATTGGTTACGTCAAACCGCTGGTGGGCTAAATTACCGAACGATGTCAGAGTGCAACTACGTCAAATTATTGTCGAGGTAACTGCAACACGTAATGCCGAATCAGCGCGTATTAATAATGAAAATAAAAATAATATTATCGCCGCTGGTGGCGTTGTACGTACGTTAACACCAGAACAACGTCAAGCTTGGGTGACTAAGCTACAACCTGTTTGGTCTAAGTTCGAGAAAGATATTGGTAGTGACTTGATCCAGAAAGCATTAGCGTCGAATAAATCATAATACCAAGCGGCATAAGTGATTTATGCCGCGTTAAGCTAGTTTAGGGAACCAGTATGAATAACGGATTATGGGCGCGCTTAGGGCGTTTCACCGATAACATCGAAGAGCTGAATATTGCCCTGTCATTAGGGGTGATGACCTTGCTCACTTTTGCCAATGTGGTGTTTCGGTATGTATTTAATGGCAATATTTTATGGGCGTTAGAATTAACGGTATTTTTATTTGCTTGGTTAGTGTTAGTAGGGGCTTCGTACGGGGTAAAAAAACATTCTCATATCGGTGTTGATATTCTCATTAATATAGCGTCAGTGAAATTACGTAAAATTTATGCGGTTATAGCAGTAAGTGCGTGTTTACTTTTCTCGGTGTTGTTATTGATCGGGTCGTGGAATTATTGGTATCCGTTTGTTACTGATCAAGCGTGGTATGAAACCGACGATATTCCGATGCCTGAATTCTTACAGTTCCTTGCTGATTGGCTTAATGAGGGGGAACGTTATGAAAAATTACCCCGTTTTATCCCTTATTTTTCCTTACCTCTAGGTACTGCATTGCTGACATTTAGGTTTACACAGCTGTTATGGCAAGTGCTTACTAACAAAATTGACCGTGTGATCGCAAGTCACGAAGCTGAAGACGCGTTGGCGGTATTAGAACAAAAAGATAACAAGGATTAAGTTATGGTTTTAGTTGTATTGTTATTGATGATCATCGGGTTCATGATGTTCGGCGTGCCGATTGCGGTGTCACTTGGTTTATCGAGTATTCTGTTTTTGCTGGTTAATTCCGATGCTAGCTTAGCATCTGTGGCGCAAACTTTATTTAATGCGTTTGCTGGGCATTACACTTTATTGGCGATCCCATTTTTCATTTTGGCATCGACCTTTATGTCCACTGGTGGTGTTGCTCAGCGCATCATTCGTTTTGCCATTGCTATCGTGGGTTGGTTCCCTGGCGGTTTAGCGATTGCTTCTGTGG
The DNA here is from genome assembly GCF_000170855.1 of Moritella sp. PE36. GTDB lineage: Bacteria > Pseudomonadota > Gammaproteobacteria > Enterobacterales > Moritellaceae > Moritella. Next base: position 20,121 of record NZ_ABCQ01000041.1, on the reverse strand, counting down.
TTGCGTGTATGATGTTCGCCGCGCTGTCTGGTTCATCACCGGCAACGGTTGTTGCTATCGGTAGTTTAGTTATCGCTGGTATGGTTAAAAATGGCTACAGCAAAGAGTTTGCTGCCGGGGTTATTTGTAATGCCGGTACCTTAGGCATCTTAATTCCGCCTTCCATTGTGATGGTGGTATATGCTGCCGCTACGGATGTATCTGTTGGCCGCATGTTTTTAGCGGGTGTTGTACCGGGAATGCTAGCGGGACTGATGCTTATTATCGCGATTTTTATTACCGCTAAAGTTAAAAAATTACCCGCGCAACCATTTGTTGGCTGGGGTGAAGTTTTTCGTTCTGCGAAGGATGCCTCGTGGGGGTTGATGTTAATTGTCATTATCCTTGGGGGTATTTACGGCGGTATCTTTACGCCGACAGAGGCGGCTGCCGTGGCTGCTGTATATGCATTTGTTATTGCTAACTTTGTGTATAAAGACATGGGGCCTTTTGCAGATAAGAAAAGCAGTCAATCGGTGATCGTTAAATCACTGCACGTATTATGTCATCCGGATACCAAGAAAAGTCTATTTGATGCCGGTAAAATGACCATCATGTTGTTGTTCATTGTTGCTAATGCATTAATTTTGAAGCATGTATTAACCGAAGAACGTATTCCACAAATGATCACTGAAACAATGTTAAGTGCTGGTCTTGGACCGATTACATTTTTGATCGTGGTGAATGTTTTACTCTTGATTGGTGGCCAGTTTATGGAACCATCAGGTTTGTTGATTATTGTCGCGCCTTTGGTATTTCCGATTGCGTTAGAACTCGGTATTGACCCGATCCATCTTGGTATCATTATGGTGGTGAATATGGAAATTGGCATGATCACACCGCCCGTGGGCTTGAATCTGTTTGTTACCTCGGGTGTCGCCAATATGTCGATGTTGCAAGTGGTGAAAGCGGTGATGCCGTGGGTGGCATTGATGCTGGTATTCTTAATCATGGTGACGTATGTACCTTGGATATCAACTTGGTTACCAACCTTGATGATGGGACCTGAATTGATAATTCGTTAAGGTGTAAGTCAGTACTAATGTAATAACAAAATGGCCAGCCTATGCTGGCCATTTTTAGTTGTGCTTTTTTTACAGGTTATTGCTGCATAGATCGTTATTTAACAGCCTGTTCTTTAAAAGCTTGTTTATCGATTTGATGCTTTTGCATTTTGTCATACAAGGTTTTACGTGCCAGATTAAGTTGATGCATAGTGTCTTTAATACTGCCATTGCAACTTGTTAGTGCTTGTTCAATCAGAATTTTTTCGAAGGCTTCAACTTGCTCGGATAAGTTTTGCGTCAATGTTGCCTGTGCTTCGTTAACCGAGCTTAGACCGGTGAGTTTACCCAGCAATATATAGCGCTCTGCCGCGTTTCTTAACTCACGGACATTACCCGGCCAGTCATGCGCGAGCAGAGTCTGTACATCTTGAGGGGGTAAGGCGGGAGCTGCTTTACTGTACCGGGCAGCAGCAACCAATAAAAAATGATGGAACAGGCTTTGAATATCGTCGAAACGTTGGCGTAGGGGCGGTAAGTTTAATGTCACTATATTGAGGCGATAATACAGATCTTGGCGAAATACCCCTGTGTTGGCTGCTTGTTTTAGATCGACTTTAGTGGCGGCAATAATACGAATATCCAGCAGTATTTCTTTATTCGAGCCAAGGCGTTCGAGGGTACGTTCTTGCAAGATACGTAATAGTTTTATTTGCGCCTGCATGGGCATTGACTCTATTTCATCGAGAAATAAAGTGCCGCCTTGGGCATATTCAAATTTACCAATACGCCTGCCTGATGCACCCGAAAAAGCACCTTTTTCATGGCCAAATAATTCACTTTCAATGAGGTTTTCTGGTACTGCGCCACAATTGATGGCGACAAAATTATGGGTTCGACGGCTACTTTGTTCATGCAGCGAACGGGCAACGAGTTCTTTACCGGTACCGGTCTCACCAAATAATAGAATATCGGCTGGTGTATCAGCAATTTGAGCAATCATTTCACGTAATTCTACAATCGCTTTAGTGGTACCTATGATCCGAGGGCCCAGTGTTTCTTTGGCTTGCAGGGCTTTTTTTAAGGTTTTGTTTTCTTCGGTTAACATGCGTTTTTCGATAGCGCGTTTTACCGATTCTGTGAGTCGTACTGAGGCAAATGGCTTCTCAATAAAATCATAAGCCCCATCCTGCATCGCTTGTACCGCAAGTGAAATATCACCGTGCCCCGTAATTAGAATAACCGGTAGGCTAGGGTCTTGTTGCATCAGTTTTAGCAATAATTTATGACCAGATAAACCGGGTAAACGGATATCAGTGATCACCACTAAAGGTGTTTCTACAGCCAGCTGAGTGAGTGCGGATTCAGCATCGGCAAAACAGGTCACGCTAATTCCAGCAAGTTCTAGGGTTTGCTGATTAGCGAACCGTAGATCTTCTTCGTCATCAATAAAAAAAACCTGACTCATTATTTATCCTATGCTTGTCTTGTAATAGCGCTGTGATGGCACTGTCATTGTTTTATGCTAACTCGGTGATTGCAGCTATGGGCAAGCTAAGGCTAAATCTGGCCCCAGAATTAGGGCGGTTTTCTGCTTTAATGTTGCCGTGCATATTACGCATTATTTTGTGGGATATGGATAAACCCAGACCGAGACCTGTGTCCTTGGTAGTAAAAAATGGATCAAACAGTTGCGGTAAATTTACTGGGTTTATTCCTGAGCCTGAATCATCAACTTGGACAATGACTTGCTCTTGATGTCGGCACAAAATAATATGAATATGTTTTTCACTGGTGTCTTCAACCGCTTGCATGGCATTGGATAATAAATTCACCAGCACTTGCTCTAGTTGTACCTGGTCGACATTAACCTGAACATCAATGTTGGCGTCATCCACAGTAATACTGACCTGGTTATTTTTTAATTGCGGTTTGACTAACTCGACGGCCATGTTAATCACATTCCGCAGTGGCACTGTGTGCAATTCACCGCTGGATTTACGGGCGAAAAATTTTAACTGTGAACTTATTTTTGCCATGCGCTCAGTTAAATGAATGATCCGTTGGAGATTATCTTGTGTTGACTGATGTTGTTCGCGTTGCAAAAATACCAAGGCATTATCGGCATAACTACGAATGGCTGCGAGTGGGTTATTTAATTCATGGCTGATGCTCGCTGACAGCTGACCCAATACCGCTAACTTAGCGGTCTGGATCAGTTCTTTTTGGGTATCTCGCAGGGTTTGTTCCATTTTCTGCCGTTCAATGATCTCGTTATTTAGATCTGCGGTGCGGCGTTTAACTTCTTGTTCTAATTTGTGCTTGGTTTTGATGCGCTGTACTTCTTTGTCCTGGTCGCGCTGACGTTTATGCATGGATAATCTTAAGCGTAAATTGAGCAACCAAAAAACGAGTGACAGTAATACCATGCCAATAGCAATATCAATGAAGATCGCGGTTAAGGGGGCGAAGACCCTTACCGTCCAACCCGCTGCGGGCATATATTTACTGATGGAAAGATAATTAGTCGCAAACGGTTTACTTGTCGTTAGCTGTAATAGGGTGGGGTTGTCCTCGAGCGGGCCTGAGAAGTTTAGTGCGGCAATTCTCTTGTCACCATAACGGCGGCTACGGTCTATTTGTTGTAATTTTTCGGTACTCAGCGGCGTTAAACTATGCAGCAGCCATGACTGGGTATTGGAAATAAAAATAACATTGTCATCATCCGTCACCATAAAGTGAGATTGTTTGCCGGTCCACTCTTTTTCAATTTTCGATAGATCCATTTTCACCACGACAACACCAATGATTTTATCTGCGTTGATAACCGGAGAGGAAAAGTAATACCCGCGTTGTCCCGATGTCGTGCCTAACGCAAAGTAGCGGCCTTGTTGTCCGCTAACGGCTTGCTGAAAGTAAGGACGGAAAGCAAAATTTTTGCCAATGAAGGTTTGTTCATCGCGCCAGTTATTGGCGGCGATGGTGGTGCCATTAAGATCGATAAGATAAGTATCTGACGCGCCAATGGTATTGTTAACATGTTTTAAATAACGACTGGTTTTTTCTTGCAGTTGCGCATTGTCGATATCTTGTAAACTCGCGACCACTAACTTTTGATCGAACAGTAATCTGGGAATAGCGTCAAAGCGTTGTAATTGGCTTTGTAAGTGAGCCGCAAAAATATCTAATTGTTGATTGCTTTGGCTGACTAATTTAGCGTAACCGGATCGCCAAACCCAGCTTGATAAAATAATTACACTGATGAGATAAAAACCAATTAAAAATTTTCGTGTCGTTAACATTATTACACCTCTATGCATACAATAACGTAACATGGTTAAATTTCCAATCAATGGCGGTCAGAGTGCGAGCCAGGTACTTATCCTAGTGTTATTTTATCTATTTATTAAGCGGTTTATCTTACGAGCACCGCAACTATCCCCTAAACTATTTACCAAACACGATGGTTGAGATTAGAATGTCATTAATTGGATTTTTAAAGAAAGGAATTACTTCACTATGTTAGATTCGAAGGATAAATTGATTTTAGATTTGTTGCAGCGTGATGCGTCGCTGTCAATTGCTGATCTTGCCGACAAAGTGAGTTTAACTGTCTCACCTTGCTGGAAACGATTAAAACGTTTAGAAGATAATGGTTATATTTTACGTCGTGTGGCTTTACTTAATGAGCAAAAACTCGGCCTAGCACTGACCGCCTTTGTTAATATAAAAACACAAAATCACAGCGATAGCTGGTTTAAGAAATTTGTTGTTAGTGTCAATGACTTTGCCGAAGTGATCGAGTTTTACCGTATGGCCGGAGAATACGATTACATGATGAAGGTATTAGTAAAAGACATGGCGGCATTTGATGTGTTTTATAAACGATTGGTTAATTGCGTCGATGGACTAACAGATGTCACCTCTTCCTTTGCGATGGAAAGGTTAAAAAATACGACGCAATTACCGATCTCTTAATAACGAACCCTGCATTATTATAATTTAAGCAGGTCTGCCGCTATTTTTTTCGCGCTATGGGGCGGTGCAAATGCCGCTACATATTGTCCTTCTGGATTAACTAAATACAATCGAGATGAATGATTAATTAAATAACTCTCACGCTGGTCTTCTGGAATTGGACTACTGTAAGGCACAGAGACATACTGACCATTATTAGCTAAAAACGTTTTTTGATAAATAACCCCAAAGCTAGCCACTAATTTATCGATCTCGCTGGTTTCACCGGTGATCCCGATGAATTCATCGTTATAAAATTGCGCGTAGCTGGTCAGCATCTCATTACTATCTCGTTGTGGGTCGACAGAGATAAAGACCACTTGTGGCATGGTTTTACCGGCCGTAGTCATGATGCTTGCAACATTGTTGAGATTGTATAGCTCGGTCGGACAAACGTCTGGGCAGCTAGCATAACCGAAGAATACTAATGACCATTTATCTTTAAACAAGGCACTGGTGTGTGCTTGATTATTGCCGAGAACGACATCTGGCAGGGTTACTTGCTGAGGTTGTGCGTAAGCTGTCGTGAATGTCGGTAAACTTGGCTGTTGCATATTATTGGCAACCATAGCGCCAAGCGCGCTAAGGCCAATAATACCCGCAGCGATGATAGCCTTAGATTTTTTCATTCGTGTCCCTTTGTCGAAACTAATTATGTTTCATATTCGAGTGGTCCATTTTGCTATGGTCCATCTTGCTGTGATCCATTTTAGCTTTACTGTTATCACGCTTAACAGGCATTTTCGCACTGATCTTGTCACCATTTAATAACGTAAACGATACATTAACCACTTCACCCGGCGCTGCGATCTTGTTTGGTTCTAATAACATCACATGGTAGCCACCAGGCTTAAACTGAAAAATAGTGTTTGCAGGGATCGTCACTTGCAACTGTTTTTGCATTGTCATCATGCCGTCTTTTTTACCTGATAAATGCAGTTCGCTACGGCCAAAACCTTGTGCTTCAACATTCGTGATCACGATTGGTTTATTACTGTGATTCATCACGTTGAAAAAAGCGGCTTGCACTTTTGCTGATGGTGGCGCTGCACGAACCCAAGCATCCATGATCATGATGTTAGTTTTTTCAGCCGCAAATGTTGGTGCTACAGAAAAAATAGCAGTCGCGATAAGCGTGGTGATTATTGATTTTTGCATTGTTTCGTCCTGAGTTAATTAGTTGTCGTGGTAAATTGAAACGGTATCAAATAAGGTTGGCCAGCAACTGTGATGGTTAAGTCTGCTTGCCATAACATCTCACCCTGTATGCAGATCGCCAGTGCTGTCTCGGCGTGGTATTTATCCTTGTCAATCGCATTCAGCGCAGTAGGGAAGCCGGGCATGGTCATATTCATCCCATTAATCGCAATGCTGGCATTATCAATTCGAGTGCCGTTTAAATTTATCGATAATGGCGTCATCGGCTTGGCATTGAATGGTGTGATCGACAGCGAAATTGTTTGTTCTGGCGTTAACTGAACCTGACATTTTTGTTGATTAACACGACAGTCTTGCTGCAGTGGTAATTGAATGCGGTTGAGATCCTGCTGCGGCTGATAGAAGACGTTGAAATAACCGACTACGGCGATTGAGATAATACTCACACCAGCTGTTAACCATTTAGACATGGATAAGGACTCTTATACTTAGGATTAAATTCAAAAAAGGATATTCGTTTTATAATAAAACAATGAATAACATAATATTACTTTAATTTTCAATGTAGATAAACCGCGAATAGAGTAAAACGCAAGTTAACACTTGTTTTGAGGCTATTTTAATGTGGGTCGATTACTGAGCAGAGGTAAGGCGATGCCGCTCATGTATATTAGCGGCATCGACCATATTAATGTGGATTCGTATGTATCATGCACTTTTGTTGTTTTTTATTATCTTATAATGTGTTTGGATAAGCCCAGATGGATAAGATTGAGAGGATAATAGGATCACTCCAAGCTCTGGCAAGGGCGCATTAAATAATCGGATGCCGTTACCGAGTAAAATAGGAATGGTGGACAAAATTAATTCATCTACAAGATCAAGACGTAATAAGGAATCGGCCAAGTTTGCGCCCCCAAGTAACCAAATATTTCCCTTCGAGCTGGCTTTTAATTGTTTGATCGTTGCAGCAGGATCGGTAATAAAAGTAACGTTATCATTCGGGGTAATATCGGGTGAGTGAGAAGCGACAAAACATTGCTTGTCGGCGTATGGCCAGTCATCAAAATCTTTGATGACCTGAAAGGATGTGTTACCCATAATGACGGCACTGATACCATCGAAAAAATCTCGATAGCCATAATCCTCCCCTTTTACTTCGACATTTGAGAGCCATGAAATGTCATGGTCTACTTTGGCAATGTAGCCATCAAGGCTAGTGGCTATATACAAAATAACGTTCGACATAATCATCGCTCCCAGTTGAATGCAAATTAACTCATCAATGTATCTAGTTCTGTTTGAGAAGGGGCAAACCAGTATGATCCTGTTACCGCATCTGAATAATCAATTAATCTATCTGTGACGCCGTCTGGAATTCCGTACATACGTTGTAATTGAGTGGTAAAGCGTAATTGTTCACATGCGAATGCTAAAAAGTATAGTCCGTGTTCGGATGCGTTACCATAAGGTGAACTACGACGGTATATTTTCATGCCCGATACGTCGGTACGGCTAACGTGTGAATTCGCTGGCATCGCATCGCCGGATAACTCGATATCGTCTTCTTTGGTACGGCCTACAACCGCTTCTTGTTCCGGTACCGGCATCGCATTGAAGCTGGCCAAATCATGTACCCATTTTTGTGATAACACGAAGCTACCACCTGCGCCTGGCTGGCCTTCTGGGATCAGTGAGGCTAATTGACGTGCATCTTCTTTGGGATTGGCAGTACCATCAACAAAACCAATTAAATCGCGATTCTTATGGTATTGGAAACCGGAAATATCCAACTGATTATCGGCAATTTTACTTAGTGCTGATTGGATATGGAATGCTTGCTCTAACGTATGGCTAGCATTGTCGCTGTGGATCCAAAACATGACATCACCTTGACTGGCGATGGCTTTTTTTCCGTGTGGACTGGCGATCTCGGTAAAGTCGTCAAATGCGGTTAATTGCAAATCAGGTAATAGGGTATTGGTGGCGCTACGACCAAAAGCAACAACAATGTTAATGTCGTCAGTTTGTTTGCATAGTGCCGTTTGCAGTGCACTTTGAATGTTTGCTAAATAAACATCGTCTTTAAATTTGTACTCTAAATGATGGTAGCTTTGACTTTGTTCGTTAAAAATAGCGTTCTGTGGTTGGGTCATGCCAACTCCTTTTAATGCATAACCAATCTAATCGCTTAGATTGGTTAGAGAATAATTAAATAGCGTGTGTAGCTTGAGATAACCACTGTAAATCAGCACCGGTTAACAATGGTGATAATGCGTCACGTACTTGGGTGTGATAAGCATTGATCCAGTTTACTTCGTCTTGTGAGAGTAGTTGTTGATCTATCAGATGCAAATCAAAAGGAACCAGTGTTAATGTTTCAAATTCGTAGAATGTCTTGCCATCATGGCCACTATCTTTAGCCACCACATAAATTAGATTCTCACAACGGATACCGTATTCATCTTGCTTGTAGTAACCCGGCTCATTGGATACCACCATGCCCGGTATTAATGCTACGCCGTTCGAGTTTTTACCAATACGGTGTGGACCTTCGTGTACATTCAAGAAACAACCGACACCGTGTCCAGTACCGTGGTCATAATCATAACCTTGCTGCCATAAAAATTGACGCGCCAGTGAATCCAGTTGTCCACCGTTAGTGCCTGCTGGGAACTTCATTTTAGCCAGTGCGATATGACCTTTTAATACTAGCGTGAACATCTTTTTGTGTTCAGCACTTGGTGACCCAATCGCCACGGTACGGGTAATATCGGTGGTGCCATCAAGATATTGGGCACCAGAGTCCACTAAGTAAATGCTGTCCATTGGTAATTGCGCAGGTACACCATTGTTATGATTGTAGTGGCACATTGCAGCGTTAGCACCGGCTGCAGAAATAGTATCAAAACTTAATTCAACGAAGTTCTCGTTTGATGCTCGGAAACCGGTGAGTTTGTCAGACAGATAGGCTTCATCATGCAAACGGCCCGCGGCTACTTCTGTTTCTAGCCAATGTAGGAAGCGAACTTCTGACGCGCCGTCTCGAATATGTGAGGCACGCATACCCGCAAGTTCAACGGCATTTTTACACGCTTTTGGTAATGCCACCGGATCATTGCCAGCAATTAGGGTGGCGCCAGCTTGTTGTGCGGTTAACTGGCTAAATGCATTAGATGCTTCCGGATCGGCCAATACCTGTAGTTGTTGCTCACCTAGGGCTTGGTAAGTTGCTGTTGCTTGTGCTTCATCAACAATCTTGACACCTGCGCCTACGTGCTCGTGGAATCCTGCTGGGATCTTCGCAGGATTGGTGAAGAACGTCATGGAGCCATCTTTACGTAATACCGCACTGCCTAAGATCACGCAGAAGCAATGAATGTCTTTACCACGGATATTCAATAACCAAGCGATAGAGTCTAATGCACTGATAATCACGGCGTCAGCACCTTGCTTGGCGATATCAACGCCGATCTGTTGGCGTTTCTCTAAACTTGATTGACCTGTGTATTTCTCGTCGAGTAACAGGCCTACATTTTCTGTTGGTATTGGTCTATCTGACCAGCTTAAATCAATTGGGTTGGCATCGACTGCCACTAAGTCGATTTGTTTATCTGCTAAGATTTTTTTACTGGCGTTATGCCAATTTAAATTATGTACTTTGGCGTCATAACCGACATTGGCATTCGCGGACAGTTGTTCACTTAACCAAGCAACATGTGGTGTGTCGATAAGATGATAAAACTCAAAAAACTCGCCATTAACTTGCTGCTTAACCTGAATAGTATAACGACCATCGGTAAAAATGGCGGCACGGTCTTTTAAAATTATGACTGTGCCTGCAGAGCCGGTAAAGTCACTGCACCATAATAAACGTTCGTTATGTGCTGGTACATACTCGCCAAGGTATTCATCTGCGCGGGGAACGATAAATGCGTCTAAGTTTGCTGCATCCATATGTGCACGTATTGCTGCTAATTTCTGTTCTATTGCTTGAGGCATCTTGCTGTCCGGTTTGTCATGTTACCTGACGCGATATTCTGCGTTTTATAGGGTCATGTTCTGGTTATAGAAAGAGATAATACTGAAACATTAACCTGTTAGGCTTTAGATATGCAAGAGGAGGTAATGGGGATTGTGATATTTTCAGTAATTAAATTGCGATTAAGTCACTATTTACTGCTTCATTTAACGTTGCTGGTGGCTGAACTTGGTTATCAGCCACCGATTTAGAAGGTTAAGTGCGTCGCTATTATTTCGCTGTTACGGTACGACGTTTTTTACGCCAGTTAATTTGCTGGATCACGAGCCCCACGATAATGGTCACTAAGCCGATAAAGGTTGATGGGTGGATCTCTTCACCCACAATTCTACTGAGTAAGAAGAGTGATATAAACGGCGAGATAAAGATAAGATTACTGACTTGCGCGGTATTCGTCGCTAATTTAATGGCCATTAACCACAATATAAATGAAATACCCATTTCAAATAAACCGATATAAATCGCACCAAGGATCCCCTCTACGGAGTCAAAATTAAAATCAGCGAGTAATGCGGTGGCGATGAAGGTAAACGGGAGACTTAATAAAAATCCAAGTAATAAACTAACGATAGGATCATTGTTATTCCTCGCATTAATGATCCAATAACTGGCCCAAATCAAGGTGCTTAATAATGCCAATGCCACCCCCAGTGGACTTTCAAAATTCAGCCCTAACAGATCACCTTTAGTGGCAATGATTAATGCCCCGGTATAGCTGAATAAGATAGCAACCCAGTCTTTTTTCCGGATCTTCTGTCCCAAGAAAGGTACAGACAATAATGTGAGCGTGATTGCCCAAGTGTAATTTAATGCTTGCGCTTGTGATGCGGGCAATAAGTCATAAGCCTTAAACAACACTAAATAATAGAGAAATGGATTAATCACCCCGAGTGTTAAATAGAATAGCGGTTGTTTGATAAAGTATTGCTTGAGTAGGTGCAGCTTTTTTTGTTGGTAGGCAATTCCCAGTAATAAAACGATACTGGTCAATGAGGCAATTAAAACCATTTGAATTGGCGCAAAATGGCTAAGGGTAATTTTAAATGCAGAGGCCACAGTGGACCAGAGTAATACCGTTATCAAACCGAACAGCATGGCTTTTTTTTGATTTTTCATGAGTACCAATTTAGAGGGGGAGTAAAATGCGTGTTAGCAGTGTAATCGGCAAATTTATTCAGATCTAGTGTTTCATGCTGGAAAATTATATTCAAATAAATAAGTGGTGGCTTAAAGCAATAAAAATACGCTCAAGCCACCACTTTACTTAATCCAAGAGTGTTAATACGGAGATTTTAAAAAACGTATTCCTCGGCTACTTCCGATAATTTATCTGCCACGGTTAACAAGTTGTGTGCTGACTGGGTCGCTCCTGTCGCGACAGCACGAGCAGAGTCTGCTCCCGCTGATACATTACTGACATTACGCTCTATTTCTTCTGCGGCGAGACTTTGTTCTTCTATCGCACTGGCTATTTGATTATTGAGTGACACAATCTTATCGACGGATAAGGTAATGGCTTCAAAAGTATTTGAGGCTTCTTTGGCTTGCATTACGCCCATGTTGGCTTGCTCTCTACCTATTGCCATCACTTTTACGGATTCTTTCGCGCCAGCTTGTACACGCTCAATCATCACTTGGATCTCATTAGTCGATTGTTGTGTACGGCTTGCTAGCGTTCTCACTTCATCGGCTACCACAGCAAAACCTCGACCTTGTTCTCCGGCTCTGGCGGCTTCAATCGCAGCATTGAGTGCTAACAAATTAGTCTGGTCGGCAATACTCCTGATCACTTCAACCACACCACCAATATCGGTACAATGATTTTCCAGTTTCTGAATGGTATCACTTGATGTTTTTACCTCTGAAGCAATGGCATTAATCGCGATGATAGTTTGGTCAACAACTTGCTTACCTTCTAAAACCGCCCGCTCAGCATCACGCGTTGCACAGGTTGCATCATTGGCATTAATGGCCATCTCCGTTGATGTGGCAGCCATCAGTTTTATTGCCGCCGCTATTTGATGGGTTTCCGTTTGTTGTGCCGTGATAGTGGTTTCTGCTGAGTTGGTTTTATCTTTAATGTCTTGCACTGAACTATGCACATCGATTGCGCTGCTATTGAGCTGTTTTACCAACGTGCGCATGCCATCAATGGTGCTGTTGAAGTGTTGGGCAATAATAGCCAGTTCGTCATTGCTGACAATCTTCACATTTTGCGACAGGTCGCCATTAGATACATTTTGGGCTACTTGACTGATACTGCGAATAGTCTCTGTTAGTGAGATATAAATACTTAATAAGATCACCACACAAACCACGAATAAGACGATCAGTATGGTGTAAAAAACATTGAGTTCGCTGTTTTTTTCACTGAGTCTAACGGTTATTTCATTACCGAGCGTGTGAAAGGCAACTTGATACAAATTATTGATTTTTATTCGTAATTCTTCACCCAAACGATAAAGGGTATTTGGATCAATTTTGATCTCGGCGGATACGGTATTGATTAACTGGCGGTCGAGTAGGTCGTCGAGTGTTGCCATGGTGGTTTTTATCTGGTCGAGAGGTGTGATTAAGGTGTTGCGATAATCAGGATTAATGGCCACTAATGCTTGCACATCATTGTCGGCTGCGGAAAATATAATACTAAGTTGATCAATTCGGCGACTTAAATCATCGAAGCTGTTGGCTGTAAATGCGGCAAACGCGGCTGTTTCAGCTGCTTTGTCTGTTACTTGATAAGAGAAATCCGTTAATCTTGGCAACTGACTTTGGGTTAAATTAATCAGGTAGTAACTACTGAGGTGTGAATCAAACAATAATTTACTTTCGCTGTTGATCTCACGGGTACCGATACGCAGGTTTTCTAACATCAAATCGATAGCGTAGAAAATTTCTTCTGGTAATAAAAAATCACTGTCTGCTTTGAGCTGTTGCCAATCGGTTGTGATCTTATCAAACGCCGATAATTGCAATCCAGTTGCCGCCGTATAGCTGCGGTAATATTGATTAAAGGTGTTTTCTGCGAGCACTTGTGCTTGTTGTATTTTGTCATCACCAGGTTCGAGCTCTGCGACTTCTAAGCTGAGTAAATGGCGATAATCAATCAGCTTGTTGGCAACCTCAGGTAAGGCTTGCAGTAGTTGGTAGCCTTGCAGCTCTGATTCTGCAAAGGCAATATCTTTTTGTGTTTGCGAGATAATTGTAGAGGAAAAAAATACAATCGGTGTTGCAAGTAGCAAGATAACTAATCCAAACTTTTTCTGAAATGATAATCGACTAATCAGGTAGGTGATTGGTTGCAATAATGTGCCCATAAAAATATCCTTATCAATATGGTGAGATAATAGTTAGCCTGCGAAGTATGGTTAAGTGGCTAATGCCAACGCATGAGTAATATATCTAGTTGTTGAATGAATGTTAAGTATTTTGTGTGCGCATTTAACAAGGAAACAGTTGTTTCGTGATCTCGATGACGAGATTGGAGGATATTATTGAATTGAAAGTGGGAAAAGTGGTGCGCATAGCAATTATATGCACACCAGAATGCGAGTTAGATCTAGCGCATTGTCACAAATTCTTCTGAGCCAGTCGGATGGATAGCAACTACGCTATCGAAATCTGCTTTGGTTGCGCCCATCTTCATCGCTACACCAAAACCTTGGATCATTTCGTCAGCAGCAAAACCAATGCCGTGTAGACCCACAACCGTTTCTTCTTCACCCGCACACACCAATTTCATTTTGCAAGGTTGGCGGTTTGAAGTAATGGCCGTATACATAGCAGTAAAGCCAGATTGGTATACTTTTACGTTTTCTTCGCCGTACTGGGCAATTGCTTCGGCTTCTGTTAGACCGATTGTCCCAATTGGTGGGTGGCTAAATACCACGGTAGGGATCAGGTTATAATCCATTTTCGCCGTTGTTTTACCGTTGAATAGACGTTCAGATAATTGACGACCCGCTTTCACAGCTACCGGCGTTAGTTCAACACCACCTGCCATGATGTCACCCACACAGTAGATACCATCAATATTGGTGTTTTGGTATTCATCTACTTTGATGTAACCACGGTCATTGGTTTCAACGCCCGTTGCAGCAAGGTTGATCTTGTCTGTTGATGGATGGCGACCGATAGCCCAGATTAGGGTATCAACATTTTGTGACTCACCATTTTCAAGATGTAAGGTGATCGAACCATCGGCTTCTTTCACGACTTCTTTTGGTACTGAATTGGTATGTAATTTTGGACCAGAGGTGTTCATTACATCAACCAGCGTATCAATCAAAATTGGATCGAAACTACGCAATGGCGATTCTTTACGAACAAATAAATGTGTTTTGCTGCCGAGTCCGTGTAATACACCTGCTAGTTCAACCGCAATATAACCGGCACCGATAACCGCAACGCGTTTTGGCTGTTCTGTTAACTCAAAGAAACCATTTGAATCAATACCATGCTCAGCGCCAGGTACATTCGGGATAGTTGGTGCGCCACCAGTTGCGATCAGGATATGGTCAGCGGTATAAGTTTCGCCATTCACGCTTACTGTGTTTTTGTTTACGAAGGTCGCAAAACCTTTGATCACCGTTACTTTGTTATTGCCCAGTACGTTGTCATAAGAGGTGTGAATACGGCCAATATAAGCTTCACGAGCCGCAACTAATTTACCCCAATCAAGGCCTTTATTTTCAACATCAAAGCCATAATCTTTTGCATATAGGTGCATCGCTTCTGCGATTTGTGCGCCATGCCACATCACTTTTTTCGGTACGCAACCAACATTAACACAAGTACCACCCAGCGCCTTGGCTTCGATGATGGCAACTTTTTTACCGTGCATTGCAGCTCTGTTTGCAGATGCAATACCGCCGCTACCACCACCAATGGCAATATAATCAAAATGCTGTGACATATTCTTATAGTCCTTAATTGAGAAGATGAACTTATTATATGACTAAGTTCATCACCTTGTTTTGTAATAAAGTTAATTACACAGTTTAAACTGAATTGACAGATATTATTAGTAGGTAAAGCCATTCACGGCCATTACTTTTACCTATCAATGCAAAATGTTACGGGTAAAGCGTTTCTCGATATTTACTCGCTATACTTGAAATTATCATTTTATAGCCGCATTAACTAATTAATATCATTATAAATAGGATGACTCTATGACTAACCCACTTTTGACTATGACAGGTTTACCCCCATTTGCGAGTATTAAACCCGAGCATATTGTGCCTGCAGTCACGCAGGCAATTGCCGATTGTGACGCGGTTATTGCTAACGTATTGGCCAATGACGATGCTGTCACTTGGGCGAGCTTGGTTGCGCCGTTAGAAGAAAGTGATGATCGGTTAGGACGTGTTTGGTCGCCTATTGGTCATTTGAATGCCGTAGTGAGCAGTGATGAGTTACGTGAAGCGCATGATGCTTGCTTACCATTGTTATCTGAGTACCAAACTAAAGTCGGGCAGAACCAGCAATTATTCTTAGCCTATCAGCGTTTACATGACAGTAGTGAATTTGCCACTTTATCAACCGCACAGCAAAAAGTGATCACCAATGCACTACGTGATTTTAGATTATCTGGTATCGATTTAGTTGATAATGACAAACAGCGTTATGGTGAGATCACTAAACGTCTATCTCTGTTAACATCAACATTTAGTAATAATGTTATGGATGCAACGTTAGGTTGGCAGAAAGAGATCACTGACGAAGCACTGCTTATCGGTTTACCTGAGTCTGCAAAAGCTGCAGCGAAAGCAACGGCAGAAAGTAAGTCATTAACAGGTTACTTATTTACCTTAGATTTCCCAAGCTACTTACCGGTGATGATGTATTCTGAAAATCGAGAATTGCGCCGTGAAGTATATGAAGCATTCTGTACTCGTGCCTCGGATGTTGGTCCAAATGCAGGTAAATGGGATAACTCGGCGATAATGGACGAGATTATTGCCTTGCGTCATGAACTTGCCGCATTACTTGGCTTTGCTCATTTTGCCGAAAAATCATTAGCCACTAAGATGGCCGAAACACCAGCACAAGTGATTGAATTTTTATCTGACCTTGCCGATAAATCGTTTTCTCAAGCAGAAGTTGAATTAGCCGAAATCCAAGCTTTTGCTAAAGATAACTTTATGGCGAAAGCATTAGAAGCATGGGATCTGACATTTTATGCTGAAAAGTTAAAACAAGCTAAATATACAATATCGGATGAAGAATTACGCCCGTATTTTCCTGAAGATCGTGTTGTCAAAGGCATGTTCGAAGTGGTTAAACGTTTATTTGGCCTAAATATTATCGAAGAGCTTGGTGTCGAGTCTTGGCATAAAGATGTGCGTTTCTTCGAGATCTTTGATGACGAGGGCGAGTTACGCGGTAGTTTTTATCTGGATCTGTACGCGCGTGAACATAAGCGTGGCGGTGCCTGGATGAATGATTGCCTAACGCATCGTATTAAAGCCGATGGCGAATTACAAAAACCGGTGGCTTATTTAACCTGTAACTTTAATAAACCGGTTGGCGATAAACCTGCGCTATTTACCCATAATGAAGTGACCACGTTATTCCATGAATTTGGCCATGGCTTGCATCACATGTTAACTAAAGTGATCCCGGCTGCGGTATCGGGTATTAACGGTGTGCCTTGGGATGCGGTTGAACTACCAAGTCAATTTATGGAAAACTGGTGCTGGCAAGAAGAGGCGCTAGCGTTTATTTCGGGTCATTACGAAACCGATGAACCACTACCACAAGCGATGTTAGATAAACTATTAGCGGCGAAGAACTTTAACTCGGCAATGGGCATGTTACGTCAAATTGAATTGGGCTTATTTGATTTCCGTATGCACATGGAATATAACCCCGCGCAAGGTTCAAATATTCAATCGGTATTAAATTCGGTAAGAGAAAAGGTATCGGTATTATCGGCACCAGAATTTAATCGTTTCCAAAATGGTTTTTCACATATTTTTGCTGGTGGTTATGCCGCCGGTTATTACAGCTATAAATGGGCTGAAGTGTTATCTGCGGACGCATTCTCTCGTTTTGAAGACGAAGGTATTTTTAATGCCGAGACAGGTCGCGACTTTATGAGTTGCGTACTTGAACGTGGCGGCAGCGATACGCCAATGTCATTATTTGTGCAGTTCCGCGGACGTAAACCAAGCACGTATGCATTATTAAATCATTCTGGAATTAGCTAACGCAATGGATAACTTGCTATAACTGATAGGTTGTAGTGATTATCGCTCGGTTTTGATTTTAAAATAGTGGTAAATTGTGTATTATCTTGGCGTGATATTTACCACTTTATTTTTAGTGCTAAAGTATTACCATAGTTTTAGATAAGCTATGGTGATAATTGAAAGGATATCAATCTACTGCAGCTAAACTAATCGAATTCGTGGACAAGGATGTATGGTTGAAACTCTCACACTTAGTGATATAAACATTGATACGACACAATTGTTGGAAACTAATCATCTTGATTTTTTTCTGACTAATTTAGCGTCATTACTGCGTATTGATACTATTTATGTCGCGACTGTTTGTCCTCAAACTTTTGACTTATCTATTTTGTCTTGTCTACAACAAGGTGTTCTTGATGCTGATGTTGTTATCGACTTTAAATCCATGCCTTGTTTTGCCGCTTATCATCATGGCTATGCTGAATATGAGCAAGATTTAGTCTCTCGGTTTCCAGAACAAACGCAATTACAAGAATGGCACGCTGAAGCTTATTTAGGCATCCGCCTTAATGATCCATGCGGAAGGCCTATTGGTATTTTATCTGCATTTTTCCCTCGTAAATTGTCTAAACATAAACTCGAATTAAATTTAATCCGATTAGTTTCTGGTTTTTTAGAAAGAGAACTCCAACCTAAACAAATTAACATGTTACCGATAACGGCTATTACACCCGATATGCCTGTGGAGTTGAGTGCGTATACCTTGTGGTTGGAAGACAATATAGCTAAAGGTCTATTAAGCAGTTGGAGCTATTTTATAGAGCAAGATCGATTAGAATACTCTGATTCTGCGGCGAATATTATTGAAACGGATAACGTCAAAGCGATTAATCAATTTGATGCGTTATTAGCCTTGGTTGATAAGTTTGATAAACCTGGTGTATTACGTGACTTTCAATCGGCGATGACATCAAACTCAACAACCTCGATACGTAGTATTTTTAATATCACCACATTAAAGGGAAATTCTAAGCGTATCCAAAGTGATATCTATCCTATTGCCGATGAAAGGGGAAAAGTGTATCGCCTTGATTGCATCAGTAAGGATATTACAGCTGAAGAATTAACTAAGAAAAGAGCATCAGCGCAAGAGCGTATTCTTGAAACTGTTTTAGCCACAACACCGGTCGGGTTAATTAAACTTAATGCTAATCGTGAAATTAAATGGGTAAATAAACAAGCATGTAAAATGTTTGGTTATGAATTGGACGATTTTCATCGTTTACGTGAGCAAGGTACGTTGAATACCAGTAGCTTACACTTATATTTTGATGAAGATAAAGAGCAGTTTGAAGAGTACTATCAAGAAATATATGCCAATAAGCGTAATAACTTTACCCTTAATACACGCTATCGTCATCGTGACGGCAGTATATTATGGACGAAGTTAACGGTGACAGCGGTAAGGGATGATGCTCATAACATTCAGTATTTTATGAATACCATTCAAGATCTCACTGAAGAGCAAGATAATCGGCAACGTCTGTCTATTATAGAAAGTGTATACAGACACAGTGCTGAAGGCATTATGTTGTGTGATGCCAATGAAAAAATTATTGATGTTAATCCGGCATTTGAAACTATCACAGGTTATAGCGCCGAAGATGCGATAGGGCGTACCCATGATTTATTACGATCAGGTGTCCATGATGAACAGTTCTATCATGATATAGCCGAAGCATTACTTAAGCACAATGAATGGAAAGGTGTTATCTGGAGTCGTAACCGTGCAGGCGAGATATTTGCACAACAAGTGACGCTGTCGAGTATTAAAGAAGGCGATAAACTTAAATATTTCTTTGCCGTTTTTAGTGATGTGACCGAAGACAAGAAAACAGAACAGCAGATTATTACCCAGTCTAACTTTGATGCGCTGACCGGTTTACCTAATCGCCAATATTTTAGTGCTGAGATGCGTCATATTATCGATAAATCAGCTAAACATGACCAAAAATTTGCCATCATTTACATTGATCTTGATGACTTCAAATCAATAAATAATTCAGAAGATTTCATGGCCGGTGATCGCTTATTGAAAGAGACGACTGAACGACTAAAATACCGCAGTAGAGATAGTGATTTTCTTGCCCGTATTGATGGTGATGAATTCGCCTTCATCATTCCTGATGTGGTCAATAAGCGCCAAGCAGAAGTTTATGCGAAACAGTTACAAGGTGTATTTGCACAAGCCTATCAATTGTCAAATCAACAGCGTTATATAACCGCATCGGTCGGTATTACTATGTACCCAGAAGATGGGGTATCGGTAGAAGCATTAATGCAAAGTGCAGAACAAGCAATATTTGAAGCCAAGCGTAAAGGCCGTAATCAATGTGTCACTTTCACACAGGAGTTAAGTGATGCTGCGATCCTTAAACATCAAACCGTTGTCGAATTAGCTGAAGCAATAAAACGCGGTAATCTTGACGTTTACTATCAACCTATTGTTGATAACGTTACGGGTGAAATTGATAAACTAGAAGCTTTAGTACGTTGGCAGCATCCGGATAGAGGTTTTATTTCACCCGCTGAGTTTATTCCGCTTGCTGAAGAGGGCGGACTTATCCAGAGCTTGGGCGAATATGTACTCGATCAGGCATGT
>NZ_ABCQ01000042.1 GCF_000170855.1 Moritella sp. PE36 | reverse complement strand
CTTTTCCATTTTGAGTATTCCTCTTGCTGGCTGAGTTATTAAAACGTCGTAACTTTAATGGTTTACATATATGAATTCAATCAAAATTTGCGCACTGTTTAATATCAACGCACACGGTTAATGAATGCGATGTATCGCTGATCGAATAACCAATGTTCGCCCAAGTACCGGTACTTACGCCAGTGGTAATGATAGCGTGGCTCATTAAACAAGATATTTAGACTAGCCTTAACTTAACGTTAGGCTAACAAGTTGTATACACCAAATATAACGATAAAGTTATGTTCAATAGCGAGGCAATGGAATCAATTACGATGGATATAATCTCCAATGTATGTCGAAATCGCCTTATATCTCTGTTGGGAATAAGCTTTAGACACTAACTCCGGCTGCGGTCGAAACATCGAATAATGATATTATCCGCCTGTTTTAGCTTAGATGAACAGGCTTTAACTTTACAACAAAGGTGGCGTTAAATGCATATCCAAGATCTTCGTCTTAATGGGATATTGGTTCTCATATTTTTCGGCTTATTTTTACAAGTACCCGCTGTCGCTCAGGAAAATTTGTTTGAACAGATAGGCGTTCCAAACTCTGTGGCATTACCTGAACATGCAGTTGCAGCCCAATCTGTGCGCGTGAATCGGCGTGCATTAAAGCAGGCTTCCATGCGAATTGACCTATTCGGCAGTGAGGTTATTGCAGTGCGTGAGCGGGTAGAGCGTCACAAAGCGGGTCAGTTCGTGTGGATCGGCCACCTCAACGGAAATCCGGGAGATACGGTGATTGTGACTGTGCGCGGTAACGAATTTTCTGGCTTCATTCAACGCGGTGCTGAGTTTTACCGTATTAGCATCGGACCAGCACGCCAAAGCCGATTATTGCGACTCGATATGAAAAAATTACCGATGGATGATGCTAGCGATCTTCCTGAAGGCGGTGCTATTCCAACCGCATCAGACATTACGCCAGCAGACGGTAATACCGTCCAAGACCTGTTGGTCGTTTATACACAGGCCGCTTGCACCGCTGCGGGAGGATGCTCCCAGCTCGAGGCCGACATAGTGACTGCGGTGGCCGACATCAACACGGCTTACTCGGGCAGTGGCATCAACATCACCATGAATCTAGTGGGCACCACGTTGACCGAGTATATCGAAAGTGATGCAAGTCAGGCTCTATCAGACCTCCGCGGAGCATCAGACGGTGAAATGGACGAAATTCACTTGTTGCGCGACCAGTTAGGTGCAGACATAGTGTCGCTCGTTTATGACGGAGAAGGCTGTGGTATCGGTTATCTTGGCTCTAGCGCCTCTACCTCCTTTAACGTCACCGACGAGCCCTGCCTTGTAGGGAATCGAACGATGGCACACGAAATAGGTCATAACCAAGGGGCTCATCACGACAGAACTACCGTTGGCGGTGGCAGCTCTGGCGTATACAACTACGGCTATCGTCGATGCAATGACGGTTCTGGGGATGACTTAGGTTCGCCCTACTATCGAACCGTTCTTTCATACTCGTGCGTAGGTGCACCGCGGGTCGGGCGAATTTCTAATCCCAATGTAAACTATCTTGGCGTTCCCCAGGGGGTAGATCCGGATCTAAATCCAGCAAAAGGCGCTTTCAACGCACGCGTACTCAATGAGTCGGCCAGTTATATTGCAGGCTTCCGTACCTTGTCCAGCCAAACGCCGCCGACAGCACCGAGTCTGTTAGGTGTTGTCGCTACTGGCGCTGACATGATCGACTTATCGTGGACGGACAACTCAGGCAATGAGAGTAGTTTTATCCTGCAGTCTTCACTCGATGGTGTTAATTGGTCTGATATTGCCAGCTTATCGGCCAACACGACTTCATTCACACACAATGGGCTGCTCCCAGAGACCGCTTACTTTTACCAAGTTCGGGCCGAAAACAGTGCTGGTGGCTCATGGTATTCAAACGTTGCGTCTAGCACCACCGAAGCATTGCCGCAAACTATTGAAGATATCGCTGATGGCGATGTTTTTATCAAAGGTACGGTAACTGGGACCTTCGCAACGACACATGTTGCAGGCGGTTCCTTCCAAACTATCACAGAAGAACACTCAGGCGGACCTAAACACCGTCGCAAACAATCTTATAAACACGCCTGGATATTTGATGTATTTGGCGGTGCTGGTGGCGTAATCGCGTCCATTGATGCCTGGATATCTGGCAATGAGGGTGCCCAGTTCTATTACTCCCTGGATGGTGGTACGACGCGATACTTGATGTTCACCGTCGACAACGTTGCACAAGGACCGGCGAAAACGTTCGCGTTTCCAGCTGGCGTCTCAGGTCCGATCCGTATCGAGGTGGAAGATTCCTCGCAATCTAATGGCGAATCTGTAGACAGCGTTTACGTTGATCATATTGTGCTCACCTCATATACCGAGCCAGGTTCCCCTCCACTCGCACCGTCTAGCATGACAGTGGCTAGTACAACGTCGGGGGCTGTTACGATTGAGTTTGTGGACAATGCTAATGACGAGCTCGGCTTTGGTATCTGGCGAGCGTCTTCAAACCCTGCAAATGATTGCAATGCTGGCACAGTCGTCGACATTATCGGAACCAGTAGTGGAACAGAAGGACTTGTTGAATATGTTGATACCACAGTGGTATCTAACAGCACTTATTGGTACTGGGCTAAGGCCTTCAACGGCGCAGGCGAAAACGGTGAGTGCTCTAACGTAGCGTCGGGAACCACACCTGCTGCGCCAGCTATTTCAGTCTCTATTGTTCGCACATTTAAGGTGAAAGGTGTAAAGCAGGTGGAACTGAGTTGGACGGGGGCAGGTACGGTCATGGTCGATATCGTCCGCGATGCTGAAGTCGTAGCAACGGTTGATAACAACAATGTCTACATCGATAATCTCGCTGCTAAAGGCGGCGGTTCTCATGACTATAAAATATGCGAGCAGGGAAGTACCAGCGCTTGTTCTCCGATAGGAACAGCCGTATTTTGAGCATAGACAGGAACATAGATAGGAGCATAGATGGGGTAATTTAAAGGGCTCAAGTGCGCGTTAGCAATCTACAACCCAAAAAGCCAATACCAGATTAATGGTATTGGCTTTTGCTATTAGAACGCGTTTTTATCGAGGGTGGTTATTACTTCACTGCATCTTCTAATATTTGACGAGAAACTTCCAGGGTAATCGCTTGGTTTTCACCTAGCGCAACCATGCCGTGAGTTTTAAGCTGTTTGATGATGGTATCAATCGCGGCAGCTTTATCATCGCCGTGTTCCGTTAATTCTGTTGGTAGTTGTACGCTGCGGTAGAAATTTTCTATTTCTACAATCGTACGTTCAGCGAGATCCGAAGAAGCTGCTAAGCCAAATACATTAGACCCTAATTGTTCTAGTTTAGCGCGTTTTGTTGCAATTTGATTACGCAGTAGAGATGGTTGGATGATCGATAATGAACGTGCATGATCAACATTGTATAAGGCTGTTAATTCATGACCAATCATGTGCGTTGCCCAGTCATGCGTTACGCCAGAACCAATTAAGCCATTTAGTGCTTGGTTTGCTGTCCACATCAGGTTCGAACGCCATTCGTTGTTATCTCGTTCACCGTATTGCTCAGCTAATTTTAGTAAGTTTTTAAGTAATGCTTCAGCATAACCGTCTTGAACCATCGCACCCGTTGGTTGTGTTAGATATTGCTCACAAACGTGTACCCATGCATCGACAATACCATTCACTAATTGACGCTCTGGCAATGTTTTCATTGAATCTGGATCAAGTACAGCAAACTTAGGTTGCACAGCCGGAGACATAAATGGCAGTTTAGTTTGCGTTGCTTTTTGAGTAATAACAGAACCTGAATTTGATTCAGAACCTGTTGCTGGCAATGTCAGAATTGCGCCAAGCGGGATCGCATCCGTTACTTGGTGTTTGCCAATCAAAATATCCCAACCATCACCGTCGTACTTAGCTGCTGCTGCTACGTATTTTGCACCATCAATGACAGAACCACCACCCACAGCAAGAATGTAATCAATTGCTTGTTCTTTGGCGATAACAACTGCTTTGTCTAGGGTTTCTACTGTCGGGTTTGCTTCAACACCGGGAAATTCTGTCCATGTGTGCTCTTTCAGTGCGTCAGAAACTTGGTCATAAACGCCATTTTTCTTAATAGACCCACCACCGTAAATCACAAGCACTTTTTTATCTTTTGGGATAGACGTTGCGATAGTCTCAATTTGACCTTGGCCAAAATGGATTTGAGTTGGGTTAACATAAGAGAATTTCATTGTATGTCCTTTGATTTGTATTTGTTCAATAAGTGCATATTACTATTTTAAATAGTATTAAAAAAGGCGATTTCCTCCATTTTTATTGCCTATTACTCTAATGTTGCGTATTTTAATAAATAGGTGATGACTTGATGTTTTAAGGACTACTATGAATTCTCTTGGCGATTTGATGCAAATATATGCGGATAAGTATGATCTTAATGAGTTGGAAGGCATGAAAGAAACCGCTATTCCTGGGGTGTGGTTTTATCGCAGCAGCCAAGGCAATCAGCGTCAGCCTTTTGTGTACCAGTCGGGAATAATCGTCATGGGACAAGGTCGCAAGCATATACACATAGGTAATCAGCCAGTGCATTATGGGCCTGAAGACTATCTGGTGGTTGGTGTGCCCATGCCATTGGAATGTGCAGCTTTACCTGAGAATGGCGTGCCATTGTTAGGCTTAAACATTAATGTGGATTCAACGTTGTTACACCGTTTGGTGAATGAATTGGAAGCCGCGTTTTTTGAGCATGCACCGAGAA
This sequence comes from Moritella sp. PE36, assembly GCF_000170855.1. GTDB lineage: Bacteria > Pseudomonadota > Gammaproteobacteria > Enterobacterales > Moritellaceae > Moritella. The sequence continues at coordinate 35,114 of NZ_ABCQ01000042.1, read as the reverse complement.
GTAAACAAGAAACATGCGGATTAAGCTCAGTCAAAATGGCCACACCTATGCTAGACAGTTGTAAGCGTTTAATGGTGGCATTACATTCTGACCTTGATACTAAAATGCTGGGAGAGTCATTGGTAATGGAAATCGTGTATCGAGCACTTGTCGGATCAGAAGGGCATGTACTGTTTGATTTAGCACATCACGATGGGCAATACGCAAGGGTGGCGAAAGTCCTGACTAAAATGCACCAAAATTATTCAGAAGGACTCACGGTTCAATATCTAGCAGAAGAAGCTAACATGAGTGTCTCTGCATTCCATTTAGCATTTCGCAAAGTGACTTTAGAATCACCACTGCAATATTTAAAGAAAGTGCGTTTAAATAAAGCCAAAGAGCTGATCCAACTCGAAGGCTTGCGAGTGAGTGACGCCGCAAGATTAGTGGGGTATTCCAGTTCTTCGCAGTTCAGTCGTGAATTTAAGCGTCATTTTAATATGACGCCAAAAGGCAGCACTCATTAATACTGCAATTACTTGTCTTAAATAGATAAATAATTGCTTGGTCAACTTAAAATTTAGCATAAACGCTTAACTGCAAGCGTATCTTTACAGCGGTTAGCATTTTATTTCATGAATACCTTTGACTTTTATTTTAGATTCTATAGAGTGTGCCTCAGCAAGAAAGCCTTTTGTTTACATTCTCCATTTCGTTGTTTTATTCATAATACCTCGCTCTGTAGTTTTTAAGTTCCAGTTTTTTGTACGCTATTCAAGCCTATTAAGGCAAATCAAATTAAAATACAGGTATTATTATGTCTAAAGTTCAAGGTACAGTTAAGTGGTTTAACGAAGCTAAAGGTTTTGGTTTCATCGAGCAAGAAAATGGCCCAGATGTATTCGCACATTTCAGCGCAATCGCTAGCGAAGGTTTCAAAACTTTAGTTGAAGGCCAAAAAGTAGAATTCACTGTAGGCGAAGGTCAAAAAGGCCCGAATGCAGAAAACATCGTAGCTATCTAGTTTGCTATGTATTCAGTTCTGATATGAGCTGAACAAATATTAAAGAATGGTGAACCTTTGTGGGTTCGCCATTTTTTTTGCCTTTTATTCAGTACATTTTTTAGTATTATGCTCAAGCATCACTAAGTACTTCAGTTTTCATCTGACGTAACACCTACTCATCGCTCAACCATCAACATTTTCTCAAAGTGTGGTGAGGTCTTCGAAGCTGAAGCCAGCCGTAAATTATTATCCAGTGTTTTATCTTGTTTTTTCATTTTTATTAACCCATGGGCATTTTTGGCATTAAAAAACCGACTAAACAATTAATAACTAACAAAAAATCAATGTCTTATTATAACCTCATAATTCAGGTATAAAATATAATAAAAATAGTCACCACATAACAAGGAAAGTATGATGATTGGCAACTTTGGTTTTGATTTGAAGTCACTAGAGATTTTTGTGTCTACTGTTGATGCTGGTAACATGACGCTTGCAGCTGAGAAACTCGGGACTACCCAGTCTGCAGTATCACAAAACCTAGCCAATTTAGAGCGTTCTTTAGAAGCCCTGTTATTAGATCGTACGGTAAGGCCTATTGAAGTGACAACTGCAGGACGGTTTCTCTATGATCGTGCGCAGCAGATTTTAAAGCAGGCGGAAAAAACCAGCCAAGATATGCGCCAAACTCACTTCAATCATCTTAATCACGTTAATATTGCCATGGTTGATTCACTGGTTAATCCGCTCAGCTCTTCTCTGGTGACAACATTGAAAAAATATACTCACACTTGGTCTATCCACAGTGGGTTATCTCATCGCCATGCTAATGCATTGTTAGCGCGTCACGTTGATATGATTATTTCCGATGATGCCATGGAAGGTTATCCTGAATTAATGCGTTTCCCCATCTTACGAGAACCCTTTATTCTAGTGCTGCCCAAAGATCAACCTATCGATGATAAGCATTTACTTAAGTCGTTAAAAAACTTTGGCTTCATTCGTTATACTGCGGCCTCATTGATCGGTATTCGCATTGAAAACTATTTGAAACGTATCTCGCTGGAACCGCAAATCAGCCTACGCCTAGACAATACCTTTGCCATTCTATCCTCGGTTTCAGCTGGCTTAGGCTGGAGCATCACGACGCCACTTAGCTTATTTAATACCGGTATAGATATGGCTAGCATTACGTGTTTACCTTTGCCACAAGAACCTCTCTATCGCAACATTACCTTGGTTGCTCGTAACAATAAGTTATGGGAGCTACCTGAAATTATCGCTAAAGACAGCCGCAACATCCTCAACCAAGACTTTAACTGTTTCATCCACCAGCATTTGCCTTGGCTAGATGAGCAGATTCATATTGGCTAATGCAGTTCAAGCTATTCATTATTTATCTTCTATGGCCTTATATATTTTATCACCACGTTATCTCGAGGCCTAAAACTGTCATTGATTCACGAGTTCAGCTCTGAAACTTCTTTCTAAGCCATAGCGATAACAGGCTCTACACCTCATAAAATCACTAGTATTAGTTTTTCTAATTCTTCCCACCTTGGCAAATTTTATTGTGTTTGCACCTTTCTATTTTACTTCTTAGTATCTTACTCAGGCCAAGTAGATGGCCTCATCAAGGATGTAATGATGAAGTAGTTTTATAAATATTTATCGAAACTAGATGCTCAATAAGGAAATGAAATGTCAAATAATAATGAATCTGGGGTAGTTACTTACAATGAGGTCTCTGCCGATTATCTCGATAATCGACAACTGAAAAAAGGCGTAGCAGGTTGGGTCTTACTCGCTAGTTTAGGGGTGTCATATGTTATCTCTGGCGATTTTGCTGGTTGGAACTTTGGCCTTGCTCAAGGTGGTTTTGGCGGTATGCTGATTGCTACTGTATTAATGGGCATCATGTACACTTTTATGGTGTTTGGTTTAGCTGAGCTCTCTTCATCCTTACCAACTGCAGGCGGTGGTTATAGTTTTGCTCGTCGTGCTATGGGTCCTTGGGGCGGTTTCTTAACGGGAACAGCTATCTTATTAGAATACTCGATTGCTCCAGCGGCGATTGCAGTATTCATTGGCGCTTATGTCAACTCGATTTTCGGTATTGATGGTCCACTGGTTTATGCCGGATGTTATATTGCCTTCATCGGTATTCACTTACTTGGCGCGGGTGAAGCACTGAAAATCATGATGTGTATTACCGGTGTTGCAGTGATTGCATTATTGGTTTTTGCACTCGGTCTTATTCCACATTTCGATGTTAACAACTTACTTGATATCGCCGTCAATACAGAAGCGGCTGGCGCAACGCCTTTCCTACCAGAAGGTTATATCGGTATTTGGAGTGCTATTCCATTTGCAATCTGGTTATTTCTTGCTGTTGAAGGTGTGCCACTCGCTGCAGAAGAAACCACTAATCCGGGACGTGATATGCCACGCGGTATTATCACAGCGATGGTTATCTTATTAATCTTCGCGTTTGGCGTATTATTTTTAGCACCGGGTGTTGCTGGTTCTGAAATGATGAAAGATCACGGCGCGCCTTTAGTTGGTGCTCTACAAGTTGTATATGGTGAGAATTCATCGATTGCTACTTTCGTTAATATCGTCGGGTTATTTGGTCTAATCGCGAGTTTCTTCTCGATCATCTATGCCTATTCGCGTCAAGTATTCGCTTTATCTCGTGCTGGTTACTTACCCCGTTTCTTATCGATAACGGGTGAACGTAAAGTACCAACAATGGCATTGATCATTCCGGGTATTATCGGCTTCTTACTTTCGCTAACTGGCGAAGGCGATCTGATGATCACCATGGCAGTATTTGGGGCAACAATTTCTTACGCGCTAATGATGCTGTCCCACATTATCTTACGTTTCAAAGAGCCTAATTTAGAGCGTCCTTACCGTACTCCTGGTGGCATATTTACGACAGGTATTGCGTTTATTTTATCAATCGTAGCATTTGCGAGTACTTTCCTTGTGAGCCTCGAAGCTGCGATGTGGGCTGGGATCTTCTACGCAATTTTAGTTGCATACTTTGCTTTCTACAGCCGCCATCACCTTGTCGGTAAAGTGCCTGACGAAGAGTTTGCCGCGATTGCGCAGGCGGAGTCTGAACTAAGCTAAACTTTTATTATCAGACGAATAATCTGTCTCGACTGCTTGTCACGATTGTTCGTCACTATTAAACATAGCCGAAATAGGCTCTGTAATATAAGGATGTATTATGCTCAACCCAAGAGAAGTAAAGACCGTTGCCGATGCAAAACATATTATCGAACAACGTGGTCTAAGCCATGTAAAAGTGGGCCTGTTTGATGCCGACGGTATCATGCGTGGTAAGTATATGAGTAAAGAGAAATTCTTCTCTTCTCTCGATAGTGGTTTTGCCTTTTGTGATGTGGTTTTAGGCTGGGATTCAAAAGATCAGCTTTACGATAATGTGGAATTCACGGGTTGGCATACTGGTTATCCCGATGCACCCGTACGCATTTTACCTGAGACTTGTCGTAATCTGCCTGCCGAAGGCGATATGTTGTTATTCATTGCCGAGTTTAGCGACCATGCCGAAGCGGTTTGTCCTCGGGGCACGTTACGCCGCGTATTAGAGCGTGCCGACCGTATGGGCTTTGATGTCACCGCCGCATTCGAATATGAATTTTTCATGTTTAAAGAAACGCCTGAATCAGTGCGAGAAAAAGGCTATAAAAATCTAACGCCACTTACCCCAGGTTTCTTTGGCTACTCTATGCTCCGTAATTCAGTACACGCCGATTTACATCATCAAATCATGGCTCTAGGTGAAGAGATGGACTTCCCAATAGAGGGGTTGCACACCGAAACTGGACCTGGTGTATTAGAAGCTGCGATCGCTCATGATGGCGCGAAAGAGGCGGCAGATAAGGCTGCATTATTCAAAACTTTTATTAAAGTTTGGGCACAACGCAATGGATTGATGGCCACCTTCATGGCGAAATGGTCAAGCGATTGGCCGGGACAAAGTGGTCACATTCATATTTCTTTAAAAGACAAAAACGGCAAGGCAGTGTTCCACGATCCCAATAATGCGTACAACATGAGTGATACGCAACGTCACTTTCTTGCTGGGCAACAAAAATACATGCCTGAGTTTTTAGCGATGATCGCACCAACAGTAAATAGTTATAGCCGCATGGTCCCGGGGTTATGGGCACCGCTCGATGCCACTTGGGGCGTAGAAAACCGTACCACAGCACTGCGGGTTATTCCGGGGTCGGAGAAATCACAGCGTATTGAGTACCGCCTAGGCTCTGCCGATGCTAACCCTTATCTTGCACTCGCTGCGGCATTAGCGTCTGGTCTGATGGGCATAGAGCAGAAACTAGAACCATACGCGCAAGTGAAAGGTAATGCGTATGATCAAGACCATCCCGAAGCGCTATCGCTACCACGCACACTGTTTGATGCTGCGCGTAAATTAAAACGTTCTGAAGTCGCTAAAGAATTATTCGGCCATGAATTTGTTCAGCATTATGCCGCTACCCGTGAGTGGGAAGAACGTGAATTTAGAAAACACGTGTCAGATTGGGAATTAGAACGTTATTTTGAGATCATCTAGGGAGCATACCGATAATGAATATCACAAGCCATATACAACAAACACGTTCACCAATAGATAACTCTATCTACGTTGAGCGTCATCTAGCCAGCAGTGAAGAGATTAATAATACCTTACAGAAGGCGGTTACAGCCCAAGCTAATTGGCGTCAGGTTGTTCTGAAAGAACGTGCTGCGATTTGCCATAAAATGGTTGATGTCTTTATGGCAAATGAAGATGAAATTGCGCATGAATTATGCTGGATGATGGGACGGCCGATTCAATATGCCCGCGGTGAAGTCGCAGGTTTAGTTGAGCGTGCACGTTACATGATCGACGCTGCGGATGATGCCTTGGCGAGTATTTTACTGCCAGAAAAAACAGGCTTCCAGCGTTACATTAAACGCGAAGCAGTAGGGTCTGCTTTTGTTGTAGCACCGTGGAATTATCCTTATTTAACGGCTATCAATGCCATTATGCCTGCGATCATGGCGGGGAACAGTGTGGTATTGAAACATTCCGCACAGACGCCATTATGCGCAGAGCAATTATTCAATGCCTTTCAAAAAGCCGGTTTACCGGATGGCGTATTCCAATATTTACATCTAAGCCATGCCGATACGGAAGCGGTAATCAAGGATAGTCGCATTGATTACGTGGCTTTCACTGGGTCAGTGGCGGGTGGTGCTATGGTTGAAAGAGCCAGCAGCGGACGTTTTATTGGCGTCGGTTTAGAGCTCGGTGGTAAAGATCCAGCTTATGTTCGTGCTGATGCCGATATTGATAATGCGGTAGCCACGTGTATTGATGGTGCATTTTTCAATTCTGGACAATCTTGCTGTGGTATCGAACGTATCTATGTAGATAGCAGTGTGTTTGACGAATTTGTACGTAAGTCTGTCGAAATCGTTAAAGGTTATCAGCTTGGTCGTTCTGATGATGAGAGCACCACATTAGGGCCAGTTGTAAAAGCGTCTGCGGCTGATTTTGTGCGTTCGCAAATACAAGATGCAATTTCGAAAGGGGCTATTGCGCATATAGATGCAGCTGATTTTCCGCTGGATGAAGTCGGAACGCCTTATCTGGCCCCGCAACTATTAACCAATGTTAACCACCAAATGCGGGTCATGACTGAAGAAAGTTTTGGTCCTGTCGTTGGCATTATGAAAGTCGACAGTGATGAAGAAGCAATTTCGTTAATGAATGATTCTGAGTTTGGTCTCACTGCATCGGTATTTACTCAAGATATCGACACCGCAGTCGCTATTGGCGAGCAATTAGAAACAGGGACTTTTTTTGTTAATCGTTGTGACTACCTCGATCCCGCGCTGGCCTGGACGGGGGTTAAGAACTCTGGACGAGGCTGTACTTTATCAGCATTAGGTTATGAGTCACTAACACGACCAAAATCATTCCACATTAAGCTTTAGTGAGAGGGAGATAAAATGGAACTTAATCAATTTACTGCTAATTGGAATTATCCCACTGCCATTCGTGCAGGTATTGGCCGCATTCAAGATTTACCGGCTACTTGCCAAGAATTGGGCATGACATCGCCTTTATTAATTACCGATCCAGGTCTAGCTGACTTACCTATGGTGCAAGCCGCGTTAGCCAGCTGCAAACAAGCAGGTTTAAGATGCAATATTTTTTCACAGATTAAAGGTAACCCAACAGGTGAAAATGTCACCGACGGGGTCAGTGCCTACTGGCGAGGCGAGCATGATGGTGTCATCGCATTTGGTGGCGGATCTGCACTTGATGCTGCTAAAGCTGTGGCCTTGATGGTTGGACAAGAACTGCCTATTTGGGATTTTGAAGATGTGGGCGACAACTGGTTAAACGTACGCACTGAGGGAATGGCACCTGTTGTCGCGGTGCCAACAACATCAGGCACAGGGTCTGAGGTGGGGCGCGCCTCGGTGATCACGGATCATGAAAATCACATTAAGCGCATTATTTTTCATCCTAATATGTTACCTGCTATCGTGATTTTAGATCCACAGCTCAGCGTCGGTTTACCCGCTAAGTTAACCGCTGCCACTGGGATGGATGCATTATCTCACGCCTTAGAAGCGTATTGTGCTAATTACTATCATCCTATGGCGGAAGGCATTGCCTTGGAATCGATTCGTCTGATTAAAGAGTATTTACCGCGTGCAGTTAAAGATGGTAACGATCTCGAAGCAAGGGCCCAAATGATGACCGCTTCGACTATGGGTTCAACCGCTTTCCAACGTGGTCTTGGCGGTATGCATGCGCTCGCTCATCCTATCGGTGCGCTTTACGATAGTCATCATGGTTTATTGAACGCTATCTTAATGCCTTATGTATTAAAGGCCAATCGTAGTGCCATTGAGGCGAAGTTAACCCGCTTAAGCAGTTACCTAGAGCTGGAAGATGCTGGCTTTGACAGTTTCTTAAATTGGGTATTAACGCTACGCCAACAACTTGATATTCCGCATGCCTTAAGCGCGATTGGCATTGACGCTGAACGCGTAACCGAAATCGGTGCAATGGCTGAACAGGATCCATCTGCAGGCGGTAATCCAATTGCATTTGATGCGCAGCAATACGCCGCTATTTTCCAGTCTGCGGTATACGGTGAACTGTAAATGATAGCAATAACCGCATCAATGGAGGCAAGGTTATGAAATTAGGTATTCTACAATGTGACCATGTACAAAACAGTTTACAGCCCGATTTTGGTGATTATCCCGCTATGTTTGAGGCGCTATTCAAGCAAACGGGTGAAGCATTAGAACTTCATTTTTATCCTGTGATTGATGGTCATTTTCCACAACATGTTGACGAATGTGATGCTTACATCAGCAGTGGCAGTAAATGGGGGGTTAACGATGAGCAACCTTGGATCCGCCAACTGGAAGACTTTATTCGTGAGCTTTATGCTGCGGGTAAAGGCTTTGTCGGTATTTGTTTTGGCCATCAGCTAATTGCCAAAGCTCTCGGTGGTGAAGTAGAAAAAAGCCCACTTGGCTGGGGGGTAGGTGTGGCTCACTCTAATTTGCTAGCCGAGCGAACTTGGATGCAACCGCAGCAAGATAATATCGCGCTCGTCGTTAGCCATCAAGATCAGATCTGCAAGCTACCTCTTGGCGCACAAGTGTTGATGGGCAATGATTTTTGTCCTTATAGCATGTTCCAAGTTGATTCTCATTTTCTTGGCTTACAAGGACATCCTGAGTTTAGTGCGCAATATTCTGCGGCACTTATGGATATACGCCGCGATAGGATCCCTGTCGATACTATCGACTCGGCAATGGATTCACTCAATTATCAAGCAGATGATATGCTTACCACCAAGTGGATTTTGGCATTTTTAAGGCAAACTCTGACTACTGGTTAGTAGCCAAAATGAAGTTGTTAATAAAAACCCCTCGATTAGTTTAATCGGGGGGTAATTACATAAATAACCGCACCAATAACCGCACCAATAACCGTAATATGGAGGTAAGGTGATGAAACTCGGTATTCTACAATGTGACGATGTACGAAGTAGTTTGCAGTCTGATTTTGGTAATTATGCCGCTATGTTTGAGGCGCTATTCCAGAAAATTGATGAAGCATTAGAACTTCGTTTTTATCTGGTGATTGATGGTCAGTTTCCACAACATATTGATGAATGTGACGCTTACATTTGCAGTGGTAGTAAATGGGGGGTTAACGATGAGGATCCTTGGATCCGCGAACTGGAGGACTTTATTCGTGCGCTTTATACCAAGGGTAAAGGCTTGGTCGGTATTTGCTTTGGTCATCAACTCATCGCGAAAGCACTGGGCGGGGAAGTTGAAAAATGCCCACTTGGTTGGGGAGTCGGTATTGCTCATGCTAATGTGTTAGTTGAGCCAAGCTGGATGCAGCCGAAGCAAGATAATATCGCGATCGTCGTTTGTCATCAAGATCAAGTCTGTAAATTACCCCGTCGTGCAACCGTATTGATGAGCAATAATTTCTGCCCTTATAGTATGTTCCAAGTGGATGCTCATTTTCTTGGTTTACAAGGACACCCGGAGTTTACTGCGCAATATTCTGCAGTACTGATGGATCAGCGTCGCGATATTATTCCTGCTGATACGATCAACTCAGCGATGGCGTCACTCAGCTATCAAGCCGATGATAAGCTCATCACCAAGTGGATCTTGGCTTTTTTAAGGCAAACTCTGGTTACGAGGCCCTTGGTGCGAACATAATAATAGCCATACCAACAAGCGCTATTGAAGCGCCAATCATATCCCACATCGTTGGTTTAATACCATCAACTCCCCAGAGCCATAGTATGGCCACGAAAATGTAGACACCACCATATGCCGCATACACACGGCCTGCCGCTTCGGGGTGCAGTGACAGCAGCCATGCAAACAGCGCTAGGCTTGCTGCAGCAGGGATCAGCAGTAATATACTCTTATCTTGCTTAAGCCAAAGATAAGGTAAGTAACAGCCAATGATTTCAGCAATAGCTGTAATGAAGAAAAGTGCGATGGTTTTTAATTCAAACATGATACTCGTTTATTTTTCGTTTAACGCTTAATAACACGTTTATTACTATTACGCAAAAATACCTGAAACTGACGAATCGGATAAGTAGAATCTATGGTTTTTTCAATCATTTTCAACTTGCTCAATTGCAAGGGGGATTTTACAAACACTGAGGGATAGATTTTTTGTAGACTCTGATAATATAGTTGAGCTATTAACGCTTGTGTTACGAGATAAGTTTTATCACTAATAGAGTTGAAAGCAATAGATTTCAAGGTATTAAAAGATCAAATCCCCCCAGTGCCAGAATAGTTGACTACAATAATTACAGTAACTTCTTAAATTAGGTCTTAGTATGTATAGTTTTTTGGAATATGAAGATGCTCCTGAACCTGTTAAAAAAATTTATGACGATATATTCGAGTGTTTAGGCAATGAAGGACTTGTCGATTATTTCAAGGTACTTGGCCACTACAACATTATTGTATTAGACGTGACATGGAATATGCTAAAAAGTATTTTAGTGGAAGGTGAATTACCTCGGGCATTGAAGGAACTTGTATTTATTGCTGTTTCAAATGAAAACAACTGTAGCTATTGCACCGATATTCATACCGCAATGTGTAAGTTTCTTAATTTAAACGAAGGTGACATTCAAAAAGTATTAAAAAAAGAAACTAACTTAAACCCCAAAAGGGTTAAACTTTCCATTGAGTTTTCTAGAAAAATGGCTATAAATCCAGGATTAATTGTTGAATTGGACCATCAGACTCTCCTCGATGCAGGGCTAACTAAAAGCCAAATATTTGAATTGATGGCTCTGGTTAGTTTGGTAAATTACTCGAATACACTGGCGCAAGGTATGATGATTGACGTTGACCAAAAAGTAGTAAATTTACTTAATGTCTAATAACCTAATTGATACTCACCAATTAGTGTCTTTAATTGAACTAACAAATGCGATGGCTGAAGACAGTATTGCCCCTTCTCTAGACGCTAATCAAATAATAAGTCAATCGGTTGATAAATTGATGTGGATTATCGATTTTGATCTTTGTCTTATCCTTGATAAATCCACAAAAAGTCACCTTAACCTCGTTTTAAACAACGAGAATACAAAGCATGACTTCGAATCGTTAACGAAACTACCTATTGTGGAATATACGCAAAACATGCCTATTTCGTTATCTGATAACGACTATTACCTATTTTACGACGTGTTATATAAAGACAATGAGAATGCTAAGTTGATTCTTTTCTTACAACGGTCTGAGCGATTCCCCTCCCAAATTTCAATTGTGTTAGAGCTATTTTGTACATCGCTAAAAAAACTGTTAGAAACTAAAAAAAACGAACTTAAAAACAGAAAATTACAAAATGAAAAAGCGATTTTAGAAGAATCCAATAAGCTAAAGTCACTTTTTTTAGCCACAATATCCCATGAAATTAGAACTCCAATGAATGGTATTCTAGGCATCGTTCAGTTACTAAAAGATACGCCGCTTAATAATCAACAAGTAGAAATGCTTGACACAATAACCAATCGCAGTGACGACTTAATAACAATACTTAATGACATATTAGATTATAGCCAATTAGAAACCGGTAAGGTGGCGTTGAATGAAGTTGATTTTAACGTCATTGAGTCTGTGGAAGATGTGGTTAAAAGGTTCTCTGCTGCGGCGCACCTCAAAGGGCTGAGCATAACCACTGCTTTTGATAATTCAACGCCAGTTATATTTAAGGGGGATGTAGAAAGAATAAAACAAATATTAAGTAACCTAGTACATAACGCGGTTAAATTCACTCAAGTAGGTGAAATTAACATAATAGTGAATTTTGAAGAAACAGCGACCTCTTTCTATCAAGTTAATATAATTGTAAAAGATACAGGTATTGGTATTAGTAAAATAGCCCAAAAAAATCTATTTCAACCTTTTACTCAAGCCGATAATTCAATGAGTAGAACGTTCGGAGGCACGGGGCTCGGCCTCGCTATTTCAGCTAACCTTACCAAAGCGATGAATGGTACCATTAGTGTGGAAAGCGAAGAACTAAAAGGTACTGCCTTCCTCTTATCTATACCATTAAAAACCACTCAAAACCCTAAGGCATCTCGTGTTCAAGTAGATTCAGAAAATGAGTTAACAAATACCATCAACCCTAATCATAAAATACTGGTTGTTGAAGATGGACGCATAAATCAGACCATCGTAAAAATGATGCTATCTAAATTGGGTTTTGAATGTGATGTTGCTGTGAACGGTCTTGAAGCGTTAAAGGCCTTAAATAATTCAGAATATAGTATTATTTTCATGGATTTGCAAATGCCAGAAATGGACGGGTTGACTGCAACAAAAGACATAGTAAAACGTTACGGCCAAGCTCGACCCATTATTGTTGCCATGACAGCTAATATATCAAAGGAAGATAGAAAAAATTGTGTCGCTGTAGGTATGGATGACTTTATCCTTAAACCCCTGTTAATAACCGAACTAGAAAGAACCTTATCTACACGTTACAAACGAAAGCAGTAAACTGTTTTTTGTCCTGATTAATTTGCTTGTTATACGGAGTACCGTATGAGGAAAACGACAGTATGAAAAATAGTATTCTCGATACAATCGTTTCTGATGTACGAAAATGCACCTTGTGTGAACCAGACCTTCCGCTGGGCGCTAGACCTGTGTTGCAAGCCGATAAGAAAGCTAAAATACTGATAGCAGGGCAGGCGCCTGGTATTCGCGTGCATAAATCGGGTATACCGTTTACCGACCCAAGTGGTGATCGTTTACGTCAATGGATGGGCATTGATAAAGACACATTTTATGATGCGACTAAAATAGCCATTTTGCCGATGGGCTTTTGTTATCCAGGAACGGGGAAGTCGGGCGACCTGCCACCAAGACCCGAATGCGCTAAAACATGGAGAGCGGAAATACTAGCTGCAATGCCGAACATTGAACTGATACTGGTTATTGGTATTTATGCGCAGAAATGGCATATGGGTGACGTAAAGCAGAAAAACCTCACCGAAACAGTAAAAAACTGGCGAGACTATTGGCAAAAAAATTGGCCAGAACGATTACCACTGCCGCATCCTAGCCCACGTAACAATATTTGGTTGAAGAAAAACCCTTGGTTTGAACTAGATGTGATCCCGCATTTACAAGCACGAGTGGCGCAATTAATGAGTGAATAGCAAACGTATTAGATAAATAGGTTTTGCTCTAACTCTAATAGACGTTTCTTTAATGACAAACCACCACCGTAACCGACTAGCTCACCTTGGCTACCTATAATACGATGGCAAGGAATGATTATCGCCAATCCATTCGCGCCATTGGCATTGCCAACCGCCCTGACTGCATTTTCATTGCCAATGGATAAGGCTAAATCTAAATATGTCGCCGTTTCACCGTACTTTATCCCCTCGAGTGCATGCCATATCGACTTCTGAAAATCAGTGCCGACCAATAGCAGCGGAATATCAAACACACTGCGTTCACCAAGGAAATACTCTTCTAGTTGGGCTTTTGTTTGTTCTAAAACGTCGTCATTTTTTTCGACAAAGGTAGCATTAAGGCCCCGCTGAATACGGTTATCAACTGACTCTCTCATTTTCCGATAGCGAAAATCACACAAACAAAGTTGCCCTTCATACGAGCCAAGTACAAATTCTGCATAAGGGTGTTTAAAGTATTGAATGTTGATATTCGTCATCACATATCCTTGTTTAGAGTCGGAAGATAAATTTAAGCTGCACAGAGCAAAGACTTACCTCAGCATATCCCAATATCCTTATACTCACTATTTTTCTTTTAATTTCTCGCTGCAGTAGACTTTATTCAACACAACGTACCAAGCCCTATATTAACTTTCTATACTAAGACAAACGGTAGGGCATGAAAGGAAACAACGATGAATAAAATTTACCCTTTAGCAATAATAGCGAGTCTAATAATGAGCCCTTACACATTGGCTGCGGAGATATACAACAGCAAACATGCCGATATGATCTTTACCAACGCTAAAATTTACGGTCACGATAATGCCAATGCAATCGCAGTGCGTGATGGCAATATTATGTTTGTCGGTAAAGTTGCCGATGTAAATGCCTACCGCGCTAAAAATACCGAAGTAATCGATCTTGAACAAGCGATTGTCATGCCTGGTTTTATTGATAACCACAACCATGTATTCGAGGCTGCATCAGAAGTCGGTGGCAACTGTGAATTGGATATGGATGCGTCCCTTGAAGAACAAATCACTTATTTAAAAACGTGCCGTTTAAACGCTACCTTAAATTCTAACTCTAACGGCTGGTTAATGGGTTATGGCTTTTCGCTAGATGCCGTACTGGCGGACGATAACCGCTACACGCCACTGGAAGTCATTGACCGTATATTTCCAACGCAACCCGTAGTGCTAATGGAACAGACGTCACATTCAATGTGGGTGAATTCTGCGGCGTTAAAACTGGCTGGTATCACCAAAAACTCGCCTGAACCGCAAGGTGGTAAGATCCTCAAGGATGAAGAGAGTGGTGAACTTAATGGCATTCTGTTTGATAACGCCGGTGACATTATCATGGAGATGGCGTGGAACAGTTTAGAAAACCAATTTAACCAAAGTTATGACGGCTTAATGAACGGGCTTGAAGAAGCTGCTGCCCATGGTATTACCACGATTGGTGATGGTCGACTTTATTGGAAACGTGGTTGGTATGACGTATGGCAGCAAGCAGAACAAGAAGGTGATTTAACCGCGCGTGTATCACTGCGTCCGTGGATCTATCCGGCTGACTCAATGCCGCCACAATTGGCATTTTTAAAAACCATTCAATCAAGTGATAAGTCACGCTTGTTGCTGGTGGATCAAGTGAAGATGTACAGTGATGGTATTTTCATTAATGGCACGGCAAAAATACTGGCACCGTATGATGATACTTACATTCCAGACGAACCGTTCGGCATTAATTACATTGAACCAAAAAAGATGCAAGGTTGGTTAGCGGCGTTGGATAAGCTGGGTTATAGCGCCCATATTCATGCGATTGGTGATGGCGCGGTTCGCGAGTCGTTGAATGCCATTGAATATGCCCGTAATCAAGGCTCTAAAAAACCGTATACCTTAACGCATGTTGAATTGGTTAATCCAAAAGATGTGCCTCGATTTGAAAAATTGGATGTAACGGCTGACTTTCAAGTTGGGTCTGACTATGTGGCAGAACATGATCATCACTGGGCAGAAGCCTTTTTAGGGAAAGAACGTACACATTCGATGATGAACCTTAAACCTATCTTTGATACAGGGGCGAATGTTACCTTAAGCAGTGATTGGAATGTGCATGATATCAATCCATTAGTCGGTATCGCCAATAGCTTGAAAATGGGTGAAACAGGTTTGCCGGATGTCTATGCTGCCATTGATGCTTACACTATAAATGCCGCCGATAGCTTGGGTATCAGTGATATTACTGGCTCGATTACGGTGGGGAAGTCGGCTGACTTTGCTATTTTAGAACAAGATATCACTCGTTTGTCTCACGATGCCATTGCTAAAACTCAAATCCTGATGACAGTGTTACAAGGGAATATCGTTTTCGACGCGGAAGAGTAGTCGCGTCTGCAAGCGTGTTTTAATCGCTTGTGTTAATAGTCGGTGTAATAAGGTATTCAGACTGATAGTTGATGCGTCTTCTTAAAGGCGGTTATCACCTGACTACCTTGTTCAGATAAAGTTAAGCCATTACGCCAACATAATTCAACTCTGCGGATAATACCTGCGGGTTCAAAATCACAGTTTAGTTTAACGAGTTGGCTGTTTTCGATATCACTCTTTACATATTCTGCGGGTAAAAATGCGAAACCTTTATGGTGTTTTAACATCGCGATAAGTGGCTGAATGTCAGAGAACATGGCGTAACGAGGACTAAACCCGTCGCTGTGTTCATTAATCTCGCCCAATATCAGCTCTCGGTATTGGCTTAAATCACGAGTTGTCACTATCGATAACGCAGCAAGTGGGTGAGAAGGACTTGATGCCAACACGTCTTGGTAATGGCCTAAGCGGCAATATTCGAATTGCTGGTGGTGCAGGGTGTCCGATTCATGGGTGATGATGATATCGACATTGCCGTCACGTAAGTCTTGCGTTAGTTGCTCAATTTCGTCGCGATATACTTCGACACTTAAATTGGGTAAATCCAGTGTTAATGCTAACGGTTGCGTAAAGGTCTGCTCAGGAATATAGTTTTCAATACCAATGGTTAGCACCGTTGGTTCACCTTGCGCGATCATGTCAGCACTTTGCAGCAACATATCCAGCTGACTTAAAGTATGCGTCAGGCTAGGCAATAAACGTTGTCCCGCTGTACTTAACGTGGTTTTATTACCCGAGCGATCAAAAAAGGTCACGCCAAGATCGATCTCTAGATCGGAGATCCATTGACTCACTTGCGGTTGTTTCTTGCCAAGCTTACGGGCTGCAGCAGAAATAGAACCTGTTTCAATGGCTAATAAAAGTGCTTTTAGATGTAGTGAGTTCATAGGCCTAGCTGTTTGATATAGGTATTAAAGAAGGGGGATAACAGGGTCTAAACTATCCGTTCCCACTCCGTTGCGATCTGTACGGTAAATATGCTCAAGTTTTGCTAAATTATCAATGACATCGTGTTCGTTATTCATTTTAGCACTCTTTATTCCTACCAGCTAACAGGGATCAAAGTCACTCGTTATAATATGATGCGTATTTTATAGATTATAATTGCTGATTTAACCCCTTGTTGTGCTTATCCTTATATGTACTAAATCAATTGAGACCAAATCTGATTATCTATAATTAACCAACCTGATACAACTAGCAAACAACTTGCGTAGAAAATGTTTAGTGCTTGTTCATAGGTTTTATTGCTCGATATATTCGCTAACAATACACCTAGTTTTACCCAAACAAAGTGTATTGAAATGTTTAGCATTGCCAACCATATAACTAATACTAAAATACCGTGTTCGCCAAAAGTTAGCTGAGCTTGCTCTGTAAAAAGCGTGAACATTAAGAAAACCATTAACCAACCTTTACTGTTCAATACTTGTATTAGTAAACCATCAATAAAGCCTAAATGTTGTGTTGAATTTTGCGATTTTGTTGCACTGCTTCGGACGAATTTATATGCTAAAAAGGTAAGGTAGAGAGCTCCTACAATTTGCACTACATTCATTATATTTGGGTAAGCTTGAACCACTTCCCCAAGGCCATAACCAACGATAATCGATTTAATGATGAATACTGTATCGACACCCATAATTAATGGGATAGAACGTTTTACGCCTACTCTAGCGCCCGATGCAGCAAAAACAATGTTGGCAGGTCCCGGACTAAAAACTAATGGGAACATCGCACTTAACCATATAATAAATAAACTCATATTCTTAACCTCGATAATTATAATTGTTCAGGTTAAACGAACCATAAAAGGTTATCTTGTACGAAATTGACACTTAAATATTATAGGCATATATAGTTTGATGGTGACACGCCAAAAGCACGTTTAAAGTTTCGGTTAAAATGGCTTTGATCATAAAATCCACAGGCCAGAGATGTGTCAACGCAACTCATGCCTTTGGTTAGGCATTGTTTGGATTTTTTTGCTTTTAATAACAATAAAAACTGATGGGGTGTAATGCCAAACAAGGTTTTAAAGCTTCTAATCAGCTGGAATTTAGTGCAACCTGATATACTCTCAAGCTCAAGTAATGATGGATTTCTGTCCCAGTTATCATGAATGAAATCTCTGGCTAGGTAGGCACTTTTTATATCAAGTTTTTTTGTATTATCAATTGGTTTTGCAGAGCCATACGTAGTGAAAAGTTTTTCTAAAGTCGTTGCTAATAAAGATTCTTTTGTTAAATCGAAACTCGATAATTCTAACGACTGGTGCAATTGCAAAAGCTCATCAAATAAACGAGGGTCATCAATAACAGGTTTATCAATAATAGGATCTATTGGAAAGTCAGTATTTTTAAATTGTTTGTATAATGTGGGTAAGTCAAAGTAGAACATACGATATTGCCAGCCTTTGGGGGCACCTGCAAAACCAGTATGAATTTCAGAGGGATTAATCGCGATGATATGCTGCTTTGGCACCAACAAGTTATTACCTTTATAAAATACTCCTTCTGCTCCATCTTCGATAATGCCGATCGCTAATTCATCATGCCAATGTTTTGAAAATTCAAACTTGGTATAACTCGCTGAAAGTAATTCTACTCCGGGTAACGCCTGGTTTATCCATAATTTTGATTTTTCCAAATACAGCTCCTTTGCTTTTAACAAATACTAAACCCACATGTTATCAACGAACTTATCCTAGCAGTCAATCACGCGATGATAAAGTATAAGCATTCCCCCATTTGTATATATTATGTATAACGTTAGAGTAATTGGAATTCCATATTCGTCAATACAGTATTTTACTTTTGAGTTGATAATGATTATCATTCGTAATGAGTTGGTCGTATTAGCCTTAACTATGTTTAAGCGCTTTTATATCTATATTTTAATCTTTCATCACATTTAATGACTGGAGTTTCTTTAATATGATTAACCGAAAAATCCTTGCTGTAGTAGCATTAATGGCATGTAGTACCGCATTGCAAGCCGCTGAGCATACTGTAAAACTGCTAACGTCATCAGCTAATGGCATGATGGTAATGGAACCTGGCTATCTTAAAATCGCTTCAGGCGACAGCGTTAAATTTGTGCCTTCGGATGCGAGTCATAATGCGAGTGCTTATTCCGTTCCAACAGGAGCTGAAAAGTTTAATACGCCAATGGGTAAAACAGAAACCGTTAATTTTAAAAATGAAGGTGTTTATATTTATAATTGTACTCCTCATTTGGCTCTTGGGATGGTTGGGGTTATTCAAGTCGGTTCTGCTGTTAATATCGAACAAACGAATACCGCAGTAGCTCAGTTATCAACAAAAATCATGATGAATAAAGAGCGCTTACCTGGCTATATTGCACAGATCAAATAACCAAGGTATTCAATCAGGCGTTAACGGGGGAGAGGTAACGTTACTTCGACCTCGCTGGTTCCAGGCCTTTACCATCGTTGTAAACCATAGAACGTACAAAGTCGTTATAGTCCAAATCAGCTACCATTCTGTTCAAGTTTAATACCCTAATCCATTAAATTAGGGCATCGTTTACCTATAAAAATTAATGTTTATTATCAAATAATGAGGATGTAAACGAATGAACCAATGGAGCGAAAGTGATAGAAAGTAACGCTGCAACTGGCCAAGCTAACATAAAGGACTTTCCCCAGCTATGAAGAAAGTTGACACCAAAACCTAGATTTACCCATGTTACCCAAAATGTCATTAAACTAGATAGCATCAAAGACATCAGAATACCGAAAACAATTCTCTTTGCCATATTTATCCTTACATAGCCTCTAGTTTTTCGATGTACATGATCTCGGTTAGTTTCTTAGCTAAATACGCCTTGGTATGAGGTTTTTCAAAGTGGGATTTTAAGTAATCTTCGTTATCCCAACGTTCCCATAGCGTGAAATTATTTGGATTTTCTTTGTTCGCAAGTATTTGAAAATGCTGACATCCTTTTTCTTTAACCGTTTCTGTCACTAACTTGTGTAATTGTTCAATCGTATATGAACGGTCAGAGTTGTTAGTTAATTTCAATCCTGCATTAATGAATAAAATAGTCATGATGATCCTTATTAGAGTGATATTGAATACCAGAAAAGAATAGATAATTTTATGATTTTTTTATATGGTTAATAACACAATTAATAATTCCATTAATGAGATCATGATTGACGATATCGTATTATTCATCCATATAGTGAAATCTCAGGGGTTGGCAGGCGCTGCTAAAAAACTGAAAATTCCTGCGGCGACTGTGACACGTCGTTTAAAAAAATTAGAGGAAAAAGTAGGGTGCAAGCTAATTCACCGTTCAGCGAGGCAGTTTAGGTTAACGACAGAAGGGCAGGTTTATTTTGAATCCTTTACTGATTTAGTCGAGCGTTTTGAATCGATATCGAAGGAACTAAGTTCTGAGGCCAATTCGTTAGAAGGCAGCTTGACCGTATTGGCGCCCACCAATATCTCTATCGGCTATCTTCAGCCAATGTGGTCACAATTTATTGGTGATCATCCTGAGATTCAGCTGAATTTAAAATTAAATAACGATAACAAAGATATGGTGGAGGAGCATGCAGATATAGCCTTAAGGATCGGCCCCCAGAGAGATTCGAGTTTGTATCAAATTAAAGTGGGCTCTATTCCTAGTGTATTAGTCGCATCCCATAAATATTTAGCAAAGTCAGCGCCATTAAATAGTTTAGAGGATTTAAAACATCATAAGTGTATAACCGTTTCTCATATGCCGACTTGGAAATTCCAACACTCAAAATCCAAGTTAAAACAAACAATTAACCCTGAGTCCTCTTTAAAAGTAAACGATATTAGTATTGCAAGTAAGTTTGCTAAAGATGGCCATGGCATTGCATTATTGCCACCAAGTGAAGTACTTGAATATTTACACTGTGAACAACTATTCATGCCATTACCTGATTGGCAAGGTCCTGCTAGAGATATTTTTTTGATTTGGCCCTCAGGTAAGTTATTAAGTGCGAAAGCAAAGTGTTTGAAAGAACATATTCAGCGATATATGAAAGTTGCGTTAAATGAATTAGCTTGTTGAACCACTTAATTATAGTCGGAATCATTAGCGTATAGTCACGTTTAAACGTTCGCAGGAGTCATTCACTTGATAACCGAAATGCTAGGTCAGGTGGTTGGTATTGTGTACGGTAGTGAGCTCATCGGCTTTATACATGCATGAGAGAAAGAATAGCAGGGTCTAAACTATCCGTCCCAACCCCGCTTCGATCTGTGCGGTAATAAATCGCTATGCTTTGAATGGCAAGATATTAGTGTTGCGTTTGCACACCGTGACGAACCATTTCTTTGCCGTTTTCATAAACGTCGTCAGTCACATAACGCGATAACAGTAGTTTTTGGTTATCATCAAATACGGCGATAAAGTGGCGGCCATCTTTGTTATTTGTTGCCATGCCTATGCCAGCAACACCTTGCAGGCCTAAACCACCCAGTTCAACGCTTAATAAAAAGCGTTTTAGTTCTGCTAAATTATCAATGATATCAAGTTCGTTATTCATAGTTTAATACTCTTATTTCTAGCTGCTCACAGGGAGCAAAGTCACTCGTTATAATATGCTGCGTACTTTACAGATTATAACCGATGATTTAAACCCTTGCTGTGCTTTAATCTTTGATGCTTAAGCAGTGAGCTAGTAAGTTGCCATACCCCATAACACCACTATTCTTAATGCATAATTGTTTGATTTATTAAACACAAATAGGCTGATTCAATAAACACTAGTACGTCGTGGGGAAGTTATGAAGATATTGGTCGCGGTGAAGCGGGTTGTCGATCATAAGGTCAACGTCAGGTTTGAAGTGGGAGCTGGTGATGCTTGAATGGTGGAACTCTGTATACCTGTTGGTTATTTCATTGTTATATAAAAGTTGGACTGGACTGCTTATACCGCTGCTGGTATTTACGACACTTGCGTTGTTAGTTAAACGTAAACGCGTTCTTCAAAATTCGTCAGAGACTTTTTCTGAAAGTGTATTTAATTTTTTAATGATGAACGTCAATGCCGTGATCGTAATCCCCATTATTATATGGCTTTCACCTTATATCTCTAATCATCTTTGGGTGTTATTTGATATGAGTGAGCTGAATCCATTTCTATGCGGTGTGCTTGCTCTATTTTGGGGGGATTTCGTTGGATATTGGCGACATAGATTTGAGCATATTCGTTGGCTATGGCCATCACATGCCACACATCATAGTGACGTGAATATGTCTTGGTTAACCTTGGAACGTTTTCACCCAATTAATCGTTTAACAACGTTTATTATCGACAGTACATTATTGTTAATCATAGGTTTTCCACCTTTTGCGATTATAACGACTAATTTAATTCGTCACTATTACGGTTACTTCATCCATGCAGATCTACCTTGGACTTATGGTCGTTTTGGTCAATGGTTTGTATCTCCTGTGATGCACAAGTGGCATCACGCGAACGTACTTCGGGCTTATAAGAGTAATTTTGCTACCGTCTTTTCTTTCTACGACCGTTTGTTTGGTACTTATTATATGCCTGGTATGTGTACTGTTGCATTAGGTGTGGATGGGTTAAGTAAACGGTCTTTGTTATATCACCTTACTTATCCATTCATCATCAGTAATTATCAGAAAGTGGATCAACACAGTAAAACATCAGTAGAGCCCAAAAAATCACAGCAGTAGATATTTGCCGTATGACTGAACGCCACTATCCTTCACGATATGGACGAAGGTGTTAATCACCAATATACAACACGTTAATGGAGTGCTCATGAAGATATTGGTCGCGGTGAAGCGGGTTGTCGATCATAAGGTCAACGTCAGGGTTAAAACGGATGAAACAGGCATTGAAACCGCGAATGTAAAAATGGTGATCAATCCATTCTGTGAGATCGCGATTGAACAAGCTGTGCGTTTTAAAGAACAGGGCTCGGCCGACGAAGTTGTCTTGGTTTGCATTGGTCCCAAAGAGGCGGAAGTGCAATTACGGGCAGGGCTAGCATTAGACGCAGATCGCGCCATTCTGATTAGAACAGATGAAGAAGTTCAATCCCTTGATGTCGCTAAATTACTGCATAAAGTCGTGCAAGAACAACTACCTGATCTAGTGCTACTGGGGAAACAAGCGATTGATACCGACAATAATCAAACAGGGCAAATGCTAGCGGCACTCACTAATATGCCACAAGGAACGTTTGCTTCTGATATCGTCTTTATCGTCCCGAATAAAGTCAAAGTAACTCGTGAAGTGGACGGTGGTTTAGTCACATTAGCCTTGAATTTACCTGCCGTCATTACTGTCGATTTACGCTTAAACACACCCCGATACGCTTCGTTACCTAATATCATGAAAGCGAAACGCAAAATCATCACCATGGTATCCCCTGACTCTTTGGGGGTTAGCTTATCCCCGCGGCTGACTACGCTTAAAGTCGAATCGCCACCAGTACGGCAAGCTGGGGTTAAAGTGGCTGATGTCGCTGACCTAGTAGATAAACTACAACAGCAAGCGAAGGTGATCTAAATGGCGATACTGATAGTAGCAGAGCATGATAACCATTCCATTCAACCTGCGACGTTAAGTGTATTGACTGCGGCATCAGAGATAGCGGCGCATACCAGTGATACGGAATTGCACTTGCTTATTATCGGCCATGAATGTCAGCCTGTGGTTGAAATCGCACAGGGCATAACAGGTTTGAGTAAAATATTGGTTGCCGATCATCAGATTCATCAATATCCCTTAGCTGAGAATATCGCGCCGTTAATTGTGTCGTTAGTGCAAGAGCAAGACCAAGCACAGTATCAATATAGCCATATACTGACGTCTGCCGGAACCACAGGTAAAGATTATCAGCCCAGAGTGGCGGCCTTGTTAGATGTTGCGCAGATCTCCGATATTATCAGTGTCGAATCAGCCGATACCTTTAAACGACCTATTTATGCGGGCAAAGCCATTGCGACGGTGCAATCGAGCGATGCAATCAAGGTGATCACTGTGCGCAGTAGCGCGTTTGCAGCGATTGCGTTTAGCGCCTCGCCGTTAAGTGAGGATAATCAAATACCTGTTGTTGAATTAGCTGCGCAAGCGGATAGCGGAAAATCTGAATTTATTAAAGCGGAATTAACGCAATCATCGCGACCGGAATTAACTACTGCCAAGGTTGTTATTTCGGGTGGACGAGGCATGCAAAACGCAGATAACTTTGAGCTGCTTTACACTCTCGCAGATCAACTTAATGCGGCGGTAGGCGCGAGTCGTGCGGCGGTCGATGCCGGGTTTGTGGCGAATGATTTACAAATAGGGCAAACAGGTAAAATAATTGCACCCGATCTGTATATTGCCGTGGGTATATCTGGTGCGATCCAACACATAGCGGGTATCACAGGTAGCAAGGTAATTGTCGCCATTAATAATGATGCCGATGCGCCCATTTTTGATGTCGCAGACTATGGTTTAGTTGCTGACTTATTTGATGTACTGCCAGAGTTAACCGCTGCCTTGAAGGTGAAAAATTAGCTATCATTTTTATCAACGATAGCTAATGTTTTGATGAACAATAATGGTGATTACATATGAACAAGTGTTGTGGTCAATAGGAATAACACTTGTTACTTATGTAATACGATTACTCGAATTTATAAGATTCAGGTACGACAACAATACCGCGATCTGAAATAGTGAATCGCGCTGCGTCTTCTGCTCTATTCACCCCTATTTTGGTTCTTGGTGGGATTTTTACATGTTTATCGATAATGCAATTCAGCAGCTGGCTGTACTCACCGACTTCAACATCATCAAACAGGATACTGGCCGAAACCGTTGCGCCGTCGTTGATTTTTACATTCGACGATAAGACCGAGTTCTGCACTGAACCCCCGGCAATAAGTACACCGTTAGAAATAAGCGAATTGATAAATATCCCTTCATTACCGGTATCTGATGATGTTGTTCTTGCTGGTGGCAGTTGTGGTTCGTAGGTTCTAATTCCCCAGTCGCGTTGATATAAATCGATGGGTGAAACGGGTTGTAGCAAATCCATATTGGCTTGATATAACGAGTCGATAGTACCCACATCACGCCAGTAATCATCCTCAGTCACACGTCCAGTCGAACCGCCAAATTGATGTGCGTAGGCTTTCTCTTTATCAATCAGTTTTGGAATAATATCTTGACCGAAATCATGGTTAGAATCGGGATTGTCAGCGTCTTGTTCTAACGCATCGACTAGCGCATCAGTGCTGAAAATATAGATCCCCATTGACGCTAAACTCTTTTCTGGATCATTGGGCAGCGTCGATGGCTGTGCAGGTTTTTCAGTAAATTCGACAATGCGTTGGTTTTCGTCGATTGCCATCACCCCGAAATTTGTCGCTTCTGCCACAGGTACTTCCATGCAAGCTATGCTTAAGTCTGCGCCTGTTTCCTTATGGCGTTCTAGCATGGGCGCATAATCCATTCGATAGATATGATCGCCTGAGAGTACCACGACATATTTAGCATCGCTACGTGATAACAGCCACAGGTTTTGATAAATAGCATCTGCTGTACCACTATACCATTTATCTCCTTTACGCATTTGTGGTGGGACCACGGTAATGTATTCACCGAGTTCAGGGTTGAAGATAGACCAACCATCGCGTAGATGTTTTTGCAATGAATGAGATTTATATTGGGTAAGCACCAGAATCCGTCTTAGACCAGAGTGAAGGCAATTGGTTAAGGTAAAATCGATGATTCGATATTTGCCACCGAAAGGCACCGCAGGTTTTGCTCTGTTATCAGTGAGCGGGGCAAGGCGTGCACCCATGCCACCTGCGAGAATTACCGTTAATGTATCTTGCATATGTCAATCATTCCCTAATTGTTTTTATTCAAATAGTTACGAGGTAGGTATGCTGTATTTATATCAAAAAGCGAGCCAAAAGTTAAATGTTTGATATATAAAATTATTTATAAATGGGTAGAACAATTTCTCACCAGATTAATGCATTGTTAATTTAAGTTGCACCAAATTAGTGTGGATGTAACTAAATTAAGTTCAATAGTTTTAAACTATCAAAATGTCAGGTTTAATCGTTTTTTATTTATATCAAAATGATCCTATTCTTAACATATTGATTTTGACGGAGTGAACCAATGCAAAAAAGAGCATTAATTGTTGAAGGTGGAGGTATGCGCGGTATTTTTGCTAGCGGTGTGCTCGACGCTTTTATGGATGAAAACTATTTGCCTTATGACTTTGCTATTGGGGTATCTGCTGGCGCATCTAACTTGGTGGGCTATCTTGCCAACGCACCACAACGTAGTTTCAATGTCATTACTACAATGGCCACGGACAAGGCTTTTTTTAATCCGATTCGATTTGTGAAAGGCGGCAACCTTGTAGATGTTAAATGGTTATGGGAAACATCGATTGCGCGTTATCCGATTGATCGTGAAAAACTATTTACCAATATTCCGATGTATGCCGCAGTAACAAATATTGATACCGGGCATGCTGATTACCATCGTATCAAGCCAGATACATTATCCAATGTGCTAGAGGCAACCACCGCGTTACCAATCGCTTATCGTGAAATGCCTTGCTTTTCAGGCGGCTGCTATACAGATGGAGGTATTGCCGATTCGATCCCTGTACGCAAAGCATATCGACTGGGTGCACGTGATATTACCGTGGTACTTTCACATCCGCTTAGTTATAAAAAACAAACAATTAAATATCCATGGTTAGTTAAAACACTATTCTCTCAGCATCCGAATATCGCAAAGTCTATGATGGTAAGAGCGAAAAATTATAACGAATCTCTCGAATTTATAAAAAACCCACCGAATGACTTAACGATTAGAGTCATTGCGCCACCTGAACAGTTTGCCGTTAAACGATTAACAATGAATAACGACATCTTAAATAAAGGTTACTTGATGGGTAAGCAGGCAGGACTGGCACACATAGAAAATCGTGTTTAGTCAAAGTGTAATAAGCAATGTAAGTAAAGATAATATCAGTTCATTTATAACGTAATAAATAACTATATCAGTTCGTTTCTAAAATAATAAATAACATATAAGAAGGAATTAGCGATGAGTAAAAAACTAACGACCGCAGCAGGTTGCCCTGTTGCGCATAATCAAAATGTCCAAACTGCAGGTAAAAGAGGCCCTCAACTGCTACAAGATGTGTGGTTTCTGGAAAAGCTCGCCCACTTTGATCGAGAGGTGATCCCAGAACGTCGTATGCATGCCAAGGGTTCTGGCGCTTATGGCACCTTTACCGTGACTCATGATATTACGCGGTTTACTAAAGCGAAGATTTTCTCTGCCATAGGTAAAAAAACCGAGCTATTCACGCGTTTTACCACAGTAGCGGGTGAGCGTGGCGCTGCCGATGCAGAGCGTGATATACGTGGTTTTGCCATGAAGTTCTACACTGAAGAAGGCAACTGGGACTTAGTGGGTAATAATACCCCGGTATTCTTCTTACGCGATCCGCTAAAATTTCCCGATCTGAATCATGCGGTAAAACGTGACCCTAGAACGAATATGCGCAGTGCGAAAAACAACTGGGATTTCTGGACCTCATTACCTGAAGCGTTACATCAAATCACCATTGTCATGAGCGATCGTGGTATTCCGGCAACGTATCGACATATGCACGGATTTGGTAGTCACACCTATAGCTTTATCAACAGTGATAACGAACGTTTCTGGGTGAAGTTTCACTTCAAATCTCAGCAAGGTATCAAGAATCTATCAGATGCTGAAGCAGAAACATTGATTGGTAAAGACCGAGAAAGTCATCATCGTGATTTGTTAGAAAGCATTGATAATCGCGATTTCCCTAAGTGGACGCTGCAAGTGCAAATCATGCCAGAAGACGATGCATCTAAAGTGCCTTACAACCCGTTCGACCTGACTAAAATTTGGCCTCATAGCGATTATCCACTGATTGAAGTGGGTGAGTTAGAGCTTAACCGTAACCCAGAAAACTTCTTTGCCGAAGTAGAGCAATCTGCTTTTAACCCTGCGAGTGTGGTACCTGGTATCAGTTTTTCACCAGATAAAATGTTGCAAGGTCGTCTGTTCTCGTATGGCGATGCACAACGTTACCGTTTAGGGGTTAATCATCACAGTATTCCGGTTAATGCCCCGCGCTGCCCAGTACACAGTTATCACCGAGATGGTGCTATGCGTGTTGATGGTAACTATGGTGGCACAGTGGGTTATGAGCCAAATGATCAAGGAGAATGGGCTGAACAACCTGACTTCTCTGAGCCACCGTTAAGCTTAGATGGTGCTGCAGCACATTGGGATCATCGCGAAGATGATGATTACTTTAGTCAACCTGGTGATTTGTTCCGACTGATGACTGCAGAGAAACAAGCTATTTTGTTTGATAATACTGCGCGTAACTTAGGTGGTGTACCAGAAGAGATTCAAATCAGACATTTAAGACATTGTTTTAAAGCCGACCCTGATTACGGCCATGGCATTGCCAAATTGCTGGGAATTGATGTGAGTAAATATCAAAACTAGCTGGTAGCAATAACGTGAGTGAAAATAAACGTCGGGTGCATGTATTTGCACCCGATTCAGTTATAGCGGTGTTGGATTGTAATTATTCACACTGTAGTTCAGCTAAATCAGCAAACAAGGTTAATGCTTCAGGATTGGCGAGTGCATCTTGATTGGTGACGGAAATGCCATGCACCATGTTACGCACGGCTAGTTCGACTATCTTACCACTGATGGTTTTGGGGATATCTGTCACTGCGATGATTTTAGCTGGCACGTGTCTTGGTGTGGTATTGGTGCGAATGACCTGTTTTATTTGGCAGATTAAAGGGGTATCTAACTCAACACCCTCCGATAAACGGACAAACAAGATCACCCGTACATCATCATGCCACTTTTGACCAATGGCGATAGATTCTTGAATAACGGTTAGTTTTTCTACTTGTCGGTATATTTCGGCGGTACCAATGCGTACTCCGCCGGGGTTTAATACCGCATCAGAGCGACCGTGGATAATCACACCTACTTGATTAATACAGATGTCTGCTATGTCATTAATCGCGATATCTGCTGTTGGTTTTCTTTGGGTATCGGCAGCGTTGGGCAGCATATCTGGCGTATTAATATAATGGTAAGTCAGTTCTCCATAATCACCGTGTGCCCAGATATTGTGGAAACGGGTAAAGTACGCATTATGGTATTTCCGGTCCCCCGGGTCTTGCCAAAATCCCGTCGGCATAGAGGGGAAAGGTTGTCGACACACAAGGTCGCCTTTGCCATGGGTAAGTGGTGTTAGCGATTGGGTGTTTGGTATGCTTGTCGTTGCTATATGCTCGTTATTAATAAACGTAACATCCTCGCTATTCATAAACGCAACGTCCATGCCTAAACCTATGCATTGTAGTTCACCACGGTACACAGGTAAGGTTGGCATACCGAGCATGAAACAGGAAATAATGTCGGTACCGCCACAGATGCTAGATAGACAAATATCTTGTTTAATATATTGATAAATATAATCATAACTTTCGTGGGATAAGGTAGACCCGGTGGATAACATGGTTTTTAAATTACTGAGTTCATAGGTCTGTGCAGGGCGTAATTGAGCTTTATCACAGGCTGAATAATACTTGGCACTGGCGCCAAAAATAGATACTTTTTCTGTGTTAGCCAGTTCAAAAAGTATTTGCTTATGAGGATGAAAAGGAGAACCGTCGAATAGCACTAAGGTAGCACCCTGAGATAAGCTGCTTATTAACCAATTCCACATCATCCAGCCGCAAGTCGTGTAATAAAAAATACGATCATCAACTTGCACATCAGTATGTAATGCCAATTCTTTTACATGTTGTAATAAGGTACCGCCAACACTGTGCACAATACATTTAGGCATGCCTGTTGTGCCTGATGAATAAAGAATATACAGCGGATCAGAAAAGGCCACAGGCTCGAAGGTTAAAGAGCGTGGGAGCGCCGCACAAAAATGCCGCCAGTGACAAACCGTTGCTTTGTCTAATGAAGAGGCTGTCGTGTTTGCTGGTATTTGTGTATCTAATCTTGTATCTAATTCGGTGTCGAGTTTTAAATAGGGGATGATGACGAGCTTTGATAATTCGGGCAGGGCATTTGCAATCGAATGCACTTTTTCGTTAATATCAATTTTCTTACCGGCGTAGTGGTAACCGTTACAGGCGAATAATAATTTAGGCTGGATCTGAATAAACCTGTCGAGTACGCCTTGATGACCAAAGTCGGGCGAGCAGGATGACCAGATCGCGCCAATGCTGGTGGTCGCTAACATGGCCACAACTGCCTCGCTGCAATTGGGTAATAAACCCGCCACACGATCGCCTTTTACAATCCCTAACTCACGCATAGCCGCAGCAATACGGGTGACTTCCTCACGCAGTTGTAAATAGCTAAGCTGCGTGCGCTGACCATCTTCGCCACAGCTGATGATGGCAAGCTTGTCTGGATTGGCATTATTATTGTTGTGATTAGTCGAGATATTGTTTTCATCAGCCGAGATATTGTCGGGATATAGCAGATTCTCGGCAAAATTTAATGTTGAATCTGGAAACCATTGGCAATGATAAAAACAGTCATTTTCGACAAAAATACGATTAAGGTTGAAGCTGCCTTTGAGTTTGAAAAAACGCACTAACGAGCCCCAAAATATTGCAGTGTTATTGATACTCCATTGATGTAATTGCTGATAATGGGCAAATTTAAGGCTGTATTCATCGCGTAAAAACTGTAGATAACGCGCGATGTTACTACCATCAATGCGCGCTTGGCTTGGCGTCCAAATTGGACCTGTTGACTGTGCTGCCATTACCACCTCATATTAATGATTGAAACCGCGCTTGTGCGGCTGGGTAGGCTAACGCAACCTTAGAGCCATTCGGGCGGTTTAAACGTTGGCAAATGAAATTACCCGCGGCAATTAATTCACTTAAATCAACGCCGGATTCAATACCTAAGCCATTTAGCATATACACCACGTCTTCAGTCGCAACATTACCTGACGCACCTTGTGCATAAGGACAACCACCCAAACCAGCCACTGCACTGTCGATAACGCCAATACCCAATTGTAATGCGGCATAGATATTCGCCAGTGCTTGACCATAAGTATCATGAAAATGAACGGCTAAATGGTCGATAGGTATATGCTGGCTGACCGCGTTAATCATGGCTTTGGCCGCTTCCGGCGTGCCTACTCCGACGGTATCGCCGAGGCTTATTTGATAGCAGCCCATGTCGTGTAATTGCTGGGCGACTTTGGCGACTTTGTTAATACTGATATAACCTTCGTACGGGCAGCCAAGCGTACAAGAGACATAACCACGTACGGGTAGACCTGCAGCGAGAGCTTGTTTGACCACAGGTTCAAATTGACGTAGCGAGTCAGTAATGGAGCAGTTAATATTTTTACGACTAAAGCTTTCGGATGCAGAACCAAATATCGCCACTTCATCGACATTTGCAGCAATGGCGGCATTTAAACCTATTAAATTGGGTGTCAATGCAGAGTAGGTGACACCCGTCGAGCGCTTGATGCGGTTAAATAACTCACCGCTATTTGCCATTTGAGGTACCCATTTAGGCGAGACGAAACTGCCGGATTCGATGAGGGTTAATCCAGTATGACTCAGTATATTCACCAAGGATATTTTATCACTTAGGCTTATTTCTACTTCATTTTGCAGGCCGTCGCGGGGACCGACTTCGACAATTTTAACCTTTTCGGGTAATTGGTTAAGTTTGGCTGATACCTGGTTTACTTTGTCAGAGAGTCGAGACGCCATTAGGCTTGTTCCTTGTTATCAAGAATCAGGGAAGGGGTTAACTGTATTAATTCAGCACCATCTTCGACCATGTCACCTTCTTGATAAAACACGGTGGTAATTGTGCCCGCGACAGGCGCATTTATATTGCACTCCATCTTCATCGCTTCCATCACGACTAACGGTTCGCCAGCGTCGACTATTTGGTCTACTTGGCAAAGTACGCTGACGATCACGCCATTCATTGGTGCGGTTATTTTTGTTTCGAATTCATTATCAATATTAGATGGTAAGGCCTGATTTTGCACTGCGGATTGGATTATGGATTGGCGAAATAACACCGTACTGTTACCGGCATAAAATACTGTGATGTGTAATGGCGATATAACGACGGTGGCCTTGACTCTATGATCATCGATAAATGCCGTGAGTTCATCACCATTAAGTTCGCCACTGATTATATAACCTGTGTTGAGTGCTGCATGCTGGCAATTAATTTGTACTTGGTAACCTTGGGTAATTGTGGTCAGCGTGAGCGTGTAGTGTTGGCTGTCGAGATGGTCATTATTCGTTGTTGCTAGTTTTACGGTGTTGGTTGAAGGCTGATTTAAACGCCAGCCTGTTGTTTGCGACCAAGGGGAGTATGGATCATGATTTTCGGTATTATTGGCGTTCTCAAGCTGTTGTGACTGCTCACTGTTAAGCTGTAATGCGAGTCCAGCCAAGAGCAACGCGTAGTCAATATTGATGTGTGGTGGTGCTAATACTGCTGCGTGAGTCAGTAAAAAGTCAGTGTTCAAGCTTGCACGTTGTAATGCGGGTACTTGTAACAGTTGCGTTAAAAAACCAATGTTAGTTTTAATGCCAGCTATCTTATACTTTGATAAGGCGCTTTGTAGACGAGCAATTGCCAGGTCGCGGGTATGATCCCAGACAATTAACTTGGCAATCATAGGGTCGTAATAGGGGCTAATCTCATCCCCTTGAACAACGCCTGTATCAATACGTACATGTCGAGATGCTGGTGGTTGACTTAAGTAAACTATATCACCACTGGCAGGCATAAAATCCTTCTCTGTGTCCTCGGCATAAATGCGTACTTCAATAGCATGGCCGTTGATTTTAACTTGCGTTTGAGTCAGTGGTAATGGCGAGCCGTTGGCAATATGCAGTTGCCATTCGACTAAGTCTAATCCTGTTATCATCTCGGTGACGGGGTGTTCGACTTGTAAACGGGTATTCATCTCCATGAAATAGAACTGACCTTGTTCATCATACAAAAATTCTACCGTCCCAGCGCCCTGATAATTGATGGTGTTGGCTGCCGCCACTGCGGCGTCACCCATGGCAATTTTCGTGCCTTAGTAATGCCGGAGCAGGGGCTTCTTCCAGTATTTTTGATGGCGACGTGATCGACATCCCGCTGAGATAAGTAATACAGTTGCCATGGTGTCGCTAAATATTGAATTTCGACGTGACGAGTCTTGGTTAAGTAACGTTCAATAAGCATGTCGTCATTGCCAAAGCTAGCCATTGCTTCACGCTTGGTTGCGGCGAGTGCTTGGCAAAACTCATCGGCGTGATAGACCACTCGCATGCCTTTACCGCCGCCGCCGTAGACAGCTTTGAGTAGTTGTGGATAGCCAACTTTTTGTGAGTGATGCTTTAGTGTTTGTTCATCTTGGGCGTTACCATGATAACCGGGAACAAGCGGTACATCTGCCGTCGCCATCATCGTTTTTGCTGCACTTTTACTGCCCATTGTGGTGATAGCGTCAGCACTTGGGCCGATGAAGATTAACCCTTGTTTGGCACAGGCTAGGGCAAATGGTGCGTTTTCGGATAGAAACCCATAACCGGGATGAATGGCTTGTACATTAGCTTGTTGTGCAATGGTGAGTATTCGTTGGCTATTAAGGTAAGATTCTGGCGCTGGTGCAGGTCCTAAATAAAACGCCTCATCTGCCATCTTTACATGACGGGCGTTGGTGTCCGCAGCAGAATAAACCGCGACACACTTTATACCAAGTCGCTGCGCTGTTGCTATTATGCGGCAAGCTATTTCGCCGCGATTAGCGATAAGTAGTTTACTAAACAGTGTTGGCTGATTAATGAAGACCTGATGCGACATAGACGTTATTCCTTAGTCCAGCCAGGCTTGCGCTTATTCAGGAATGCATCTAACCCTTCTTGAGCTTCGTTTGATACCCGAATTGCTGCTATCCGCTGGCTTGTATCTGCGATTAATAAGTCATTGATTACGTGATTAGTGACGCCATGAATTAATGATTTAGCGGCCTGCATAGCGGCAGGGCTATTCGCCAGTAATGCGTCAGTAAAGGGGGCGGCTAGCGTATCTAAGTTATCACCCAGCTGGTGGATCAAACCATAGTCTAGCGCTTGTTCCGCGGTAAACATTTCGCCCGTTAAACAGTAACGCCGTGCTTGCCGTGGTCCGATGGCCGTTATCACATAAGGGCTTATTACCGCAGGAATAAGGCCAATTTTCACTTCACTTAAACAAAATTTAGCAGTGGTTGTCGCCAGGGCTATATCGCAACAGGCGACAAGTCCGATCGCCCCGCCAAAGCAGGCCCCTTGTATTAGCGCTATGGTTGGTTTGGGAAATTGATTGAGATTGTCCATCAATTTGGCTAATTGTGCGGCATCTGCTAGATTTTCTTGATAGCCAAGTTTGGCAATATCTTTCATCCAGTTAATGTCAGCGCCCGCTGAGAAGTGCTCACCTTCGGCGCGGAGGAGCAATATTCGTACCGCAGGATCATGCTTTAATACTGCTAAGGTCGTCAGCAAGTGACTGATTGTTTCGGCACTAAATGCATTGCGTACTTTGGTCCGAGTGAGGGTGATAGTGGCCACACCCTGATTATCAACCGCCGTATGTAAGTGCTCTGCATTGATGATATTTAGTTGGTCTGAATTCTTTGTCATTCAACGATCCTAACTGTGGTTTTTGATTTGTAATTAGGGTTAGCACTGTACAAAAGCAGTTGCACGTAATTGTCAGTACTTATAGCTACATTCTAAAAAATAGCTACATTCTAAAAATACCAAATTGGGTATCTGCAATCGGCGCATTAAGGGCGGCTGAAATGGCTAACCCAAGTACTTGCCTTGTTTGTAATGGGTCGATAATACCGTCATCCCATAATCGCGCACTGGCATAATAAGGATCACCTTGAGTTTCATATTGTTTAATAATAGGCGCTTTGAATTCAGCTTCTTCTGCTGCTGTCATGGTTTTATTATTACGGGCTAAGCCGTCTTTTTTGACTTGGCTGAGTACACTGGCTGCTTGCTCGCCGCCCATCACTGAAATTCTGGCATTTGGCCATATCCATAACAAGGTGGGGTCGTAAGCGCGGCCACACATGCCATAATTACCCGCACCGTAACTGCCGCCAATAATGACGGTAAACTTAGGCACTTGGGCGCAAGCGACAGCGGCAACCATTTTAGCGCCGTGTTTTGCTATCCCTTCTGCTTCGTATTTTTTACCCACCATAAAGCCGGTAATAT
>NZ_ABCQ01000043.1 GCF_000170855.1 Moritella sp. PE36 | reverse complement strand
TTGGTTCGGTCGGTAACACCCCGGCTTTTAAGCGATCTTCTTGCGGATCTAAACCCTGTTTTTCATAACTGCCTTTATCGCCTTTCACACTGAAACGTTTATTTGGTCCCGCGCTGTATAAATCACTATGTAATGTCGCGACTTTATCAGGGTAGTGCAACACAAGATTAAAATAATCAATATTTGTTGAACCTTCTCTCATGATTAAGCACTGTGCCGTTATCGCATCAGGCACACCAAATAGTTGTAACGTTTGATCAATGAGGTGCGGGCCTAAATCAAATAATATCCCGCCACCAGTAGCAGACTGTTCACGCCAGCGTTGACGTACTTCGGGTCTAAAACGATCGAAGTGAGATTCAAAACACTTAATTTCGCCTAAACTACCCTCTTCTATTAGCTTTTTAACCGTGAGGAAATCACCATCCCAGCGACGGTTATTGTAAACACTTAAAATGAGCCCTTTTTCTGCGGCTAACGCAATAAGTTCTTCACCATCGGCAACATTGGTTACAAACGGTTTCTCAATAATGACGTGTTTATTTTGTTCTAACGCCGTTTTTGCTAATTGAAAATGAACATCGTTGGGCGCTGTAATAATCACTAATTCAGCATCCGAATTCTTTAGTAAATCATCCGCTGACAGATAATATTTAGCCATTGGCCAGTCAGCGGTAACGGCAGCGATTTGACTACTACTTATCGCGGAAAGTTCAAATTCAGCCAAACTACTGATAAATGGGATATGAAACGTTTTTGCTGAAAATCCATAACCGATTACGGCAGTTTTAATTGGTGCACTATTCATATTAACTTAATTCTCTTTATCCTAATTCGATGACGATTTGCTAATCAAAGGAGCCTTGAACCAACAATCGAGTAATACTACGAGCGCCATTGTACCTATAGCACTGATAAGTAGTCCACCTGTCAGCGGGATCAAATACCTCACAAAACAACAAATTTAGCTAAAATCCAAAATAACAAATCGCCTTGATTACACATCAACTGGATTGAATACATAGTTTACTTGAGCCCATTTAACGACAAGAAAAGCAGTCTATTTACAGCAGGTAATATACGCCCAATTATTGTTGCAATGAAGAGATTAACACCACTATAAACCCCTCACTTCCCATAAAGTATTCACACTAATCTTTATGGGAGTATTTTATCGGGATAGAAATCCTGTTATTATCGAACACCAATTTAGGTAATAACTCCTTATTTCCTATGCTTATTTTGAAATTGAGTTAGATAGGTCACAACAATTAATATAATAAATATATACCAATTCCCCTCCCTATTAATCGGCTGTTTATTAATCATGTTTCATAGTGGCGCTTACGCTGAAAATAAATCAACAATGATAAGCGCGAAAGAAGTAGCAGAGAGTGATGCGTTTTTCTATTTAGGCGCTAAGTTAGGGGTTAATCACTATCAAAATGGTTGCCAACCGTGGAATGTAAGTTGTGACAAGACCGATGAGGCTGGGGGAGTTTATGGTGGTTACCAATTTAATCAATATTTCGCGTTAGAAGCGGCTTATTTACACCTAGGTGATGCGGTTGCTGTATATCCAGTAAATGGATTAAATCAAACTTATACAGGCACCATGCAAGGGTTAGAACTATCAGCGCTTGGCCTATTGCCAATAACAGATCGCTTTTCGCTATTTGCAAAAGGTGGGGTATATAATTGGCACGCAACAAATGATGGCCCTCACCAACGTATTAAAGAGTCTGGTTTGTCTCCTACGGCAGGTCTTGGTTTATCTTATCAACTGTCTATATCTTGGCAAGCTCGCCTTGAATACCAATATTTTTATGAATTAGGTAACGAAGAGGTTGGTGGTAGTCACGGTCAACTCACCACACTCGGGATTGCTTACCAATTCGGTCGCATCAAACCAACGCCTGTAGTGCAGAATATTTATATGCCCGTGCAATTAGAAACATTCTCCTTTGCTATTATTTTCGATTTCGCAAAAAGTGAAGTGTTACTAAAAAATGACCTACAACAGGTCGTTACACGTTTAAATAAACACCCACAGGCAACGGTTGAATTAACTGGGTATGCGGACGCGAAGGGCACAGAAGCGTTTAACTTAACGCTGTCAAAAGCACGGGTTAAACATGTGAGCGATTACTTAATTGAGCAAGGTGTAAAAGCGGAGCAAATTACTGAACATCATCTTGGAGAGGCTGAACCGGTAATTGGCAATGATACTGACGAGCACCGTCATTTAAATCGTCACGTACAAGTGTTATTACCCGCCGTTACTATTTATCCAACTCTGGAAGCACAATAATGAAGCAACTTAATCATATCAAACGCCTATTCTCTTTTGCTTTTATCTTGTTACTCGCAGCTTGTGATGGCAGCAACTCGGGATTCCCAGCACCAGAATGTGGCGGGCCTGATAATCCGTGTAAAGAACTACTGACCATTGTAACAACGCCGAATGTAGCGACGGTATTAACCGGTATGCAACAACAATTCAAAACCACTGCTGTATTCTCCGATGGTAGCTTGCAAGATTTATCGGACTTAGTGATCTGGTCAGTTTCTGATACAGCCATCGCAACAATCAATCAGCAAGGTTGGGTCACCACAAAAAGTAGTGGTGAGGTGATGATCAATGCCACTTTTGAAGGTCATCAATCCAATGCAAAACTCACCGTCATTGATGGCGTTGCCGAACAACTGACTATTTTCCCTGCGAGTAAAGTCTTACCAGAAGGTACATCACAACAATACAGCTCCTTTGTCACTTTGATGGATGGTCAAGTGATAGATGTTACCAATAACGTATCCTGGTTAATGGCAGATACAAGTATTGCTACTATTGATAATGATGCGCTTGTACAAGCTCTAAAAGTTGGCGATAGTCAATTAGGAGCTACTTTAACTCATGATGGTAAATTGCTTAATGCACTGGCGGCACTAAGTGTTAGCGCCGGAGATGTTAGCCAAATTGTGATTAGCCCCGCTAATCGTGAATTCCCAATTGGTAGTTTCGGTATTTTTAATGCTACAGCTTATTACCCTGATGGGCATATCCAAGATATTACTCGAGATGCAACTTGGAGCAGCGCCAATACTGGAGTAGGTAAAATTGTAGCGTCAGGTGTACATGCAGGTGATACCGTGGCAGTAGGCCTTGGTAAAACCAATATTAATGTAAGTTTCCATTCAGTTAATGCAACCACTGAAGCAACAGTCACCGATGCATTGCTACTTTCTATTAGCATAAACCCTGTTGATAAAATAACAGCAGCAGGCAACAGCGTTAGTTATCAAGCTTATGGCCTTTATTCTGATGCAACAAAACATGAAATAACAAAATTAGTGGCTTGGTCAGTGAGTATGCCAAGTATTGCTAATATTGATATGGATGGTGTTGCAACAACATTTATTGCCGGTAATACCGAGATTAAAGCGAGCTATTCTGGATTAACAAAAGCAGTTTCATTAACGGTCACCGACGCCACTATTGAATCCTTACAGATCACACCAAATACTCCAAGTGTTGCCAAAGGCACCAGTGGACAATTTACAGCTATTGCGACTTATTCAGATAAAACATCAGTCGATGTGACCCACCAAGCGAATTGGTCCACAACTGATACAAGCATCGCACAGATTATGCCATCGGGTAATTATGCAGGTTATGCAATCAGCTTACAAGAAGGGACTACCGACGTATCTGCATACGTAAATGGTGTAATTGCAACAACGCACTTAACCGTTACATCGGCAGTTATTACCGCGTTGTCACTAACGCCAAGCACCTCTACCCTGCCCGCTGGCACAACCGAACAATTACAGTTATTTGCAATTTTTAACGATGGTTCAAGTGTCGAACACACATTAGATGCGAGCTTTCAAAGCGATAACCCAGCCGCCTTGTCAATGGATAATAACGGTTTGGCAACGGCGCATTTTAACAGTGGCAGTGATATCACTATTACTGCGATCTATGATGGCCAGCAAACCACCGCTACTATTCGTGTTACCGATGGGTTATTACAGCGTATTGAAATAACCCCTGCAACGATGAGTATTCCCGTCGGGCATAAAGGCACATTACAAGCGCGCGCTTTTTATAGTGATGGTTCGAGTAAGGATATTGACCATTTAGCAACTTGGAGTGTCGACGATGGTGATATTGCA
The DNA here is from genome assembly GCF_000170855.1 of Moritella sp. PE36. GTDB lineage: Bacteria > Pseudomonadota > Gammaproteobacteria > Enterobacterales > Moritellaceae > Moritella. The sequence continues at coordinate 35,366 of NZ_ABCQ01000043.1, read as the reverse complement.
TCTGTCAATAATACCGTCACTCACGCAGGTGATGTGTTAGGCATTAGCGAAGGTGTAGTTACCGTTACAGCAAGCTTCCAAGGAAAACATGCAACCAACACCACCACCGTGACGTCCGCAATTTTAGAAAGTGTGAGTATTAGCCCTGCGATTGAAACAGTGATCGCAGGATTAGACCAACAATATACGCTAACCGCACAGTTTTCCGATAAAAGTAGCTTAGATGTAACCACCAGCAGTGATTGGTTATCAAGTGACAATAATACCGCCACTATTGACTCAAATGGTTTAGCAACTGGGCATATTGAAGGTCGAGTTACTATCACTGGAACATATCTTGGCCTATCAGCAGACGCCACTCTAAATGTTTTGTCAGGCGTATTAACAACAATCCAGATATCTCCTGTAGATCCAACTGAGCCAGTTGGTACCGTCGGGCGCTTTACTGCGATGGGCTTCTACACCGATGGATATAGTACCAACCTTACCAGTAGTGTTACGTGGACGTCTTCTGAACCGAGCATCGTTAGTATTACGACAAAAGGGGCTGGCGGTGGGCAAGCTAGCGCAGACAAACTAGGTATCAGCGCTATTAAAGCAGAGCTATCGACTATCAGCGCAACAACGTTGGTAACAGTCATTAATGCTCCAATACAAAGCATTGTTATTTCGCCTGTTAGCGCCGATATAGCACCAGGCATGAACTACCAATATACAGCTACCGCTATTTATGGCGGTTCAATTCCTGGTAAAGACATCACTGATGTCGCACATTGGAATACCAATGATACGGCAATTGCAACGATAACCAGCACTGGTTATGCCAAAGGCGAATCAACTGGCGCAGCAACCATTAATGCAACTTATGATGGTCAATCAGCGACAGCAACATTGAACGTGGGGGCGCCAGAATTAGATCATATTTCGTTACTACCAGCGACCAACACACTCGCAATGGGAACTAACGTTTATTATCAAGCTATTGCCTTTGATAGTGCAGGTAAAGATTATGTCATCAATAATTATGCAGATTGGGCTATCACAGATACCACAATTGCACATGTGGATAACAGTACAACTAATGGTGGTTTTGTCACGCCATTGTCTCCCGGCGTAACGCAGGTAGAAGTTAACTTTTTAGGGCAAACAGTAACAGCTGACCTAACCGTGACAACGGCAGCCGTTACTCGCATAGAAATTTCACCTATTGCTCCTGAAATCATCATGAAAGAGCGCCAGCAATTCACTGCAACGGCTTTCTATAGTGACTCAACATCCAAAGAGATAACTGACTTAGCGAGCTGGCAGAGCAGTGACACCGATATTGCAACGATGCACAGTACGCTGCAAGGCCTAGCATCCAGCCATAACGTAGGAAGCACGGATATCAGTGCAAACTTCTCAGGTTATTCAGCACAGACAACGCTAACGGTAGAAGAAAAAGTGATTAAAAATATACAAATCACACCTCATGTAAATTACATAACAGTAGATGAGCAAGTACAGTTAACGTGCTCAATAATCTACATTGACTTGTCTATAGGCGATTGTAGCAACAGTGCGTTATGGACAATAGATGATAGTGATATTGCACACGTTGAGCCGGCTTCTGGCTTAGTCACCGCCGTTAAAGCAGGTAATACACGTGTATACGCTACTTATCATGGTGTAACGAGTAGCGCGGCAGATGGGCAAGTGAGTGTTGTTGTGCCTTAATTATTATCTATTGCAGTAACACCAGATAATAAAACGCTTGCGATCGGTCAACCACAAACCTATTTAACAGTAGGGCATTACGATAATAGTGATGTGGTTGACCCCAACCCAATTACCTTGAGCCTAGTGATGATCGGCCGGTAATTATTAACGATTTTCCATACGAATAGCGACGACCAACATGGCAGGAATGACAAAGATAGTAAACACTGTTGAAACCGCCAATCCGCCGAGAATAACGCTACCCAGACCACGATAAAGCTCTGAACCCGGCCCGGGAATCAGCACTAACGGCAACATCCCACAAATACTGGTGGTAGCACTCATGTATATCGGACGCAGTCGGCTACGGGTTGATTCAAGCACGGCTTGCTGATAATCCATTCCCCCAGAGTGAAAATTGTTCAGCGCTTGATAGACAATCAGGATCGCGTTGTTCACCACCACCCCGACAAGGATAACGAAACCGAGCATGGTTAATACGTCCATTGGCTGCGGTACAATAAATATGTTCAGTAGCTTGAGGCCAATAAAACCACCAGCACCGGCCAGCGGCACTGTTAACATAATAATTAATGGATAAATGAAATTACCAAACAGTGACGCCATCAACAAGTAGGCGATCAGAGCGGCAAGTAAAAAATTCCACTGTAGCGCTTCACGGGTCTGGACTAGCTTATCGGCAGCACCGCTCATATCGACTTGTAAGCCGTTAAGTAAGTTCATATCACTCACCAGTGGGATAATCTGTTGCTCGATGATTTCCATTGCTCTTTGTAATGGCATTGATTTGGGCGGCGTTATTTGCAGCGTCACGGTTCTGTTTGTTTCAAGATGGCGGATCAAAGCCATCCCTGTGGTTTGTTGTAATTGCGCTAATGACGAAACCGGCACGACCTTACCATCGGGGGTTGCTAGATTCGCCTGATAAAGATCTTGCGGGGTGGGAAAATCACTGTCTGCCGCTTTTAGGATCAAGTCTATTTTCTTTTTGCCCTCTTGTTTAAAATCACCAATAACGCGGCCATCCATTAATACGTCCAGTGCAATGCCTAAATCACGGTTCGACATCTTATTAGCACGTAAGCGGTCAGGGTCCGGCAATATTTGCACTTCTGGGTAGGTGAGTTCAATAGACGGTATCGGTCGTATCTGACTGCCAGCTAACTCAGTATGAATCATATTGAACAACGCCCCAGCAGCGGTGACAATTTTATTCAGATCATTACCGCTAATATTAAGTTTTATCGCTCGTCCTTCACCCAGTCCTGATTCAAATACTCCAGGCTGTAAACTCACGCCGTACATACCTGGAATACTGTAAATAAGCTCGGTAAAAAAAGGCAGTAACTCGCGGGCACGATCCCATTCTTCACTGATGGCACCTGAAATCATAAACCCCTCGGCACCGACGTAGAACATATTTTTGATCGCGGGGACACCATCGACTTCGGCCCCGATATGTGGCAGTGCCATATCAAAAAAACGCTCGCCAATTTCCACCCGCTCCGCTGTCGATAATCCCGGTGGAGGTATCAAAATATTAAGTACCAGGTTACGATTTCCTTGTGGCAGATATTCCATTTTTGGCGTTAACAGCCATACCGAAGTGATTGCCAACGAAATAAGCAAACCGATGGTCGAGATCCGGGTTAGCCAATTACGGATCACCAGTGTCACCAGTGCCATCAATCCGTTTGACAGGCGTTGACCTAGGCTATCGAGAAACGTAGGTTTGTTGTCTGTTTGTTGTTTTTGACCGTTGAACAGCCAATAGGCAAACATAGGGATCACTGATACCGATACAAACAGGCTTAACGAGACAGCGGCAACAACAGCTATTGCGATGTCACGGAACAACTGCCCTGCTTCTTCTTCAATAAACACCACAGGTAAAAATACCGCAACAGTGGTAATGGTTGAGGCCAGCACGGCCCCCCACACTTCTTTAGTCCCTTGCAGAGCAGCATCGAACGCTGTTTTCCCCATCTGCCGATGTCGCACAATATTTTCGATAACCACAATGGCATTGTCCACCAGCATGCCTACAGCAAAAGCGATCCCAGCGAGACTAACAACATTGAGGTTACGCCCCAGCAAATCAAGGAAAATAAAAGTGCCGATAACACTGATTGGAATAGCCGTAGCAACAACGATAGTCGCGCGGACACTGCGTAAAAATAGCAATAATACACCCACGGCAAGTAACCCACCAAACAGGATGTTTTGTTGGATCTGATCAATCGCACCGTTAATGTAGAACCGTTGATCATAAACCCAGTCTAGATAAAGACCTTCGGCTTCGAGCGTGTTTGCGTTTAGCCATTGGTAGCGCGCTTCCACCAGATTCGTCATATCAAGAATGTTAGTGCCCGTTTCCGGACGAACACCAATCGCAATACCTGGGATCCCATTGTGTAAAACAACAGAGTTTTTCTTGGCATAATCTTGCCGGACCACTGCTACGTCACCCAGTAATACCCGTTGCTGCCCAGTAGAACGTAATACTACAGCAGCGATGTCTTCAGCCGATTTGAATTCTCCAATGGTACGAACACGAAAATCATGCCGACCCACCGCCAACGTACCTGCCGATATGTTGGTATTTTCATTTTGGATCACCTCGATCACATCATTAATAGTCAACCCGTATGCAGCGAGCCTTTCGGCACTGATGATCACATGCATCTGATCTTCGGTTCCGCTACCAACAAACAGCTCTGACACGCCTTTCACCCGCTCGATATGCTGACGAACTTCATTTTCAAAAAAGGTTTTGTAAGTTTGCACCGGACGTTGATTACCGTCTTTCGTTTTCAGGATCATCCAGATCACCGGGGATGCGGTCGCACCAGAGGCATTCACGACAGGGTTATCAACATCGGCAGGATAAGAAGCCACTTCGTTGATCTTGTTAGTAACTCGCAGCAACGCTTGTTCAACACTCGTGCCGACCTTAAAACGTAAGGTAACACTGCCCTGACCATTGCGCGCTTCACTTTCCATCTCGATGAGATCAGGCAAACCTTTAAGTATGTTTTCCTGCTCCTCAATGATCTCACGTTCAATTTCGTAAGGTGTCGCACCGCGCCAACTGGTTTTAACCTGGCATCTCCGGTTCGATCACCGTAGGGCTGAGCTGATAAGGTAACCGCGTCAGGCTGATAATACCGAACAGCAACAGCATGATAATATCAGCCAAAATGGTGACAGGTTTTAAAATTGAGAAGCGGATAATGTCCATAAGCAATCTCGGTTTTGTCTAATGGTCAACAAATTATGGTCAACGATTTAAAAGCGAATAGCCTGGCCGTCGTGTATTCGCTCGTTACCTCTGGTAATAACTTGCTGGAAGTCGGCTATTTCAGGCGCTTCTATCGCAACAAGCAACCCTTTATACCCCAAGATCTGCACAGTAACCATCTTAGCTCTTCCATCAACGGCAAGAAAAACAACCGGTTTACCAAACTGTCTGATAACTGCATCTCTCGGTACTAACTGGCTGTTAAGTTTGGAACCACTAGGTAAACTAACCAGTGCTTGCATGCCTGCAATTAAATCTTTGCCTTGCTCAAGCTTTAATTTGACGGTGAAAGTCCGTGTAGTTACGTCTCCTTGGGGAATAAAGTGAACAAACAAACTGGTGTAATCTTTGCCGCCACTGCGAACCGAAATTTGGCGACCAGGATATAAAAAATTTAACAAGTGCCCGGGAACATCGACTTCAACCTCAATATCTTTATCATCAGCAACCGCGGCAATCTGACCACCGATGTCAACCCACTCCCCTTGCTCTGTCAACTTTGCTTGAATCAAACCACTGAAAGGGGCATTTATCTGGGTCTTTTTTATTTGTAACTGTTGATAGTCGAGAATTGCCTTAAGAGATATAACGCGTTTTTTCTGCGCGAGTACACGATAATAGTTTTCATCGTACAGAGATTCGGAAATTGATTTATCGGCGTATAACGCTTTTATACGCTGTAAATCTTTATCTGCGCGCTCCAGTTCAAGCAGAGACTGTCGGTAATTAGCACGAAAACCCGCGAGTCTGGCTTCAAGTAAATCAGAGCGCAAAGTGACTAAAGGTTGACCGACTTTGACTCGAGAACCAACCGTGAAGTGGATAGTTTTAACAATGCCAGCAACCTCTGCAGCAACACGTGATACTCGTGTATAGCTAATACTACCAACGAGTTTGACCATAGGCTCTACTGTTCCACGGGTAATTTGACTGACTTCCACCAACATAGGAGGCGGCCCTGAGTTTTTCGGGGGAGGATCTTTATCTGGTGCAGCGTAAATAATAATTGGACAGAGAACTACCAATAGCAGGATGTATAATGGAACCTTCAGTAAATACAATCGCATTGGCACTCCAAATGACTCGACTACATCACTGTATTTTAGTTGAAAATTAAGGATTATCTAAAATATCCGATATATTTTTGTATCAGATAATGTGAAAGGATGACGGTATACAATACACTCATGAGTATTAATTACATGACGATGTCCGTCATTTTAAGTACCACTTTAGTATTAACCCTCTGGCATTAGTGAGCACTAGGTTTATACATTGAAAATTGGCGTCAAGTCTGATTTTTACTGATTAATTGGTATTGAATTAGTGTTAAATTAGTGTTAAACCAAGTGATTATCGTGAACGGTTGAATAAATACACTATATACTGGCGACTCATTTATATATTGATTTAAGGATAGAATTTTGAAAAAAGGAATTGCAACTAAATTATTACCATTATTAGCAATCGTTACACTTGCAGGTTGTATGTCTACTGGCCCACACCTAAAAAGCTCTAATAAAGAAAGTATAGCGGGTATGGAAGTACGTGCACCATATATTAACTATACGAGTTATTTTGGTTATGTTGACGATAGTGTAACGCCAGATGGTAAAATTAAAGGTAAACCAGCATATTATTTATATGCATGGGTTCCTGCTGTCATTGACGAAATTGGTGTATCTATGATATCTCCAGCTGAAGCAACGCCAGCTGAAGGCGATTTCGTACAGAGCACATTTGAAGCAAGTCTTCAATCTGATCCAAATAAATATTTTGATACATATATTACACTTGATCGCCTAAACATTGTTGATAATGCTAAAATCAATAAAGGCGGTAAAGTACTTCAAGCATTAAACTATAATGACGATACTTCTGAATTACCAGCTAACCCAAGTGGTTCTTCTTATAATTCGTTATTACGTCAAGTATCTGAAGTAAGCAGCCCAACTAAAGCGCTTGTTCGTGGTGTATACCGCATCTCATTCACTTCATTTCGTTCAGCAATTGAAGGTTCTTTTGAAGCAACTATTGGTACAAACGTTCCAGGTGTTAAAATCGCAGCTTCTTTAGAAGAATTACATGAACTAGTTAACAAAGAAGGTTAATCCTTTTTTAATTAACTCGGTAGTCGTCATGACTACCTGAAATAATGTAATTAAACGGCGCATCTTGCGCCGTTTATATTTTTACCTGTATGTAATTATTCGCAACGATTAAGCACAATGTACGCATCCACACAAACTAATAACCTAAATGCTGGTTAAAAGAAAACCACTTTAACTTTATTTCCTTAATAGCCTGTATTCCTGTACAATTCGCACCTTTAATTTTTCGTATAAATTTACCCCCAAGGCTTATTATGAATCTTTCAGCTAAAACCGTTGTGGTAATTGCAATTGGTGCTGCGTTATATGGCATCGGCGGACTACCTATGTTTGGTATACCTGTGTTTGCAAACACCACACTTAAACCAGCGATGGCAGTACTTGCTCTCTTCTCGGTATTATTTGGTCCATTAGTTGGCTTCTTCGTCGGTTTTATTGGCCATTGGGTGACAGATTTATTCTCTGGCTGGGGTGTTTGGTTAACGTGGGTATTAGGCTCAGGTATTGTGGGTCTTGTCATCGGTTTATTCCCTAAACTGACAAACGGTCGCTTAGAGAAAGGTCAATTCTCGATGAAAGACATGACCTTATTCGTTGTGCTTGCCCTCATTGGTAATACAGTTGGTTATGGCACATCAGCCCTGCTCGATACCGTCCTTTATGCAGAACCGTTTAGTAAGGTAATGACACAATTAACCATTATTGCTGCAGGTAATACGGTATTAATCGGCATTGTTGGCTACATTCTACTGACTGCGTATGCGAAACGTAAGAAACAAAGCCGCAACTTGACCGAGGGTTAATCAACAATGACCATCGAATTTTCTGACTTCTCTTTTAAATATGCTTCGCAAGATAAAGCGACACTAAAAGGCATAAATCTAAGGATAGAGAAAGGAGAGAAAATTGTCATTATTGGTCCAAGTGGTAGTGGTAAATCGACCCTTGGACAGTGCTTAAACGGGCTTATCCCACATGCGATAAAAGGCGATATGTCAGGCAGTTTAACCATCAATGATACACCTGTATCTGGGTTATGCATGCAAGACTATAGCGAATCAGTCGGCACAGTGTTGCAAGACACTGACAGCCAATTTGTCGGTTTAAGCATAGGTGAAGATATTGCGTTTGCGCTTGAGAATGACATGATTTCTCAAGCCGAAATGCTATCTATTGTGAAGAAAACGGCGGCTATGGTTGATCTTGATGAGTTACTTGACCATTCACCGTACGCATTATCAGGTGGTCAAAAACAGCGAGTATCATTAGCGGGTATTTTGGTTGATGATACTGACATCCTGTTATTTGATGAACCACTGGCCAACCTTGATCCTAAAACCGGTAAAGCCACTATCGAAATTATCGATCAGCTGCATCGAGATACAGGCAAAACCGTTATCATTATTGAGCATCGTCTCGAAGATGTACTACACCGCCATGTCGATCGCGTGATCTTAATGGAACGTGGCCAGATCATTGCCGATATGTCTCCTGACGAAATAATTGTTTCGCCGTTGCTACAGGTTCATGGTATTCGTGAGCCCCTGTATATCTCGGCATTAAAAGCAGCGAACTGCGCTATTACAGTAACTGATAATCCTGCTTATATTGACAAGATGGATCTACAACAATATCAAACACCATTAACCAATTGGTTTAATGCGCAAGCCCCTATTGTTCAGCCTCAGACAAACGATACCTTACTTGAAATCAATGATTTAACCTATTCTTATACTGGCGAAAAGAATGCCCTGGAAGATATTTCGTTTAACATTAATCGCGGTGAATTCGTTTCTATTTTGGGTAGGAATGGCTCGGGTAAATCAACCATCACTAAACTGATCATGGGCGTTATCGCGCCAGATACCGGCAGTATTAAGTTTAATGGTGAAGATATGGCTGATTTGTCTATCTTTGAACGCGCTCAAAAGATTGGCGTGGTGATGCAAAACCCGAATCATATGATCTCTCATCACATGATTTTTGACGAAGTGGCATTTGGTTTACGCAACCGTGGCCACGACGAAGCATTTGTTGAAGAAAAAGTATTACACGTTCTGGGTTTATGTGGCTTAATTAAATATTGTCACTGGCCAATTGAAGCACTTAGCTATGGTCAGAAAAAACGCGTAACGATTGCTTCAATTTTAGCATTAGAACCTGAGTTACTTATTCTAGACGAGCCAACAGCGGGCCAAGATCATCGTAACTATACATCGATGCTGTCATTTATTAAGACGCTAAACAAAACGCTCGGTATTACTGTGCTTATCATCTCTCACGATATGCACTTAGTATTAGAATATACCTCGCGTTCGATTGTTATTGCACAAAGCAGGTTAATTGCCAATGCCCCAGTTTCACAAGTGTTCAGCGACCCTGCGCTACTTGACCGTGCAAACTTAAAAGTGACTAGTCTGTATACATTAGCCAATGCGGTTGGTATCGAAGATACAGATGGTTTTATGCAACAGTTTATCAAATCTGAAGTGACGCCTTCATAATGAAGAGCAACACGAATTATAAAAACAATATGAATAAAAATAACGTCAATAAAACCAAAAAAATCGATTTTGGTATTAACTATGTCAATACCAACTCAGTCCTGCATCAGCTTAATGGTGTTACCAAGTTTGTGCTGTTTTTAGCTTGGGTAACCGTAGTATTAACGACCTTTGATTTACGCCTGATTCTCGCGCTTATCATTACTGGTTGTACGTTACTTAAATTAACCAAAGTGCCCTTCCTTGTTTACAAGCCGTTATTGATTGCCACAGCCAGTGTACTAAGCATCAACGCATTATTCATGTTCTTGCTAGCACCACAGCAAGGCGTTGAGTATATTGGTTCAAGTACGCTGTTATTCTCTCTGTGGGGGGATTACTCCCTGACCCAAGAAACCTTGTATTACCTGCTAACGGTAACCCTGAAGTATTTCAGTATGTTCCCAATTGCGTTGGTATTTGTGTTTACCACGCATCCGACTGAATTTGCGGCAAGTTTAAACCGTCTTGGTGTGCCATACAAAATTGCCTATGCGGTCAGCTTAACATTGCGCTATTTACCTGATGTGAAGAATGATTTTGTTAATATCATGCATGCACAGCAGGCACGTGGGGTAGATCTATCGAAGAATGTATCTGTGCTGTCGCGTATTCGGAATGTTGCCAAGATTTTAGGGCCATTAATCTTCTCAAGCCTAGATCGCGCAGATGAGATCTCAAATGCGATGACATTACGTGGTTTTGGTCATCACAAGAAACGTACGTGGTACAGCTTAAAACCAATGACCAAGCAAGATTACGCTGTGATGGGGTTAATTACCTTGGTGGTCACCTTAGCTATTATCAAACGTGTTATGGCAACAGAGTTGTTCTGGTATCCATTCTAGCTGGTATTTTTATAGCTGATACTTTTTATAAACACTTTTTATAAACGAAAGAGCGCTAAAAGCTGTTGATGGCTTTTAGCTCTCTGCCTCTTCTACTCTCTCTTTATTCCTTACTCATGCCGTAATTTGATGAAGCCGACGACTGCCAATACGATAAATATTGCCAGCATTGGGAACAACACAAAATCAAGGTATTTGATCGCAGCGGCTAAACCCACAGCACTGAATATGATCACTAGGATTGGCGTAAAACAACAAATCGCGGTGACTATGCCGCCTAACACGCCAGTCTTAAACATCTTTCTACTCATATAACCGCCCCCCCTGACTTAAGCCTAGGATAATAAATAACATTAGCCCCCGAAAAATCTATATCTGTACGACATATAGTTCATGCTAAGATAGCTAAATTAGCTTACCCCTCGTCATGCAATGGAATAAATAGTGCTTTCAACGTCAACAGACAAACTAACCTTAGCCACAAATGAAATTCACCTGTGGTCGGTAGACCCGAAACAAATCCAACAGCCTGAATTATTACACGCTTATAGTCAGTTGTTATCAGTAGAAGAAACCACAAAACAACAACGCTTTCGTTTTGAAAAAGACCGCCATAACGCATTAATCACCCGCGCCTTTGTCCGTGATTTATTATCTCGTTATGCTGATGTGTCACCCGTTGATTGGCTGTTTATCAAAGGCGCCAAGGATAAACCCGAGATTGTTGATCCACCCATTCCATTACGCTTTAACATTAGCCATACCAATAACTTGATCATTTGTGCGGTCATGCTTAATGACGATATTGGTTGCGATGTAGAAAACACCCAGCGTAGCAGTGATGTAATGAGTATCGCTAAATACTCTTTCTCTGAAAGTGAAATAAATGCTTTAGTCATGCAGCCTACGGCGCAGCAAACTAGCCGATTCTTTGATTACTGGACATTAAAAGAGTCTTATATCAAAGCATGGGGATTAGGTTTGTCGATCCCGTTAAAAGACTTTAGTTTCAAGCTGCCAGATAGCCAGCAGGAAAACGTTAGCTGTATTGACGACATTAAATTAAACTTTGCAGCTCACCGCATTGATGACGCCAATATCTGGCGTAGTTGGCTGTTTTATCCAAATAACATTCACCGAGTCGCCCTGTCAGTACGCGCGAAAGATAATAATCAAAATACCGATTATAAAATGCGATTTTTTAATTCAGTCCCCCTCATTAAAATCACTGAAACGGCTGATTTTAGTCCTGACATAATCTCTGACACGCATTAGAATTCAGTTTAACTATTAACATTAACTAATTCAGATTCCACCAACGCTTTTATCTTCACCACTTTCTCAAAATGATCGAGCTTAAGCGACAACATTTAAAGCAATAACCTAACAGGATTAAAAACTAGCAAGCGCAAAGGTACCGATAACAATGTACCGGTTAACAAATGGCTGCAGTTTAATATTCCCATTTAAGTCGAAAAATAATAATAATCCAATAGTAGATATTAAACTAACCATTAAATAAAACAGTTAAAACCTTTTAATTCATAAAGTTAAAGTAATGCCAACAAGTCACATAAATATGTCATTTAGGGAAATTAATGTCAAAACGATATATACCTTTATGAGTAGTCATGTAGTATACACATAACTTTAACATCCGTGACAGTAAGTCATAACATCACATGTGATTATATATGCGGTACGACGCAAACTATCAATCACATGAATAAAATAGGAAATGGCTATGGAAGCACTCACGTTAGTTGATATGGGTTTTTTATACACAGAAACAGTAACGAGCCCAAAACACGTTGCAGGATTACAAATTTTCTCAATACCAGAAAATTATCCTGGTAACTTCAGTCGAGACCTATTTGATAATTTAATGTCACAACAAGATGTTAAAAATCCATTTAACCAAAAATTAAAAAAACAAATCACCGGCCAATACTTTTGGCAAGACGATAACAATATTGACCTGTCATATCACGTACGTTTTGCAATGCTGCCACAACCAGGTAATGAAAATCAGTTACTTAGCTTTGTTGAACACCAGCATGAAACATTACTTGATCGTAATCGACCATTATGGGAAATGACTCTCATCGACGGTTTAGAAGACAACAAATTTGCTATCTACGTTAAAGTTCACCACGCATTTACGGATGGGGCAAAAGCCAACCAGTTGTTAATGGCTTATTTAAGTAAAAATGCCGAATCAGCAATGACCGCATTCTGGGCGGTTGAACGACCACAAAAAGAACGCACAGCAAAAAGTACCTTATCGATACTGGCTGATACATCAAAAATGCTAACTAGTCATGTTAAATCAATACCATCACTGACTAAGCTGACAACTAAGTTACTGTTCCAAGCAACAAACATGTACAAGGCAGATATGCCAACCCCATTCATGGCGCCTAAAACACCGTTTTCAGTTAGTCCAAAGCGTGCACGCCGTGCTGCAATGTCATCATTGCCACTGGCACGGGTTAAAACACTTGGTCGTCTCACAGGTGCAACGATTAACGACGTGATTGTAACCGTTTGTGATATGGCGATTCATAACTACCTAAAAACACGTAATATCGTACTTAAGAAGCCACTTGTTGCACAAATGCCAATGAGTTTGCGTGATGCGTCAGACCAGTTCTCAAACAACCAAGTTGCAATCAGTTTAGTTGAACTTGCTTATGCTGGCGAACGACCACTAGAACGCCTGATGACCGTCAAAGAATCGTGTCAAAGACTGAAAAGTGAAGCAAAGTTATTAACAAAAGAAGCGTTAACGAATTATACGTTAGTAAGCCAAGGACTCGCAGCGGCCAGCGAACTATTAAACTTGGATACAATATTACCACCAATGGGGAATGTACTGATTTCTAACGTACCGGGTCCAAGTAAAGCCTTATACATGATGGGTGCAAAAATGGAGAAATGCTTCCCTATTTCAGTATTACCACCGGGCATGTCGCTGAACATAACGTTATATAGCTACAACGGCTCCATTCATGTTGGACTGATCGCTTGTCGCTCTGCATTACCTGATTTGACCGAGTTAGCGGATTACATTGAAGATGCTTTTACTGCACTTGAAAATGAAGTATTAAATAGCGCAATTGAGAGTGTTAGCGACCATATAAATCTATTGTCGTCTTCGCCGCGTAATGATGATATTAGGCAAGAAAGCATTAATATCATCACCCATAATGTTAACCAGGCGGTGCAAGTTAATCCGCGGCCTAAAGTTGACAATGAAGACTCACGATTATGTGAAACAGCTTAGGTCAGTAGATAAGTAAATCAGTAGGGAAATATAGAAAATTGCAGTTAGTAGCCTATATCACAGCGGCTAACTGCTTTAGATAATAACATTATTTATTTAGCTTAATGGTGCTAAAACGCTGTGTAGGTGATTTGCTGTTTCAATACCGCTATCGGTTAAATACCCACCGTCTTCTTGTGAAATAAGGCCTTTATCAAAAAGTGATTTCGCAGCACTAATAACAGAGGGGTTAGCTTCATTATGAATCTTAATACCTTCTAATTGAGATTGTGTTGGGAATTTAGCCAGTAATTTCATTTCTTCAAACAGTGTATCAGAATAATTTTTAGTCATAATTGCTCGCTTTTTTTAATTAGGGATAGTTTCATAATAGGGGCTTCAAAGAAGATTGCAAAATTAATAACAGAGTTAATAGGGCTAGATCAAAAAAAACCCCAAGAAAACGAACACTTAAGGGCTTACAGGTCAGAATTCATCCAGCTGTGTATATTAGATAAACACTTGCTGTCTATTTAATACTTAAATATTAAGGTTACGACAACAAAGACTTACTTATTACTTGATATAGCAACTCGTGCCCGGCACTGTTCGGGTGTAATCCATCTGCCGTTAAATAGGCTTCTTTATTGTCATTAAACGGCGTGTAAACATCAATCAAATTCACACTGTACTTCACAGACAATGTTAACAACGCTTGGTTGTAACGACGAATGGTTTCATCATTGCGAATGCGGTTATTTACATTAGGAATGCCATCAAGCTCGGCTGCAATTGGCGTGACATTAATCAGAACAACATTAGCGCCCTTCTCAAGTGAAAACTCAATACAGCGACTTATGTTGTCAATATACATTTCAATATCAACAAGGTAGTTACCGTCTTGCTTAGCAAGATCATTAGCGCCATAACCAAACAATACTGTATTTTGCTTATCGTCTGCTAGACGGGTAACAAACTCATGTTGAAAACGTTGGATTAAACCATTTGTTGTTTCAGCACTAATGCCCATATTAAAGACACTGATTTTATCTGATCCGCGTCCAGACACTGTTGCACTTATTATGCGACTCAAGCAGCGAGTTTTAATACGATCGGCCCAACCACCATAGTCAGCATCACTTTCACCACGTGTAATACTATCACCAAAACAAATTATGCTCGCCATATACCCTAGCTCCGAAAATATTCTTTAATTTATTTATATTATCAAGCTACTACAAATCTATAATAGTTAACAGTGTGTTCAGAACTTTAATCATGCGCAGACTTTAATCCACTGCGATAATTTGATTACGACCACTCTGTTTAGCTTTGTATAATCGTTCATCTGCACGTTTAAGTAAGTCAGCATGAGTAATCATCAACTCCGCAACGGATATATCTGTAACCGCGCCAATCGACAATGTAACTTCTATATCACCGGCGGTCGTAGCAACAGGCACATCTTTTATCGCAGACCAGACTTTTTCTAACTGCTGCAGACTCGTCATATGACTTTGGTCTTCAATAAGACAGATAAACTCTTCCCCACCCCAACGAATAACTAAACCTGACGACGGTAGGTGATGAAGAAAGCGTTTTGCTACTTCGATTAAAACGAGATCACCAACATCATGACCATGATTATCATTAATCATTTTGAAATGATCGAGATCCATGATTGCGATGGTAAAATTTGAATTTTGATAAAATGAACTATCTTGCTTTAAACGCTGTAAAAAATGATCAAAATGACGGCGATTATATAAACCAGTAAGTGCATCCCGCGTTGATAATTCGACTAAATCAGTATTAGAACATTGCAGTAGTTTATTTTGATTCTCAATGTCGAGATTCTTTTTAATCACATAGCCTAGCCCTAGCAAAACACAAAATGTCACCCCCAAAATGACACGGGTGCCAAGCATTTGCCTCTCTAACTCAAGATCTTGTATTTCATTCTTGGTTTTTAATAGCGCGAGCGTATGACGTGCGGTTTTGGCATTAAATGACTCTTCAAGAAGATATAATTCACTTTGGCGCCGATCAAATAGCGCTTCCTTATCCGCGAGGTAATACAACTTAAAATACTTCAATGCCTCGACATTATTACCTAACTTCTCATACGCTTCTGACAGCAATTTATGATTATTGATACTATAAGCTGTGCTTGAAATTGTTGAGCCTTCTTTAATCGAGGCATGTAGAGCATCAATTGCAACACGATAGTGACCTAAGCCCATGGCACCGCGGGCTTTACTTTTATAGCAGAGTCCACGTGGCAGCGGTAAACTTTGTATACCGTCTAAACTGAGGCAACGATTTGACTCCGCGATTGCAGATTCATATTGCTGCTCTAAAACAAGCACATTAGATAAGCTATTCAACACTGCCGCTTGTAATCTGGTACTTGAATCTTTTCCTAATGTCTTCTTCGCCTCAGCATAAGCCCTACGTGCTTGTACAGCATTCCCTAAACGGAAATAGACATTAGATTCATTCGTCAACAAGATGGTCATAATCGAAGGTTCCAGCCATCTAGTTTGGCTGTATATTTCCTTTGAGTGAGCAATATATTCAAGCGCCTTATCCCATTCCTCTAAGTAAATGTAAATAAGACCCAAGTTGCCGATTATTTTACTATAATACAAATGCTCTGGATTCGTCTCAATCAGTTTTAAGCCTTTATGAAAATATTCTTGTGCTTTACCATAATCGCCGGAAAAGATACTGATCATACCCAGTGAACTATAAGACTTTATTAATAGCCCTTCGTAATTACTTTCTTTTGCAAGACGGACTGATTCATTTAAGTAAGTCTGTGCAATATCAAATTCACCACGTTTGGTCCGTTCAATTGCCAATTCAGACAAAGCGCTTGCTTTTAGCCACTGCATATTTTCTTGTTCAGCGAAATCAAGAAGCTGTTTGGCATACATTGACGCATCATCAATGCGGCCTAAACGCAACATGATGTTATTCATAGTCATAAAATAATAAGCTTGGTATAAAGGATGATCTAGAAATATTCCCTTTTGATCAAGACGGTCTATTTTTAATAACGCTTCATCACTATCAAAGCGAGAGAGATCTAGGGCTGCAAGTACAGCATTACCATAAGGCAACTCTGCGAGTAAATCATCAGGGGAAAAAACGACTTGGGCATCCGTTTCAATAGTCACATCGTTATCAAGTAAGCCGAAGGGACGCAGCATAAATAATATGAGGGTAACTCCAACGACTAAAACAATACTCACTGACTTAATGATGTTCATTATCTATGCCTAACAATACCAAGATCTTGCATTCTATTGAATAAATAATGCTATGCCTATAGTGGTCACACTATCGGCATTGTTAGCCTAACAAACAATAAGAATAAACAACCGTGAACATCCTCTAAATAGCCATAAATATACGGAACTTGCCACTGTTAACGCTAAGTTTGTTATTGTAAGTAAATACCAATAACCCATAAAAAATTAAAGATTATCTTTTTCATTTAAGTGTTTACTCTATTTGTATGAATTGTCCGCAGAACGTACTACAAAATAATAATTTAATCCTGATAACAGCAATATAGATCAACAAACTCAATTGCGAATAGTTTTCATTTACAATATAATCACCGACTCTGTCATTTTCTGTATTAATTCACGCTATTAGAGGCTATTAGCAACATGGTCGTTATGCAAAGCTCACCATTAACGCGCGTAAAAAGTGCATTTACCCAAGGTATTTGGGTCACATTAATCAGCATTGCTATCGGTTTTAGTTTTAAAATTTGGTTAGCACACTGGATCCCAAAAGATGACCTTGCTCTGTTCCATAGCGTCGTTGATCTAATCTCTTTGTCGTTAATATTAATGACCGGGTTTCGTTCTTCAATGGTGGTAAGTTATTCACAAACACAAAATGACCGCGATATCATAAATGTGTTTCGCTATAGCTTAATTACCATGGTGCTCATTACCTGGGGCGTTGTGATCCCCTACATTAAGCATCAGTTAGATATTGACGTCAGTTATTACCAGTTGGTGGGCATTATCTTTGGGATGGGACTAAAAGTATATTTCACTAATCTTATTGCCATGTATCGATTATACAGTATTTCGAATAAAGTCGTTTGGTTAGAACCTCTCGCTAATGTACTCATGTTTTTTGTTTGTTATTACATATTTAACTTAGATGCCTTGGTATCACTGTTTATGGGTTTAACCCTATCATCACTTGCCATTGCCGCTTACATGTTTAAAAAACGCCGCAGAGATATTTCAACGCGCCCTTTAACTGGTGTACATTTCGATCCCAACTTAGTTAGTTTTGTAAAAAAAAGTTTCACCGCATCACTTGAAGCTGGCGCGAGCATTTTAATGATATACATTACCGTACTGCTCACCATTCGACATTTTAGTGTGGACGAGTTAGGTGATTTCCAAGTTGTGGTGCGTCCGGTATTTACTTATTTAACCCTGCTATTTGTGTTTCCTATCTATCGGTTTGTATTACCCGAGCTGGCGGTGTGTGTCCGAAATGGCGATCATCAACAAATCAAACTTATCCGCCAATGGGTATTTAAAGTAGCTTTCGCTGTTAGCAGTCTGTTTTTCTTGGTTATGCTGTTGTTTGGTGAATCATTAGTGCTTACACTTTTCCCTCATGAATACGATGGCGCAATTCCTGTGCTGCTGCATTTTTCATTATTCTTTATTTTTATGATGTTAAATGCCTATCAACTTGCTTACATCAAAGCACATGGACGCTTTATGCACAGTTTATGTATTCGTATCAGTGGTATATTCACACTTATGCTGTCATTCCAGTTATTAAGTCAGTTTACCGATAATGTCGTCGCCATTATTATCGCTTTATGCAGCGGTTACTTAATGATGTTTATCTTATCCAGCGTAGTGGAACGACAAATTTTAAAGAGCCATAATATTAAGCTGATTCATCAGCCTGTTTTATCCAATTAGCAGGTATTGAAATGCATAAAGCCAGTCACTGATAACAGCGACTGGCTTTAACACTAAACAAACAATAGTTTACAGACGAACACCTTCAATATTAAACGTCATATCTACATACGCTGATGCCGGTCCAAGATTAGTCGTAATGCCATAATCAGTTAGTTTCAAACTTGCTTCACCCGTGAATCCAGCGCGGTGGCCACCCCAAGGATCGGCACCTTCACCCACTTTTGTAATAGGGAAAGTGATTGTCTTAGTAATGCCTTTTAAAGTGAATAGACCCGTAACCATACCATTTGTATCATCACTGAATTTGATATTTTGACTTCTGAATTTTGCTTTCGGGAATTGCTTCACGTCCAGAAAATCATCACTTTTTAAATGCTTATCACGCTCGGCGTGATTTGAATCTAAACTAGCCGTATCAATAATCAGGTTGATTTGCGACGCGTTTGGCGATTTAGCATCATACGAGAAATCACCATCAAACGTATTAAAACGACCCAGTAACCAACTGTAACCTAAATGCTTAATTTTAAACTGTACAGAAGCATGTGCACCGGCAACATCAATATTGTAATCAGCAGCCTGGGCTACATTGGGTGCCACAGCAGCGAACAGTGAACTTGCTGTGATAGCAGCGGCTAAAATTTGTTTTTTCATTCTATTTCCCGTTTGAATCTAGCTTTAATTATGAATTTTTTCATTACGTCTTCATACTCGATAAAGTCGCTATGATTTATTAGTCGTTATTTATTTTCTGTTGTTTGTACTTTCAACATACGCACAAGTGTATTGTTCTTATTGATAACATGATGTTTCACCGCAGCTAATGCGTGTACCCCAGCTAACACAACTAACACCCATGCCAAAATTTCATGTATTTCACCCGCTATGTCCTCTTGATTAGCAACAGAAAATGGGATTGCAGATACGCTAAATACCTCAAACACCATGATGCCACGTCCATCAGCGGTCGAAATTAAGTATCCCGATATCATTAATGTAAACATCAGCAGATATAGAGCGAGATGAACCAAATGCGCGCTTGTTACTTCAAACTTACTCGCATGCTTGTCTGCGCTATCAGGATTAATATTGATACAGCGCCATAATGTACGAAGCAATAAAAAACCAAGCAATAAAATACCTATGCTCTTGTGTAAATCGAGAGAGCCTTTATACCAAGCATCATAATAAGTTAGCTCGACCATATACAAGCCTAAGCCAAACATACCAGCAATGGTTAATGCCATAACCCAGTGCAACAAAATTGATATCCAGCCATAAGCTGTTTTAGTATTTTTTAACATTCAAATATGCCCCCACAACAGTTAATTGATAATACGGATATTTTGACTATTAAAAAATAGTGATTAATGCGAAACTATTGTGCATAAATGCACAGAACTTTTACATTAAATTAAATAACGTCATTCACAGTAACTGGTATAAGCGCTTGTTTATTTGAATGTTCAGTAATTCAACTCGCAACTAAAAGAATATTGATATGAAAAACATTTCTTGGGATGACTACAAAATAGCGTATCAAGTTGCCATCGATGGCAGTTTAAGCCAAGCAGGTAAATCGCTGAATATCAATCATGCGACAGTACTACGACGTATTAACCAGTTGGAAACAGCCTTAGAAGTTAAATTGTTTTTTCGGCACCAGCGCGGTTATAAACTAACAGATGCAGGCGCGATCCTCCTCGCTGAGTTGCCAGAACTCATTGCTCGCTTCAGCAAACTTGAACATCAGTTACAGAATGTTGAAAGTAAGATTAGCGGTGAATTACGTATTTCCACCATCAGTTCGTATTCTTCACAGTTAGCGCCAGCACTAAAGGCGTTTAGAGATATCTACCCTGCTATTCGTATCAAGGTATTATCGACAGATGATATCGTGCCATTGGAGTCTGGAGCCGCTCACGTATCACTACGTGTTGGACCAAAACCCAACGGCGCGGATCTGATCGTTAAAGAGTTAACGCGGTTTAAAACCAATTATTATGCGTCAAAGGAATATGTAAAAGAGTTCGGAAAACCGAGTACTGACAGTAGCCTGAACGACCATTATTGGGTGTTACCTACGGCAGAAAAATACCGGATCCCTTTTGTCCGCCATGTCGTTGATAACATAGACCAGGATAGAATTGTATTTCAGAGCAATCACTTTCCTGATGTTAACCAGGCAGTCATCGAAGGGATGGGAATTGGTCCCATGGGAGAGCATCAAGCCAAGCTTTATCCCTCGCTAGTAAAGATACCGTTGAATTCGCCTAAATCAGAAGAAGCAATGTGGTTTGTTTATCATAAAGATGCCAAACACAGTGCCCGAGTGAAGTGTTTTTATGAGTTTTTACATGCGAGATTAAAACGACTGCAGAATAATAATTAACTGACTTACATAAAAAGATAAGAAGAAAAGAAGTCTCTTTCTAGAATACGTCAACGCTATGTTTGACGACTCAAACACAATATAACAAGCGAATATCCACTCGCTTGTTATATTGAATTAGATGACTGGGGCTGAATGACTTGAGTATTATTTTAACGTCGCAAGTGCTTCTTCTAATTGCGTTTGTATTTCTGCATTGCGCAGCTGGCCTTTTTCTACATCAAAATTATCAAAGAAGCTAGCAATAGAAAGATCCGCTTTAACCTCAGCACCAAAATAAGGTGCCGACCCTTTCGCTGCCGCTAATACATTGCTAGCGCCACCAGGACCAGGTGAGGTCGCTAACATGATCATCGCTTTGCCTTGATATACCTTAGCATCAATGCGCGATGTCCAATCAAACAAGTTTTTAAATGCTGCTGTATACGAACCGTTATGCTCAGCATAAGAAATGATAACCGCATCTACGCGACCAATTTTGTCGTAGAATGCTTGCGCTTGCTGTGGTATACCCGATGCTGACTCGCGATCTGCACTAAACAATGGCATTTCAAAGTCGTTAAGGTCAATGAGCTCAACTTCAGCGTTGGGGATGATTTTAGATGTTAATAATTCACCTGCATAACTAACGAGTTGTTTGTTAATTGACTGGCTACTGTTACTTGCTGCTAATGCTAAAACTTTCATATTAATTCCTTTTATAAATTTGATTATTACTTTTTATATGTGATTAGTATTTTTTATATGTAATGTGTGAACACAATCATGCCACGAAATAGTTACGATTTAAGATGTTTCAAGCCTTTATATTCAATAAATTCAACTACATTGTTATCTGGATCACGAATAAATAAAGATGTGCCCGTTGGATGTGTCATTGGTTCTGCACTTAACGATATGCCTAACTCAGCAAGTTGCCTAATGGTTAGTTCAGCATCTTCAACCTCAAGCGCAACATGGGTATAACCAGTATACTTTGTTGCTATGTCCATTAAGATATTTGTAGCTTTCGCGTCTTGGCCTTCAAGCTTAACTGCATTCAAAATAAAATTAATGTTAATACCACTTGGATGCTCAACAATAGCAACAGGCTCTGGGCCACTCGGTCCCGTGACATACTGGAAACCAAGTTTGGCGTAAAAATCCCGTGACGTTTCAAAATCACTAATACGTAAACCAATATGATTAACCCGCGTAAGTCCTAACATAGCATTCTCCTAAGTGATTTCGATTCAGCTAAACTGTATGAATTAATAATAGATTAACCACGATAAAAGATTAATGGGATAAATGGCAAATGATTATTTCCATATGACTCCTAATTAGCTAACATGAATAACGGCATCACTACCAACATCAGTGACAATACAAAAGGATTTGCTATGGCTTACAACGCGCAATTATTAAATGGAATAGTCATCTTCGTCGAAGTGGTGAACAATGGTAGTTTTACGCTCGCAGCTCAAACTAGCGGCCATTCTACCTCTTACATAAGTAAAGAAATTAACAAGCTAGAATCTCGATTAGGCGTAAGGTTAATACACAGAACAACGCGTTCATTAAGTCTAACACCTGAAGGTGAGATCTATTTTCAACAATGCCAGCAGATCATTAGTGATGCAGAACAAACAGAAGAAGCCTTAAACGGTCATCAACTCAAACCAAAAGGAACATTGAGAATAAGCTGTCCCACCAGCTTTGGTCATTCTCGCATGCAGTCCATATTTTCTCGCTTTCTTGCAAAGTATCCTTTAGTTGATCTGGAGCTTGATTTAAATAACCGCAAAGTAGATATGGTCAGTGAAGGCTTTGATGTGCTGATCCGAGGCTCGGGGCAATTAGATGATTCAACATTAATTAGTAAAAAAGTGTTTAGCTCGCATGGGGTCATCATTGCATCCCCTGAATATTTACGCCATGCTGGTACACCACAAGATCCAAGCGAACTTATTGAACACAAGATCATTAATTATAGTCATTTAAAACAGCCCAATACCTGGACATTCATCGATAACAACGACAAGCAACATCACGTGCAGTTAAAAAGTCGCGTGCTGACAAACAGCCCTGAGATGGAGCTATCTTTGTGCCTTGCAGGACACGGTATTACCAGGATGCCGCTTTTCAACCTGTTCGATGAAATAGAAACGGGGAAGTTAGTTGAATTGTTCAGTGATTTTAAACGACAAGAAGTAAATCTTTATTTAGTCTATCCAAGTCGTAAACACGTATCGTCAAAAGTGCGCTGTTTCATTGATTTCGTAGTGGCTGAATTAGCTTTATTAGCTTTATTAGCACCGTCTTAGTTTGTCATAGCACAAATAAAACAAGCGCCAATTGGCGCTTGTTTTGATTCATCTTATTAACTAACAGAAATAGATAACAACGATAATTAGCTATTCGTGGTATCAGGTAACTTCAATCGATGCAGCATGCGATAAAGTACAGGCACTACAAGTAAGGTCAATATCGTCGCGAACCCTAAACCAAACATAATGGTTACCGCCATTGGCTTAAAGAACACATCCGGTAATAACGGGATCATACCTAATACTGTGGTGATCGCCGCCATACAGACCGGACGTACACGACTAACGGACGCATCAACAACCGCTTGATAACGCTCTTTACCACTGTGTATTTCAATTTCAATCTGATCAAGTAATACAATACCGTTTTTAACCAGCATACCTGACAGGCTTAAGAAGCCAAGTAAGGCCATAAACCCGAACGGCGTATTTAGTATAAGTAACCCCATCGTCACACCAATAATCGCCAGTGGTACTGTTGCCCATACAATCACTGCATTTTTGACGTTATTAAACAAGAATATAGTGATTAAGAACATGAACAGATAACCCATAGGCATCGTTTGGAACAATGATGCTTGTGCGTCTGCAGACGATTCATACTCACCACCCCACTCTAATGAGTAACCCGGTGGAAAATCAATTGCTTCGACTAACGGTTGGATACGTTGTTGTAGCGTTGCAGCCGTCTCATCACCTAATGGATCTGGATCAGCAAATATAGTTAACATGCGTTTACGGTTTTTACGGACGACAATCGGATCTTCCCAGCGAATATTAACTGCTAAAATCACTTGCTGTAACGGCACATAACCTTTTAACACAGGACTCCAGATCTTCATGCCTTCAATAGTACTGACATCCACCCGTTCTTTTTCAGGTAATCGCGCGATAATGGGGAGTAAGTTGGTCCCATCACGATAAATACCAACAGCCAAGCCTGAGAATGCCATTTGCAATAAATCATCGACATCAGACTTAGTGATACCGTAGCGACGAGCCTGGCTTTCGTTAAACACAGGTTCAATCACCTTAGTCCGTTCACGCCAGTCATGGCGCACGTTAAATGCCCCTGGATCGGCACGCATAATATCAATTGCTTGTTGTGCTAAGCCACGTAATACAGTTGGATCAGAACCCACTAAACGCGCTTCAATTTTAGAACCTGAAGAAGGACCTAATTCGATGCGTTTTAGTTTATATTCAATATCAGGATGAAGTGAATCAAGTTCCCCGCTCACTTTACGTAACATTGGCATTACATCGTCATAACTATCAACACGCACAATTAATTCACCATACGATGCATAGCTTTTTTCTGGTGCGTAGGTCAACATAAAGCGCTGAGAACCTTTACCCGTGCTAGAAGATACATGTGTTACATCCTCATGGGCTCTTACCATCACTTCTAGTTCACGTAGTTTTTCACTGGTAGCTCGAATATCCGTGCCTTCCGGTAGCCAAACATCAACCATAAACATCGGTGTGGTTGACGAAGGAAAAAACGATTGTTTTAACTGTGTGAAGCCATACAAACTTGCCACCAGCATCAAAATTAATGTGAATACCGTTGTCCACGCATTTTTCATGCATGTTTCTAATACGCGTTTATAAACAACAAAGACAACCCCTTTATACGGGTCGTTATCTTCACCGTCAGCATCGACTTTAAGGCCTTTAAAGAACATATCAGCAAAAAATGGTGTCAATGATATCGCCGTAAACCAACTCAACATCAACGAGATAAGTAACACACTAAATAGCGTTTGAGTATATTCACCAGTCGAATCTTGAGATAAACCAATTGGAGCGAATGCAGTAACAGCAATAACCGTTGCGCCTAATAAAGGCCACTTAGTCTGGGTGACAATATCGGTTGCCGCCTGCAGGCGAGTTCGACCTTTTTGTACCCCGATTAAAATACCTTCGACCACGACGATGGCGTTGTCCACCAGCATACCTAATGCAATCACTAATCCACCAAGTGAAATACGCTGTAGATCAATTGCCATTAGATTCATGAACAAAAACGTACCTAAAACGGTAAGCAACAGAATTAGCCCAATTAAAACACCTGCACGAACCCCCATGAATAAAAGTAATACCACGATAACAATAGCAATCGCTTGACCTAAACTAGTAATGAAACCTTTAACAGATTTATCGACTTCGTCAGGTTGGCTATAAACAACATCAATATCGATACCAATCGGTTGCTGCTCTTTGAGTTCACTTAAACGTTGATAAACGCCCTTACCCTTTTCTACAACATTAACACCCGAAATAAATGCTACACCGACATTCAATGCAACCTTGCCGTTAAAAGTAACTAAATTATCAGGTACTTCTTTAAAGCCACGACTAATCGTTGCCACATCGCGTAGATAAATTAATCCTTGAGCGCCCGTTTCAGTAATAATCAAATCACCTAACGCATCAACATCAGTAAACTCCCCCGTTGGATGAATACGGATATATTCCGTCCCCATCCTCACCGCACCAGCACTAGATACCAGATTTTGCGTGGCCAACGTGTTGTAAATAGTCGTCGGCGAAATGCCCAAGCTGCTTAAACGTTGCATCGACATTTCAATAAAGACCTGCTCTTGCTGCACGCCAGTGACTGAGACTTTACCAACACCATCAACGAGTTCTATTTCTCGACGTAAATAGTCAACATAATCATTTAGCTCTTTATAGGAGTAACCATCGCCAGTGATCGCTAACAAAATACCGTAAACATCACCAAAATCATCAATAACAGACGGTTCTGCGACACCCGGCGGTAACTGGGATTTGATATCATTGACTTTACGGCGCAATTCATCCCAAATTTGAGGTAAATCATCCGGCCCATACTTGTTCTTCATCGTCACCGTGATTTGTGACAAACCACGGCTCGAAATAGAGTTGACTTCATCTACATATGTAAGCTGCTGTATGGCTTTTTCTAATGGATAAGTAACCTCTTCTTCAACTTGTAATGGTGTGGCTCCAGGGTAAGAAGTCACAACCATTGCGTCTTTAATTGTAAATGCCGGATCTTCTAATCGACCTAAGCCGAAAAAAGCCATGGTTCCGCCAATTAAGAAGATCAGTGTGAGCATCCAGCTAATGACGTTATTTTTAATAAAATAGGCGGCGATATCTTGTTTCATTATTGTCCAGCCTCTTTATCGTTGTTTGACTTATTTTGTGAATTGTTTTGTGAATTGTTTTGTGAATTGTTCATTGATTCGTCGAAAATTTTAATTGATTGACCTTCACGTAGACGGTTACCACCAGCAACCACTATTTTTTCACCTGCAGCTAAACCAGAGCTTAAACGCACGCCCTCATTGATCACTTTATCTGTGACAACTTGACGTTTACTCACCGTATTATCACTGTTGACTACCCACACGAATTTTTGCGTTGCATTCAAATCGTCACCGTCTTCGTTTAAGATCGCTTCAAGTGGAATAAATGGTTCGTTTTTCTTATAGATATTGAGCTTTTGCGCATCAGCACGCACTTCGACTGCCATGCCATCTAGAATAAGTCTATCTTTAGGCATCGGCATCGTCAGTGTGATGACAAATGATCCCACCTTAGGGTCTGGCTCTGTCGTGAACTCTTTTAAATGAGCCTCGTATTCCATACCATCAGCAGTAATGACTTTCGCTCCTGGTCTTGATGCTTCAATTTCAACAGCAGAACTTTGCGAATAAATAATATCCGGAGCTTGTAATTGAATATCTACAGTCGTCG
This sequence comes from Moritella sp. PE36, assembly GCF_000170855.1. Lineage (GTDB taxonomy): Bacteria > Pseudomonadota > Gammaproteobacteria > Enterobacterales > Moritellaceae > Moritella. Next base: position 8,149 of record NZ_ABCQ01000043.1, on the reverse strand, counting down.
TACTGTGAATATTCATCACCTGTTGCCCGACTTGCACATTTTCAAACTGTTGTATTGGCACATGCGAAATAACACCTGAAAAAGGCGCTTTCAATTCAGTAAAACTTAAATTCAGCTTGGCAATATCCAGCCTTGCTTTAGCAATACGACGTTGCGCTTTGAGTTCATCAAATTGAGAGGGGGCGATATAACCTTGATCAACCAATTTTGCAGAACGACGATATTGGCTATCAGCAATAGCATATTCCGCCTTTGCGTCATCCACTTCTAAGCGGTAATAAGTCGGATCAATTTGAGCGAGTATTTGCCCCTTAGTCACGCGATCACCAGGGCCAGCCGTCACAGATGTGACCTCACCTTGTAACCGGAAAGACAAGCTTGATTTATCTGCTGCAACAGCCACCGCAGGAAACGATAACCTCGCAGTTTCTGCGGCTAGTTGCACGGTCTCAATCTTAACTAACTGTATTTTTTGTCTTGGCTCTATAATCGGCTTTTCACAACCTTGCAATATTGTTATCGCACTAAGTGCAATAACAATAGAAGAGAATTTGTTCATATTACAGTCCCCGCTCCTTGATCCAAGATCGTACTTTCTGACCTTCTCGCAATTCGCTCACGCCAGAAATGGCAATATTATCACCATCGTTTAAGCCTTTCGTTACACGTCCATTTTCATCTAACTCGACTTCTCGCTTGTGCACAATACCTTGATCATCAACCTGCCATACAAAAATCGAGTCACCCTTGCGCATTAATGCTTGTGGGGAAATCGCACCAGCACTCCCTTTAGGAAGCGCAATACGGACTGCACCCGCCATCCCCGGTAGGATATTTTTACCTTCAGGTCGGTCCATAAACAAGGTGACTTTATAGCTGGAATTTGTCGCGTTGGCTTCGATATCGATCTCTTTAAATCGAGCAGGAAATTCTTCGCCTGGGATAGTATCGAAAATAACGGTTGGGCGACGACTATATTCATTATTAAAACGTGCAAGCAGCTGTTCAGGCAGTTGGAAGGTGACATTGATAATACCCGCCCGCTGAATATGCACTACAGGTTCTTTTGCCATGACATATTCATAATTTTCTTTTAACGATAATGATAGTGTACCGTCATAGGGCGCGACTAAGGTTGTATAACCGAGGTTGGATTCTTGCTTGCTTAACGCTGCTTGCGCTTGGTTGCGCTTGGCTTTAGAGATATCAAATGCTAATTCAGAAACAACATTGGTTTTACGTAATTTAGCATCACGCTTAAACTGGACTGAAGCCAGTTCATAATTTGCTTGTGCTTGTTCGACTTGTAGCAAAAACTCATCTTGATTCAAACTCGCAAGCGTTTGCCCTTTTACAACATTCTCGCCAGGTCTAACATCCATCGATGATAGAACACCCGAAACACGGAATCCAAGTACCGCTTTATCATCAGCTTCGACAATACCTGGAAAGGTTCGAAATGTATCTTTAATACCAACATCGACGGTTTGCAGTTTAACAGGCCGTGAGTCCGGTTCAGGTATTACAACCTGTTCTTCACTGCAGCCAGAAAGTAGCAGGCCAGCAACAACTGTGGTCGCTATAATTCCCTTCATATAATCACCCTAATAATGTGCGGTTTACTTAACGATTAATATCTCTTTTAAACCAGCCAAGCTGTCATAATAAACTATTACTAAACTATAGCCTTTAAAATAGTATTTACAATGACTTATATATATAAGTCATTTATGACAACGATAAGAACACATCATTCAATAAAATAATTAATATTAAAAGTGATAATCATTATATGCATCAATAAACTGATAACGTCTAAGATTAGAGCGTGAAATTCAGTTAGTTCATGAGCACAAGAGCAAGAAAGGTTTGATTACTTCAAATTGAGGAAGGTATTGATGGTGTTAGTAATATTGATAGTACTTTGTTAGAAAGCTAACAACCCGAATCAACAAAACCAATAACAGGTGGCGTACTATCAATCTCCAAGTTAGCATAGTAAGCAAAACAACCATCAAGTACATAGCCATTTGGCCAAAAGAACACAACGTGTCCAGATGTAACGTCATCAATTTCTGGCTTATTGGTATAACTTCTATTACCAAGAATACAAAAAGCAGAGCCATCACAAGGCACAGTTAACCAATTAGGCGTCCATGTTGTACTCGGTAATTCCATATTAAGTAAAAAACGCATTTCAGGAGCTGCTGGTTTAGGGTAACCATTGACGAGCGTGATAGTGTTACCGTTATAATCAACACTGGTTTCTGAGTCATCAATTTCTTTACGTATATTAACTAAATCCATGGCCGTTTTTAAACTACCGCTAAGATTTCTAACTACAGCCCGGCTTGCATCATGTTGAATATTAATAAATGTAGGGATCGCTGTTGCGGCTAAAACACCTAATACAATGATAACTATCACTAACTCAATTAGTGTAAAACCGTTATTATTTCTCATAAAATCAACTTATTCGAATTTAATCAACCGACAGCGACATAAATATAGAATGAGTACTCTAACTTGTTAACAGAATAAATCAATACTCTAAAAGCGTAATATAACGAGTGACGCTTAATTCAAAGTAAATGGATTAGTAACATTCAATGCCATCGGCATATCTTTAATACCCTGCCTTTCACGAATACCACTGACAGGTACAAATCCGAATTTTAGGTATACATCTGCTGCATTCAATGCTGAGTTGACTGTAAATTTACCCTGATTGCCATTCGCTAAACATTCATCTCTCGCCTGTTCCCATAGTTTTCTCGATATTCCGCTGCCTTGCAGGGCTTCAGCCACAAATAAATGGTACAAATGCGCGTTATCTTTCATTCCGACAACACCAATCAGTTCGCCTTTTAACTCTGCAACATGGTATTCATAACCCGCATCGAAATAATTTGATATACAATTTGGTGCCATGGAATTGAGAATTAACTGCCCGCCCTCTTTACTGCAGGTAGGTAAAATATATTTAATGACAAGTTTTGTTATTAACTGGCTGATCCCATCAATATCATCTCGTTTGGCTTTTCGTATTCTCATTAAATATCCTTAGCGTGTTAGCTGATCGCTTATATCAAACTTACACGCTAAGGAATTGTTATTCAATATATAATCATCAATACATCAGGTTGATATAAGTTAAATATAATACCTGTTCATTTAACCCTAGGTATTTAATCGACCTTTAATCAATAAGAAAATAAAGTAGCTCCCCCCGATAAGAGAAACCAAAATCCCGGCTGCTAGTTGAGCAGGATACAGAATAACTTGACCAAGCCAATCAGAAAACTGCACTAAAAATCCCCCGAGTAATGCGCTGACCAAAAGTTGTTGCTTGACACTTTTGGCGCCCAACATCGCCGCCATATGCGGTGCAAGTAAACCGATAAAAGCGACCGGCCCCATATTAGCGGTGACAAACGCTACGAGTAGCGCGACCAAACAGAGTAATAATACAAATGCAGCTGAGCCATTTAGCCCTCGCGAATACGCCATTTCTTTACCAGCAGATATTAATGTTAACCAACGTGACAGTGAAAATGCTAATAGCAATAATAACATCACGCTCACGGCAAGCATGACAGCTTGATCTGCACTTACTCTATAGCTAGAACCAGCCAACCACGCTAAAATACCATAAACATCATCATTACCACGCGCCAGCGCAAATTGTACGAAGGCTTCAATCAATGCCGTTAACGCAATACCGGTTAGAATTAACTTCGGCGGTGAATAATCATGTTTTTTACCCAAAAGCAAAATGATCACTAACGCCCCCATCGCACCAACAAATGCAACCAGTGGACCCGCTTCGAAAATAGTAATACCCCAAAACATACTCGCAAATACCAACGCAAAAATAGCCCCTGCCGAAATACCTAAAATATCAGGGCTTGCGAGCGGGTTATGAATCAAACGTTGTAAAATTGTGCCGGCAACAGCCAAACCTGCACCCGCAGCTAAAGACGTTAAAATACGTGGCCATCGTATCGACCAAGAAAACGCATCTGGCCAGGCGAATGTCCAGGAATTATCTTGCATAACAAAGACACTTGATAACGTCACCGAGAGCACGAGACTGACTAAAATAGTAATAAAAACCCGACTATTTAAACGGCTAATACCTTGCGGTAAACGAAACACCATTTGATCTTGCGCCTTTAATGCGCTTCGACTAAACCAAATAAGCGCAGGAGCGCCAATCACTGCGGCTGCGGTTCCACTCGGTATAAAATCGAGTGTAAACTGACTTAGCCATGCAGCCAAACTATCTGTTAACACTAAAAATAATGCGCCTAATAACAAGCTATAACAGAGTTCATCACGTGCAGTTCTCGCCCCTAAAAACCGAGCTATATTAGGTGTTAATAAGCCCACAAAACCGATCACACCAACTGCCGTAATTGCAGATGATATTAGCCATACGCCTAATAACAATAACAGCAAAAATGTCGGCATAATGTTAAGACCACGAGCACTTGCACCTTGCTGACCAATGCGCATTAACGTTAATATTCGTGGTGCTACCGCTAAAATAATCAAGCCAACCAGCATACGTGGCATTAACCAATATACCCAGTCCCAACCATTTTGAGCAAGATCACCAGCGCCCCAAATAAACAAGTTTTTAGCATATTGATCATTAAGCAAAATAACCGCAGTCGCCAAGGCACCAAGTAATAAATTAACCGCCATCCCAGCTAAGATAACGGGCAAACCTGAAAGGTTATTAAGCCCAGTGATCAATAACACTAACGCCATTGCCAACAACGCTCCAAATAGGGCAAAAATATTACTATTTTCAATGCCTAAATCAGGAAAAAATACCGCCACTAATACCAAGGCTAACCAAGCGCCCGAAGAAGTGCCAAAAGTTAAAGGCGATAACAATGGGTTTTGCGTCAACTGCTGCATTAAACTGCCGACTAAACCTAAGCTTGCCCCCACCAAAATAGCTATCACCAAACGTGGTAAAATAGCGTAAACAAAATCAACCTCAACAAACTCGCGTGGTTCTAGACCACAGATTAATGCCAACTGCTTCGTGATCGTTAATTCAGTTTGTAACTGCAACGATAAAAACAGCGCTAGCATCAGCGCCAGCACTGTAATTAAATACCTCAACATCCGTCTTCCCGTTCTAACAATTTTTTATTTCACTGCATTATTGAATACAATCGAAAACCAATGGCCTAATTACTGGCCGTATTATTCTGCTTAGGCGCTAACGCTAATAAGCTCTCGGTGAGCACTTCCGCAGTGTATTGAATTGACATTGCACCGCCGTAACTCCAACTTGATGCAACGCTATTGACACGATTACCACGGACAAAAGGCATAGACTGCCATAATCTTGAACGTGATAATGCCTGCTTTTTATTAAACGGTTCAAAGTACAAAACAGTACCATCGGCAATTGTATGCAGGTCTGAAATACGTTTTTGTACAGCGCCCCATTGGGTTACAGGCAGGTCTAACGCTGGCTCGATTCCTAATTGTTTTAAGGCATATTGTGGCATGGAATTACTGCCATACAGATACACAGATGTGGTGCTGGCAAAGCGCATTGTGGCAACCTTTGGCAATTGACCATCGTAAGCCAGCAATAATCGCTGCTTCAAATCATCGAGTTTATCTGTCATTGCCGCAATCTTTCGCTCTGCAAATTCTTGTTTATTCACAACACCAGCTAAGTAACGAAAATTATCTAAAGCGGCTTGCGCATTATCATGGGATGCACTAAAGGTTTGATAAAATAATACCGGCGCGATTCGCTCCAGTTTACTTTGTAAGTCTGCTTGCGGTGATGCAATAATAATAACATCCGGTTTCAGCGACGCGATCTTTTCATAATTAGGCTCAACTCGAGTACCAATATCTTGCACTTCAGCAGGCACTTCGGGTTTACTTACCCATTCTCTGTAACCTGCAATATCTGGCATACCGACAGGAACAACATCCAACTCTAAGATTTGCTCGGCCAGATCCCAATTCAGCACGACAATACGTTGCGCATATTGCGCTAACTGCTTATTCCCTTGACTGTCCGTTACCGTTATCTCAGCCTGTGAAAATAATGGGGTTATCAGCAGTACAGATGCGATAAGTAATTGAACCAATTTAGTCATTTTTTTTCTAGTTAACATACAACAGCAACCTTCTCATCTCGGCTCGGATGATCTATTAATGTAATATCGGTGCCATACAAGGCAGAGAGTTTTTTACTATCTAACAAAATACTATGATCGCCTGAAAAGCTCACTTTCCCTTGTTTTAAAGCAACCACACGAGTCGCAAATCTTAGCGCTAAATTAATGTCATGCAGGATCACGATCACACCCTGCCCAGACTCCCTGTTAAGCGACTGCAGTAGTGATAGCAGATCATATTGATGGCCAACATCGAGAGCTGAAGTCGGTTCATCCAAGATTAATACCCGAGATTGTTGTGCCAATAACATCGCAATCCAGGCTCTTTGGCGCTCACCGCCAGAAAGACTGTCTGCAATATGATCGCAAAATTGCGCAGTATCCGTTTGTTGCATCGCGGTTTCGATAATATCTGTGTCTTGTTGGTTATAACGCCCAAAGGTGCCACGCCAAGCAAAGCGCCCTAGTCGCACAAGTTCCTTCACCGTTAAACCAGCAACTTCGGGTAAACGTTGTGGTAAAAACGCAATGTTCTGCGCTAATAATTTAGTTGATAGCGTGCTCATTAATTGTTCTGAGAACTCAATCTTGCCGCTGTCCGGTTTTAACTGACCAGCTAACACCTGTGCTAAGGTAGACTTACCAGAACCATTGTGACCGAGGATCACGGTAAATTCATTGCTATCGATTTGCAGCTGCTCAATAGACAAGATGTCACGCCCATCACGGTTTACAACAACATTTTTCAATTCAAACATTTAAATCCTATTTATTCTTTGGACAGTTAGAACACAAGTCACCGTCATCGCGGCGATAATGCATGCAACAACTGATGCGTTTAACTGACCATAATTCAGCTTTTGGGGCTTTATAAAGTGCACTCAAGTGTTTATTCGGTAAATCAAACGCAGCAAACCAAAGTTTTGCCTGTTCATACACATCTAAATCAGCACGTAATTGCTGTAATGCAATGAGATTAACCAGAATACTGTCCGCTAATAAATGCGCAACAAAGCCAGGTCGCAAACGGTATTGCTGCGCGAATTGTTCTCGCAAAGAGGAAAATAATAATTTCAATTCGTGTCCCGAATAAGCAATTAATGCCAGTAAATCCCCAGTAACTAAGCGGTGTTCAGGTAAGGTGAATCCAGCGACAAGGCCGTTATCACCATGATATTGCCCAACTAAACTTAATTTAGGCACGGCATGAGTCGCATAAACGCCAATAAATGCGAGGTATAACGGTTGCCATATCAACATAGTCCAACCCCGTGTTAACCAATACGAAGCACCCGCCTCTGGATGTTGCATTTGCCAATAATTATACAGTTGCTTAATCGCAACCTGGCTATCTTGCTGCGAATTAAAATGCGCTTTGTCAGGGTTATCCAGTCCACCTTTTAATAAGGGGGTAATGGATAAAGCAGTTTGAAAAAATTGCGCATAATGCTTAGCCTGCATATTGGCATCCTTATCTAGAGGCATAAATTGTCCAGGCATGACACCTGGCCCTATTAAAAATAAAATTAACGATTAAAAGTTAAATTTAACGTTAGCTGTAATACTACGTTCAGCACCAAACCAACAGTTGTTGGTGTCATAACAAGAATAATATTCAGTACCAAACAAGTTACTCGCTACCACAGAAATACTTGAACCATCTAAACTGTCGCTTAAATAAGACAGGTCATACGCAACTGACATATCAACGAGCGTGTAATCAGGTACTTGATCGCTATTCATCGCATCAATCTGAGTTTCACCGACATAACGGATACCCGTACCTATGGTCGTCCCTGCTGGCATACCGTTATAAATGTAATAATTCAACCATGCATTAGCAGCATGCTTGGGCACCCAAATCGGCGTTTTACCTTCCAACCCGGTATTATCCTCAGTCACTTTCATGTCCATATAGGTATAACTCGTCGCAAGATCTATATTGTCGGTTAGCATGACATTCGCTTCGAATTCAACGCCTTTAG
>NZ_ABCQ01000044.1 GCF_000170855.1 Moritella sp. PE36 | reverse complement strand
TCTATGATATAAAAATACCATGCAAAAGCCTACATATAACAAAAGTAACGCTAATGCATCCAATGTATTTTGTTCGACATTTGAAACTGCACTACCAATAATTACTGCAGCTGCAAATGCAGGAAAGGCTTCAAAACTATTAGCGTGAGCCCAATTTGCTCTTTGGCCCCACCCTTCTAATTCATCAAGGAAAATCCTTGGCTTATTATTATTAAAACCTGGCTTAGAAGCTTTAGCTGTAATCACCCAAATATATGGGATTATTGCAGCCGCTAATACACACCAATATGCAATTGTCATTTACCCTAACCTCTCAATGAAACTTATGATACCAACGCCCAAATAAAGGGCTAAGTAATGCTTGCTAAAATGTGGAGCGAAGCGGAACCGAGCAAGCGTTACGTGTCCCTGTTAATTTGTTATATTTTTGATAGCTCTGTACTTGGCTTTAAAGCTAAATAAAGTAAAGGGCCAATTGAAACAAACACCAAAGTTAACAACGCAAATGGTAGAAAATACATATTTGATTTACCTAACTTTTTACAATCTTGGTACATCCAAACCATAGCTAAGAATGCCATAATGTATAGATCAAAGACAACCTGAGCTGTATCAGGGCTGGAAATTAACTGGTAACCAAAACTTAACAAGGACTGGTGAGCAATTGACATCGTAAATGCGGTATAACCAGTGAACAGAAGTAATAGGATTATTGATGTAATTCGTAGCTTCAAACCAAATTCCTTATGGCAGACTTTGTGAAAATACCAACACTTAAAGCATAGGCGCGGATTTTCGCGTCTAATACCTTTACTTGTTAGCCGCAGATTGACTGCGACATTATTTTTGATTGGGTGTGAAAACCAAGATTTTTATAGAAGCCCAGTGCTTTGTCATTGAACTCCATAACCTCAAGTCTTATTTCTTTAGCTCCAGAGGATAATGCCCATTTTTTGCACTCGAGCATCAGGTTGTTCCCTAGCCCTGAATCTCTATGATATTGGTCAATTACAATTGTACCAACTCGGCAAATTGGCTCTTTACTGAGGAATGGTATTACTTCATTTTGTGAAATTGTTGCTGTAAGAAAGCCAGTAACCTTTTTGTCGATGGTTGAGACAAGAAATAGCCTTTCCTGGTCATTCAAAGCCTTCAATAGAAATCCTCTCTCCTCTTCTGACGGCTTGCAAAATACAGACGGAGCATTTTCAAAATGAAACTCACCAATTTGCTTATTTAAATCAACCAATCCATCTAGATCATCAATTGTTGCCTTTCTGATATTCATTGATACGCCCTTAAAGTTTAATGCTAAAGCGGACTCATATTTTACTTGAGGCGGTTAACGCCAACAACACGAGGTATGAGTATCGCGGTGCTTGTTTTTGTTAAGTGATAACATCTAGTAGTTCCATCATATCGCTGATTACGGCTGTACAATTTAAGTCCATGTGCTTATTGTTTGGATCGTATAACACAGCATGCATACCTGCTGCCTTCGCTGCTTCTATACCTACCGGACTATCCTCAACAACAACGCACTCATCTGGTTTGAATCCCATCATTTTTGCGGCGTATAGAAATATATCTGGATCTGGCTTCCACGAACCAATTTCATAAGAACTGAATAGATTGCCATTAAAGTAGTTAAGCAGACCAGTGGTAGATAACGCCTTTTCAATTTTATTAATCGGACCACTTGATGCCACACACTTCTTAAAATCTAGTTGTTGAATGGCCTTTTCCACTCCGATGCAGGGCTTTAACTCTTTTTCAAAAAGCGCATCAACGAGCGACCTGTACGATAGTGAAAATGAATCATCAAATTTTACATTATGCTTAGTTTCAAGTGATTCTAAAATTGTAGCAAGCTTCCAGCCCTGAAAACGAACCATCATATCCTCAGCTGATTCAACTATACCGATCTCTTTTAACTTTAATTCAAGACCAAGATTGCATAGATATTCACTGTCAACCAATGTTCCATCACAATCAAATATTACACACCGAATCATATTACTCACTTAACACCCTAATAATAGACAAAAATTGTTGGCGAAAATATTGAGGAACGAAAACAGCCAACTATTTTTTGTCCTTATTAATTAGCTTGTTATGTGATGCAACTCAGGCACACCATCATGTTGTTTACCTTTATCCGATATTTCGTCCCAACTTGCTTTTGATGATACACATAAATGATTGCTTACCTCTAATTCTAAGGCACCATCTAAAAGACCTGCGGGAACCCAAAACTCTATATTGCGATACATATTTGGTACTGTAGAGCCGCAAGACGTACAAAAATCAACTCGATAACCTGTTGGCTTCTGGTAAGTTTTAATATTACTAGTACCTGATAGCCATTTAAAGTTTTCTTTAGGAATAATAAACGCAGTATTTGATGTAGATGACGTAACCTTGCGACACATCGAACAATGACATTGATAAAGTTTTGGGGTTACCCCATTAACTTCGAATTTAACATTTTCGCAGAAGCAACTACCAATCATTGATGAATCCTATTAATCACATAGCGGCGCCAAAAGCGGAATGTTTTGCGCGAGTGAGCACAAAAACGCGTAGCTTTCGGCGTCCGCTGCATAGCCTTGTTATGTCTTTTCGTCTTTTTGAAGACTAAGTCGGCTTTTCTTCGCGGACAAGCATGCCTATGAATTTTGCAAATCGTCTCTGTCTGGTTTCGGGTTTCTTCGCACTTGTCAATCCGTATGCGATGACATAACGACTCGATTTAGTGAGCGTTTCAAAAAACTGTTTCACCTTCGGATTGCTCTCTAGTGCAGCTAGGAAATCCGCGGGCACTTCCATTTCACTTACCACATAGGCGTTTTCCCAACGACCGTCCGCTTTTGCAGCACGAATATGCAAGATCCCTGATTCCATCATCCGGTTCTCACTTATCAAACGTTCCGCATGCTCTGTGTTCCTTTTAGACCAGTTGCTTCGCATTTTTCTGGGAGTAATGCGCTGAAGATAGGCTTGGTCATCGATTGACTTCTTAATACCGTCGATCCAACCCCAACATAGAGCCTCGATCACGACATCATTCCAAGTCACGCTCTGAACCCCAGTATTTTTCTTGTATATCTTCACCCATAGTTCACTTTCAGAGGCGTAATTCACCTTGAGCCACTGGCCGAGATCTTTCGGTGTTACAAATGTCATGATTCTCAATGGATCAGGTTCAGGCATCAAATTAGCTCCTCTTCGGCATAACTCCGCGTTCACCGGCGAGTAAGTAGATGCTGTTTTCACGGCCTTTTTTTTAGCAAAAAACTGTGAAAACTGTATCTAATCAGAGTGTAACCTTTTGTTATATTTTAACTAATAGCTACACTAACATAGCTTTCAACACGGATTCATATTCAGTAGGAATGACACGCATTCCTAAAGCTTTAGTTTTATACCAACTAATAAAATCAGAATCAGTTATTGCTAATGGCGGGTCTAATAATTTTAGTTCGCCATCCTTTTCATATTCCACTGTATTTTTATAATCAAATTTTCCGAGCCATTTACCACCTGCTTTTCGAAAGCATTCAGTACACTTGTAGCTATAAGCGAGTTTTAAAATATTTTTTCTACCCTCTTTTTCTTTTACAATTACATAAACATACGAACCTTCTGCCGCCAATTCTGCTTCATTCTTTTTGGTGGTGTACGAAAATGGTACTTTCCGAATTTCTTTATAGATACTTGTTACAGGACCCTGATCTTCTGGAAGATGCCCTACAATATAAGAACTCATAAATCCTCTCTAAAAATATAACGCCGCATTAAGCGGACTAAAATGTTGGTTGTAATGTGTAGCAAGCCGAAATGTAACCTACTGTTTTAGTTACATTTAAACGCCTTTGGAACGAAGCCGCTGCGCGGCGGAGTCTTTCCATCATCGTTCATACTAACCAATAGCATCACCTTTATGGTGGTGCCTTATTGGAGCTATCAGTATGAATCATTCACAACAGCAACGATTTAATTTTCTTTATGGACAACACTTTATCAATTTAAGGCTGTAAGGTAAACGGCCAGCGACCATTGATGCCTATTCTCGTGTGATTCGACGCATTTCGACTTACATTGATCGTAGTCCTGACTATTTAACGACAGCCAACCTAAAGAGTTACTTTAACCGTCTTATTCAAACTCACTCTTGGAGTATCGTTAAAATAGCTCGTAATGGCTTACCGTTTTTCTATCGCTATACCCTCGATAAACAATGGGAATAGCTAAGTATCTGTTTAACACTTTTACGTTGGCTAAAGTATGGCGAGCTAGAATGTTAGATGCCATCAATCATCATGATGATTGATCACTGCCCTAATCAATCCCAAATAAGTGGGTAGTTGATTACCGAAAAGTTGGCTATGGACTACCTGCGCTTCAATATCTTTCACGTTACTTATATCGTAGTCTGTTGCCAGACAAGGACATAATGAATACGTCCGATAATAGAGTGACGTTCAAATATAAAGACAGTCAAACCCAAGTAACGAAAACTAGAACCTTGCCGATATTACAGCAAGCGATTAAGACCAAATGCAAACGCATTTGTCCTCGCTGTCAGCATGAAATGACATGTATTGGGACCACGTGAACGACCGAGTCGAGAGGCGAATACCCAAGTTTATCCTGTAAATCGTAGGATAATGGCGCTACCAAATAATGAGGGACTTCGGGCTTGTTCAACACCCGAATAAGGTGTCGGCTGCGCGACACCTAGCCTTCACTATTAAGTTGTTTCTGGCACTACTTTTTTAAGTCCAAAGAATCACGACGAACAACTAAGATGGGACAATCCACCCACCGCAAAGAACTCTGGCGGTTTCAACCTATAGTATTTATCCTCCATGTCCTTCGACTGCTCAGCATATGGCTGTGTCATCACGTCCTGCAGCTCTCGAATTAGGGCGTAATTTCCCGCAGTTGCTTGCTGATAAGCAGGCATAACAAACCACTCTCGCAAAATGTATTTTGGGTTGACGAGCTTCATCTGCCTAGAGATTGCCTCATTGGAACGGGGCGAAGTAGCATTCGCGTCACTGGCGCTGTTGAGGAGCATTTTCCATTTTCCGAGCCACGCTGCCCAGCGCTTGTCCATCTCTTTGGACTCTCTCTTTTTAAGGTCAGAGTCATGCGCCATATTATTGTAGAAACTTTTCTTGAGTGGACTAATGTCGTCGGGTATCGACGAGAGCTCGCGAAAGAAGATAGTGTAATCGACAGGCGTTTGCATCATGAGTGTTTCTAGCTCGCTGAGCAATTCCTTATAAAGAGTCTTGCAAAGTGCCTGGTGAGACGTGGTGTTAAAAGTGCCGATATCCAGATCCAGTCCCAGTTTGGCAGCCCACATCGAGTCCATTTGCGTGTGCATTACTTTCGAAAATCCACTTTGAACCTCGTCGAGCGCTAGCAAACAGTCCTGATGCGACGCCAGCAACGGCCGTAACGCTGAACAAAACATGTCGAAGTTTCTTTGCGCTGCGCTTGGTTGGTTCATGAACGAAAAGTGACGACCGCCACCCGTCCAAGGCTGATAATACGGGTTAAACACATCGCAAAAGCCGAAGGGACCATAATCAAGTGTAAAGCCACCAACTGCGCAGTTGTCGCTGTTGAAGTTACCCTGACAGAAGCCGACGCGGATCCAGTTCGCCACCAGTGACGTGAGGCGGCGTTGAAACTCGCGCGCCAGCAACACCACTTTTTCTGGGGTGGTGAGTTGCCTATCGACAACGTCAGCGGCGACAGCGTATTCTCGATCAATCAAGTGCAGCACAATTTTCTCGAGTTCTTCCATCGCTTTCGGGTGTTCGTTTTTACGGGTGCGGCGAGCGAAAAGTTCGAGTTGACCGACGCGGATGAACGACGGTGCGACACGTGTCGAGATGGCGACGGCTTCAGATATAAGCATGTCGGGATTTTCCGAGCGCGAGCCCTGTGAGTACCACGGTCGCTTCACCGTCTCCGTTTTTGAAACGTACAAACTCAAAGACCGTGATGTGGGCACGCCCAGTGCGTGCATGTGCTCCTGAGCCAAGAACTCGCGGATACTAGACCGCAAGACAGCGCGACCGTCCGCGCCGCGGCAATATGGCGTGCGGCCGCCACCTTTTAGCTGCATTTCCCAGCGTCGACCGTTGATGACAGCCTCAAGCACAGAAATTGCACGACCGTCTCCATATCCGTTGCCGGTTTGGAACGGGCACTGCTGGATGTATTCAGTGCCGTAGATGGAAAGTGCGTACCCACTCGCCCAACCGACCTTGCGCATCGGCTCTGGAACCTGAGAAATGTCGCCGGAGAACATGCGGACGAAGTCAGTGGACTCTACCATACTGTCGGCGAAGCCAAGCTCGGAAAAAAAGTTTTTGCTGTGCGCTACATACTCAGGGTCTTTGATTGGAGTAGGATTGACGGGGACATAATGCCCCGAGAAGACTTGTCGCGGCACGTGGTCGGCACCGTTTTCTGTCGCATCAGGATCACAGTTGAGCGTGTCCATAAGGGAATAGTTTGCCAACTTCGCAAGATCGTTGAGCGTCGATATAGTCGAGGATATTTTCTGAGGCAGTCGGTTTGTCATAATTGTTTATACCAGGCTCGTAAAGATAAATTTTAATACTTTGTATCTGACCCGTTATTTGTGCAGATATCTGTACTTGTTACATATTCGGAAACAGAGCAACCCCATAGACAGCTCTTACATATTCATATTCATATTCATATTCATATTCATATTCATAAAGATAATGTGAATCGAAGCGAAACGTAACCAACTTTTTTAGTTACTTTTAAACTCCTTATTGAACGAAACCGCTGCGCGACGGAGTCTTTCCATCACCGTTCATACTAACCAATAGCATCACCATTATGGTGGTGCCTTATTGGATCTATCAGTATGGATTATTCACAACAGCAACGATTTAATTTTCTTTATGAACAACATTTTATCAATTTAAGGCTGCAAGGTAAACGGCCAGCGACCATTGATGGCTATTCTCGTGCGATTCGACTTACTTTGATCGTAGTGTGTTGCCAGACAAGGACATAATTAATACGTCCTATAATAGAGTGACGTTCAAATATAAAGACAGTCAAACTCAAACTTATCCTGTAAATCGTAGGATAATGGCGCTACCAAATAATGAGGGAATAAGTGGTTTATGATCAACATTAAGCTAAGTAATTGATACAAATCGATGCCGATTTGTATCCCAGTCCCGCTCGTATTGAGTTTAATATCAAGATAAGCACCCGCCAAAACTGAATCCATAATTTACTATATAAAGAGGGCTTCGGGCTTGTTCAACACCCGAATAGGTGTCGGCTGCGCGACACCTATTCTTATTTATGTGAATATATTAATCACCTATTTTCCGGTTTTATGTGTTTAGCTTTTGCAGAGAACTCTCTAAGTTCTTCAATGCTATAGTTGGTATGCACTCTTTCAACTGAAGGAGGTTGATGGTTGATACTTAAACCTGAACGTCTTGCAACTTTTGGTCGAATAGGTCGAGGTACAAAACCTCCACCACAATTTGGACATACATTTTCTAATATATCGTTTACACATGTCACGCAAAAAGTGCATTCGTATGTGCAAATCATTGCTTCAGTAGAATCTGGAGCTAAGTCTTTATCACAGCACTCACAATTAGGTCTAATTTCTAGCATATATTCAAACTCCATTTTGATTCACATAACGCCCTGTTAACAGGCTAAATATAGTTGGCTAAAATTAGCGACTAAGGAGCAAAAGCCAGCTGTATTTTATCCTTGTTTAACAGTTTGTTAAGTGTTGTATGCATAAAAATGCCAATCACTCTTACTAGCATCCATTGAGTCGTAAAGCTTTTGTGCAACCTCATTATCTGGAGCTGTTACCCATTGAAGCCTTGACGCATTATTTTCAGATGCGTATTTATGACAATGCTCTACTAGTTTTCTACCGACTCCCTTACCTCGTAAGCCCGACACAGTATATAAATCATTTAATACAGCAACCTTGGAAATAATACTTGAAGCGTAAGAAAAATATACTGTAGAAAAACCAACCACGATGCCATTATCACGATAAATAAACTGACAACCCGCAGGGTTAGACTCGCCAAATTGAGAGAAAAACACTTCATTTTTAAAATCTGAAATATCAGCGACATTGTAAAACTCTTGATAAGCACGAATCAAAGGTAATACTTCCATAATATTATTTTTAGATACAATTTCGATCACACTGAACCTCGTAGATAGATGAAGACACTTAACGCCCATTTAAGAGGCTGATAATAGTTTGCTAAAATGTGTAGCGAAGCAAAACCTAGCAAACTGTTAGCAGCCCCGCTTGAACAGCTTGTTATATTTCAACTCTATCATCATGACTTGAGGGCGTCGAGATGACTGTAAATACTAGATATCTTTGGCAGTGGTTGTTTAATCTGTATTTTAAGAATGCGGGGATATGAATCACTTGATTAGCTGAAAGAGTAAATATTTTCATTTCGAACACCGTACTTTCAACGCCAAAAATATAAAAATAATAACTCTTCTTTAATAGGAAAATGACGTTATTCGGAACAAGAAAAAGGAACTAGTTCTTGAGTTACACTGATATTAGTCGGTTTACAAGGAGCCTAATATCACACTATTCGTCCCAAGGATAAAGTATAGCTGATTGACTACATATAACGGAAAGAAGTGCACCTTGAAATATAACTCCCTCGTTAATGGGTAAAATATTGTTGGCTAAAATGTTGAGAAACGAAACACAGCCAACTATATTTTATCCTTGTTAAACAGCTTGTTATATTTAAGTTGCTGTAGTTATGGTCAATATGGGGAATTTATTTTCACCAAATGAAACAGTAATTGATTGTGTTTCTTTACCCTCAAAATTTACTTTAAACTCTAGGGGGCTTTTACGATCTCCATTTGCAAATAAGGCCATTAAATGCCCATTTTCAAGAGATCGTCCTCCCGTTGAAGAATTCCTTACAGTTACAACAGCCCAACGCTCACCTAATTCATTACTCATCACCACATAATTAACTAGTTCAAAATCACTAGATTTAGGCTTAATACGTCTGTCATTAGGAAACGAAAGTTCTAGATTATTTGGAACCACACGATCTACAGTTAAAACTTCTGTTTCATTTGCGTTGCTTGAAAAAGATAATAGAAAAAATGCTGAAATAATAATTTTATGCACGAAACGGCTCCCTGAAATATAACGCTTTGCTAAGCGGCTAAAAAACGTTGGCTATAATTTGCGAGGAACGAGCACAGCCAACTGTTTGTGTCCGTTTAAGCAACTTGTTAAGTGCCGTTTACACTAAAACCCAATATCCATTCTTTTCCAGTCCCGCTCCCAATTTTCGTATGATGCAATACACATTACAATTTCTTTAAGCTCATGTTCATACAAGTCAGGGTTAGGTTTGAGTAACTCTCGTTCAGCTTTTACAGCTAACAAATTAATTAACAGAGCCCTTTTCTCAAATTCTCTCCATGTTGCAATTGCACACCAGCGGTGTTCATTTAGAGGCGTTTGTTCTGATAAATTTTTAGTCGACTGATTGATTAAGTAGATATATTGCTGAAAAATAAAAGCGGCACTTTGAATAAGCCTAGATGCATGAATTATGTCGTTCAAAATTGCTGAAGAGTTAGAAATAACTATGGCGTCTTTTAGACGACTTCTTAAACAAGTCTCGATGTTTATATTAAGGTGATTCTCTAAAGGTTTTACACTATTTATAGAAAGTAAGTTTACACTCTCAAAACTATCTTTTATTCGATTTATATGTTGTTCAAAAGCAATATCTTCTGCTTGTTGTTTTATTGTTTGTCTTTGTTCTAATAATTGCTGCTTTACACCACTATATGCGAGAAAGGCTAGAAGTGGACCAGTAGTACCACCAAAAAATGAACCAAAGCTAGCCCAGTCGGCTTGGTCTTTAGATAAAAAAGGAAAGTACGATACGTTAAAATGCACAAAATAAATTATTAGCAACAAACAAATTGAAGCTAGAGCAAATTTAAAAAATAAACTTAGATTTGGCACATGATTCCTTTAGGCATTTAACGCCCAAATAACAGGCTAAAATGGAGCTAAGCGAACAGCCCGCTGCTTTTAGTCCTTGTTGATTTTCTTGTTATGTTTTAATTTCAAGAAGTCACCATCAATTATTAATAGGTGGACGCCCTCTTTGGTAATTGAACGATGAGAACTGAGATCATCTGAAACAATATATGACATGCCCTCACTCAGAGTTGATTGAGTACCATCTTTGAGTTCATTTATAACCTCACCTTTAAGGCAGTAAACAATATGGCCTTTTTCGCACCAATGATCAGCTTTATAATTTTCAGAATATTCAACATATCGTATTCTTAAGCCGTCGAACTGCATTGTTTGCCAATACGCAGTACCTGTTGTGCCTGCATGCTCTGTCTTCGGAACACTTTGCCAATCAATAGTCTGAAAAGGAATATTGTTATCCATATATACTCACACTCTCCTTAAAACATAACGCCAACCTAAGCCGCAGTTAATGCTGGCGCAGGTTTTTGCGCTTTTTGTTGTTTGCGAAAAAATGCGACAGTGTTAGCTGTCGGACTTTAGGTTTTTGTTATATATCGCTTTTAACCAAACCTATAGCTGACCAACACAAAAATAACATAGCAATTTTTACAGCTTCACCAGTGCCTTTAGCACACGCACCCTTAAATGCTTTAGCTTGGTCATTAGTCCAATTATATTTGAGGCTATTTAATTCAGCGATTGATACAGAATAGTTATCTTTGTGTGAATATTTATTTCTAATATTATTTGCGGCTTTAATAGCAGAAAACAAGTTGTGCTCTAGTAAACCCATTGAATTAGCTAAATCTAATTTCAATTCAAAAGTTCTACGTTTATTAAAGAAAGCGCTTGGCTTAGATAATTTTTGAGAAATAGCGGCTTCTAAGGTTTTCTAGATAAATAGGTGACCTTTCAATATTGGAGTGAGTTCATCTCCGTCCTCAAATACTAAACGTTGAATCGCCAAATTATCTAAGTCATTGTATGTCAGTTCGTTAAAGTCCAAATTTAGCACCAATATTTATAAGAGATATAACGTCCTGTTAACAGGCAAAATAGTTGGTTAAAATTAGCTAGGAAGGAGCAAAACCAACTGTTTTTTGTCCTTGTTTAACAGCTTGTTAGCTTAATATTTAATAATCTAGATCACCACGGTATCTTTCAATTATTTTATGACCACAGTTTGTACATATTAAATGCAAATCTCTTAGCTCCATAAACCCAGCAGTGCCTCCAGCACCCCAACCAGCAACAAGTGCAGATATAAACTCTTTGACCTTTGCCTTTCTTCCCATATTGGAATTATTCTGAGGCTTTACTATAACTCCAATATGATCGACCTCTTCATTACATTCTTTGCAAAAACGTTTTTCAGGTTCCATGTTATTCTGCTCCAGAATCAATTTTACGAATTTAAGCTAACGCCTCACTAAGAGGCAAATAATAGTTGGTTAAAATAAGCGACGAAGGAGCAAAAACCAACTGTTATTTGTCCTTTTGAGTGACTTGTTAAGTTACTTTTCAAAGCGAATATGTTCATGACCACCAATCGATTTCTTTCCATTTTCACAAAATTCACTCCAAACTTTCTGACACTCTAGATTTGGCCAAAGCCAGTTCACATAATGTATGTGGCTACCAAAATCCCAGTGATTCTCTCTAATATACCTATCACTTCGATCAAAGAAAAATAGATGCCAAATCCTATAGTCGCTACGATAAAACAGGTGTGCAGTAGTCCTTTTTACTTGAAGAGGTGCTTGAAATAACTTCTTCACCGCCTTCTGAGCATCTCGGTCTAATTTCCCAATACCATTATTTGTGATTGCTTGGATGTTCTTCTCGGTAAGGTGAACATTTTCTGGAGTCTCTTCAATAAACTTGCAAGCGTGTAAGTAAGGAAACTCGACTATTTTTGCCTCCGATAGTTTTACTAGATACAGCAGATCTTCGCTCGTAACCTTAAGTTCTGAGCAAACCTTTTTCACTTCCTTTTTAGTATCGGCCTCAAATAGGCTAAAAATATCAGAACTCATGTGCACCTAGTAACTTAACATTTGTATAGTAGGACCTCTCGTTTTTCCAAATCCATTCACCACTACAAAGTACAATCAATCGACTGAAAACTAAGACTATACTTCAAATAGCGTGAATACTTGTTTCTGGGAAAACGAGCCGTCCTCTAAATTATTTTTTGAGTCTTGTTAATTAAAATAAAAAACTCGCTATGTGACTGAGTATATTAACTTATTTTTTTAATAACAAGCTAAACAAGACTGTTTTCCGACAAACCGTGATTGCAATTACAAGAATATGAATAACACTGTATATAACATCAGTTAAATGGAGTTATGTATATGTCAGCAAGCCCGTTCATTGAATCGATCAGATCTGAGATGCGTTTAAGGGGGGTGGTAAATAGATCACGGGGATTTAGGCTTCAAACTGGCCACAAAACAACGGAGTGTTCCCGTTGTACTAAGTGCAAATGAAGTATCAAAAATATTACACAATATGACTGGCACGTCTAAGTTAGTTATTGGAATGCTCTATGGAAGTGGACTCAGAGTAAATGAATGTTTAAGTTTAATATATCGCATTTATACACATGTAATTGGTCAGCATTTTGCTGGAACAGTCAGCCCATTAGACCGGTTATAAAAAAGGCCTGTTACTCTAGGAGTAACAGGCCTTATAGAAGTTAATCTAGGTTAAGTACATCACTGCACTACCCTTAAATTACTCTTCAGTAGCTTCTTCTGCGCTGTCTGTTGCATCTGTAACATCAGTTGCTTCAGTTGCATCAGTCGCATCCGTTGGAGTAGCTGGAGCTTCGGTTGCTGCTTCTGCATTTTCTGCATCAACAACAACTGCGTTCTCATCTTCTTCAACTTCATCGATACGTTGTAAACCAACAACGAGCTCATCTTCACCAGTACGGATCAAACGAACACCTTGGGTATTACGACCAACCATAGATACTTCAGAAGCACGTGTTCTTACTAACGTGCCGCCATTCGTAATAAGCATTAGCTCATCACCGTCAAGTACCTGTGTTGCGCCAACAACTTTACCGTTACGTTCACTTACTTTAATTGAAACAACACCCTTAGTACCGCGACTCTTCGCAGGGTATTCTTCAAGTGCAG
Organism: Moritella sp. PE36; assembly: GCF_000170855.1. GTDB lineage: Bacteria > Pseudomonadota > Gammaproteobacteria > Enterobacterales > Moritellaceae > Moritella. Next base: position 25,674 of record NZ_ABCQ01000044.1, on the reverse strand, counting down.
TTCGTTTACCGAAACCGTTTTCTGTTGCTGTTAAGATTGCACCATCGTTCTTCGGAACGATTAACGAAACAACTTTTTGGCCTTCTTCAAGTTTGATACCACGAACACCGGTCGCTGTACGACCCATAGGACGTACACCTTTAAACTTAATTTTTGGTTTAGCTTCTTCTAAAACAGGCTTACCGTCTTCATCAAGAACTGGGTTACCTTCCTCGTCAAGAACAGGTTTAGCCTCTTCTAAAACAGGGTTACCCTCTTCGTCAAGAACTGGGTTACCTTCCTCGTCAAGAACAGGTTTAGCTTCTTCTAAAACAGGGTTACCGTCTTCATCAAGTACAGGTATTTCTTCAAACTCGCAGAAACGTACTACTTTACCTTCATCAGAGAACAACATAATGTCGTTAGTACCGTCAGTGATATCAACACCAATCAGTTCATCCTCATCATTCAGGTTAACAGCGATGATACCGCCAGCACGAGGCTTGCTGTATGCACTTAATGCTGTTTTCTTCACTGTACCGTTAGCCGTAGCCATGAAGACAAATTTGTCATCTTCAAATTGAGCCACAGGTAAGATCGCAGTAATACGCTCACCATCTTGCAGTGGTAGTAAATTAACAATTGGTTTACCACGGGCTTGACGACTGGCTAATGGTAATTGATATACCTTCATCCAGTACAAGCGACCACGGCTTGAGAAGCACAGAATATGATCATGCGTATTAGCAACCAACAGACGTTCGATGAAATCTTCTTCTTTCATCTTCGTTGCTGACTTACCTTTACCACCACGACGCTGCGCTTCGTAATCAGTAATTGGCTGATACTTAACATAACCTTCATGAGATAGTGTTACGACAACATCTTCACGTTCAATTAAGTCTTCTAAATTAATGTCTGCGCTGCTTGCCGAGATCTCGGTACGACGTTCGTCACCAAATGCATCTTTTGAAGCTTGTAGCTCTTCAGTGATCACTTCGAGTAAACGCGAAGGCGTATTAAGAATATATAATAGCTCAGCAATAACATCGAGTAGTTCTTTATATTCGCTAAGAATTTTCTCGTGCTCTAGACCTGTTAGTTTGTGTAAACGTAAGTCTAGGATTGCTTGTGCTTGAATTTCTGTTAAGAAATACGAGCCTTCACGAATACCATACTCTGCTTCTAACCATTCAGGACGCGCCGCATCATCACCAGCACGCTCTAACATTGTAGCCACATCACCTAACTGCCAACCGCGGCTGATCAAGGCTTGTTTTGCTTCTGCAGATGTAGCAGATTGCTTAATTAGCGCAATAATTTCATCAATATTTGCTAAGGCAATCGCTAACGACTCTAGGATATGAGCACGTTCACGGGCTTTACGCAGTTCAAATACAGTACGACGTGTAACAACTTCACGACGATGACGTAAGAACGCATCTAACATTTCTTTTAGCGTAAATATTTTTGGCTGTTTGTCGATCAATGCAACCATGTTAATACCAAACACAACTTGCATTTGCGTTTGCGCATAAAGGTTGTTTAATACAACTTCACCAACCGCGTCACGCTTAACTTCAACAACCATACGCATACCATCTTTATCAGATTCGTCGCGTAGTGCACTAATGCCTTCAATTTTCTTATCTTTTACAAACTCAGCGATACGTTCAATCAAACGTGCTTTGTTTACTTGATACGGTAGTTCGTGAACAACAATTGTTTCGCGACCACGATCATTAGTTTCAATATAGGCACGCGCTCGGATATGAACTTTACCACGACCTGTACGGTAAGCTTGCTCGATGCCCGCTTTACCATTAATGATACCGTATGTTGGAAAATCTGGGCCTGGAATGTATTCCATTATTTCTTCAAGACTTAGGTCCGGATTTTGAATTAATGCTAAACAAGCATTAATAACCTCATTTAAATTGTGAGGCGGAATATTCGTTGCCATACCCACGGCAATACCTGACGAACCATTAACCAGTAGGTTAGGGATACGTGTAGGCATAACTTCCGGAATAAATTCAGTACCATCATAGTTAGGTACGAAATCTACCGTTTCCTTGTCTAAATCAGCAAGTAATTCATGCGCAATTTTTGACATTCTGATTTCGGTATAACGCATTGCAGCTGCAGAATCGCCGTCAACAGAACCGAAGTTACCTTGACCATCAATCAACATGTAGCGCAAAGAGAAAGGCTGCGCCATACGTACAATAGTGTCATAAACCGCTGTATCACCGTGTGGATGATATTTACCGATTACGTCACCAACAACACGTGCTGATTTTTTGTATGGTTTGTTCCAGTCATTCTTCAATTCGTTCATCGCGAATAAAACGCGGCGGTGAACTGGTTTTAAACCGTCACGAACATCAGGAAGAGCACGACCAACAATAACGCTCATAGCGTAATCTAAATAAGAATTTTTTAATTCTTCTTCAATATTGATAGGTGTGATGCCTGTGGCTAAATTACTCATATAAGCCTTTACCCCTAAGTTTTAAATTGCTTTCTATTTATATTTTTTAGAGAAGTATTCTAGCATAATATTTACCAGCAAATACAATATATAAGAAAATTAACTCGGTTGAATAGATTTTTATTAACGGCTTCGCAAATTATTTATTCACCGACTCATAAATAATACTTCTGAAATCATTTTCTCGTTATATACTGTGCCCATATTTATTATTTTTCACCCTATTAAGTTTCACCTTAATTAACGTATCAAGAAGACTTTGTATGAATGTAGATAAACAGGAAATCGCTAAATTTGAAGCCATGGCCAGTCGTTGGTGGGATCCAGCAGGTGACTTCAAACCATTACATCAAATCAATCCATTACGCTTAGATTACATAGATGAGCGCAGTGGTGGCCTATTTGGCAAGAGAGTTCTTGATGTTGGCTGTGGCGGCGGTATCTTAACAGAAAGCATGGCTCGCCGCGGTGCACAAGCACTCGGCGTTGATATGGGTAAAGAGCCCCTCAATGTGGCTAAATTGCATGCACTTGAATCAGGTACTAAAGTTGAATACCGTCAAGTATTAATCGAAGAGTTAGCAGAAGAACAGCCAAATAGCTTTGATGTCATTACTTGCATGGAAATGCTAGAGCATGTTCCTGACCCAGGTTCTGTGGTTAACGCTTGCATGCGTCTGGTAAAACCGGGTGGTCATGTATTTTTCTCGACCATTAACCGTAATTTAAAATCATACTTGTTCATGATTGTTGGTGCCGAAAAAATCCTAAAAATGATGCCAAACGGTACCCATGACCATAAGAAATTTATCCGACCTTCTGAACTATTACACTGGGTTGATCAATCGGGTCTATATTGTCATCACATGACAGGCCTGCATTACATTCCATTAGTTGACCAGTTCAAGCTAGGCGAGAATGTTGACGTTAACTATATGCTACATACGCAGCTTATCGATTAATGTCACGATTAATATAGTTCTCCTTTCACCTAACAGCACCCTCGCTGTTAGGTGAGTACTCTCCCCTCCTTCTAAATAATTCAGCTTAAGCCCTCATCCCGTTCTCAAACAAAGTTATCCACTTTATGGGTAATACGAAACTTACTGTGTACAAAATGACGGGATTGTTTGTAATAACAACCACCTCACAAAATTCGAATATAATCCTTGCGTGATAGTTTTCTAAACGAATGAGCTGTAAATATAATCAAATTATTTGATGATCCTCACACAAGTGTGGCAACACTTTTTTTTCTTTTTTTTTCACTTTAACTGTTGATTTTTGCTAACCGTAATTGATCACTGAGGCCAGAATGTAAGTCGCCACTAACTCACTAAATTATCCACAAGTTGTTCAGTTTAGTGCTACTTGCCAAAAACCGATTATCCCTCTATCTTGTATGCATGAATACAGGACAACACTACATCTTGTGTATTAACAAGAATATCAATACTAGTGTTGGTGGAAACATTCTTCACTTTGTTTTAAGGTCAGTCAGCTAAATGAATAAGAATTTACTAGTTACAAAACGCAGCGGTAAGCAAGAAACGATCGATCTTGAAAAGATCCACCGCGTGATCAAATGGGCAGCCAAAGGATTGGATAATGTATCGGTATCACTGGTTGAGTTAAAATCTCACATCCAGTTTTATGACGGCATTCGCACTGAAGATATACATGAAACCATGATCAAAGCTGCGGCGGATTTAATTAGTGAAGAAGCGCCAGATTACCAATATCTGTCTGCGCGTTTAGCCGTCTTCCACCTACGTAAAAAAGCATACGGTAAATTTGAACCACCTGCGCTTTATGATCACGTAAAATTTAATGTTGATGCGCTGCGTTACGATGCACATCTACTTGCTGATTATACTGCTGAAGAATTCGCAGAAATGGATGAGTTCGTTGATCACTGGCGTGACATGAACTTCTCTTACGGTGCAATTAAACAGTTAGAAGGTAAATACCTACTACAAAACCGTATTACTGGTGAAATCTTCGAAAGCCCACAATTTCTATATATCTTAGTCGCTGCGAGCTTATTTGCCACTTACGACAAATCTGTGCGTATGGACTACGTTCGCCGTTTCTACGAAGCAACATCAACCTTTAAGATCTCATTACCAACGCCAATTATGGCGGGTGTGCGTACTCCGACTCGTCAATTCAGCTCGTGTGTACTGATTGAGTGTGACGATAGCCTTGATTCTATCAATGCAGTATCTAACTCTATTGTTAAATATGTGTCGCAACGTGCTGGTATCGGTATCAATGCAGGTCGTATTCGTGCACTAGGTAGCTCAATCCGTGGTGGCGAAGCATTCCATACTGGTTGTATCCCATTCTACAAACACTTCCAGACAGCAGTTAAATCATGCTCTCAAGGCGGCGTTCGTGGTGGTGCAGCAACATTATTCTACCCATTATGGCACTTAGAAGTTGAATCACTGCTTGTACTTAAGAATAACCGTGGTGTTGAAGAAAACCGTGTACGTCATCTTGACTATGGCGTGCAACTTAACCGTTTAATGTATCAACGTTTAATTGATAATAAAGACATCACCTTATTCAGCCCGTCTGATGTTGATGGTTTATATGATGCATTCTTCCAAGATCAGGATGAATTTGAGCGTCTATACAATCTTTACGAACAAGACCCATCAATTCGCAAGCAAACGATTAAAGCCAGCGAACTGTTTGCTTTACTCATGCAAGAGCGTGCTAGTACCGGTCGTATCTACATTCAGAACGTTGATCACTGTAATACCCACAGCCCATTTGACCCAGCTGTGGCACCGATAAGACAAAGTAACTTGTGTCTAGAAATTGCTCTGCCAACGAAACCAATGCAACACCCTGGTGACGAAGATGGTGAAATTGCGCTATGTACATTATCAGCGTTCAACCTTGGTGCAATTAAAGACCTAAGTGAATTAGAAAATCTTTCAGATCTAGCGGTTCGCGCACTAGATAGCCTACTTGATTACCAAGACTACCCAATGCCAGCGGCTGAAAAGTCAACAATGGCGCGTCGTTCACTAGGTATAGGCGTGATTAACTACGCATACTACCTAGCGAAAAACGGGGTTAAATATTCAGACGGTAGTGCCAACAACTTAACGCATAGAACATTTGAAGCAATTCAATTCTATCTATTAAAAGCGTCAATGAACCTATCGAAAGAACGTGGTCCATGTTTAGCATTTCATGAAACAACTTACGCTCAAGGTATCTTACCAATTGATACCTATAAATCATCGTTAGATGAGATCTGTGACGAAGCATTACACCTAGACTGGGAAACATTACGTAGCGAAATTAAAGAACACGGCTTACGTAACTCAACGCTAACCGCATTGATGCCATCAGAAACATCAAGCCAGATTTCAAATGCGACAAACGGTATTGAGCCACCACGAGGTTTAATCAGTATTAAAGCAAGTAAAGACGGTATCTTGAAACAAGTGGTACCTGATTACGAAAATCTACGTGATAGCTACGAGCTACTTTGGAACATTCCAAGTAATACCGGTTATTTACAACTGGTTGGTTTGATGCAGAAATTCGTAGACCAAGCGATTTCAGCTAACACTAACTATGATCCACAACGTTTCCCAGGGCAAAAAGTACCGATGACAACGCTGTTAACCGATCTGATGTTAGCGTATAAGTACGGCTTAAAAACGCTTTACTACCATAACACACGTGACGGTGCATCAGACGTAGATGTAGTTAAAGAAGACGAGGGTTGTGAAGGCGGCGCATGTAAGATCTAAACAATCAACTACATACACCAAGTTAAACACACCCTTTCATTTGGCAGCTTAGGCTGCCAATTTAATGTATAAATAGAGATGACCAATGAGTTACACTACTTTTTGCCAAACCCCAAATGATCAATTAAAAGAACCAATGTTTTTCGGCCAACATGTTAACGTTGCCCGCTTTGACCAACAAAAATATGAAATTTTTGAAAAGTTAATTGAACGTCAGTTATCATTTTTTTGGCGACCAGAAGAAGTTGATGTAAGTAAAGATCGTATTGATTATCAGCAATTACCTGATCACGAAAAACATATTTTCATCAGTAATCTGAAATACCAAACATTATTAGACAGTATTCAAGGCCGTTCTCCTAACGTTGCCTTTTTACCACTGGTGTCACTACCAGAACTAGAAACTTGGATCGAGACCTGGTCATTCAGTGAAACTATTCACTCACGCTCGTACACCCATATTATTCGTAATATTATTAACGACCCATCAGAAGTATTCGATGATATCGTTGCCAATGAAGAGATTCTAAAACGCGCCAAAGACATTGCCGGTTATTACGATGACTTAATCAATGCGACTCAACAACTACACCAACTTGGTGAAGGCACACATGTCGTAAACGGTGAAACAATTGTCGTTAGCCAGCGTGCGGTGAAGAAGAAATTATACCTCGCAATGGTATCGGTAAACGTACTTGAAGCGGTCCGTTTCTATGTCAGCTTTGCTTGCTCTTTCGCTTTTGCAGAACGTGAATTAATGGAAGGTAACGCTAAAATAATCAAGCTTATTGCGCGTGATGAAGCCCTGCATTTAACCAGTACCCAACACATTCTAAACTTAATGGCGGACGGTAAAGACGATCCAGAGATGCAAGAGATCTCGATTGAGTGCTTCCAAGAAACACAAAAAATCTTTACCGATGCAGCACAGCAAGAAAAAGAATGGGCAGAATATCTGTTCAAAGATGGGTCTATGATAGGCTTGAATAAAGATATTCTTTCTGATTATATTGAATACATTACCAATACCCGTATGGCGGCCGTTGGTCTACCGAAGGCGTTTGAAGTGAAAAGCAACCCACTACCGTGGATCAATGCTTGGTTAATCTCTGATAACGTACAAGTTGCACCACAAGAGTCAGAAATCAGCTCATACTTAGTTGGTCAAATTAACGCTGAAATCAACCACGCAGATATTGGTTCATTCGTTTTATAATGCCGATTACGCTGACAACTGATTCAGGAAGCTTTCAGGTTTCAACACAAGATAGCTCTCTGCTCGATACACTTGAGCGTACTGGACATCAAATTGAATACCAGTGCCGCCAAGGTTATTGTGGCGCTTGCCGAACACCACTAACTTCCGGCACGGTTACTTATACAACTGATCCGTTAGCCACAGTGGCACCCGGTTCGATATTACCTTGTTGCTGCAAAGCAGATAGTGATATTAAACTTGCCGTGACAGCGATTGTATGAAGTAACTGGGGTATATAACGGTTGCAGCATAATATACATTAACGAGTATTAACACCCAAAAATAACAAGCCTTAACGAGATTAACTACGTTAAGGCTTTTTCATATCGTGACCAAACATTCATTTTTTTACCTCATACAATGCAACTCTCAATACCCTAGATGCGCAGCCCCGGTAATCATAAGAATAATCCAGATTTATTTGATTAGTTTCCACCTAGTATTATTTTATAATCCTTCCCATTATCCTGTACAAGTTTTGGAACAAGATAACCGGAGCTAATCTTTTGTAGTTCCTGATAAATAGAAAGAGATATGTTCTTTTCAACAAAGAAATGGGCACTTCCTTCTATTTTATCTAATAGGTTTAGATAGTATGGTATAACCCCCATTCTTATGAGTTTTCTAGACAAGCTTTTTAGAGTTAATGCATTATCATTAATGCCTTTCAGAAGCACAGAGTGATTTAATATTATAAAGCCTTCTGCTTGGAAAGAAGAAACTGATTTTACGACTTCATCGGTTAGTTCTTTCTCGTGGTTTGAATGAATAACTAAAATCATGTCTATATCCTTCTTAGCTGCTCTGCGAATTCGATTAGCTAGATTTTTATCTAAAAGAGAAGGAGAAACGACGGGCATTCTACTGTGAATTCTGAATCGAGTGATATGCTTAATCGCACTAACTCGAGTTACAAAATCGAGTAGCGTAGCAGAGTTAACAAAAAGAGGATCACCACCACTCAAAATGACCTCTTCAATATCGTGATTACTTTCAATATATGACAGCCATGCTTCTATTTGTTGTTTATTGTTATCAGAATAATTATAGCCTTTACGAAAGCAATATCGGCAATGAATCGGACAATGCTTGCTGAATAAAAGTAGTACTCGGTCATGATATTTGTGAATTAATCCTGTTATTTTTTCATGTTGAGAGTCATTAACAGGATCCAAATTAAAGCCCTTTACTGTATCTAACTCTTCTAACTTAGGAATTATTTGCAAAAGAATGGGATCATTGGGATCATCAAAGTCGGCAATGTTCAGAAACTCCAGTGGAGATCTAAAAGGAAATTCTTTATTCTCAATCTCTTCTTTTTTTGTAAATTTGTTGATTCGATTTCCTTTAATAATCATTTTTCTTATTATTCCCTTAAATTTGACAATATAAATTTAAATCATTGCCAGCCATAATCGAATCACCTCAACTTTAGAGGTATTGTAACCCACTCATAAAATCAGCATCACTCGCAATATCTTATAGCACCTCATAACTTTATATTTAGTTGCTAAAATGGAGTTGTTTAGTTAGTCCATGGCATGGCGGAGTGATCCACGCTAGTTTTTGAGAACTTAATAACCTACACTACTTAATGTAAAATAATATATTAATCTAGTGCTGATACATGACCATCCGATTGCACAAGGTTTAGCATTATCTCCAAGTTTTGAACTGCAGCTCCTGACGCACCTTTCCCCAAGTTATCATAAGATGCAGTTAATACCGCGTGGTCTGTACCATCAGGAGTAAACACGCCTAATGTAACATCGTTACTGTCATTATGAATGTCTGGGCTAAGTCCATCAATACTCAAAGTTTCAGACTTATTTAGCACTGTTACAAATGATGAGTCAGCATAATGATCATTTAGTTTTTCCCTTAATATATCCCCCGTTAACTCTAGAGAATGATCGCTTAAATGTATTGGAATCTGAAGCAAGATACCCTGGCGATACAAACCGTATGCAGGTTGAAAAACCGGTTTTTTGGTTAATCCATTGTACTGCGCCATCTCCTTCACATGCTTATGCTCATGATGCAACGCATAACGACGGTATGGGTTTGATAAATAGTCAGAGCGAGAAGGATCTTCAAAGCGTTCGATTGCATCCCGACCACCACCAGTGTAACCCGATATGGCGTTAATCGAATATGGGTAGTCGGTATCAAGCAAACCAGATGACACAAGAGGGTTTAAAAGAAGTATTGCTCCGGTAGGATAACAACCAGGATTTGATACTCGTTTAGCTTCTGCAATTTCTTGGCGTTGAGCTAGAGATATCTCAGGCAAGCCATACACCCATCCAGCTGTAACTCTGTGAGCTGAACTAGCATCCAACACTCTCACATGAGGAGACTCAATAAGCAAAACCGATTCTTTAGCCGCTTCATCAGGTAAACATAAGATCACAACATCTGCATTGTTAATTGCTTCTTTTCGTGCAGCAACATCCTTTCTGCGTGCATGATCAATCTCTATGAGCTCTATATCATCTCGACATTTCAGTCTTGAATAAATTTGCAAGCCAGTTGTTCCTGCTTGACCATCAATAAACACTTTTTTCATTTTACGTCCCTTTTGTAAATAACATCATTTTCTATTTTAACACTTGAAAAATGGTAAGACAGTTCCTGTTTAAGTTTAGAAACTAAGCCGAGCATGTGGCGCTCGTCCTTAAAATGTAAGTAAAACGGTATCTCTAGTACGTCTCCAATAACACTTACATTTACATTCTCTTTTATGTACTTAGTCGCTATATCTTCATCCACAATAGCGAAATATTTTTTGTCTTTAAGGTACATTAATGCATTTGAGTAACAGTCGGTATAACTAAATTTATATGTAGAACTAAGAGGCAATAAAGCAATTAATTCTTTAATATTTGGTGTTGCAACCTTGTAGTTACCACTCTTACTTGGATTTTCATTTTCACCTATCAATACAAACCTATTAGTACCTAGGTGCAAAGAACTGACATCTTCACCCTTGAGAGCACAGAAACCAACACAGGCATCAACCAATCCCTTAGATATCGCCCACATAAAAATATCATCGCTCATACGACGGACATCGACTCCATACGATAAAGCGCTATGAGATAAAGAAAACCTGCTAATATCATTAGGGTTAAATGCATTACTAAAAGCTAAAGTGATATTTTCTTCGTTAACATCCACGTTTTTTACTGAGGCAAACAAGTTCTCCACCTCCTTGGAGATAGTCAGTGCATGACCATAGATGCTTTCCCCGTGCAGAGATAGTTTCATTCCTCTGTTTGTTCGTTCAAAGACCTTTTCCCCGAGCCGGCCCTCAAATTGCTTTATCCTTTGGCTTAACGCTGCAGGGGTTACGTGCAGAAGCTCAGAGGCTCCAGCTAAAGAACCTGATTTAGTTATAGCTATGAATGTCTGAATTTGATTTATATGCATTTATCGCCACTCAACTCAATATATAACACCGCTTAATTATGCTCCAATTATGAATTAATATTCATAATGGCACATATTTAATTATCAATCAACAATAAACAGATCTGTTACCCGTTTGTTATCAAAGCGTTAACCTTCCAGTTTCAGCTTGAATTCAACTAGGCGTTGTTTTCCGGATTAATAAAACCTTTTACTTCGGATGACCGGATCTGCTAAGGTTGCCATCTAAAAAATTAAACAGCTGACCAGCCATAAACTAAGCCTTAGATACTATAACGCTCCGAAAGGAGAAGCTTTAGCGCGTGTAAAAGTAATGAACAAAGTCATAGGAATAGGAATGCCAACTATGAAACAAACTGCACACTTAGCCGTAACATTCTTAATAGTCGCATCTTACATTCGTATTTATCCAACAACGCCGCTGGTCTGTACAATTTATTAAAGTGAATTTTTATGCGTTTTTATCCAATTTGGCTTTGTCACGCATACAAGCAACCCCACCTTCAACTAATACCTCTTCAAATTTAAACGCACGTAAATCTAACTGGTAACAATACGGAACTGATTTAAATGATTGTTTCCCTAATAGCTGTAATATGCTTGCAGAGCCAGTAAGTGTACTAGCAAGCAAACATGAACTACTTATAGAAGCAACTTTCTGAGCTTTGAAGTCAAGGTTAGCAGAGTCTTGATAATCCAAATATAGCTCTGATGGTGTTAACCCCATACCAAACTTCATTAACTTTTCCTCTGTAGTGTCTTCAGGGTTAAGATCAAAAAACTCTTCAAAAGGCATTCCTTCTGGATCAAAAACATGCAGAGAAGCCCCAAAGCCAACAGGCCCAGAGACGATAACTGGGATTCCAAGCTCGCGTGCACGTTTATACATGATGATTCTTGGTTCTATAACAAAGTAATCCATTGCATCACAAACCAAGTCTACACCGTCTAAAAACGCATCAACATTTTCAATTGACACACCATCAAATACTTTAGTCTTGATAGATGGATTAATATCCTTCACTCGTTCATCAAGAACCTTGGCCTTTTCTTTTCCGATAGTACTTAAAGTACAACCAAATTGACGGTTCATGTTTTCAGGACCAAATGTATCAAAGTCAGCGATGTTAACTGCACCAACACCCATTCTGACCAAAGTTTCGGCATGAGTAAAACCCACACCACCAGCCCCTGGCACTGCAATTTTTTTGTTTTTAAGAATTGATAGTTCTTCTTCACTTACAATACCCAACATTCGGCTAAACAATATTGAGTGTTCGTGTTGATTAGTGTTCTTTATCATTGTATTTCCTCGAAAATCCCCCTTTTTTTTGGGTGGGGGAAGTAAGTAATCAGTGCAATGCACTAATCTTTGATTGTATTTATTCAATTAGAACTTTAGTGATGATTAAATTTTGTCTTGATGTTCAAGGTACTGCTCACGTGTAATACCCATCAAATGAGAGTCATAATAAATCCCTTCACGGATCACCTGCCCCTCTCGACTTCCCTCAGATTGCAATCCACACTTCTTATAAATGGTGATAGCTGGAACATTATCCTGATACACAACTAACTCGATACGTTCAAAATCGAGATATAGAAAACCAGTATGGAGAGCTCGCTTCAATAAACTAAAACCGACACCTTGGCCTGCATAATTATCGGCAACGCCCATAGCAATTTCGGCAACCCTCCTCCATCGACCATTCGGCCAGCTAAGATAAATAAACCCTACAGCCTTTCCCTTATGTTCTGCTATCACCCAGTGCTTATTAGAAACATCACTCATTAAATGCTGAACATGAAGTTCGCTAGTATAAGGAAGAGAAGAAAGTCCATGCACCACTCCAGGCAATGACATAATGTTTGAAATATCAACAGAGTCTGTACTTCTTAACCCCCGATATGTCGGAGGCGTTTTATTATCACTAGACATACTTAAACCCAAAAATTAATAAAATTCTACGACCAAAATATCTCGTTTACCTGCTACATCAGGGCTAATTTGCTCAATTGGTGACGCAAAGTGATATGTAGGTTCATCAGCAAAAATTATGCATTCACCTTCTTGTGTTAATGTATGTGAAAAAATCGGTTTTTTATCAAGATCGAAAATTGTATTTTCACCACCAGTCACATTGCTTCTGTCCATAAGTAATAAAATACTAAACTTTACGCCATCTTTATGAATCCCTTCGGGAGAAGGTTTCCCAGCCTCACCCAGCTCTGAGATAATTCTATTTTGATAAAAGTTAATATCCCAAGTTTTTTGACCTGTTAATTTACTTAACTCACTTCCCATTGTTTTTAAAAGCGTGTTTACAACAGAGTTATAAAATACCTCACCTTTTACTGGCGAGAACCAACGCTCAAGACCACCGTTAAGAGCATTGACACTCGGAGGTTGAAAATAAAAATCATGCTCTTTCATCCACAAGGAATCATCTTCTACATGGTAGCGCAACTTACAAAAATTCCTTTTCCTGTATTTCCCGCCATCATTCATGTATTCATCTAGACCAAGGTCACTCCAAGACTCCTTGAAAACTTTCCAAGAAAGAGAATCTAATACACTATCGCCTAACAAATCATCGATGTTCGATACGACACAGAAATTATTTATAACATCGACAAACTGCTTTTTAGGTACCACTGCTTCCATAACTTAACCACTCCTTAATAAATAGATATTGAGACATTTCCCGACATCGACGCTTTACACATACAGGCAAGACGTTTCTGCTCTTCTGTTTGACCAATGACTTCCAGAATCATTTTTTCTGATTCACATTTAGGTATTAAGATCCCAGCATCTTCGTTGACATTAATTACACATCTTCCGCACACACCCTTTTTGCACCCGTATTGGATGCCTGTAGAGTCAACTTCATGTAAAAATTGCTCTTTAGATAAAGCTACATTCACAAAACTCACACCCACCTCTTTGCCACAAAGCACGCTTAAAATACTGAGCAACATGATTTATTAATTATCTTTCGTAGTCAATATTGTAATTCTTAACCCTTGTTAAGTTTTTGTTGAATTAAGAGATACTTAGGTGTCTAAATAATTTTTTAGTTTACTTGGTCTTATGAATATTTAAGAATAAATGAACACTATAAAGGAGCTATAAATGACCAAAATTGAAACAAGCCAACTAATAAAAATATCCGGCGCATGCAACAAAGCATTCAGTATCAAAATATCGATTTACCTAAGCATGATGTCACTTGGTGGAGTGCTTTTTTTTCAAGACTCTTATTTAAGTTACATTGGTATTTTAGTCTTGGGGTTTTCTTTTGCACACGGAGTTGAGCTTCAGCATCAAGTTTTACATGGTGGAGCATTTACAAACGCAAAGCTCAACCGCATAACAGGTTTTTTGCTTGGGGCGCCGATGTTAGTTGCATACTCTAATTATCAAGCGAGTCACCTAGTACATCACGCTAAAGTTGGAACGGAAGGCGATACAGAGTTTTTTGAGTTTAATACCTTAGATGAAAATACAACCTGGATAACTAAGTTATCTTGTTTTTTCTTAATTTCGCATTACTTCGAGTTTACCAAACGATTGATAAAGGCATTAAGTGGAAAATCAATTAGTCCAAAATTCAACAAGTTAACCAATAATAAAATCCGAGATGAGTACCTAATGATGCTGACGCTGATTGTGGTCTCTGTGTCTGTTTCGATCTATTTCGATAGTTTGAGTCATCTATTGGTCTGGTTACTACCTTTGTGTCTGATTGCCGCCCCAATCCACACCCTTATTGAATTCCCTGAACACTTTGGGTGCAATAACGAAAGTGAGGATATTTTCGAAAACACGCGTTCAATAAGAGCAAGTAGTTTTATGGTTTGGTACACAAACGGGAACAATTATCATGTAGAACATCACATGTACCCATTAGTTCGACCTGAGAAGCTGTCAATTTTACACCGACGCATCAACAGCAATATAGTAAATATAAATGTCTCTTACTCTGAATTTTTTCTTGAATCTATTTAGGGGACACGCATGCAAAATTTCTACAGTCCTGGGCAATTAGCACTTCAGAAACGAAACGGAAGTACGCCTATTGCCAAGCAACTAAAAGATACTCGACTGTTAACCGAGTTCAACGACGATACCCGTAATATCGTAAATGAATCGCAATTTTTTTTTATTGCAACCTCTGGTACCAATGGCAAGCTTGATTGCTCTTACAAAGGAGGCAACACAGGGTTTGTGCAGACAATATTACCGAACCAACTCGCTTTTGCTAACTATGATGGCAATGGTATGTACCGAACTTTAGGAAACATAGAAGAGCATGAAGAGGTGGCCCTACTCTTTATTCAATTTGAAGGAGACAAAAGAAGAATGAGGGTCAACGGTAAGGCAACCATTACCAAAGAGAGCGAATGGCTGATGCTATTCCCTCATGCAGAAAGCGTCACTATTGTTGATATAGAGTTTATTTTTCCAAACTGCCCTAGATATATACACACAATGAGATTCGAAGAAACATCAATTTACAGTCCATCAAAGGACTACGCCCCACCCGAACCTTTCTGGAAATCAAAACCCGATTTATCACCATTTTTAAAAAGAAGAAGAGTAATGCAAAATAAAAACAACGATCTTAGCTTCGAGTCAAACACATCACAATATTTCTTGACCGATTATTATAAGGCGGCTACTGCTAGCCCAATTATGTTTAACCGTGTACCAGACGCCATGGACACCTTACTAGAAGTAAGACGAATTGAAGATGAATGGATGCAATGGGAAGATAAACTCATTGAATCAGAAATACTGCCCTCCAACAGCATAGAGTTTAAAGATTGGTATACAAAAAAACTAATAAAACTAAATGACAATATCCATGAATTTTTAACTTACATACGCAAGGAAGCTCCACCTCAGGCAATTGCATATTATATCTGCATGGAAGAACTCGTTGATGGAAGCTTTGACGATGTCATGGCTCTCGCGCAAATAGGTGTAAACAATCGCTCAAAACTCACTATTGCTGAAAATTATTGGGATGAAATGGGCAAAGGAGAGTTTGAAAAAATTCATACAGAAATGTTTGAAGAATCTGCTATTTACTGCAAAAAACTATTAGAGGAAGTCTCAATTGCTTTACCTTCTAAGATCCCGACTCCTTGCTTAATGAATGGCAACCTCGTTTCTTTTTGGGCACAACGTCGTAAATATATACCTCGCCTATTTGGTGCTATAGGCTTAATAGAGGGCTCTGCTCCATTAAGATTTAGAGCTGTTACCAAAGGAATGGAAAGATGTAACTTTCCGGAAGAAGCTATAGCTTACCACCGTGAACACATACACATCGATGCTGTCCACGGAAAAGAGTGGCTAAATCATATTTTACTACCCCATGTAGAAAGCAGTGAACGACTTTGCCAAGAAATGGCAAGAGGCGTGCTTATTCGATTCAGAGTTGCTGAACAATATTATAAATGCATTGAAAACGTAGTAAAAGAAAACTTTAAATTTCAGTGATTCAGTACGGGCATAACGATATGTCCGTCACTATCCCCTGCGTCAGACTAATGGTCCCCCCTTAGTTTTACTTAATTATAAATACACGCACCTCCCAACCAACTGATATACACACAATTACACTTTTAGTGAATGGATGCACCACTAACTTCCGGCACGGTTACTTATACAACTGATCCATTAGCCACAGTGGCACCCGGTTCGATATTACCTTGTTGCTGCAAAGCAGATAGTGATATTAAACTTGCCGTGACAGCGATCATTTGAAGTGATTTGGTTATATAACGGTTACAGCATAATATACTCGACACTTATACATTAACGAATATTAACACCCCAAAAATAACAAGCCTTAACGAGATTAACTACGTTAAGGCTTTTTCATATCGTGACCAAAGATTCATTTTTTCACCTCATACAATGCAACTCTCAATACCTTACAAGATTGAGTGTGATTTACTTTGCAAAACCACAAAACCTTACCCATACTCCTTTCAATAACGCACAGAACTTCAGAGGCGTATTTAAACATAGGACAACTTTATGCTAGATGATTTAGTTGGGATCGGAATGCGTCCAGCGCATTATGAGCAACTCACCAATAGCCAAGTGGATATAGGCTGGCTAGAAGTTCACAGTGAAAATCACTTTGAGACTAATTCAGAGGCAACTTATTACTTAGATAAAGCCAGTGATCGCTACCCTATCAGTTTACACGGCGTCGGCTTAGCACTCTCTTCTAATGAGCTGCTTGATACCATCCATATTCATAACATTAAAAAATTGGTCGACCGTTATCAGCCATTTTGTATATCAGAGCATTTAGGATGGAGTTCAATTGCTGGTCAGCATTATAGCGATGCGTCGCCAGTATCCTATACAGAAGAGAACTTAAAGCATGTCATTGGGCGTATAGAGCAAATTCAACAAATTTTAGGCCAAGCAATTGCAATCGAAAATCCAGCCTGTTATAGCAAAAATAAAAACAACACCCTAACAGAGGCCGCCTTTTTAACCGAGTTACAAGCCGCGACAAACTGTACAATATTACTCGATATTAACAATGTTCATATCAGTAGTCACCAGCTTGAATTCAACCCTTATGATTACTTAGCATCGATACCAAGCCATATCGTAAGCGAGATCCACCTATCTGGTAGCAATAAACTATTAAAAAATAACCGCATCACCTTCGACCAAGAACATAGCCAGAAAGTAACACCAGAAGTATGGCAGCTATTTGAATATTACTTACAGCATTGCAACACAATCCCGACCTTGATTGAATGGGATACTAATATTCCACGGCTCGATGAATTACTAAATGAAGCATATACGGCGCAAAAAATGATCCTCAAATCGCAGCGCTTTAAAAACGCATGTTAATCCGCCATTACTACCCTAGCTCTTCCTCCCAAATACGCTAGAATCCAACAGCGACGAGGTTTGCCATCATTTGTTGATAAAAGTCGGCTGACGAGCCCCGATATAAATCAAGTTCCTGTGCGCCCGTTTGTGGTCCATATAACGTATCATTACGACCCGAAAAAAACATATGATGATAACCATTACCGTGCGTTGAACCCGACATCGTTTTTACATGTTGCACTCTGCTTTGTAGCGATTGTGAAACAACGGTTGCATAACCATCATGTTTCCCTTCAAGAAACTCAACCAGATCAGTGATAAAACGTGACTGCCCCCAATCTTTATTCCAACGATGAACTTGTGCCGCATAGCTATAATAAGGAACAGCATTTGATAACTCTTGTGAGGCCGATAACCCAACATGCCAATTAGTCTCGCTTAATCCTGCAGCCTTGCGTAATTCTTCCCAACTTTGCGCCCAGTTTACCCAAGCATATGCTTCGCCTGTCATGTATTTCTTGGTTAATACAACGTTGGATGCTAAAAACTGCTGGAATATATCGGCTTCTGTTTGTAATTGTGGCTGATTTTCTGACAGTACATATTGCTGTTGCTCATTTTTCCACAATCCTGCCATTAATTGGTTTTTACCAAGTTGCCATATCAGATTATGTTCATAATCTTGCCATTGCCAATTATTTGAAAAGAATCGCTGCGCATACATGGTATTTAAAAATACACTCGCTGACCAACTACCTTGATGTTCACCAACCACAGTCACAAGTGCGGCAATTTTACTCGCCATAACATCAGTATTGGCACTTACATTGTCATTCGCGTTAGCACTATTATTAGCGTTAGCATTATCAGTCACATTAGTAGTCGTACTCGCCACTAACTCACCATCACTAACAGATAGCTGCGTCAATATTCTTGCATCCTGACTGCCCTGAGACATTCCGACAATGATCACTTTATCAGCGCCAGTGCTGTCAAGTGCCTGTAATACTGTATTACGTAATGACTGAGCACGAACGAGCGATGAAGAAAATGCGGGATTATCCGCGACAAAGACCTGATTACCACAATCTTGTGATAGCCGTTGTACAATCTCCTGACTGAAATAACGATAATAACCGCTCACATCTCGCTGTAAGCTTGGTTCAAACAGATTATAATTACGTGGTGGTAAATCAAGTTCATCATCGGGCACACGCCACGTTAAGCAATCTTGATCTTGTCCATCTTCATCCCATTGCCATTCCTGACAATATTTTTGCGGGACTAATCGGTCGCATTCTTCATTAGGTGCCGATTGACACAGTGCTTTCATCCCCCAATGATGTGTCAATACCACGGGGTAACTTACCTGGCATTGTTCAGAGGCTTGTACTGCCAATGCACAAAATACACTCATTCCTAATGCCGCTAGCGTATACATTGATTTATTCACTTTACTGCGCATTAACTCGCCTGCTTCAGTGGGAGTTCATCGCTATTGATATTTTGTTCATGTCCAAAACAAATACCATGACATATTTGCGATAATGCATGTTCTGCACGGCCATTACTACTGAGCTGGTGTGGAATACGCAGAATAACTTCAACAGAATCTTTGTTACCGGCTAGCACTAAAAACAGCGCGGTAGTATTAAAATAAGGTGGAATGAAAAACACACTCGTGCAATTAAAACCTGCTGCGCTGTATTCATCCACTTTCAGGAAACCGAGATTAGAAATAATACCGGAAGTACGGTACTGGCCTGTTTCTTGGCGCTTTAATGCAAGTTTGTCATTAAACTTTTTCAACCAAGCCAATGGCACCCAATTTAGTGCATTTAACGTCGGTATACCGGCAAACTGAGGCATCCTTGCGTGTTCATTTTCTGCTATTTTCAACTTAATTTGCTGCGCCCAACTCGCCGTTGTCGTCTCTGGCGATACCTGCATTAATAACCCGCCGGTTAAATTACCCGTTGAGACAATATCAGTGTCATGCATACGGAGATCAACAGGTAATTGAATACGTACTGCCGAATCTGAATAGAGGTTGGCTAATTTGGCAATACTAATACCCGCGTTGGCTAAAACCTGCTTATAACTACCAGGCAGCGTTCTACGCTGCCAAGAAGACCCAAAGTCTTGTCCAAGGGGGACACCTGTCGGCGCCGTCACAGTATCATTGACTTTCTCCCCTGGTACTATTGTCACAGATTTAGCTAAATCAACATCGCGAACAAAGCTATTGTCACCATGGAGTGACTGCTGACGCAACGCGCGCAATACTTCATCAGCAAATATCTTGGTGCCACGCCCATCCATCACTGCATGATGCGTTCTAAAAATAATGTGATGTTTACCACTCTCCTCACCGAGTACCAATAAGACTTCACAACCGGTACTGGTTTTTACATCTAAGGGGCGATTTAAAAATGGCGCGGCGTTATCACTCATGCCATCCCAGTTTAAGCCACGGATAACGTCAAGCTGTGTTGTTTTTCCGGCATCTGCCCAGTGACTAAAACCCAGTTTGCCTGATAGTCTAAAACGCGTGCCTTGCAAGGCCTCTGAAGCTTGGGTTACCGCTTTTTGCCAAGCCGGTATGTCGATATCCCCTTGGCCTTCAAGTACCATTTGATTAACAACACAGGTAGCCGTTTCTTCGGCATTAAAATCATCACAGCTAATATAAAAACGCTCTGTTGGTGAAAGTTTACGTTTAAACGTCATCGTTCCTCCTTGAACTCTAAGACGGTTATGCCGCGCTATCTGCCGCACGGTTATCGGGTATATCCTTATTACTATTACTACGAACATCAAATCCTTGGATTTTAACTATTAATTTTTTTGACAGTAAAGTGGTCACTGCAATAACAATATCCTGGATCAATAAATATACTGCTGGCACCAATAACAAACTGACAAGCGTCGCAAAGAGTACGCCAAAGGCCAACGATATCGCCATTGGGATCAAAAATTGTGCTTGTAAACTGGTTTCACTCATTATCGGTACTAAACCAATAAATGTAGTTAACGACGTAAGAATAATGGGACGGAAACGCCGCACTCCCGCACTGGTGATCGCCGTTTCTAGTGACATGCCTTTGCTGCATTTTTCATTGATATAATCAATCAGAACTAAGTTGTCATTCACGACGATCCCGCTCACTGCGACCATGCCAATAAATGACCACAAGGTAACATCAACCCCTAACAACAAATGCCCTAACAAAGAACCAACCAGACCAAAAGGGATCGCAAACATAACCAGCAATGGTTGTGTATAAGAACTAAATAAAATGGCCATCACTAAATACATCGCGATTAACGCCAATAAGTAACTGCTTGTTAAAATATCCACAAACTCGACAATACTTTTCTGCTTACCGGCTTTCGACCATTTAACCGCGGTGGTATCGGTTAATTGCTGTAAAAATCCAGCCTCCAGCTCGGCGATAACAGCCTTAGTGCTATTTTTACCCGGGTCGACAAATGCAGAAACAGAAATAACCCGATTACGTTCATAACGTTTAATATTATGCTCTGCCGATTGATAACTCACATCGGCAATGGTAAACAGCGGGACGCCTTCACCATTTGGTAGTTGAATGTGCATATTCTCTAAATGCCACAGTGAGCTGGTCGCCTCTTTTGGATAACTCACCTTAACTTTCACTTCATCTTCACCACGCGGCATACTTTGTATTTCAACACCTAAATAAGCCTGCTGGACTTGCTGCCCAAGTGCGCTTAATGTGAGTCCCATATCACGTGCGACGGGCTTTAGCGCTAGCTGAACTTGCCTTGAACTACGCTGTTGCGAATCTTGGATATCATATACACCTTCAAACCTTGCTAAAACTTGCTTTAATGCGTCGGCTTGCTGCGCTAAATCATCTAAATTACGACTCGACAACTCAATATTGATATCGGCACTTGGCGGGGTAAGATCAGAGACAAAGCTTAATTCAATACTGTCTTCAATTTCACCAACCCGTTCACGCCAGTGACTAATGATGTCATGACCAGACATGACCCGGTCGTTCGATACCGATAACTCCAGATATACTCGGCCAATATGATCATCCGCTGCCGCTTGTGATTCTCGTGAATACTTACTTATCGGTGCAACAACAGAATACACATGAGCAATCGCAGAAATACCCTTCTCATCCGTCAACTCTTGCTGTAACTGCAAGGCTTCTTTTTCAATCTTTAACAAGGCAAGTTTGGTTTTTTGCGGATTACTGCCTTCAGCAAAAGTGACATTGGCATAGGCAATATCACCTTCAATGGCCGAAAATAACACGGTACGTAACCAACCACTGGAAAGTAACGTTAACGAAATAAAAAACAGCCCTATAAATCCCAGAATATAACTCCAACGCCAGTGTAAGACATGGTCTAGAAAGGGTTTATATTGACGAATAACGAACATTTCTAACGCGGCAGAAAACTTGGTTTGTATCCCTTCTAATAGTCCGCCAATCATTTTAATGTTGTAAATCAACCGGTTTTGGTTTTCAGGCGGTAGGCTGGTAGGATTTTGGCTATGGTTCTGATTAAACTGGCTTTCATCAGAATTAATAGCCTTGTCAGCGGGTTGATAGCTTAAATGCGCAGGTAAGATAAACAACGATTCAAACAATGAAAATAATAGCGTGGTAATGACGACTACAGGAATAACCTGCATGAGTTTACCTTCAGGCCCAGGTAAAAACAGCAACGGCATAAAGGCGATGACACTGGTTATAATGGCAAAGGTAATGGGCTTCGATACTTTATAAGCCCCCTCAATCGCACCTTCCACGCCTTTATTACCAGCTGCTTGCTCGGTGTAAATACTTTCGCCGACGACAATCGCATCATCAACCACAATGCCGAGCACCAGCAAAAATGCAAATAAAGAGATGATATTGATTGAACCATCAAACACAGGTAACAACCAAAACGCACCCATAAACGAAATAGGGATACCTAAACTGACCCAAAACGATAAACGCCAGTTTAAAAACAACAATAAGATGACAAACAATAAACACAAACCGCTAAACACATTACCAACCAATAAATCGATACGGCTCATGAACAACTTAGAATCGTCTTGCCAAACGTACAAACTGATCCCTTCAGGCAAATAGGTTGCTGGCGATTTTACGTATTTATTTATCACCTCCGCAACCTCAATAATGTTCTGGTCGCCCACACGATAAACATCTAACGATACCGCCCGTTGACCATCAAGCTGAGCCATTGTGCCCTCATCCCGAAAGCCATCGTGAATAGTGGCAATATCACTGAGTAAGATACGACCACCGTCTTCATTCGCTTGTAAAATAATACTGGCAAAGTCATCCGCACTTTCAATCTGACCTAAAGTTTGGATCAATATATCGCCCTGCTCTGTCGCTAGACTACCGCCGGGTAAATCAAGCGCAGTGGCTTTTAACGTATTAACCACATCCTCGAACTTTAAGTTATATTGTGCCAAACTGTCTTCTGATAAAGCGATACTGATCTCGTAAGGTCTTGCGTTTTGTAACTCAATCACCGAAATAACCGGATCTTCGAGTAAATCTAAGCGGATATTTTCTGCCAATCGCTTTAATGCCCACTCATCACCGGCACCTGAAATAATCAGTTTCGCAACCCGATAACGTTCAATCAATTCACTGACAACAGGCTTTGCTACCTCTTCGGGAAATGAGTGTATGCTTTCAATTCTCGATTTAACTTCATCCAATACCGCTTTGGTACTATAACCATCGGCAATATCAATAGTGGTATAGCAAGATCCTGAACTCGCGAATGATGTTAAATCGAGCGTCCCTGCAATATCATATACAACGGCTTCGATACGGGTACAGACAAGGGCTTCCACTTCTCGGGGGCCAGCACCGGGATACAATGTCGAGATCGCAATACGCTCTAATGACACCCCAGGAATTAGCTCTTTACGGGTTTCAGGTAATGCTAAACAGCCAAGCGCGATAATCACCATCATGATCAAATTTGCCGCTACCTTATTTTTGGCAAACCAAGCGATTAAGACTCTCATGATCGCACCTCAATTTGCGCTGTTACATTATGTAGCGCACTTTCTAGATCGAGGTCTAAGTCTAAGCTGATCACATTCAACTTCATGCCATCTACGGCAACATCAAGCGGGGTTAATATCAGTTTATCGCCTTCGCTTAAACCACCGGTGATATAAACCTGTTCTTTACCTTGATGAAGCACCTCAACAGTGGCAATTTTAAGACGTTGCTCAGTATCCAACAGCCACACTTTATTATCATTTCGCAAGGCTAAACGCGGAATAATCACCACTTGTTCAAACTCACGACCAGCAATTTCGGCAGTCACAAATCGACCGGGTTGTAAATATAACGGTTGATCCGGATCGTTTAATACCTCGGCAATGACGTACTGCAATCTATTCTCGGCTAATCCACCTTCAGTACCCGTAATCATCCCTTGCCATTGATAGCGTTTATTATTCACCCGCACAGAAAGGGTAACCCGAGGACGTTCGACTCTGGAACCAGCGACAACAACTTCGGTATTGTTATCATTCGTAAACGCCGTGACTTTGAATGGTAAATCCAGCAAGGTTAAATATTTATCCGCAACAGGCAGACGTACATGCATCTTATCTAACGAGTATATTTCACC
This sequence comes from Moritella sp. PE36, assembly GCF_000170855.1. GTDB lineage: Bacteria > Pseudomonadota > Gammaproteobacteria > Enterobacterales > Moritellaceae > Moritella. The sequence goes on along the minus strand of NZ_ABCQ01000044.1, from coordinate 1,177 downwards.
AATGACTTCGCCCGAATTAACTAATTGACCGCGACCAACACTCACCGCTTTAACCCGACCAGAAAACGGCGCTTTAATTACCGCTCGCTCTAGTTTTATATTGGCTAAACGTAAGTCCGCCTCAGCCGCCTTAACCCGACTTTTAGCATCATTAATTTGCGGAATGTGACGGGCAAAACTGGTGGCTTTACGCGCAAGCCCACTTCGCGCTACATGGGCTTTTGCTTTAGCTTCAGCTAAGTGTAGTAATGCACCATCCACGGCCTGCTTCTTTTTAATCACTTCAAGTTTGTACGCTTCATCATCCATAGATAACAGCACATCGCCAGCATTAAAATAACCACCCGCGGTGAAGTTATCAGCAACTGATTTAACCCTTGCAGTCACTTCCGAATTTAGCTTGATTTGCGTTTTTGCAGCAACGATACCACGGCTAAAAATAGGGATCACAGCATCGTTAAAAGCCACATCCATATAACGTACGGAAGGAAAGCGATTAATCTCAGGGTTAATTTGGCTTTGCGGCCGAATAACAGATAGCAGGGTCATGCAAATAAAGCTGAATGCAATAATAGAAAGCGGGATTGATACTTTTTTATGCCGAATAAATAATGCCTGTCCCTTTTTCCAATGTGGCGATAACCTTGTTTTGACCTGCTGCACACCGCTATGGATCTTAGGTCGGAGCCCCTGCTTTAATTTACTATAATGTGTTGCCTTTGCTAACTTAATAGAATGCTTTGTTTTGGTTAATTTGACTACCTGAGCCGTCGCCTCTGCGATTGCTGTATCAATGATAGCATCATCGCGACTGGTACTCGCAGTCGTTTCTTCTGTCGTCAGTAAATCACCTTGTAACAGATGCTGCTTCCAGCTCTGCATTAACCCATCTGTGGTCTCGATATCTTGCGCAATATAGGGGTGTAACTTTAACCCTAAGGACAACTGCTCATGCCACAATAAAATACCTGTCGAGACGGGATAATTCTTCGTGCCGATTCCACAACAAACCCACATATCATCTTGATTAATGGCTGGGTTATTATCATCTTTTAGTGGCCAGTTCCCTAAAAAACTAAATGAACCCGCATAGAATTGGCGTTCACTGACATATTGATAAATACGACGTACGCCCTTGTCTCCAATGATTTTACCGATGTGAGCCTGCCACCAAAGC